>CAJTGD010000159.1 GCA_910575475.1 Lachnospiraceae bacterium | reverse complement strand
CTGAGGGAAAGAACTTATAACGAGAGTTTGATCCTGGCTCAGGATGAACGCTGGCGGCGTGCTTAACACATGCAAGTCGAGCGAAGCACTTTTTTAGAACTCTTCGGAGGGAAGAGAGG
The DNA here is from genome assembly GCA_910575475.1 of Lachnospiraceae bacterium. Classification (GTDB taxonomy): domain Bacteria; phylum Bacillota; class Clostridia; order Lachnospirales; family Lachnospiraceae; genus Schaedlerella. The sequence goes on along the minus strand of CAJTGD010000159.1, from coordinate 210 downwards.
GTGACTTAGCGGCGGACGGGTGAGTAACGCGTGGGCAACCTGCCTTACACAGGGGGATAACAATTAGAAATGATTGCTAATACCGCATAAGACCACAGCATTGCATGATACAGTGGTAAAAACTGAGGTGGTGTAAGATGGGCCCGCGTCTGATTAGGTAGTTGGTGGGGTAGAAGCCTACCAAGCCGACGATCAGTAGCCGACCTGAGA
>CAJTGD010000158.1 GCA_910575475.1 Lachnospiraceae bacterium | reverse complement strand
CTTCCTACTAACCACAATATCTTGTGTTTTTGATTTTTAATCGCAGATAAATATATTCCATCTTTTTAGTGGTATGGCATATTTTCCATACCGCTTTTTCTTTTCCTCAACGTAGGGTTCCATATCTTTTCTTGCTTAATATTGCACAAATATATTGCCATGTTTTTGGTAATATTTACCTATTGACAAATCGCGAAAATTTTGCGGCGAAGCTCCTTGATTATACACTTTTTGAAAGGAGATTCTTCTTATGAAATTAATGGAAATTGTCGCGTCTATCATCTGCAATACCCTTTCGGATCCTCAAGTACTTGAAAGGGCTCGTCTCAGAAAAGGAGCTTTTACCAGGAAC
>CAJTGD010000157.1 GCA_910575475.1 Lachnospiraceae bacterium | reverse complement strand
GCGGATTTGTAGATTGCTTCCAGGATCTGGGTCACTACAAATGCCTGCTCCGGTTTTACAAGGGGCTCGCCGTCGTTGATAATCGCGTTCAGCCACTGCTCCTGCTCTCTCACTGCCTCTGCTGCCGCGCCGCCCTCGAAGAAGTCTACCACGCCTGCCGGGGAGATGGTCTTTTCCATCAACTGGTTGTGTTCTACCGTGTTATAGATCAGCTCGTCCTGGGGATAGCTTCCGCCGTGATGGATCTCTGCTCCGCCCTTGGTTCCGCACAGTGTGGTGGACGCTTCCATGGACTTCAGTACGTTCAGCGCCCAGGATGCTTCCAGATAAATGGTCGCTCCGTTTTTCATCTTTACCAG
>CAJTGD010000156.1 GCA_910575475.1 Lachnospiraceae bacterium | reverse complement strand
GTCTTGATCTCGCTGTGGAACTGTTCACATTCGCCGTGGGCATGATACAGGCCGATGACTTCGCGGTCCGTCATCCCAAGGTTTGTCCACCAGGTATTGACCTCTGTGTCGCCTTCCAAAAGGAATTGCCCATATTTATCAATGGTACGGTTTATGATCTCATAACCGGTACGCAGGGTGATGTTTTTTTCCTCACCATCCTCTGGTTTATACGAAACCGGTTTCCAGTCACTTCCAATATAAACGGTCTTTCCATCCCGGGGAGTTTCCACATCCTTACTGTGTTCCTGAGCCATCTTCAGCCAGTCCTCTTTGCTTTCCTTGCGGAGGTTGCGCTTTATGATGAAATGACAGCCCGCTTCCACCAGGAT
>CAJTGD010000155.1 GCA_910575475.1 Lachnospiraceae bacterium | reverse complement strand
TTTGTTATCATTTCTGGTCCAAACATATGCCCAAACTAAGCTATTACCAAAAAGCGGGAGAAGCTGGTCCCTTGGAGCAGGTAACAGACGAAAAAAGCCGCCAGAACATTCTGAAAGCCGTCCGGGCGATCGAAATGCATATGGCTCAGTCCTGCATTGCCATGGGAATCCTCCAGAGCATTTCCGTCAGCTCGTTGGGGAAATTATCGTCCAACCAGCTTCGTTATCAAAGAACGCCTTCCAAAGGAAGGGTATCGGAGGCTGCACTTATGGCCCACCTGCGGAAATATTTTTTCCTGTTTATGGAAAAACAGCCGGAATTACGTATAACGCGAATAATTCGGAAGCAACAAGACTCGTCAGGAAGCTATTG
>CAJTGD010000154.1 GCA_910575475.1 Lachnospiraceae bacterium | reverse complement strand
TGTATATGGCCTTTTTTTCATCCTGCGGGTGCTGGCGGAATCCTTCCTTCCTCTGCATACGGTAGAAAAACTCTGCGCCCGCTTCGGCATCTCCGTGTCCATGCTTTACCGCTGGAGGGATCTCTTCCTGTCCCACAAGCAGGAGTGGCTCGGCATGCTTGTTTCCGCAGAAACCGCCCCGTCCGCATTCATAAAGGGCCTCTGTTTTCTGGAGCAGTATTCCATTTCTTTTGCCTGTCAGTTCGTCCTCCTGTCCGCGCGGTCATTCCTGCAGTCACACAGAAACCCCGCGGATTACCGTCAGGAGTTTTTTTGACACATCCATTCCTGTGGGGCTTCACACGCCATGGGAATTCCCCTCCCGGCATCCAGGGGGG
>CAJTGD010000153.1 GCA_910575475.1 Lachnospiraceae bacterium | reverse complement strand
CCAATAATGCCTCATCATATTGAGGGCATTCATGTTCCTGAAAAAAATGAAGGATTGGACGGTAGTTATAGCTGTAATCTGACCAGACAGTGTGTGGCTGGACACCGTATTCAATTAATTTTTTGCATACCAGAGATATAAGCTCAGATATGTCAGTTACCTTTACCATGTTCATGGCCTCCTCATTATAATAGTCAGGCAGTAGCCTGCTGATTAGATTATTGAGGAAATATCCTTCACATGGAAGAACTAAAAAAATATTATCCCGAATTTTCTGCGCATCCTCTCCACTTATATAGGAAAATATTATCCCGAATTTTGTTTCTACTCGGCTTATATATTAAGGGGATTTTTCAAATATCGGGATAAGATACTTTTCGGTATAAC
>CAJTGD010000152.1 GCA_910575475.1 Lachnospiraceae bacterium | reverse complement strand
TTCCCCTTTCCTTTTTTACTATTGTATCATCTTTTTACTTTGCAAAAAAGTTTCTTACGCAGCAAGCTGCGGGGAATTAAACCCTGAGAGATTAAAACTGCGCTTTCATAAGCTTTATTGATTACCTTAATCCGTGAAGCTTAATTATTATTCCATGCTATAATCGCTCTGTTTATGCGGCCTTCCGATATTTTTTTAAGATGAAATAATATCACCCATTTGGTGATGTTTTCTGATACAATACTCCATAAGAAAACTATGGAGGCAGTCATCATGAAAAAGATAAAAATTGAGTTTACCAATGAGCGGATCATCCCAGCCAGTGGCCTTGCAGTTGTCGGTGCTATTCTCGGCAAATGCGACTTTGTAAAGCGCTGCAACCGTATGG
>CAJTGD010000151.1 GCA_910575475.1 Lachnospiraceae bacterium | reverse complement strand
CCGCCGTGGACGAGATCTACCGCCTGAAAGCGGAATTCCCAAGGCTGAACGCAACACAGATCCACCGCCAGCTTGTGGCAGGCTCGTTCATCCCGGCAACCGTCAGCGTGTGCGCTGTCCAGCGGTTCGTCAAGCACCATGACCTGAAATCCGCAAAAAATCCGTCCATGCGTGACCGCAGGGCATTTGAGGAAGACGCGTTCGGGAAGATGTGGCAGGCGGACACCTGCTACCTCCCTTACATTACAGAAAACGGGGTACGCAGGCGTGTCTACTGTATCATGATCATTGATGACCATTCCAGGCTCCTGGTTGGCGGGGAGCTTTTTTACAGTGATAATGCCTATCACTTCCAGAAAGTGCTCAAGGCCGCTGTTTCCGCTTATGGGATCCCGGCGAAAC
>CAJTGD010000150.1 GCA_910575475.1 Lachnospiraceae bacterium | reverse complement strand
GGCCGGTCGAAGAAGAGTACAAGCTCATAAAGGAGAAAGTCGGCCTGACCAATTTCAACGGCTTTTCAGAGAACTCCATCCAGCAGGAGTTTTGGATTTCTGTACTCCTTGCCAATCTTGCGATGCTGATCAAAACAGAAACCGACGGCATCATTGATGAAACGGTCAATACAGGGCATAACAAGCACAGATACCAGACAAATATGAATGAACTGATCGGATGTATCAGCAGATATTTCCCTGAATATATGGAAGCAGATACCTGTACGGAACAAAGAGAAGTCATACGCTATATTTTCTGCTTTGCCATATCCACAAGGGTCCGTGATAAAAAGGGGAACGGGGAATCACATCCCCGTAAAAATCCGCGTAACGTAAAACACCATTATAACTGTAAGGCGACCCATTAAAATAACCGCGGGAC
>CAJTGD010000149.1 GCA_910575475.1 Lachnospiraceae bacterium | reverse complement strand
AAAAACTGACATCCATAGGGTATGAAAGAAAAACGATTTCCAAAAAGGAGACTGGAGAAGAATCCATAGAGGAACGGTATTATCTGTGCAGTATCAAGCCGATCGCAGAATTGTTCGCAATTGTTGCGCATCGGCATTGGCATATCGAAAATGGGCTGCATTGGGTGCTCGATATCGTATTCAAAGAAGATAAACTGCGTTCCAAAGAGAAAAACGGGATACACAATCTTGGCCTGGTCAGAAGGTTTGTCATGTTCATTATAAAGTTGTTGAAAGTTTACTATCATAGGAGCATGAAGCGAATCCGTAACAAAATAGGCAGAAACCTGGAAACGGAGATTCCTGTGATTCTTGCTGTCCTGAAAGTATTATACGATAATGATATGTTGGATGCAATTGACGAACTGGCCAAATAAATGGGCAAATAAGTCCGCCTTACTGTTCGTGCGTTTATTCTG
>CAJTGD010000148.1 GCA_910575475.1 Lachnospiraceae bacterium | reverse complement strand
AATCCTTCTCTAAATGTACCTGTTTTCATCTGCATATAGAAACTCCTGTCGGAAAACATCATACAGAACAGGAAGCGGAAGACATCCATTACAGGGATACCTTTTTCTTTTCCGGCATTACACTTAAAGAGCAATTTCCCAAGGTGGAACCTCTGCATAAATTTTGTAGCAAAATCAGAAACGCTGTTTCCATTATCGGTTGTCTGTGGTATACTTGACATGGCATAGATCTCCTTGCTGTGTAATTGTTTTTAGGCAACTCAATTATACCACAGACAAGAGGTTTATGCCTTTTTTATGGGTTAAAGTATTGATTTTTCAAGGTTCAACACACCATGCGGTGTGGGAAGTTTGAGTTATAAAGATATTCATCCAGCTTTTTACCAGCCACTGTGACAATCCGTATCAAGATATTTACCAACATACTCTGTAGTTCGTCCGAACGTAGGATGAAGAAGACTCTCTGGATCGTATCATGGGAAGGGATCCCGTGAGGCAGTTCCAGATA
>CAJTGD010000147.1 GCA_910575475.1 Lachnospiraceae bacterium | reverse complement strand
CCTAAAATCCCGTATCAATTATACATATGTCAGCCGATGTTTAGCCCAAAGAGTTCAATAATCTCTCTCTGAAAAGCTGTTGTCGTTGTGTAGATCGGCTTACGTTTCCCTTCAACAGAAACTACCCGCAGGGATTTCATCTCATCTATCACTTCCTGCATATTATGGCTCTTGAACCATCCGGCCTCATTCATGATGTTTTTAATCTGGGAAGAAAGTATCAGGGCGATATACTGGATAAACAGCCGCCCGTCCATTGCTGCTGAGGAATGGATACGCAGCCTTTTCATATCAAGGTCATTTTTCAGGTCATCGAAATGCTTTTCTATTGTATCCTTCATCCGGTATATTTCAAGTGCCTCCACCGGGTCTTTGACATCATTTGTCGCAAGCACAAGCCAGCCGACACTGTTCTTTCTGCAGGCATCTATTGCTTCCTGATTGTATTCAACCTTCCTGCCCCGCTTAGGAGTCTCCTTGACAGTAAAAAATCTTTCGTAGTCTTTCTGATGC
>CAJTGD010000146.1 GCA_910575475.1 Lachnospiraceae bacterium | reverse complement strand
GATGCCAAGACCGCCGAACATATGCCCGTGGATGTACTCCGGTTTCGCAGAGTTTTCGGATTCCTGGAACAATTTCTTCACTCCTGGAATCCGGCGTCCTTCCTTCGGCTGTTTGACCCCGTCGCCTACAAGGATGTGGAAGTTCCCCTCCTTATAGAGAGGAGAATACTCTTTTACAGCAGAGAACCAACGGCTGCGAATGGATTCCAGAGACCAGGCGGAGGATCTGAAAAAATGGATCATGGAAGGGTAGCAGCCAGGCGCAAGAGCCAAGTCACGAATAACGGAGGTAATATCAAGTTTATCTGAGCGGAGCATTAAGCCTACTGTAATAATGATAAACCAGCAGAAGGAAGCCTTCCGGGAAAAACAAGATTCAAAATGGCATAGGACTTTATCAATAAAATTTAGCATAATCGTATGGTAAACCACCGAAAAGTATGGTAAACTCATACATGGAATAACTCTTCTGGTGGTTTGTATCTTTCTTAAGTGTAGCAACTTAAAGATACCACAAATCCATACGGAAGGGTTATTTTTTT
>CAJTGD010000145.1 GCA_910575475.1 Lachnospiraceae bacterium | reverse complement strand
CCTTTTTACTTAACTTATCTCAAAGTTGTCCGTTTTTGTTTTCTCTTGTAAATCTTGATTTTGGATATACTCTTTGATAATTTCATCTGTCACATTTCCACTACTTGCTACAAAGTATCCTCTTGCCCATAAATGTTGCCCCCAAAATTGTTTGTTCAATTCTTTATATTCCATTTGCAGTTTCCTTGATGTTGCCCCTTTAATATACTGTACCAGTTTGCTTGCTGACAAATGCGGCGGGACTGACACTAACATGTGGATGTAATCAATCCCAACATGACCCGCTAGGATTTCCACATCATTTCTTTGGCAAATGGTTCGGATCAATTCTCTTGGCCGAACTGCTATTTTCCCTGTAATTACTGGTTTCCTATATTTCGTAATCCATACCAAATGGTACTTGATATCATACGTGCAATGTGACGATTTTCTATAATTCTCCATATTCTTCACCTCACGTTTAGTATCTCAATTTTTCTTTTTTCTAAACTTGAGGTTATGGGGTTGACCTAAAGGTTTCGCCTAAAGGCGAGGGTTTTAACCCCATTATACAGACAATAA
>CAJTGD010000144.1 GCA_910575475.1 Lachnospiraceae bacterium | reverse complement strand
TAAAGAACTGCTAATGCAATGCCACAGGGAACTGGATGGCAGCAAGGCAGTGGGGATTGATGAAGTGACGAAGAAAGAATACGGGGAGAACCTGGAACAGAACATCGAGGGGCTTGTAGAAAGGCTGAAAAGGAAGTCATATAAGCCACAGCCATCGCTCCGGGTATACATTCCGAAAAGCAATGGGAAACAATATAAGCTTCTTAAGGAACGAATGGAAAAGTTCGGACTGGAACTGGAGGAAAGCAAGAGCAGGATGCTGGAAAGCGGAGGATATCTGGCAAAATCGAAGCAGAAACGCGGAGAATCAACAAGGCTGGAAACCTTCGACTTTCTGGGATTTACATTTTACTGTGGACAGACAAGGAAAGGAACCGCATGGATGATGCCGAAAACGAGCAGTAAGAAATTCCGGCAGAAACGGAAGGACATAAAAGTCTGGCTGTACGCTAATCGAGACCAGAAACTAAAGAAACTGATGGGAATGCTCAATCTGAAACTGACAGGGCACTACAGGTATTATGGTGTCAGCTTCAACGGAAGGATGATAAGCAACTTCAAACAGCAGGTAAGA
>CAJTGD010000143.1 GCA_910575475.1 Lachnospiraceae bacterium | reverse complement strand
GGAGGGAGCCGTCGAAGGCGGGACGGATGACTGGGGTGAAGTCGTAACAAGGTAGCCGTATCGGAAGGTGCGGCTGGATCACCTCCTTTCTAAGGAAGAAAGAAGTATGCACTGGACACTTAGCGAGCCTGCAAGGGGAGCTTAGTGAGAAGGCACACCCGAACACTTAGCATATGTATTGTATATGCTTAGTGAGAGCGGTGAAGGAAGTTGTCTATTGTTTAGTTATCAATGAGCGGGTGCTGAAAGGCACAAGCGAAGTACAACAGAAGATAACTAACACATTTCTGGCGGCGATGCGCCCGGGGGCAACACCCGTACCCATCCCGAACACGATGGTTAAGGCCCGGGCGGCCGATGGTACTACACTGGCGACGGTGTGGGAGAGCAGGTGGCCGCCAGATTTTAAAGAAAGAGCTGTGGAAGGGGAGAGCGGAAACAGCGCTGATGCACCTTGAAAACTGCATACGAAGAAAGAAACACTCATTGATTTTTTGAAAAAACAATGAGTAAGATTGAATCAGATAGAAATGAGACAATCAAGACATCCGAGGTAATGTTAACAAACATGACCAGACCCGAGAGGGTCGCTGGAAGACGACCAGGATAAAAACGT
>CAJTGD010000142.1 GCA_910575475.1 Lachnospiraceae bacterium | reverse complement strand
AATAAACGACCCCGCAGCAAGCTGCGGGGTATTGAGAGAGGTCGCCCCACTACATATAGTCGAATATGCTATACTGCTTTGCCTCCGGTTCTTTTTTATATAGTTTCTTATACTCATTTTCTTTTCCTTGATTTTTTACATAGTTTCCTATTATTTCTTCATTTCCATGCTCTCCCACCGTCGCTACATAATATCCATCCGTCCAAAATTCTCCTCCCCATAATTTCCTTTTTACCTGGGGACATCTTTTTAATACTTCGCGTGCTGTTATACTCTTTATGATTTGGATTATTTTCTTCGGACTATATGTTGGTACCGATTGTACTAAAAAATGTACATGTTCTTTATCCGTTCCTATTTCTATAAAGTCTATTTCATATCTTTTCGATATCTCTTCACATGTTTCTTTTATTACCTCATCCACTTCTTCGTCTATTACTACCCTTCTATACTTTGCCGGACATACAAAATGATACATTAGCACTGATACATTGTGTGATTTGTGTTTGTACTCACTCATCCACAACTTTCCCCTTTCCTTTTTTACTATTGTATCATCTTTTTACTTTGCAAAAAAGTTTCTTACGCAGCAAGCTGCGGGGAATTAAACCCTGAGAGATTAAA
>CAJTGD010000141.1 GCA_910575475.1 Lachnospiraceae bacterium | reverse complement strand
AGAGTAGTAGGATCTGCTTGACAAAAATCCATATGCATGCTCGGACCGTATGTCGCTGGTATTTTTTATCCCGATGCTTTCGAAATACTTAAATACTTTTCTCGCAGAAAATTCCTTGCCCTTTAAGGTTGTATCCTTAAGTCCTCTTTCTGTTTCATGTGCAATGTAGCCATCTAAAACACCCTCAAAATATTCAAGTCTCATGTCTTTTGAAAGTCGTTTTTTCTGGCGGATTTCACCGTACAATTGAAATTCGTACAACATCCATATGTGACGCTGGAGATAATTCTCAGCCATTGTCAGATTTTCAAAATCAACCCACTTATGCTTGTGATGTTCTAACAGAAACTGCTTTCCAAGATCAAGTGAAAAATAATCAATCTCCTTCTTTCCGCAGTACTTGATAAAGACTTTATAATAAGCCAAGTATCTTTCCCGGGTACTTTCTTTGTAGCCAATGAGCTTAAGGTGATCCATCAGCCCATTTACTAATTCTTCAATAGTTACCTCGTGTTGCTCCATATAGGAACCCCCTTTCTGTGATTTGTAAGAGGTATTCTATATGGAATATTATGCTGAGTAAACAGAAAGAAAATCATAGGTTTTATTAATGATTGCAGATAGTTACTCTGCATAATATTTAACTCCGCATTAGA
>CAJTGD010000140.1 GCA_910575475.1 Lachnospiraceae bacterium | reverse complement strand
CCCCCACTTCAAGTGGGGGTTTGAAAAACGCCCCCAAGGGCTCTGTTACTGCTCGCCTCAAAGGCGGGTGTCGCAAGCATATATTACTTGCTGCCGCTAAAAAGCGGCTCCTTTACTTACCTCTTTCCGGGATTCTTCTGACTGTTCCCGAATGTATTTCTTTATGGCATCCTCTGTTACATTTCCTACTGTTGCCACGTAGTACCCTCTTGCCCAAAATGCTTTATTCCATTTGTTTTGTTGTTCCGGATGCCTGTCATATATCATGAGCGTACTCTTCCCTTTCAGGTATCCCATAAAACTTGATACGCTTATCTTAGGCGGTATGCTCACGCACATATGTACATGATCGGCACACACAGCTCCTTCTATAATTTCTACTCCTTTGTATTTGCATAAGGTGCTTAATATCTCTCGTACATCGTATTTCAACTGACCGAATAATTTCTTTTTTCGATATTTTGGTATGAATACGATATGGTACTGGCATTTCCATTTCGTGTGTGATAAACTTTTACTGTCCATTTGGACCGCCTCCTATTCTTGAGATTGGCTTGCGACACCTTTCTCATTTTAACATAGGAGGCTTTTTTATAATATCTTCTTCGTCACAACTTACTCTATTCTCCCCAGCATAGCTGGGGGATTAGTGATTTCATT
>CAJTGD010000139.1 GCA_910575475.1 Lachnospiraceae bacterium | reverse complement strand
TCGAAGGCGGGACGGATGACTGGGGTGAAGTCGTAACAAGGTAGCCGTATCGGAAGGTGCGGCTGGATCACCTCCTTTCTAAGGAAGAAAGAAGTAGAGGCTTCGGTGTCTATTGTTTAGTTATCAATGAGCGAGTGCATAAGGCATGAGCGAAGTGCAACAGAAGATAACTAATATATTTTTGGCGGCGATGCGCCCGGGGGAAACACCCGTACCCATCCCGAACACGATGGTTAAGCCTCGGGCGGCCGATGGTACTACACTGGTGACGGTGTGGGAGAGTAGGTGGCCGCCAAACTAAAAAAATGGGCTTATAGCTCAGCAGGTTAGAGCGCACGCCTGATAAGCGTGAGGTCGGTGGTTCGAGTCCACTTAAGCCCATGCTGTAAAAAGCAAAAGATGATAATTTAAAATGGGGGATTAGCTCAGTTGGGAGAGCGCCTGCCTTGCAAGCAGGAGGTCACGAGTTCGACTCTCGTATTCTCCACTTGATTCTGAAAAGAATCAACAGTGCACCTTGAAAACTGCATACGAAGAAAGAAACACTCATTGATTTTTTTAAAAAAAGCAATGAGTAAGATTGAATCAGATAGAAATGAGACAATCAAGACATCCGAGGTAATGTTAACAAACATGACCAGACCCGAGAGGGTCGCTGGAAGAC
>CAJTGD010000138.1 GCA_910575475.1 Lachnospiraceae bacterium | reverse complement strand
ACTCAACGACCACCGGCTAAAGCCGGTGGGTTGATGCGGCCTAAAGGCCACCGTTAAGCGACTGAAAGTCGCAATGAGGGCTAAAGCCCTTTCTTTGTGACTGAAACTCACTTTGGGGCTAAAGCCCTCTCTTTTTAGACTAAAAGTCCACTTAAGCCCTACTTAAGTAGCTATTCTTTCTCAATTTTAAAATTTTCATATCCTTCTTCATTTCCTTGATTCTCTATATATTCTTCAATTGTTCTTTCATCTACGGTTCCTACTGTACCACAAAAATATCCCCGTCCCCATATGTGCTGCCCCCAGTATTTCTTTTTTAATTCTGGAAATTCATCCTGTAACAATTTGGACGCTCTTCCCTTTAACTTTTGCATGATTTCACTCGGTGCCATGTTTGTCGGACAGGATAATAGCATATGTACGTGATCTTGCTGTATCCCTCCTTTTATTATTTTTATCCCATATGCTTCACATCCCTGTTTGAGTAATTCCCGCAGCCTAAAGGCTACGTTCCCTTTTAATATTTTATACCTATACTTTGTAATCCACACAAAATGATATTTGATATCGTATACTGTATGACTCCCATTTTTATATTTCGCCATTTTTCATTCCTCCTTGCACAGTACGCTTATTATATCACTACCTTGCAGAAAAGAAAATGACGCTAAAGCTCTACCGCCTAAAGGCGGTGGATTTGACCTAATGCTTGGAAATTAAA
>CAJTGD010000137.1 GCA_910575475.1 Lachnospiraceae bacterium | reverse complement strand
CATTTTTTTCATATCCTATGATCCGTACCATCCGATTTAAGCCATAAAATCCCTGTACTCTGTTTCCGTACCTTTTTTCTTTATCGTCTATCCTTCCATCACCACCTCTCCCTAATGTTTCCTATATAAACCGTATCTGTATCTTCTGGTCTATCTCTTCCTTATATTCCTCCAGCAACAATTTCTTCATGGATTCCAGCATCCGTTTATGCTTCTGCTCCAAACTTTGCTTTACTTTCTTCCATATCCGCTCCCATGCCTCCAGAAACTGTCCGATCATATGCCCAATCTGGATCAGGTAATAATGGTTTTTCAACGCCTGGTAATTCCTGCTGTACAGATGCTCCAAATAGTATCCATGCTTCTTCTGTGCATTGAAACCCTCATTTTCAATTCTCCAGCGCATCCTTCCCCTCTCCGTCAGATCAGCCACATTTTTTCGGGTGACAGGCAGATCCGTCACAAACCAGAATTCTTTTTGGATGATTTCCTCACTTCCTTTTTTCTTCCCCTTTTTACAGATTTGTTCTTGATATTCCCCGTATTCTGCCACATTCACCTTATACCCTTTATAATCAATTTCTCTTACATAATCATACCATTCCTTCCCTGTCTCTCTTTTGCGCTCCTGGTAATTCTGTTCGATTCCCTTCAATTCCCGATATTCCATTCCGATCGTAGGGATACTCCCTTCCTTATAACGCAGAATATATTTCCAGTTCT
>CAJTGD010000136.1 GCA_910575475.1 Lachnospiraceae bacterium | reverse complement strand
TTAGTGGAAGAGAAAAAGGAATAAAAATCCTGTATTTTCAAGGACTTTGAAACCGATAAAGTCAAAATCAGGCGTTAACGAGTGTCCATTACACGGATTTTAGGTGGTATGATATCCTCAAAGCCAATAAGGAGCAGCTGGAGCAGGAAACCGACGCAAAGGGACGGAAGCTGAAAGTGCATACCATTTCCATGCCGAAGGTTCCGGTCTATTTTACGGAAGAAGAAGCTTCCGGCATCGATATCGTAGACGGTACCATCCCACGGATCGCGGGGGAAATGACGGCTGCCTCCTATCTGAATTATCTGTATGTGAACGGCGGGATCATCGTTCCCCAGTTCGGGGATGAGAATGACGCGAAGGTCATCGAAGAATTAAAGGCGATCCATCCGGACCGCCAGGTGGTGGGCGTCCTCACCCGTGAGATCATCCTGGGCGGCGGAAACGTACACTGCATTACACAGCAGCAGCCGAAGGGACGCGTAAAATAGATTCCCCGGGAAAGGCGGCATGTTCTGATTTCGGGGCAGGCATTAGGATGCCTGCCCCAGTAAAATACCCTTGTGATCGCATCAAGCAAAGACTAAAAAATCAATTCATAATTTCCATAATTACCTTTATACATTCGTTGCAATTCTTATTTTTATCAACATTATAAATATGACATAGCGCAGCTTATAGCTGCAATCAAACGTTTTAAGTCTATTCCAAACAAAAGGATCATCCTATTGCTGATGCATGTGCTATAATGCATTTACGGTATCTGTGTACCAATCATTCATC
>CAJTGD010000135.1 GCA_910575475.1 Lachnospiraceae bacterium | reverse complement strand
TTGGCTTGCGACACCTTTCTCATTTTAACATAGGAGGCTTTTTTATAATATCTTCTTCGTCACAACTTACTCTATTCTCCCCAGCATAGCTGGGGGATTAGTGATTTCATTTAATTTCAAATAAAAATCATGTTCGTTTTTATTTGGACAAAAGAGCTGAGCCGACAAGGCTGTGATTGCTCACAAGCCTGCCGGTTCTCCATTGGTCGCCCGGACAATCGTTTCATAGGGCAAAAGTTTCGGATTCCCCATATGAAAGTGCCTCCATTTTTTTGTACAGAAGCTTTAAAGTCCTGCGGATTTGATACCCAGTCGTACTCCGGCAGTGTCCGTACATTTCTCCGATTTCCCCTTTGTGTGTAATGTCCGAAAAAGTAAAGGAAAATGATTTCTTGGTTTCTCTCCGGCAAAGATAACAGGGCTGCGGCAAGCTCCCCATGGTGAGGATAACTTTCTGACCGCATATCGTAACGGGGTATTCTTCATAGGGTGCTTCAAAATATTCGTCTGTTGTGCCTAAAGGGTAAAACTTTTCTTCTGTGGGGTATGAAAGGGATATTTCTTTTTGCCGCCGTCTGCTCCTGTCACGCCATGCGTTGATAGCAGCAAAGCGTATGACAGTCTTGCAATAGCCGTTGAAAGTATGCACTTTTGCAACCAATGTTAACAACTTAAATATTATTCTTCCTACTAACCACAATATCTTGTGTTTTTGATTTTTAATCGCAGATAAATATATTCCATCTTTTTAGTGGTATGGCATATTTTCCATACCGCTTTTTCTTTTCCTCAACGTAGGGTTCCATATCTTTTCTT
>CAJTGD010000134.1 GCA_910575475.1 Lachnospiraceae bacterium | reverse complement strand
CCTGGTAATTCTGTTCGATTCCCTTCAATTCCCGATATTCCATTCCGATCGTAGGGATACTCCCTTCCTTATAACGCAGAATATATTTCCAGTTCTTTTCCTTGCATCTTTCAAAGAAACCTTCACAGGCATACAGGCTGTCTCCACACAGGCAGATGGGCAACCTTGGGAATGCCTTTTTCAGCTTCTCCATCAAACGCCAGCACGCTTTCCGTTCGCAATCCTGCTTCTCCATCTCCTTCCCCTCTTCATTGTCTACAAATTCCGTTTGGATACTGATGAGGATTTTCGGGTGCAGTACCAATTTCGCCTCCAGCACATAATAATAGTTCTCCCGGTACTCTTTTTCCGTCCCTTTGTTATGAGTTCGGTGCAGACTCTTCCCGTCCAATTCCCCGCGGCTGTTGCAAAGCTGCGTCCCNTCTATAATCACCTGCCAGTATTTTCCCCTGATACGCATCCCTTCAAATACCCGGCTACGCAGCAACCTGCGGCACAGGCAGTGGATCACATCCTGCAGGTTTTCCGGCTCCAGTTTTTTCAGATACCGGTTAATGGTTTCCCAATATGGCAATTCCTCCACTACGGCCTCTTCTTTGCACAACGTCCAGACATTTTTTATCAGGATCTCCGAATTGAATTCTTCGCTTGTTTTCCGCATACTGCTGATGTAAAATAAAGAAGAAAGAATACGGGTCATAAGAAGTATCACACCCGGATAGGTAATATAACTCTGATTCCGGGAATCTGGCAGTTGTTTTAATAATGGCAAAAGATCTGGAAAATAATGTCGGATCAGCTTGGCTAATTCGCAGGCAAGGTGAAACTGTTCCAGGTGTTCCCTGGCCTCTTTTCTTGTGATTTTTATTCTTGCTTCATGGTAAAACCTCCTCTCTTTTATGGGTAATGCGAAAAA
>CAJTGD010000133.1 GCA_910575475.1 Lachnospiraceae bacterium | reverse complement strand
AGGAGATTCTTCTTATGAAATTAATGGAAATTGTCGCGTCTATCATCTGCAATACCCTTTCGGATCCTCAAGTACTTGAAAGGGCTCGTCTCAGAAAAGGAGCTTTTACCAGGAACTGTGGTAAGCTTCCCTTTTGGACTATGATGGAGCTGCTCCTCAAAAGCGTCAAGCGTTCCACTTCTTCCATGCTTGATGAGTTCTTTTCTGACTTACGCAAGAAAATGGGGAATCCTATCTCACAGACCATCCACTGCTCACAGCAGGCTTTCAGCAAAGCAAGAGCTGGTATCAGCCACACCATTTTCCAGGAATGCTTTGAAAATGTCCTGGATTTCCTCTGCTGTACGGAATCCCTGAACTATCACCGCCGTCTTGGCGGGGTATGGGGCATCCAGCCTATTGCGATTGATGGTTCCAAGATTCCCTTGCCTAACAGAAAAGCCCTTCTCCACAAATACGGCAGTATTGGGAGAGGCGCAAACTCTCCCACTGCCATGGCCAGCATTGCCTATGATGTGCTCAATCACCGTATTCTTGACGCCCTGCTTGAACCCATGAGCGTTGATGAACGTACCCTTGCGGTACGCCATATGGATCACATCAGATGCAAAAGCCGGACAGATCTATTATACACCATGTTCATCTTCGATAGGGGATATGCTTCAAAAAAATTGATATCTTATATCGAAAATGAGATCCATGCGCGTTATCTTTTTCGGCTCCGCTCAAAATTCAACCTGGAGATCGATGCAGTCCCACCCCCTTCCGAAGAGCATGGGGTGACCGACCAGGTGGTCACTTTATATGAAGGAATGCGTGTCCGTGTGCTGCGCTTTTCCCTTCCCAGCGGTGTTACGGAAACCTTGATCACAAATGACTTTTCTCTGGATCAAACAGCTTTCAAAGCACTTTATTTTCTCAGATGGCCGG
>CAJTGD010000132.1 GCA_910575475.1 Lachnospiraceae bacterium | reverse complement strand
TGTGACCGGCATTCATTATCGTTTGTGCCGGAGCGCATACCAAAGAAAATCTAGGAGGAAAGCCGGGCTGCGATCCGGCATAATCACAAATATGAAAATTTATTAGTTCCGTTGTCGGTTTCTGTATCCAATCCCATAACATCTCCTAATATTCTATGCAGATAAAATTCATATGCCCTAAAAATAGGTGTCACTAAGCATGTATAATCGGGCATATACCCCGTCAGCATTGTATTGTATACCGCTGACAATAAATTGGCATAATGCTTTTCACCCTCTTTTCTATAATGTGGTAAAAGTTGATCAAACCTATTTTCTACTTCTGATTTCTCTAGGGTTAAGGCATGATAACTGTTTAATGTTTCAATTACGCTCTGACCTGTTCGTAATAATTCTATGGCGGTTGCAATTACTTTTTGGAAAAGCACTGTCTGCTTTCCCTGCACATATGATTTAGAATTTGAATAACAATTTACCACTACCTTATTATTGGCCTGAAGAATTGTTATCTTATTCCTTGAACCCATATTTTCTGTTTTCAAATTGATTTCTGGTATATTTTCTTCAGATAAATTCTTATTTTCTTCACTGATACAGTCAACTATTGCTTTCCAATCATCTAAGCCATAACCTACAAAATATACAGAGCCATCATTATAAGTTTTATATCCTTTAGCTAACAACGCACTTTTAGCCAGTGCATCAACTTCTTCATTCAGTTCAATTCCCGAATGTGCTAATACTTTTATAAATTCTATGTCTATACTTTGTTTCTTTTGTTGAATAAAGGAAACATATTTTTTTGTTATATCTTTCTTTGCTTTCCACTCACCTGTTGCCCACTTTTCTATCCCTTCATAGTCGTAAAAAACTGTCAACTTTTTCTTTTTATATGTGATAGACCAAATCACCAACCCCCACTTCAAGTGGGGGTTTGAAAAACGCCCCCAAGGGCTCTGTTACTGCTCGCCTCAAAGGCGGGTGTCGCAAGCATATATTACTTGCTGCCGCTAAAAAGCGGCTCCTTTACTT
>CAJTGD010000131.1 GCA_910575475.1 Lachnospiraceae bacterium | reverse complement strand
AAGTAAAGGAGCCGCTTTTTAGCGGCAGCAAGTAATATATGCTTGCGACACCCGCCTTTGAGGCGAGCAGTAACAGAGCCCTTGGGGGCGTTTTTCAAACCCCCACTTGAAGTGGGGGTTGGTGATTGAAATTGCATTTGAGGATGAATAATGAAAGGTTAACGGCATACCATTAACCTTGAACAGGGATTCCCCGTATACTTTATTTAATTCTTGAAGCAGGGAGAGGTCTTTATGACTTATTCAGATGTGATTATTTTGAGGCTCACCAGATTATGTGATGAACAAAATATTACCATAAACAAGCTGGCTACTTTATCTGGTATTACTCAATCTACTGTTGAAAATATCATGTCCGGTAAAACAAAGAATCCCAAACTGAAAACACTCCATAAACTGGCGATTGGTTTAGGCATGACCGTATCCGAGCTGTTAGATTTCCCTGAAATGAATGAAACTATCTTTGAAGATGAATAAAATACCATATAAAAAACAGATGCCCAAATTCACACTGTAAACCTTGTTTTTACAATATATGAAAAATGAGGGAGCTATTCTATTCTTCCTTATCTGGCAGGGGAGTTCCATGGAGGATTCTTATGCTATCCATGCGGGAATCCAATGCAGTACATAATTCTGCTTTATAATCCCTCTCCACAGTACCTCTATGCCTGAATTTTTGCAAATTCTGATATGCCCTTTGCGAAACGGTCGATTCAGTACTATAAAGCGTTGGTGGCTCCACAAAATCTTCCAGTAAATGAATCAGATAATAAATCTTTTCATCAGGCATCTTTTTTATCAAATCTATAGCCTGCTCCTGCATCAATGTCATGGCAAAACGCTCCTTTCAAAAAATGATACCATTCAGGTCTCCCAGTATTCTTCTTACTGTTATTATAGACATTCCTAAGACCTTTAGCAATAAGGAACTGTCAAAGAATCAGAATAAACGCATGAATGAACATGTAGGGATATTACAGAAAAAATTATGCATATTTACGAAGGTATATTTTTCCAATACTCTTTATCTGACATCGAAAATCGTGTATACTATGCCTGAAATGAAC
>CAJTGD010000130.1 GCA_910575475.1 Lachnospiraceae bacterium | reverse complement strand
GGTGACAGGTTATGACATGGCCTTTTGAAAATGACACCAGCGCCATAGTAAAACGCATATCAAACCGAAGTGTATCAGCAAATCGAAAAAGAAATCTCTTTATTGTTTTGACGATTGCACTTGCGAGTGCATTACTATCCGCCATTGTCCTTTATGGTTTTGGGGTGATACAGGAAACGCAAAACCGGAACCAGAAAACAGCACAGATGATGTATCATGCGATTTCTGAACAACAGGGACAGGAACTATATGATCAAGAAGAAATTGCGTGGGTAGGAGAATTTTTTGACGCATTTTCTGAACAGGTCAATCATTCAACCGTTCATTTTACTTATGCAAATGCAGATATGCTAAAATCGCAAGGTATGCCCTGGTCGGGAGATTTACCGGCTTCGGAAGATGAAATTGCAGTACAGGAAGCTTTTTTGAACAGTTTGGGGTATTCCAATGAATTAGGGCAGACAATCCGAATCCCCTTTTCGGACGGAACGATCCACGACTTCAAATTGACTGGAATCTTAGATGTGAAAACTGGCGATATTGGACGCTATACAGCCATTATATCGAAAAAATTCGTAAGACAGCAGTACGGCAATGGGGGGATTGATTATTACATCGGGCTGAAAGACGCTCAAAACATGAGCGAGGAAGAAGCCGCGGGCTATGCAGACACGCTGGCATCGCAATTAGAAATTTCCGATGATCATGTGATTGTCCGTTCCACCTATTTTAACCTGAGAGACGAAAACCGCGGAAGTGACATGCTGTTTTATTTTCTGATCGGTTTTATAACGTTCATTGGCTCTGGTATTGTGATCTATTCGATTTTTTATATTTCCGTAGCAGGCAATATCCGTAACTATGGACAGCTTCGCACGATCGGAACAACAAAACGGCAGATCAAAAAGATGGTTTACCGCGAGGGAAAATTACTTGCTGCCATTGGTATCCCGGTCGGTTTGGTGATTGGAAATGTGATCGGCTATTTTCTGGTTCCCGCTGGCTGGTATTGGCTGACTGCTTTCTGTGTGACGGCTGGAGTTGGACTTTTTGCTTTTATGATTGTGATGATTGCCATTCATACTCCTGTAAAAAGAGCTGCGGCAGTATCTCCGGTGGAAGCATTGCGATATTCCGATTATAAAGGGAAGATGAAAGAAAGTTCTGTGCTGCACCGTAAAATAACACCTGCTTCACTGGCGAAAATGAATCTGTCCAGACAAAAGGCAAAATCCATTTTAACAATACTTTCTCTTTCGCTCGGCGG
>CAJTGD010000129.1 GCA_910575475.1 Lachnospiraceae bacterium | reverse complement strand
CAACTGTTAAATTATAAAAAAAGAATAAAAATTTGAGTTGCTGGTAGAAAAAGGAAAGATTTGCTTTTTAAGCAGAATTTTCCTTAAGTAAATGACATTGGGTGTGAACACAAAGGAAAATTTCTCTTCATGCTTTTCTAATGTCCGGAAGCAGTGGAGATACTCGTATTCCGCCCCCGTATCGTTCACCTTGTAGGCTTGCGGCTTTCCGTCCAAAAAAAGCAGGAAGCCAATGCTGTCCAATTTCCCCTCTGATGAAAACTGATAGTCAAGGACAAATTCTCCGCCATGATACTCATAAGGCAAAACACTCTGGTCATCCGCTCTGGCGGGATCGACTTCCCCATGGCTGAGAAACCCTAAATCTCCGTCCTCCTGCGCCCCGGCGAATGGGTCTTCTTCTACGTTTTGCGGCGGGGCATTCTCGTCCGCAATGTTATACCCTTCGGGTGCCCCTGAATTCATGCCCTTACGGGCGGTCGGACAGTTTTCGCTGTCCGATAAAGTATAATTTCCACAGGCCGCCACAGCAAAAGGCAAAACAAGAATCATAGCTAATGATAAGAATCGCTTTCGCATCGTCCATCCTCCTACTTGTTTTTGATTCGACTTTCATTATAAAAACCAAAAGTCAAAATGTGGTCAAGGAATAGAAAAAATTCCACCTGTACGGTTGGATGCTAATCCACAGTCGCATTTTCATTGCAATAAATTGCATAAAAATAGCCAACAAACTGTAATCTCTCACAAGTTTGTTGGCTCTGCATCTGTATATCTGGCTCTTTGATAAGGTATTTGTTCTCCCATGCAAATGAAAATTGAGCCACTTCTTTTCAAGCAGCGATACGAGCAAAATCAACGCTTCTTTACTATTTTATCAATCAGGCCAAAATCCATTGCTTCTTTTGCTGTCATATAATTATCACGTTCGGTTGCAATAGCAACTTCATCAATACTTTTTCCTGTATTTTCTGATAAAATGGTGTTTAATCGTTTTTTACTTTTTTGTATATGGTCAGATGTAATTTTTATATCGGTTGCCTGTCCCTGAATTCCATTTCCATGAATGGCAGGTTGATGTATCATAATTTCTGCATTAGGCAAAGCAAGACGTTTTCCCTTTGTACCTCCTGCCAATAAAAAGGCTCCAAAACTTGCGGCAAGACCTATACATATTGTTGATACATCACATTTGACATATTGCATTGTGTCATAAATCCTAAAATCCGAGTTTTAGTTACTCGTTAAAATATCAGTCTCTGGTAACACCAAGATATTTAAGAAATAATTTATCACGCTCAATTATCTCGGTTTTCCAACGT
>CAJTGD010000128.1 GCA_910575475.1 Lachnospiraceae bacterium | reverse complement strand
GTAATGCCGGAAAAGAAAAAGGTATCCCTGTAATGGATGTCTTCCGCTTCCTGTTCTGTATGATGTTTTCCGACAGGAGTTTCTATATGCAGATGAAAACAGGTACATTTAGAGAAGGATTCTCCAAAAACACCATCTATCGTTTCCTCAATAACGCCCGGACCAACTGGCAGCGTTTCACAACACTGCTTTCTGCAGACATCATCAACGGCTTCATGAAACCCCTGACGGACGAAAAGCGCAAGGATGTCTTCATTGTTGATGACAGCCTGTTTGACCGCTCCCGCTCCAAAAAAACGGAACTGCTCGCAAGGGTCTTCGACCACTGCTCCATGAAATACCGCGCCGGATTCCGGATGCTCACCCTTGGCTGGTCGGACGGGAACTCCTTTGTGCCGGTCAACCACTGCCTGCTTTCTGCTGCGGAAGATAAGAATCTTCTTTGTGAAGGGAATGCCTGTGACGGACGCTCCCTTGCTGGAAGGAGACGCCTGCAGGCGCGCCGCAAAGCTACAGATGTTATGGTGGAACTGATCCATTCCGCCCGGTGTGCAGGCATCACTGCCAGATATGTCCTGTTTGACAGCTGGTTTTCCGCACCGAAGACCATGATTGCACTGAAAAACCAGGAACACCTTGATACGATTGCCATGGTCAAGAAAAGCAAAACGAAATACCTGTATAATGGTGAAAAACTCAATGTAAAAGAAATCTACAGCCGGAACAAAAAACGCAGGGGCCGCTCCCGTTACCTTCTTTCTGTACCTGTGACGGTTGAAAAAGATGGAGAAAGCATCCCGGCAAAATTTGTGTATGTCCGCAATAAAAGCAAACGGAAAGACTGGCTGGTAATCGTAAGCACGGATACAGGGCTTTCCGAAGAAGAAATCATCCGCGTTTATGGGAAACGCTGGGACATAGAGGTCTTCTTCAAGGCATGCAAATCTTACCTGAACCTTGTAAAAGAGTACCGGGGTATCTCTTATGATGCCATGAATGCCCATGTTGCTATCGTCTTTTCCCGTTACATGATGCTGTCAGTAGCGCAGCGTGAAAACGAGGACGATAAGACAATCTGTGAACTGTGTTTCTGCCTGCTGGATGAGATGGAAGACATCACATTCAGCCGCTCCATGTGCATAATCATAGATGCATTGATGGATGCGGTTATGGAATATTTCCACATCACTGAAGCCCAGCTGGAAGAATTCACCGCCAGTTTTATTCAGCGTCTTCCCCAATATATGCAGGAGGCTTTGGAACGGAAAGAAATAGCGGCCTGAAAATATTTTATAGGCTAAAGTATTGATTTTTCAATGTGCGAATCCCATTTTTGATGTGGGAAGTTTGAGT
>CAJTGD010000127.1 GCA_910575475.1 Lachnospiraceae bacterium | reverse complement strand
CTAGTACAGCGTTGCGTAAATAATAATGAATAAATGTTGCTTTTTTATTGTTGTCGGTACATAATAATTCTATCACTAAAGAATGGATGGGTTATTATGCGAAGGAAAACAATTGATACTATCCCGGTTTTATCTGATGCCATGAAAAGCATCTTATCTGCTTTTTCAAAAAGCCGCTCCCTTCCGTCTGGACTGGTCAAAAGAGCCGGCATTGTCCTGCTTGCGTCACAGGGGGAACTCAACCAGAATATTGCATCACAGGTCGGACTTCATTATAATAATGTTGCCACCTGGCGCAGCCGATTCCTCGCGGCGCTCCCTGCCTTGCGGAAGATTGAAATGGACGATCCGGAAAAGCTCGAAGATGAGATACGGGCAGTCCTGTCCGATAAAAAGCGTCCCGGTGCCCCGTCTGTTTTTACGCCAGATCAGATTATGCGGATCATCGACCTTGCATGCAGTAACCCAAATGATTTTGGGTACGAAGTAAGCCAGTGGAGCCTTCCGCTGTTAGTGGCAGAAATTAAAAAGCAGGGGATCGCTGAACAGATTTCTGAGAAATCTGTCAGCCGTTTTTTAAAAATGAGGTAGATTTACATCCCCACAAAATCCGTTATTGGCTCCATTCTTCGGAAAGGACGGAATCCCCGGAATCTTTTGCGTGTAAAGTAAACGAAATCTGCGGCCTGTACCAGAGCGCCCCGGAACAAAACCGGGAAGGTGCACACGTTGTTTCCACGGATGAAATGACGGGGGTACAGGCGTTGGAACATAAATATCCTAATAAGCTCCCATTACCCGGCCAGTGCGCCAAAATGGAGTTTGAGTATATCCGCCATGGCACGACCAGTCTCATCGGGTTCTTTGATGTTGCAACGGGCCGTATGGAAATGCCATATCTAAACTCCACACGCACAGAAGAGGATTTTGTGGAAGCTGTAAAAGCATTGACAGAAACAGACCCGCAGGCTCCATGGACATTTATATGTGATGGCCTGAACACCCATAAGTCGGAAGCCCTTGTCCGCTTTGTGGCAGAGGCCTGTGTCCCTGGTGTGGAACTGGGCAAAAAAGGAAAGACAGGGATCCTCAAAAGTATGAAAAGCCGGGCAGATTTCCTGCATGACCCTTCCCACCGGATCCGCTTTGTGTATACTCCGAAACACAGTTCCTGGATGAACCAGATTGAGATATGGTTTGGCATCATTAACCGAAAGCTGCTGAAGCGGAAAAGCTATCTGTCAATAGAAGAACTGGAAGCAAGCATCTTGCGCTTTATTGAACAGTACAATCTTACAGCACACCCATTTAAGTGGACATATGCTGGGATACCATTAGCAATTTAATCACTGATATTTAAGC
>CAJTGD010000126.1 GCA_910575475.1 Lachnospiraceae bacterium | reverse complement strand
GTGATCTTCCAAGTCTGTCTGTAAAAAACAGAATTTCGGAAGGTTTGTTTTTTATACCCTTTTCTACGTCACAAACCGCTAGAAGCATTCATACTTTTCCAAAAATAGTGTTGGCTTGTATGAATGTAATAGTAAAGAAACGGGAAAGCTAAATGCAAAGCAGATAGACTATTTAAACAAGCTTTATACCCAATACAATAGTGTCCGTCATCCATATTCCCACTGGTCTGCAAGCGACGAGGATACGGCTGTAATCACTGATTGTGCATATGCAAGGGATTTAATAATGGATGGATTAGAAGTGGTAGATAAATATTACATGCTCTTTTAATGCCAACAGACATATTATATAATTGGAAAGGAGGAGAGACAATGAAAAAAATGATATTGCATCATATTACAGATAGTACATACATTGGTATGGTTACGATATTAGATTATGAAATTTCATTAAAAAAATCTTTAGTAGAAATCTCGTTTCCTCCAGAAGAAAGCAAGAGAAAAATTATTGTAGATTTGGCGTTAAAATGTGGGGTTAATCAGTATAGATTCGTTGTGTTTGATATAAGTGCAGCGGGTAAAGTGATGTGGAATACCAGTGAATATATTGTTCCTAATAATGATATAGTGAATGTAGCAAATATGTACTTAAAAGAAAATAGGGAAATTGTATTAAATTCAATGTTGCCGACAATAAAGAAAAAGGAAATATTGAATGTATAAAAGTTAAGTATCTGCTAGACCGATTGATTTTCAAAACGAGAATCAGTCGGTTTTTTTATTGCCCAAAACCCATACATAGCCATTCTGTCTTATGCAGGGTGGCTATTAAATTTTTCAGGAAAGGAGGTAAACCGTGATGTCTAAATGTAAGGTAATTGCCCTTGCAAACCAGAAAGGCGGGACGGGAAAGACCACGACTGCCGTCAACTTAGGGGTAGGGCTTGCAAACGAGGGGAAGAAAGTGCTGCTTGTGGACGCCGATCCGCAGGGGGATTTGACAACCTCTTTGGGTTGGGCGGATCAGGACAGCCTTCCGGTTACGCTCTCAACGCAGATGGAGAAGATTATCCGTGACGAGCCGTTTGAAGCGGGCGAGGGGATTTTACACCATGACGAGGGCGTAGACCTGATTCCGGCGAATATCGAGCTGTCAGGCATGGAAATCACGCTTGTAAACGCCATGAGCCGGGAGTTCACCATGAAATCCTATCTGAGCGAGCTGAAAAAGGATTATGACTATATCCTGATTGATTGTTTATGTGGTTATCCACATAAACAGTCTAATGCGGAGTAAATTATTATGCGGAGTAAACCGCTGAATTCATTCATTTCGCTGTGATTGTGTCGTATTATACTCTGCATAATAATTCTCCA
>CAJTGD010000125.1 GCA_910575475.1 Lachnospiraceae bacterium | reverse complement strand
GAAGCAAGCATCTTGCGCTTTATTGAACAGTACAATCTTACAGCACACCCATTTAAGTGGACATATGCTGGGATACCATTAGCAATTTAATCACTGATATTTAAGCAATGCTGTACTAGTGAGTTTAAAATTGCAATCGTAGTGGATATGTGGCTGACGGGTTTCGATGTCCCATCTATGGCCACCATGTATATTGACAAGCCGATGAAGGGGCACAATCTAATGCAGGCAATCGCCCGTGTTAACCGTGTGTATAAGGATAAAGAGGCAGGCCTGATTGTTGATTACATAGGTATGGCGGCAGAATTGAAGAGTGCGTTAAGCCAGTATACCAAACGTGACCAGGATAAGATTCCGGATTTAGGGCAGGCATTATCCATAGCATTGGAGAAGCTGGAAATCATGCGGGATATGTTTTATGGATTTGATTATTCTGATTTTTTTGGACAGGACGATTCAGTGCGCCTTGCAGTGATAGCAAATGGTGTTAATTTTGCCCTTGGGATGGAAGCGGATGAACAGAAAAGTTTTATGCGTGAGGCTACGGCGCTTAGTCAGGCGGAAACGCTTTGCCGGAGTATACTTGATATCAAGCTAAAGCAGGAAATTGAGTTTTTTAAATGTGTAAAGGCTGGAATCTGTAAGACCGCTGGACGGATGGGGATTACGACCAATGAGATAAATGCAAGGATTATGAAGTTGTTGGAGCAGGCGATTGAGCAGGATGGCGTTTATAATATTTTTGCGGAGGCGGGGAAAAAGAATCCGGAGATTTCGATTTTATCGGAGGAATATATGGAGAAGATCCGCAGGATGAAGCACAAGAATATTGCTGCAGAGATGCTGCGAAAACTATTGGAGGATAATATCCGTGTATTTGCAAGAACCGGGGTTGTGAAGTCACAGCTTTTTTCAGAGAAGATGCAGAAACTATTAAAGATGTATAATAACAGGTTAATTACCAGCGCAGAGGTGATTGAGGAATTACTGAATCTGTCAAAAGAAATGACAGAGGCTTATAAGGCTGGAGATGAAAAAGGGTTAACTACAGAAGAACTGGCTTTTTATGATGCGCTGATTGCAGATCCTGAGGTTCTTAGAAAGATGCAGGATAAGGTTTTGATTGAAATAGCACAGGAATTGACGGAATTAATCCGTAGGAGCCGGACAGTTGACTGGGATAAAAAGGAGTCCGCCCGTGCTTATATGAGGACACAGGTGAAGCATCTTTTGAGGAAATATAAATATCCGCCGGAGAAAGCCAGGGGTGCTGTTGATATTGTGATTAAACAGGCGGAATTGATGAGCAGCAATATAACCTAAAATCCGTGTAATGGACACTCGTTAACGCCTGATTTTGACTTTATCGGTTTCAAAGTCCTTGAAAATACAGGATTTTTATTCCTTTTTCTCTTCCACT
>CAJTGD010000124.1 GCA_910575475.1 Lachnospiraceae bacterium | reverse complement strand
TCCTACTACAATATATTTATGGTTAATATCCCTTACAGCCAGTAAGGAATTACCCATCTTGTTGCTTAAGCTGTTAGAATGTAGAGAGCAATCGGTATATCGGATTCCTCCTTGGACTTCGCGTCCGTAAATAAGTCTGATAACCAGCTCCTCATTCGCAGCATTCGTTTTATGCAGGTTGAACCACCTTTAAGGTGCGTCCGCGTCACACCACAGTAGATTGAATAGGCAATGAGTAAAACTGGTGCCTACCATTGCATACCAAAGATAGGAGTGACACAATTATGAATATGAACGCAGTCGGTATTGATGTTTCCAAACGAAAAAGCATGGTGTCCATCCTCCGCCCTGGCGGGGAAGTCGTGGCTAAACCTTTTGAAATCTCTCATCTGTCCGGTGATGTCCAGTCACTGATTGATCGGATTCATTCTCTTGATGGAGAATCCCGTATCGTTATGGAATGTACCGGCCGATACCATGAACCCATTGCTCGTGAGCTTGTGGCAGCCGGGCTCTTTGTAAGCACCATTAATCCCCAGCTGATACACGACTACCAGGATGGAGACAGCTCCCTCCGTAAAGTGAAGTCGGACAAAGCTGATTCCCTCAAAATTGCGCGATACACTCTTGACAGATGGGAAAAACTAAAACAATATGGTCTTATGGATGAAATACGCAATCAATTAAAGACCATGAACCGACAGTTTGATTTCTACATGAAGCATAAGACTGCCATGAAAAATAACCTGATCGCTCTCCTTGACCAGTCATATCCAGGAGCGAACACCTACTTTGACAGCCCCGCCCGTGAAGATGGCAGCCANTCAGAAATGGTGCCGCCGCAAGAAGTACAACTTCAGCAGGGCAAAAGCTGAAGAAATCCATGGAACAGCCAAGGAACTGGTTCCTGTACTTCCAAAAGATGACTTTACCAAACAAATCCTCAAGCGGGCAACTGAACAATTATATGCTGTTTCCAAGACCGTCGAACAGCTCCGCACCCTCATGAACGAAACAGCCGCCACACTGCCAGAATATTCCGTCGTCATGGCCATGAAAGGCGTTGGACCGTCTCTCGGTCCTCAATTGATGGCTGAAATCGGAGATGTTGCACGTTTTACCCATAGGAATGCGATTACAGCATTTGCCGGTGTCGATCCTGGCGTCAATGAATCAGGCGATTACTCCCAGAAAAGCGTCCATGCATCGAAACATGGTTCTCCCGTGCTTCGCAAGACCTTGTTCCAGATCATGGATGTCCTGATTAAGACAAAGCCTCAGGACGACCCCGTGTACTTATTCATGGATAAGAAACGAGCGCAAGGGAAACCTTACTATGTCTACATGACTGCCGGGGCCAATAAGTTTCTCCGCATTTACTACGGTAGAGTTAAAGAATATTTGGCTTCACTTCCACAATAACAGAGTTACATAATCATACCATTCACAAAACCAGCGTTCTACGGTGGTCTGGTTGTTGTACGCATCTTTCCTACATAAAACTTTTTCAAAAAATATTCAATTTTCTATTGACTTTTTATTTGCAGGCTT
>CAJTGD010000123.1 GCA_910575475.1 Lachnospiraceae bacterium | reverse complement strand
AGTCCAAGGAGGAATCCGATATACCGATTGCTCTCTACATTCTAACAGCTTAAGCAACAAGATGGGTAATTCCTTACTGGCTGTAAGGGATATTAACCATAAATATATTGTAGTAGGAGGAAGAAAATTATATACTTCTGAAATCTTGCCTTATTTATGAAATTCAAGAGCATGTGATCATCAATAAATATGCTTAACTTTTCATTTGTGTTTCTCCTGTATAATAGAAATGGCGGGAAATTCTTCCCGCCTGCGGTGGTCCAAAGAGCTTACGCCCTCGATCCGCATCGTATTTTCCAGCGGACAGTCGCCGGGGACACTCATGCAGATATCATAGAGGCACTGTTCCCGGGACGTTACTCCGGGGTCATCATGAGTCCGTTCCAAAAATTTCGTATCCGGCCGGATATAGTCCTGATACTTCCGGATAAACTCATTCCAGTCTCCGGAAAGCTGCCTGTAATTGCCAATCCTTCTTTCATAGATCACATCATAGTCCGGGAGCGTTTCCGCCGTGATCCTGGCATTGCATTCCTCAAAGCTATCCACATGCCATTTCTCCTGATGAAAAAAGGGATGCTCCATGGAATATCTGCGGCATTTCCTTCGGAAATCAGCCGGGGCCATGCGGTAATGCTGCCGGAACGCGGAGCTGTAATTGGATGAGCTGTACCCGTAATCCGCCCCGATCTCCGTGATCCTGCGCTCCTGCTCTGTCTTTAAACGGAACGCGCTCTGCTCCAGCCGGACCTGTTTGATAAAGGCGTAGACGCTTTCCCCGGTCTGCGCCTTGAAAAGGCGGCTGAAATAATATTTCGAAAAATGGCAGTATTTTGCCACAGCGTCCAATGTCACGTCCTCTTCGATATGCTCCAATATATAGTCGATTGCCTGATTGATTGCTTCATTCGTGATCATGGGGTTTGCCTTTCTTTTTTATGGATCGAGGCAGCGCTTCCTCTCCAGAACGCCCTCCCATTGCTCCTCGCTTAAAAATCGGGGCCGCTTCATTTCCTCCAGACTCCTAAGTTCCATTCCCAGCTCCTTTTGCGCCTCTGCCGCGGCTTCATAGAGCGTGATCGCTTTCCTCCTGGTCTGGGACAGCACATTCGCATACCTGGAAAACGCATGGTCATGGTCGAACAGCGGACAAAAGCCTGTCAGCTTTCCGGTGGCATTTTCCATAAAAAATCCCCAGTTCTGCTCATGCCTGTCATTGTTATTGAGAAGGTAGTCCGCAATCTGCATTTTCAGATAGAACTCCCGATCTGTTTTTTCTGCCTCCGCATAGGCATCCAGCCCATAATTTCCGCAGAATGCCTGAAATTCTTCAAAGGTCACCATGGAAAGATCTTCCGAAGTGAACAGCTCCGCATTCACGACGGCATCCCCCACGCCCTTGATCCACTCTCTGCGCTCCTCCGTCAGATATGCCTGGATCTGTTCTTCCGAAGAAACCTAGTACAGCGTTGCGTAAATAATAATGAATAAATGTTGCTTTTTTATTGTTGTCGGTACATAATAATTCTATCACTAAAGAATGGATGGGTTATTATGCGAAGG
>CAJTGD010000122.1 GCA_910575475.1 Lachnospiraceae bacterium | reverse complement strand
GGGTGTAGATAAAATTTCTGAGTAATTATCTGACAATTTAAGCACCTGCATACACAGGTGCTTAAATTAATTCAATATTTTATAGGTTCTATTTACAACATCCGACTCCCAAAGTTCGCTTTCCCATTTGGAAACAAGGGTCATTAAATATTGTGCAGTTGATACCCCCCATCTCATTCCAGCTTGTTTGAATCGCCTCTGTACGATTATCTTATTGCTGCTTTCGATAGCCCCACTGCCAATAAACAATCCCATCGCTGAATACTGTGGGTAATCAATATGCTCCTTGTTCGAGTTTATATAATGATATAGATTAACAGTATTTTTATAAGTTTCTTCCGGATCCAGTTCGCCGAGGACTTCTTTCCATTTTCCATCTCTGAGTTTTTTGCATTTTTCATCAGCCCATGGTATATATTGTGATTCATTCATTTTAAATTTTGCTTTCCCGTATGAGTAAACATTTTCGCTCAAATGAAAAAAATCCAGGATTTGGAGGACATCCTCTCCAAAAAGTTCATCCTTCATATTTGCAATCCATCCCGCGCCATCACTTAACAGCACGACTTTTTCATATCTCCCATATCCATTACGGATTGCACCGGCCAATACATGCTTCTTAAATTCTGAAACAGAACCCAGATAACTTACGTATTCTTTCTTTTCGATCTTCCGGCAGATCTCTCCCTTCTTATTTTTCCACTTATATACGTGGTCAGTAGAAAAAAAGATCGCAAGTTTGTTCTCACGCCAGGTCGACCCGTTTTCGTCCTGGATCCTTGTATTTACCGAACTGCCATCTGTTTCTATATAAAGTACACCCTTTTTTTTTTCGGCTCTGAAACCAGAGGCCTTTTACAGAACTCTGTCCATGCCTCATCTGCTTTGCGGCAGTCCTCCTCGAAAACTGCTTTGCCAATATAACCGGCAGCTTTGCGGATCGTGTCGTCATCAATGGAAATGTGTAGTGTTCTTTTTATCTTTTCTTCCGCACGCTGGAAAGATACTTGATCCTGTGCCCAGTAAGCGCATTCGAGCATGGCTGCTGCTGTCATTTTAAAAGGCAGTTTGTCAATACCTAAAAAACAATCCAGCGGAGCGATGCTTTTTACGCCTTCCGTCTTTAATAAAAGTGCTTTGCTCTCTTTGTTTACAGGGCGTAGTCTCCGGCGGAAAATGCTGACTACTCCATTGATCGTTGTGATATTTCGGGCTTCGAGTTGTGAAGGGGTAAGATTTATCCCTTTTTCTTTGTACTCTGTTTTTTTTTACGAATAAGCAAACTTTCATCAATATCATTAAGCAATGAAGTTGTTTCTTCCAAATATAATTTCTGAGTATTTAAAGACAGCTCTCTGCCCATTTTCTCGATTTCACTAAGTTTTATAAAATCGTCAGGATTTTTAAAGCCATCCCGGACCCTTTCTCTAAACTCTTGATTGATGCGTTGGAGATCTTCCATTATTTCATCAATACTGCGTTTTTCTTGGTCTGGCATTATAACCACCTCATTCATATGGCTATATTAACATTACTACATGACAGATGTCAAGAGAAAAGCGATAACTCAGAATTTTTATCTACACCC
>CAJTGD010000121.1 GCA_910575475.1 Lachnospiraceae bacterium | reverse complement strand
CATAATAATCTCCATTCCGCCGCCTTTCAGTTGGCGGCACAAATAGTAATGAAAGGTATCGACTACCCTCTACATTGTCTCTATAATAAAAGCGAGAAGCTATACTACAGAGCACGGGGAGGTGAGTCGTAAAAACCCTCTCGTTTTAGACAGCATAATAATCAGTGTAAGTTCCACCTTTCAAGCACAAATAAGTGGCTCTTTCAGACCGTACACTAAGAATTGTTTTAACTCTTGTTAAATGTGTGGTGGAACAGTCAATGGCTTCTCTCTATTTTTCAGAAAGGAGCTTTGACTATGAAAGTTGTTTATCAAACCTGCTGTGGCGTCGATGTTCACAAATCTTTTCTCGTTGCCACAATCATCAAAACCACTTCCGGAGTTCAGCCTTCGTATCAGAAGAAGCGCTTCTCCACCTTCAACAATTCCATTCTTGAGTTTAAAAAATGGCTGTTGGACAATTCCTGTCGTGACATTTGTATGGAATCCACCGGAAAATACTGGATCCCTGTGTTCAACCTTTTGGAAGACCAAATCAACGTCACCATCGCTAATCCCAAATGGGTAAAAGCTGTCAAAGGGAACAAGGACGATACCAAGGATTCCAAATGGATCGGGGATCTGTTCAGACTGGGGCTTGTTCCGGGAAGTTATATACCCTGTAAAGAGATCCGTATTCTCAGGGAGTTTACGCGATACCGGTATAAACTGACCTCCTGCAGAACCAGCGAGAAGAATCGATTTCAGAATGCGCTTACGGTTTGTAATGTCGCGTTAGATTCGGTTGTTTCCGATATCTTTGGGAAATCAGCCACCTCCGTAATCGATTACCTCCTTGAACAGTCCGACAATTCCATCAACCACGAAGAAATATGCTCCAGACTGCTTCGCTCACTCAAGAAGAAGTCCGAAAGTGTCATTGAGTCCATCGAAGGGTATCAGATGACTGATTCCCAGAAATCTCGTATGCGTCTCATACACGCACACATGGATTATATCACATCTACCATTGCAGATATAGACTCAATGATTGATTTGTTGGTCGAACCTTATGATAATGCTGTCAAGCTGCTAGGTACCATCCCCGGGGTAGACCGCAATAGTGCGGTCACGATTCTCTCTGAGATTGGTACAGATATGACACAGTTTTCTAATTCCAAGCGTTTATGTTGCTGGGCGGGTCTGACTCCTGGTAATAATGAGTCTGCCGGTAAGAAGAAATCTGTCCGGATCACACGTGCCGGTGTCTACCTCAAACCTGCATTGGTGCAAGTTGCCCATGCAGCCGTGAAATCTGGCAAGTCCCCTTACTACAAAGCCAAATATGAGCGCATCATGAAACGTCGTGGAAAAAAGCGTGCCATTATTGCAATCGCCCGGATGATCCTCACTGCTGCCTATCATATGCTGTCTACAGGCGAAGCGTGGAATCCCTCCGATCTTTACAAGATTGATATGCCTGAACCTCTTAAAGAAAAACAAAAAGAGAAGGCTATCAAGCAAGCTATGAAGCTATTAATTGCTGAGGGAATCATAGAAGAACCCCTGTTAGTCTCATAGCATTTTTCAATATATCAACTCTGTTTCAAAAGGCTATTATCTAATAGCTTGTTTAAGTGCGCCAGTTTTTGGCT
>CAJTGD010000120.1 GCA_910575475.1 Lachnospiraceae bacterium | reverse complement strand
CCGTAGTTCCCGCTACTTAATTCTCTCTACATCCTGGCGCACTCATCCTCGGTTGGAGTATATGGTATTTCTTCAGGGCATTTGATTTTAAAATGTTTATATATATCATTCATTTTTTTCACTGGCTCACTTGTAATCAATGAGTTTGGGTATACAAGTGCCCCTTGGTGGCTGAGGACAGAAAATACCTCGGATGGGGAGAGTTTTGTATTTAGCAGCCGGTCCTGCAGTATTTTCAGGACTGCCGTTGACAGGAGAGTCATCATGAGATGCCCTCGCAAGGTATCCTCATGGTGGATATCAAGCGGGAGCATTTTCCCTTCCCCTTTTCCGATGCGAAAGATTTCCTCTACCTGATTCCTCGTATAATACAGCGACAGGATGCGCTCCTTTGCGACTGCCCTTGACGAGACTAACATAAATAGGCCTGCTTCCTGCATTTGCCCGTAGATCTCATTGGGGGATTCATTCCCATCCTCAGCTTTGGCTGCAACCTTCCGAAGTTCCTTTGACTGTGTTGTGAGGTCAAGGCACAGATAACCATATGCTTTCCTGTCGGATTTGGTGCCAAGCATAACATCAATCTGTTTCATATAGTACAATCCTCCGTTATGGCAGACGAGGTTTTCCTTTGCCTCCAGTCCGGCACGGTGTATTTTTACTGCATCTGTAAAAACTTTATTGTTACTATGGGTCCGGGTTACGAAAGAAACCTTTGCATCATATAACGCATCTGCGTTTTTTCCATTGTAGTAACCGGCATCCAAAAGGGCAAATTTGACATCGATGCCCAATCCTTTCAGTTCTAACAGAGTCCGCTTGATCGTAGTGGCATCGACTACATTACCCGGGACATACCGCATAAACAATGGCAGTCCGGTCCGTTGGTGCACCACATATATGACTCTCACTTCGTTGCTGATGATACCGTTATGGTTACTGACTGCGGTCACGGGTATTCTGGCACAATTCGGCAGGCCGGAACTGTCGATCAGGACACCATCCCCCGTCCAGCCTTCAGGGATCATTCCGAAATGGGCTTTTGTGTCACCCATCCTACAGCCAGTAACGAATTCTATGTATTTATGGTAGAAAAGCCGCCTGTTTTCTTCAAGCCCTATTTCTGCCAGCGCATTGCTGATCCGTTGGGAAGCCAGGGTTGCCATTGGATAGAGTACCTTGGCATAACTGATCTCATGCCAGAATTCAGCGCGGCAGTTCGGTTCCGACGATGTCACATAATAGCATAAGAGTGCATGAAGGGTGTCTTTGTTGGCATATCCAATGGCATCTACCGCTTCAAGGATTCCAATCCTGCGGACAAAACAGTCATAAAAAAAGATATCACCAAACTGCAACACAAGCAGGGACCGTTTTTTCCGCCCGTCCTTTATATATTTTCCTTTCCTGCGTTTTGCGGGTTCAACGAAATCGGCAGGAGCCACACCATACTGGTCAGTTTCAAGGTTATAGGTATAAACCCCCCGCTCCCTGCTACGGAAGATACCTCGCTCTTTGTCGAGAACCCGCCCCAAGTTGACAGACTTGCCCTTTCGGATCTTTTCACCATCCCTGACGGAGGATGTGAGCGTGGCATATTCCATTCCTTTCTTAATGCTGTATGCTATATACATGATATGTTCCTTTCTGTAGAGAGAAATAAAAAATATTCTATCTACATAGTATCACATCATAGATAAATTGCAAGATAAAAATGGAAGAAAATCCCATAAATAAAGGGCTTTATGCTGTTATCAGATTGTCTTGAGGG
>CAJTGD010000119.1 GCA_910575475.1 Lachnospiraceae bacterium | reverse complement strand
TATGATATTCACTTAACAGAACATCAATAAAAAACATCAAAAGATAAATTTAGGTACAAGTATTCGGCCTGTCAAAAAGGCAGGCTTTTCAAAGCTTTTATTTCAGGTGGCTGTTAAGAAGCTGCTAAATCTGGGTATAGTTTCCGTTTCGTTTCAATCAATGCTCCCATGATGCGGCGTCCCTTATCTGTCACAAGATATTTTCGGGAATGGGGGATTTTCCGTATCAAGCCATGCGCACGGAGTTTGGACAGTGTGCGGCTCATTTTTCCACGCACCTTCTTTTCAGTATGGATTTTGGGGTACAGAATGGCCCGTATATCCTTATTTGTAAAGCCGCGGATGAGATATTTCCCATCCGAAATTGTCTCAAACAACTGCATGGTTTCTTTCGACCAGACATTGTAACCGGTGACGGTTTTCCCGCGGACAGTCTTTTTCCCACAAACTTCATTGATCTCCCGTTCAATGCTGCCTGCCGGGACGATGTTCCGCAGGGAATCCAAAAATCTTCTGTTTGCAGCTTTTGACACTTCAGCATACCGGTACAGGTTGGAAATGGCTTTCCCCATGGGAACCCAGCGTTTGGAGACCGTCCCGTCCTGATGGCGGACATCCTTATAAACCTTAAATTCCCTTGGGTCATTGATTGTCATTTCCACACGCAGGCAGCTGAATTTATCATACATCTTGATACTGTTTGACTTCATTTTGAATTTTATCCTCCAGCCAGCCGGACGTTTACGGTAATCGGAGACTGCTTCTCCCTGAAACCTGGGGTCAAGTTTACGCCCGAGAAAGGAAAAAACATCGGTGCATTTGAAGTCGTAGAATGCGTGCCCAACCAGGGATGGATAGATATCCTCCAGAGCCTCACGGCTTTTAAACATGACATCGGTTGCGAACTCGCATTGATCTACACACCAGTAATAACCCTGGTGGAATGTTTTTTCGATGGTATCAAGATAAGGGTTCACTTTATGTGCAAAGAGATCAAGCTGGCGGCAGAGGGATTTGGAATCAAACTTGTCTGCAAGCTCCTGTGCTTTCGCAATGTCACTGATCTCGTAAAAAGAATTATCATACATCTTGTACGTGATCCCGTTTTCATCGAAAACATGCTTCATCATTTCACGTCCATTGATGTAGACCTGGATAAGGAACGGAAACCATGTCTGCAGTTTCACATGCATGAAGCCAAAATGCTTATCCAGGTAATATAAGTAGTAGTATTTGCATTTTCGGTCGACACTGCGCAGCTCCAGCCTGCCATCCCTGTTCTTAATGGGCTGAAGTGTCTGGCAGTATTCGACAACAGAAAGAATACAGACTAATCCCTCTTCTACCGGGTCATCCTTTAAAATCCCCATGGCTGTCTGTTCCTTCGGGATTTTTGCGGAGGTAAGATACCGCAGGGGGCGGTGCGTTTCCTCAGCCATTTTTTCAACATAGGCAACAAGATCAGAGGTCACCTGGCTGGCATAGGCGGAAAAATCTTTCAGCAAAACATTTTGTTCCGAAAGGAAAAACCCTTTGCCAGAGGCAGAGAAGAACTGACGGATATGACCTTTGATGATCATTCTGTCAAAAAATGCAAATGTGCCATTGATTTTATCTTTAAATTGTTCTAATATAGTGTTCATAGGATCATCCTTTCGTGTGAATGCTACTGGGGAATTTAGTTCCCGATGAATGATTGGTACACAGATACCGTAAATGCATTATAGCACATGCATCAGCAATAGGATGATCCTTTTGTTTGGAATAGACTTAAAACGTTTGATTGCAGCTATAAGCTGCGCTATG
>CAJTGD010000118.1 GCA_910575475.1 Lachnospiraceae bacterium | reverse complement strand
CCAATGTCATTTACTTAAGGAAAATTCTGCTTAAAAAGCAAATCTTTCCTTTTTCTACCAGCAACTCAAATTTTTATTCTTTTTTTATAATTTAACAGTTGACAAAATACGTAAAATGTGCGGCCGCTTTCGTTTCGGATGAGTTTTAGAGGAAACGAAAGCGGCCCTTGGATTTGAGGCATACACTTTATTTTCAATCCAAGGAGGTACACACTATGAAGTATTCTGATTCTGTAAAAGCAATCCTGCTCGCCGCTATTGATGATCTCGCGGCAGACCCAGAAAAATACGCCAAAAACCCAGGCAGGGATTTCACCCGCAACAGGAAGCTCGGCTTTAAGCAGCTCCTCCTCATGTTCCTCACCCTGGAAGGGGAATGCATCCGGGAGGAATTCTATACCTATTTTGGCCGCAACACAGACGTGCCTTCCAAAGCTGCTTTTTATAAACAGATCCGCAAACTGAAGGACGGGGCGCTAAGGTGCCTGCTCCTGGCTTTTAACAGGGATCTGAAAACCAACCTTTTTCATGGGAAATATCAGCTCATTGCCTGTGACGGCTCCGCGTTGGATATTTTCCGTGATCCCCATGATCCGGACACCTTTTACGAACCCAGCAAGTCATCCCCTAGGGGCTATAATCAGGCTTACATCAACGCCTGCTACTCCATCTTGGATAAACGCTATACCGATGTCGTCATCCAGCCTGGACGCAAGCACAATGAATACAGCGCCTTCTGCCAGATGGTAGACACCGCAGGCCCCCGTCCAGCCGGCAGCCCCGCGGCTGTCTATATTTGTGACCGGGGCTATGCGTCATATAATAATTTTGCCCATGTCATGGAAAACCGACAGTATTTCCTCATCCGCTGCACGGATACAAAAACCGAAGGCATCCTTGGGCGCAGCCTGGATGGGGTGGAAGCACTGGACATGCATGTGGAGCGAATCCTCTCCCGGTCCCAGTCAAAAAAGAAAAGGGCGCATCCGGAATTCCCGGAAAGATATCGCCATATATGCCGCAGTGTCCCGATGGATTACCTCACGGATGTCAGGCGGGAATACAACATTTCCCTGCGGGTCGTCCGGTTCGAACTGACCCCCGGTTCCTACGAGAACCTGATCACAAACCTGCCGGACCATGAATTTGACATGGATGACTTCAAGGAACTTTACCATCTGCGCTGGAACGAGGAAAACGCTTACCGGGACATCAAGTACCCACTATGTCTCAAAGCGCTGCACTCCAAAAAATACGCGTATGTCGTGCAGGAAATATGGGCAAGGGCTATACTGTATAATTTCTGTACAGAAATCGCTTTCAACGTGGAAATGGAACAAAAAGGGAGGAAATACGAATATCAGGTGAATTATTCGGAAGCCATGAAAACCTGCAGAAGTTTCCTCCGCATCCATGACGGGAAAAGCGTCATGGATGTGGAGGGCCTCATTGCCAGCAATATAGAGGCAGTCAGGCCGGGAAGAACCTTCCCACGACAGAAAAGGTTCAAGATCCCTATGAGCTTCTGTTACCGCAATTAATTACAGAAGCAATCATTCGTAATGAATATACACCTGTTACCAGGCTGTTTCAACTATTTTTTTAAAGGAGTTGAGATGGTCTTGTCGTCATGCCTTCCCGTCAACTGCAATCAAAAATTCAAACAGATAACCCGCCATTTTCCATGTTTTATCAATTACCTGGCATGGTTTTTCTCAAAATTTCTATTGCCTTCATACTAAGTTGACCTCATTTCTGTTTCTAAACGTAGTTTTTGGATGATTTTCTGCTTAAGTAAATGACATTGG
>CAJTGD010000117.1 GCA_910575475.1 Lachnospiraceae bacterium | reverse complement strand
TTACAAGAGAAAACAAAAACGGACAACTTTGAGATAAGTTAAGTAAAAAGGGAAATAAGTAAAGTGGCGACAACTTTAGGCTGCTTCAGCAGCAAACCGAACCTACCGGCTTTAGCCGGTAGTGGTTCAGTTTTCCCTGATTGAGCAGCGAAGCAGCCAATATATGACCATAATCGCATCTGTCAGCCTGATCGTCGCGCTGGCTGCCGTCCTTGTGATTTACAGCCTGTTTTATGTGTCCATAGCCGGAAAAACAAATGAATACGGAAGGCTGCGGACGATCGGAACAACAGGAAAACAGGTGAAACGGACCGTCTTCCGGGAGGGCCTTTCCCTTTCCGCGGCAGGGATTCCGATTGGAATATCAGCCGGTACGGCGGCGGGATATGTTCTTGTTCCCGAGGGCTTCCATATTCCAATGGTACTCGTGATTGCCGCGGTTACAGCTTTGTTTATATATCTCTGCGTTATGATCGCAGTCATGAAACCGGCCAGGCTTGCCGCTCATGTTACGCCGGTTGAAGCAGTCCGTTATGTGGCCGGGAATAACGATGTGACATTCAAACACACCCAAGGGCTGCATCGTCCCTTATCAGCGGGAAATTTAGCTTTCCTTAATTTTGCAAGGAATAAAAAGAAAACGGCTTTAACGATTTTATCATTAGGGGTATGCGGCATTCTGCTGATGGCAGGCTCCGCGTATTTTAATTCCATTGACCCTGTCAAGATGGCGCGCAGAAGTTTTCCTTACGGAGAAATCCGCCTTGAATTGGGTGATTACGGACCCCAGGCGCATCATAGTGAACAATATTCTGAACTTCAAAAATCGAACCTGCTCACGGAAGATTTCAGAGAATCGATCCGGGGCATTGATGGCGTAGAAGGAGTCAAAACCTATCAGGGAACGGTTCTGGATGTTCATATGCCAACAGGGGATATAGAACCGATTGTTTCAGAAGCATATACTCCGGATTCCGTGAAAATGCTGGAGCAATATCTGGTTGATGGTACGGCAGATCCGCAGGAGCTTCTTGATAACAATGGCATTCTGATCGAAAACGGCCCCCAATGGGAAGAAACCTTCGGATGGGAGGCGGCTGTTGGAGACGAACTTCAGATTGAAGCCGGCGGCCAGACACGGACAGTAAAGGTGATGGGAATTGTGGATGGAAATATCCCATACGGCGGATATGATACGTTATTTATTCCTTTGGAAATGCTGTCAAAAATGGTGCCTGTGGAAAATCTCAATTATCAGTTTATCGTAGATACGGATGACAGTAAATGGGAGACGGTAAAAGATGAAATTCAAAAAATCATTCCACCGGCTTCCACTCTCTATGTCAGTACATTGAATGAGTGGACCAGCGCATATCGGGAAAAACTGTTAAATTACCGTATTCCGGTCTATGTTTTCGTTATGTTTATCGGGGTTTTTGGCATGCTCAATCTGCTGAACACTCTGATCACAAATATCCTGACCCGGAAACGGGAGTTGGGCATTATGCAGGCGGTAGGTTTAAGCGGCAGACAGCTTTCAAAAATGCTGCTGATCGAGGGTATGTTCTATACATTGGGGGTACTGCTCCTTTCCGTGTCCTTCGGAACTCTTGTGGGGTATCTTCTTTGTAGAGTTTTCAGTGCAATGAGTGTTTTTGGAAAGGTAAGCTATCATTTTCCGATACTTGAAATGTTTCGCTTTTTTCTATTGATGCTTGCCGTGCAGATGCTTTTCTCACATTTGGCGATCCGGCAGATAAAAAAGCAGTCCCTGGTAGAGCAGATACGGGAATTATAAGGAGGTGACAGGTTATGACATGGCCTTTTGAAAATGACACCAGCGCCATAGTAAAACGCATATCAAACCGAAGTGTATCAGCAAATCGAAAAAGAAATCT
>CAJTGD010000116.1 GCA_910575475.1 Lachnospiraceae bacterium | reverse complement strand
CCTAAAATCCGAGTTTTAGTTACTCGTTAAAATATCAGTCTCTGGTAACACCAAGATATTTAAGAAATAATTTATCACGCTCAATTATCTCGGTTTTCCAACGTTTTCTGCCAAATCTTGTGTCTACTGTCGTTTCCTGCCTGGCATCAAACCAGTCAAGAATCTTGACCAGGGTCATTTTATTAAGCCAGTTTAGCAAAGCCTTTTCTGCTTTTAGGTTTTTGGAGGTGTCATGCGCCGGGTCTTTTGTCTTAATTGCAAGTATCGACTTCATATGCCGGATCCTGCCATAGAGGAACTGCTCATAGCCCATGGCAACAAACTGGCAGAAAAGACGCCCCTCCAGGGCAAATGTCCCCTTTGAACGGGTTCGCGTCGCATCATTATATTGCTTGTCAATGCGGAAACACTCCTCTGTTTTTTCACGGAGCATGTAGTTGCCCAATGCTTCGAATGTATCCATTCTGTTGTTTGAAACAAGGCAGAACTGCCCATAATACTTCATTTCCCTAAGGCACGCATCATCGCTGACAGAGATTTTCATACCACCACGCGTGTTTCTTATGGAAAGGTATTTCTTTGCGATATTCTGTTCCGCCCTGCTCAACTGGCTTACTTCAATCCCAGACTCAAGCTGTTCCTTCACAAGCTGCACCTGTTGTAGAAATGCTGTTGTGTCTATACGCTGCCTGTTGCAGTCCAGGAAAAAGTACAGATAGACCCTGTGCGTTTCGGTTACTGTTTCGCCCTTTGCCGCCATGCCCCTGTTCCGCTGGCGTATCCAGTGGAAGTCATGCATGACGGCAGTGGTGATCCCATATATGCCCGGGTGGTCCGGGGACATGTGGGATGGGAGTTGCAGTCCGCCCAAAACCTTTTCAAGTTCTGGCAGAATCCAGTTCCCATCCAGCTGCCCCCTCATGAGGAATTTCGTATTTTCTTTCATCAGGGACAGGATGTTGCCCTCAGAGAAAAAACCGCCATCCAGCACCACAAGAGGCTTCTCCATGCCAAAGGCGTCCAACTGTCTCACCGTGTTCGTTATGCTTATGACATCCGGTATGTTCCCAGGCTGGCGCATGAATGCGATGGGCTGGCGGGTCTCGGTACAAAACAAGGTCATTACTTTTATAGTGGCCAGCCCATCCCCGTCTTTGTTGTAACCATACCTGACATCGTTCAGGTTCTCTGAATAGGATGAGATTGTCGTCGAGTCTACTGCCACCGATGCTTTCGATGGCATCCGGCTGGCACGGGCGGAAAAATACTTCTGCTGCACGGACGCTCCCCCTCCAATGGAAGCCATAAGGTCGTAGCACATATCCTCGGAAAGACCGTCCTCATAAGGTAGCATATGGTCAATCTGCCATTCCTCTATGCGCGGGATTGTTCCTCCCGGGTTTGCCGTCCAGTATCTGGCAACTGACAGAATCTTTTGTGCTGTCCCCCTGTCGGCAGAGGCAAGGAGATCATCATCAATTCCGGATTCGTGCCCCACCCACTCAAGGATGTCCATCGCTCCTATGGTCTTCCTTGTGGCGTGGGGATTTGCAGTATCCCTGACTACGGAACCGCCTCTAGGGCGGGTTGGTTTCATTTCTGACCCACCAGCAGGTATTTTCCCGAGGAGTTTACTTGAGAGCTGTTCCGTATAGCCTTTTTCAGGATTGTACTGGAGCGTCCTTTCATAAACATATACATCTCCATTTTTCTGTGTACGGTGGAACTGGGATATCACAACTTTACCAGATATTTTTCTTGCCATGGCGCACCTCCACTAAACGAGTAACTATATTATACCATAGTTACTCGTTTAGTGGAAGAGAAAAAGGAATAAAAATCCTGTATTTTCAAGGACTTTGAAACCGATAAAGTCAAAATCAGGCGTTAACGAGTGTCCATTACACGGATTTTAGG
>CAJTGD010000115.1 GCA_910575475.1 Lachnospiraceae bacterium | reverse complement strand
GATATATATAAACATTTTAAAATCAAATGCCCTGAAGAAATACCATATACTCCAACCGAGGATGAGTGCGCCAGGATGTAGAGAGAATTAAGTAGCGGGAACTACGGATAATTGTAAAGATTATTGAGGAAATATACCGACACACTTTGACTGTCGAGTTAGCAGCGAAAACACTGACTGCATCTGGCATGGAAGCAAAAGATTTCCTGCATGCGCTACGTACAGAAGGATTAAGCCTGGCGAATCCGAATAAAGTAGTCTTAACCAAAGATAACGTATCGCACAAACAACGGCTTTACCAACATATCCAAACCTTGTTTCAAATACAAAAATTATCATCGGATGCTCTTGATACTCTCAGAAACATGGTGCTCATGCCGAAAAAAGGAA
This sequence comes from Lachnospiraceae bacterium, assembly GCA_910575475.1. Taxonomy (GTDB): domain Bacteria; phylum Bacillota; class Clostridia; order Lachnospirales; family Lachnospiraceae; genus Schaedlerella. The sequence goes on along the minus strand of CAJTGD010000115.1, from coordinate 1,636 downwards.
TCTCTAAAGTGCTTTTCCATACATGGCAAGGGAAATCGGATTGGAACACTACGAATGATCTGGTGGAATATGGATGGATACAGGAAGATACTGCACATAACCAAATTTTACTGCATCCATATCTCCATGAGGTTCTTTTAACTGAAACCGTCCCGTCTATTACAAAATGTGCGGATCTGTTAAAAGGAATTTTTGAGAACTGTATTGTGTATGGCATGGATGTACCTTACTACAATTCATTGCTGAATACAATAGAAAGCATTTACCGCAATATAAAGCTGGATGATGCGGAATCTGCTACACTGTTTATGGATACTACGTTGGCATATCTGGCGAAATACGGGCATATGGAAGCTATTAAAATAGTTCTTAATCTTATGAAAAATATGCCGAATTATGGGGAAAATGCGCGTCATACTGCCATTTATGACTGTTATGCAGGATATGTTGAATATGCGAGTGGCAACTACCAAAAATCAAAACAATATTATCTTCATGGTCTGGAACTGCTTGAACCATTTCACCCGGTAAATGCTGATCTGGTTTCTAATTTGAAAAATAATCTCGGCCAGACATATCTTGCGCTGGGAGAGAGGCAGTCAGCACTTTCTGTTACGGAGGAGGCTATTACAATTCGTCAGGAATATGGAACACTTTCTTCTCATGATACACTTGTGCAGGGATTTTCTTATGCTCAAATGCTTGCAGCAAATGGAAATTGGCAAGAGGCTCAAAAACGCTTATTTGCTTTGATACGTTTTGTAAAAAAGATTGAAGGGATGGATCTGTTTCTGGCACAGCTTTACAAGTCACTTGCTGTCATAGAAGCAAAAAGACTTCCGGAAGACAGCCTGCAGCATTATAGAAAAGCAAAACAAGCTTTATTAGATGGGTTCTTTCCAGAAAACCACCCGGAGATTCAAAAAATAAACCAGGCAATTCAGAAGGAAGAAATGTTGATTCGTAAGTTAAGTAAAAAGATTCATACTATTCCAGAATTACCGCAAAATAATTTTAGGATTTAACATGCAGAGCGCTATCGTATCAATGGCTGAAAATTGCAGGTAAATGTGTAAATTGAAGCGTTCCTGACTTTACTCCTTCGTAAAGTCAGGAACACTTCAATTCAGATATGGGACTGGCTTAAAAGCGGCAAAAAATAGCTTAAAGAAATCTATCATGCAAAAGTTCACTAGCTTTACTCCGGCCATTCGTAACTCAACACCATGCAGTCCCACTCGCTCGGTACTTATTCAGTTACCTGGATATGACTGAAAACACAGCCGCACAATGGAATATTTCCACAAAACAAATCGTGAAACATAGCAATGAAAAACAGCCAGAATAACCTGACTGTTCCTCCCCTGGCATTCCTATACTTCTCCCAATCTCTCCCTTTAACACAAATCATTACTTTGGTTTTTTACCATATTGCACAAACTCTTCTGCCACCATCAAAAGCTCCGTTTTGGGCTGAAAATCATAAACCGTAGCCCTCGGTTTTATATCCTAAAATCCGAGTTTTAGTTACTCGTTAAAATATCAGTCTCTGGTAACACCAAGATATTTAAGAAATAATTTATCACGCTCAATTATCTCGGTTTTCCAACGTTTTCTGCCAAATCTTGTGTCTACT
>CAJTGD010000114.1 GCA_910575475.1 Lachnospiraceae bacterium | reverse complement strand
TTAATCCGTAACTTCCTAAACTTAGGTATTATAGAATCAAGAAATTACATAAGAATTAGCTATGGCTCTTTTTTATATGCGGGAACAAATGGAATCAGTCCTTTTTCATAACATATCTCCTGTATTTCTACTGGAAGCATTCTGGCATCAAATACCAATCCATCTATGGAAACCATCCATAACATAGGATTACTGGCAGCTTCTGATGGAAGACACCATTCCGCGTGAGAATAGTCAATTTTCAACATTTTCTTAATCTGGGCTGCCTTAGAAGATGCTGTAGATGCAGCAACCTCGAATGGGGCTGCCAGATCTTTCGCTGTCATATGGATTGGTTGGTTTTTATCAAATATAAAATTATTACTCCCAATTGCATAGACAATCCCTGCAGCCCAAGTAGCGCTCCTGCCACTTTTTAATGGCGACGGCCGTTTACGGCATAACTTTTTAAGTGCATGAAGGCACAATTCTTCATATTCTTTATTCAGATATTTTTCACTATACTCAATCAACAGCTTTGAAATTTTCTCATAGGTTTCTCTCATTTCTTTTGGAACATTCATCTTTAGTATCCTTCTCTGTTAAAAGTATTAGTTCTTTTTATTCGATTTTTCGGGAACGATTCTTTTCATTTCTTCCGGAAAAATATTACGCAGTTTATCTATAGAGACCTTTGTTGGAATTTCCCGGATTTCTTCACCGTTGATTTTCTGGTAAGTAAAACGTTTAAGGTATGTCATTATGTCTTTGACAGAATACCTAGACGTGAGGCCGGCTGCTTTAATACAGTTAAATACACGATAGTAAAGCATCATGGAAATATGGTTCAAAAACAACCATCCATTATAAGCATCCGAATCCTGCATATAGGACTTATCATCTTCCAGAACATCTTTATAGACTTTATTTGCATCTTCTATGGATTCACGTTCTTTGTAGGTTTCATAAAGTTTTTGCGCTTTCAAATCCATGTCAGCCCGAAGTGTTAGCGTGCCCATACGTACTTCCTTTTCCTGAAAATCCACAAAGGTGTATCCTTTGCAGCCACGCTCAATACGTTCATTATAATCTTTGATTTCCTGGTTCTTCAACCCTAGATCCGTAAATGTTATGACCAAATCTTGTAAAACAGTTATTTTGCGTTCCGCTCCTGCCTTTACCCGTCCGCGTTGTTTGACCGCTTTATATTTTTTCATAGTGCAGTAGTAAATCGTCCGGTTATGATATTGGAACATTCCTTCCATATGGCTGATTCCTTTCTTTAGACTTTGATAATCTATCATGGAATCATTTCTTTTGAGCGGCACGATATAAGAGATTCCATTGTCCTGAAGATATCGAAAATTTTCATCCGAACCAAACCCCTTGTCGGCAATCATTATAAAATTTATCATACCAAATTCATCTAATGCATTTTTCAGGACGGATACATCTGGTTTATCGCCGGCATTTACTTTGAAATAAGCAGGCCCGAAAGTCGGACACAGACTAAAGCAATACAGAAGGTTCATTTGAGGATCCTGAATGGAGCAGTGGTTATAACCAATCTGGGCAAGGTTTAAATTCTCTGAATAAGACACAATGCGTGTTCCATCAAAAAGAAGGAATTCACTGCCTACCGTATAAAGTTTCATAAAATTCACCTGTGCCAGCCGGTTTCTGCCAATTTCCCTAAGCAGAGCGGTAAGCTCGTTTTTTCCAAGTCTTATGCGGGGATGAAGTACCGTATCATAAGAATTCGAGTAAAGGAAATCCACTCTTTTTAAGGCAGTTGGTTCAATCAACCGTATTTTGCCTATAATAAAGATTGCTTCCGCAAGTTCATCCCGGTAAAAAAGCTGAAGGTTTTCCAAAATATCCGAACCTAAAAGCTCCAACATCTCGACAGCGCCGGATTCAAGAGGCCTGCCAAGCTCCAACGGTTTCATAAGGGTAGCTTTTTGTCTATGTTTTGCCGGGATCAACCCGGAATCTTCGGTAATCTTTCCAAGATAACCCGTAGATATTTTTTTTGGTTTTTTAGTCATCGGATCATAAACTGTTTTGAAAGTATATAA
>CAJTGD010000113.1 GCA_910575475.1 Lachnospiraceae bacterium | reverse complement strand
AAGTATGAATGCTTCTAGCGGTTTGTGACGTAGAAAAGGGTATAAAAAACAAACCTTCCGAAATTCTGTTTTTTACAGACAGACTTGGAAGATCACAGAAAATATAGTATAATCAGTTACAGCAATCTATTTTCAAGCTGTAGCTGCCGCAGGCTGAGTGGACGACTGGCTTTTCGTCTGTGGGGACTTGGGAGGTCTCCCCCGCCTTTTTGCAGGTTTTTGTTCTGTGGGCGTTGCCTCGGTCTTGGATTTAGGTTGCTTTTTCTGTCGGCTTTTTTTCGGTTTGCCGATGTTAGTTCCCTCCCCAGCCTGGCCCGCCTGTGAACACTGCGTCTCAACCGTGCGGATTGTTTCCGGATCGACTCCATGCTCCCCGAGGAATTCGATGATATTTGTAAGATTCAGCTCCTTTTGAGATTGTTTGCGTGTTACAACCTGTTCATAGTCAATAGGCTCGAAGTCTTTGTCATCCCTTATCATATGGTAGATTGCCACAAGCATTTTCCTTGCGATGGCAATAATGGCCTTTTTATGGCCCCGGCGTTTTTTGATCGTCAAATATTTATAATAGAAATAGGGATGCTTCTTAGTGCTTTTGATGGCGGCGAGCGCACATTGCACCATGAGTGGCTTTAGATAATGACCGCCCTTTCCGATTTTGGTGGTTTTCTTCTTCCCCGCACTGGAATTATTTGCGGGGGAAAGACCCGCCCAGGAAGCAATGGAATCGCTGTCCCGCCATACGGACATGTCAGCCCCAATCTCACCAAGGATGTAGAGGGCGGATTCCTCGGATATTCCGACCATGGTGACCAGGTGGAGGATGACCTTGCTGTATTTCAAACGGTAATAGGAAAGCTTCTCATCGATCATGTCGATACATTTATTCAGATCATCCATATGTGTTTGGATGACCTCAAGTTTGTCCCGCTGGGCACCAATGAATTCATAACCATGGATGCTCTCAAGGATTTCTTCCGGGGAAGCCTTGACGCCGCGCCGTACAAAACTGAGGATTTTTTCATCGCTCACCTTATCCGGGTCTGTTTGAATCAGGTATGACATAATGTCTCTGGCCGATTTACCGAATGGGTCTGTAAAGACAGAGTCAAGGCGCACTTTCGAGATGGTCATGGAATTCTGGAACCGGTTTTTTTCAGAAGTCCGGATATATGTGAGCTTTAACCGGTAACGGCATAATTCACGCAGATCCCGGATGTCCGCCGGCGGGATAAAAGAAGCAGCGACCAGATCCATGCGGAAGAGATTTGCGATGTGGATTGCGTCACGGAAATCCGTCTTTTTGCCCTTGGCCTGCTTCACATACTTTGGGTGGGTCAGGATGGGCTTTATCCCATTCTGCTCCAGGATGTCGTAGACAGGGATCCAGTATTTCCCGGTTGACTCCATGCAGACATCCTGAACGCCATAAGAAGCGAACCATTCCGCCATCAGGCGGATATCGCTGTTCGAAGAGGTGAACTGTCTGACATAAAAGACAGCGTTCAAGGACTCCTTGTCTGTGACGCATGCAGCCGCCATCAGGATAGATTTGTGCACATCGACTGACCCGCAGACTGGGCGCTTGATGTCATTCGATGGTGATGTGACGACGCGCGTTCCATCATCAAGGGTTACGTTCTTCAGGCCATCTGAGGTGTAACGCCCCTCATCGCATGCCCGGAGTTTTGAGTGTTTATTAGAAGATGCCATAATACATACCTCCATTCGTGTTTGGGAGCAGAGCTGAAGGCGGTATCGGCATTGACTGCCATCCCTGCGTGAAACCATGCATATATGCTGGTTAAATTCATAAGTATCCGGGCTTGAAAGCGCCAATCGTTTGTGCAAAAGGGATAGCTGCAACTTATAAATATTCGGCTTCTGGGACTCCAGACGTTATGACGTGCTCTGTAGTATACCGATACCAGAATTAGTATAAAACAATAAAGGGAGAAACAGAAGCCCCCAAAAGAAGATATTTGTGTGACCGGCATTCATTATCGTTTGTGCCGGAGCGCATACCAAAGAAAATCTAGGAGGAAAGCCGGGCTGCGATCCGGCATAATCACAAATATGAA
>CAJTGD010000112.1 GCA_910575475.1 Lachnospiraceae bacterium | reverse complement strand
AAGTAAAGGAGCCGCTTTTTAGCGGCAGCAAGTAATATATGCTTGCGACACCCGCCTTTGAGGCGAGCAGTAACAGAGCCCTTGGGGGCGTTTTTCAAACCCCCACTTGAAGTGGGGGTTGGTGATTATCATCTCCTGCTCTGCTATGGCTCTGGTATTCTGTGTAAAAATTTCCCTCTGTGCGGAGATTGTTTCTTTCTGCTTTTCAATGATGAAGTCCTGCTTTTCCAGATAGCCCCTGCCGCCGTAACTCGGCTCTGCCTGTAAATGTAAACTGTGCTTCGCACAGATACGGAAAAGCATCTTCCGGCACTCTGCATCAAAGGTCTGCTTGCGGTTATTGTTCCTGCTTTTTTCTTATCCGGGTCAGGGAGCGGGATTCCCAGTTCTTCCAGCGCCTTTTCCTGCTGGGGGCATAACTCCCCGTACCGGTTTTCACAATCAAAAACATGCCTTTCATGGATATGCGGAGTGCCTTCGTCAAGGTGCAGTGCCCAGTCCAGTATGTGGACGTGGGAGCCGAACCTTTCCTCCATCTCCGCAAAAAATTCCACTGCAATCTCCGCCAGCAGTTCCCCCTGAACAGATTCCTCTACCGTGCCAATCTGGTAAATGCTTTCTTCCGGGCAGGTCTTATTGTTGGTGAGCAGGTCATCCACCGTCCGGTTGCGCTCAGTATGCCTGTTTTTTTCGTTCCGTCCGTTCTGTGCCTGCACATGGTCAGCATAATGCTCATAGTAATAAATCTTTTCAATCTTCTCAAAAGAAAAATCGTTTTCCCCGTCCCTCTCCCGTGTCCGGGCGGAGGATAAGCCGGTGTAGCAGTCCCAGTAAATATTCTGTTTTGTCCGCTCCGTGTCGATATGTTCACTGTTTGCCACGTCAAATCTCCGGTCATTGTGTTTGGGATTGTAAGCACCGTTTTTCCCGGTCCTGCCGTTGTGTCTGGTCAGCTTCATCCTGTCCTCCTTCTTTTCAAGTTTCTCTCTGCGGGAAGGGCAGCTTTGCTGCCGAATCTGCCGGTTTTTGCGCCAGATAATACCCGATAAGGACTGCCGCCCTTAACCCGCCAATGGGCGTTGCCCCTTGACCCCAACAGGGCTGCTGCGCCCCTGTACCCCGCACAGAAGGCCGCTTCTCCGCTCCGCTTCGGTCGGTGCTAAACGGACATCCCCCGGATGTCCAGCGCCCCTCTGTACTCCCGCAAAGTGCCAGCCCCGGAGCCGCCGTTTTGACCGTAAAATGCCCCAAATCAGGCAATATCCTTCCCGCCCGGCAGGGGCTTGAAGCCGTGTTCTTTGGCGTATGTCCTCGCCGCCGCCCGCCGTTCCTCACTGTAGGGCGGAACCAGCCGGATAGACAGCCGGGACTTATCCAGAACATAGGCCACGCTCCCTTCCGGCGTGGACTTTTCCAAACGGCACAGGAGCGGATATTTTTTGCTGAATTCTGCCAATCGCCGCTTTAAGTCCGCATTGAAGGTATAGACGCTTGCTTCCTTCTCACCCTCGTTGAAATTTACGATAGTTTCCTTTTCATACTTAGACGGCTTTCCTGAATCCGTGAAATTGGTTGTTTTATGAAGCCAATCCTAAATCTGATTGACTTACTCTTGATAAATGGTCCTTCAAAGACAGTATTTTAATGAATGATGATTGATTTTGGCTCTAAATGACAGTTAGGAATACTGGAAAACCTTAAAAAATGGCATACTTTCCCCTTGGTTTTTCATATGGTTACCTGGTAGGACGATTTTACAATTGGAAATCTGCGAAAGCTGTATATACCTCCGCAAAAGCATGCCGCCATATATTACTTCGGCCAAGACCTATCAACAACTGACGGGCATGCTCTGTAACGTGGCTTGCCATCATGATCATGTTTCCGATTACCGTGCGCAGCCTCCTGCGTCTGACTTTATGTTTTGTCTCGGTTCCCTTCCTGCCGATGCTTTCCTGTCCGATCATTCGCAGGATGTTATAGGCCAGGATTGTCAGTTCCAGTACCAGTTCGTTGGTCTCAAATTTGCCGGATGGCAGCCGCTCCACATCCATATCCGTCTTGATCTCGCTGTGGAACTGTTCACATTCGCCGTGGGCATGATAGAGGCCGATGACTTCGCGGTCCGTCATCCCAAGGTTTGTCCACCAGGTATTGACCTCTGTGTTGCCTTCCAAAAGGAATTGCCCATATTTATCAATGGTACGGTTTATGATCTCATAACCGGTACGCAGGGTGATGTTTTTTTCCTCACCATCCTCTGGTTTATACGAAACCGGTTTCCAGTCACTTCCAATATAAACGGTCTTTCCATCCCGGGGAGTTTCCACATCCTTACTGTGTTCCCGAGCCATCTTCAGCCAGTCCTCTTTGCTTTCCTTGCGGAGGTTGCGCTTTATGATGAAATGACAGCCCGCTTCCACCAGGATGCCGATATTCTCTG
>CAJTGD010000111.1 GCA_910575475.1 Lachnospiraceae bacterium | reverse complement strand
TACTACTCTATAACGACAAAAGAGGCTTATCAGTATTTGCTTAGGAGCCTTCTCGCTTATATGAGCCAAAAGGAACTGTGCAGTAAGGATTTAGCTCAGATGTTTCCGGTTATTTCAATTCACACCAAGAATTCATATCCTTCGTATTTCACGCCGGAATGTATAACAAAACTGCTTCAAAGCATCGATACCGAAACGTTGTATGGGAAAAGAGATTACCTGATTCTCCTCTTGGCAGCAACCCTTGGAATGAGGTGTATCGATATATGCCGGCTTACTCTGGATGACATTGATTGGAAAAGGAAAACTATTGGTTTTGTACAGTCTAAAACCGGTGAATATGTTTCATTACCCATTAGTGATGAATTGCTTATGGCTCTTATCGATTATATAAAAAACGCACGTCCCGAATGTGATTATAGAGAAGTATTGGTCAGCAACCGGGCGCCTGTGAAACCCTTTGAACACAGAAATTTCCATGAAATGCTGCAAAAATATTTTAAGCGTGCAGAAATTACTTTTAAAGAGGACCAGAAGCATGGGATGCATTCCATGCGTTCTTCTTTAGCAAGCAACATGCTTAGAAGTGAGGTCCCTATTCCTGTGATCTCAAATGTATTAGGGCATAAATATACAGATACGACAGGGATATATATCAAAATCGATTTAGAAGGATTAAGAAAAGTCGCATTGGAGGTGCCGAGGTATGAGTGAAAAAGAGATGGCTGGATTCGATGGTTTATATGGAGATACGTGTATCGCCTTTATAGAATACAGACGAAGCCTTGGATATAAATACGAGGGAAGAATCGTCCGTGCAATCAGGGAATTGAACCGATATCTGAATGAGCATGCCGCAGATGACACTATAAATCTGACAAAAGAATTGGTTCTTGGATTTGCTGCTAAGAGAGAAGGTGAACAGCCTATGACTCAAATGCGTAGAGAAGCACTGATAAGGCAGCTTGCAACATATCTGAACAGCATTGGTGTTCCTGCATATGTTCTTCCGGAACATCAGCATGAAAGGTGTTCATTTGTTCCATATATTTTCACAAGGGAACAGATTTGCAGTCTGTTAAAGGCGGCAGACAGCCTTCCGTATGCTTATCGTTCGCCTAATATGTACAATGTTTACCCTTTCCTCATCAGACTGCTTTATTGCTGCGGTTTGAGAATATCTGAGGCCTTATCCCTGAAGATATCTGATATAGATTTTACAGATAAAGTGATTACGGTAAGACAGTCAAAATACAATAACACACGTTTAGTGCCTATGTCGGAGTCCCTGTTCGCATGCTTAAGGAACTATATGAACGCGGTCAGATATTCGGAAAATGATACCGGTCTTCTATTCAGAAACCGATGGGGTAAGGCTTACCGGCCGAACTCTATACTTCAGAAGTATAAGAAGCTGCTTGAAGAAGCCGGTATTCCATGTACGGCAAGCGGAAAGCTTCCCCGTCTGCACGACTTAAGGCACACATTTGCAGTTCATGCACTTGAGGGAATGGCTGCCCAAGGAATTGATATGTATGTTTCCATACCATATCTTGAGGAATACATGGGGCATAGAAATATCAACTGCACAGAGAAATACCTCCGCTTAACAGCAGACTCCTATGATCGGATAATTGATGCACTCACACCATTATACAATGACATGATCAAGGGAGGGGATGCAGATGAGTAAAAAATATTTATCGGATTATCTTACTGACTATCTCACGAGATACCTTCCTCTGCAGATAGGAGCAAGCCCCAACACTATCAGGTCATACAGAGATGCCTTTATTGTATTTTTGCGGTACTGCCGTGATGAATTAAAGATTAAACCAGAGAAGTTAACAATGGATCAGATTTCAAGAAAAATGGTTGAAGTCTATTTGTTATGGCTGGAAGAAAACAAAGGCTGTGCTGTTAGTACAAGGAATCATAGACTTACAGTCATTCATGCATTGATGAGATATATCGCGGTAGAAGATCCCCGGTACATGTCCAAATGTCAGGAAATACTCGGAATAGACTTTAAGAAATGCGCCAAAAAAGAAGTTGAATATCTAACTGTCGATGAATTGAAAATCATTTTTGAACAGCCTGACAGTAAAAGAAAAAATGGCCAAAGAGATCTTACCATGCTTTCACTTTTATATGATTCCGGGGCAAGAGTCCAGGAACTTGTAGATTTAAAACTGAAAGACATCCGCTTTACAAAACCTGCAACTGTTACGCTTACAGGAAAAGGAAACAAGGCAAGAATCGTGCCATTGATGCCGGATACGGGAGCGCTGATAGAAAAGTATACAAGTAACTATGGCATCACAGTGCCTGATCAGTACCTGTTTGTGAATAAGATGAAACAGAAACTGACGAGATCCGGAGTCGAATATGTGATATCGAAATATGTGGCAAAGGCTCAGGTTAGTCACCCTGAAATAGCCATCTTAAATGTGACACCTCATATTTTTCGCCACAGTAAAGCGATGCATTTGGTGCAGGCAAATGTAAATCTGATTTATATCCGCGATTTCTTGGGGCACGAATCAGTCAAAACAACAGAAATATATGCGAAAGCTGATTCTGCCGCAAAAAGAGAAGCTCTTGAAAAGGCAAGCGAAAAAATCATTCCAGAAAGCCGATACAAAGATAAAAAGAGAGAAGAACTCCTTGATTGGTTAAAGGAAATGATTTAAAGAGATCAACAGAATGGAGAATTATTATGCAGAGTATAATACGACACAATCACAGCGAAATGAATGAATTCAGCGGTTTACTCCGCATAATAATTTACTCCGCATTAGA
>CAJTGD010000110.1 GCA_910575475.1 Lachnospiraceae bacterium | reverse complement strand
TGATGATGTCTGCAGAAAGCAGTGTTGTGAAACGCTGCCAGTTGGTCCGGGCGTTATTGAGGAAACGATAGATGGTGTTTTTGGAGAATCCTTCTCTAAATGTACCTGTTTTCACCTGCATATAGAAACTCCTGTCGGAAAACATCATACAGAACAGGAAGCGGAAGACATCCATTACAGGGGTACCTTTTTCTTTTCCGGCATTACACTTAAAGAGCAATTTCCCAAGGTGGAACCTCTGCATAAATTTTGTAGCAAAATCAGAAACGCTGTTTCCATTATCGGTTGTCTGTGGTATACTTGACATGGCATAGATCTCCTTGCTGTGTAATTGTTTTTAGGCAACTCAATTATACCACAGACAAGAGGTTTATGCCTTTTTTATGGGTTAAAGTATTGATTTTTCAAGGTTCAACACACCATGCGGTGTGGGAAGTTTGAGTAAATAAATGATTGCATGAAACGGAGATAAGATTATGAACTATAAAGAAACAGATTTCAGTTTTCTATACGATGATTTAACTGAGGAATATGGAAATGAACAAGGCAAACAGCTTTATATTTTAATGTGTGAAAAATATACGAATTTAAGCGATAGAGAAGCAAAATCCGAGAATGACGAAATAAATCAGCATATTTTCAAAAGATTGTTGCCAATCATGGGTATATATTTAACCCTTATTGAACAGGGTTTTACCAAAGAACAAGCATTTATGATTGCCCATAAGGAAATACAGCACAATGCACGCAACTTAGCGGAAGAAAATGCTAAACTTACAAAAATGCCATTTACATATGGTTTATTTAAAATGTTTGCCAAATCGCATATGAGCAAAAAGTATCCAACAGAGGGGTTTACGGTAGAATGGAAAAGACATGATAATAGAGAAATCCATTTTAATATAGTCCGTTGCCTTTACAAAGATATGTGTGAGAAATATTGCTGCCCAGAACTTTGTCCAGTTTTTTGTCAAAGTGATATAACTGCTTTTTCGGGATATGAACCTAAGATTAGATTTGAACGTATGGGAACAATAGGGGGAGGCGCTAATTGTTGTGACTTTCATTTTATTCATGGAAATTAGATATTCAAGTAAAGCCATTAGAGAGCCAGCCGCTAAGACGCAGAGCCGATGAACTTGTGAGAAAAACTCACAGCTCATCGGCTCTGTTTGTTAGAAAGAATAAATATTTAGTTGTTGTTCGTATTTATTGCGGCAGTTTGTTTCTGCATTTCATTCAGTTTTTTGTGGAGCGGTATCGCCATGAATACCGTTATGACTGCGGAAAGCACATCGGCAATCGGCTGGGCGTACATAATTCCATTTAGTCCCCAGACAATCGGAAGGAGCAGGATAACGGGGATAAAGCAAATCCCTTGTCTGCAAGCTCCGAGGATAAATCCCTCTCTGCCCTTTCCCAAAGCAAGGAACAGGGAAGAATACACCGTATAAAATCCAAAGAGCATAATGGAAATGCCGTTTGCCCTCAAAGACGCTGCCCCGATGCGAATCATCTCGGCATCGCCCTTTGTGAATTGAGAGACGATAGCCGTAGGAAACAGAGCCAGTATCACACCGAAAATCACACAGAAAGCCGTAGACCATAGGATGGAAGTCTTGATTGCTTCACGCAGACGGTCAAACTTCTTCGCCCCGTAACTGTACCCTGCAATGGGCTGAAAGCCTTTGATGAACCCGAATACGGACAAGCTGCCCATTGAAATAAGGCGGGTAACAACGCCCATGCCTGCAATGGCAGAGTCCCCGTAATCGCCAGCGGCATTGTTGATTAAGGAAATGGACACACTCGTTAAAATCTGGAATACCAATGTCGGGATACCGATTTTGAAAATCTCAGACATGTTTTCTTTTGTATATGTGCAGTCCTTAACTCGGAAATGGAATACGCTTTTTTTCCGCAGGATGTAGATTAGATAAACGCAGGTTGAAACGACTTGTGAGATTGCGGTTGCTATCGCCGCTCCTGCTACTCCTAAGTCAAACACATAGATAAATAGCGGGTCTAAGGCGATATTGAGTACCGCACCCGTCAGCAAGGCACACATGGTTGTTTTGGCGGCACCTTCACTTGTTACAATGTTATTCATCGTGACGTTGAACACATTAAAAATACAGGAAACAATGTAGATGCTTGCGTATGTGGCGGCAAAGGGGAGGATACTGTCTGTTGCCCCTAAGAGCTTCAGTATGGGATGAAGGAACACCATAGAAATTATAATGATAACTGCTCCCACGGATACACTGCTGTATAAAGCGGTACTTGCCACTTTATTTGCATTTTCCTTATCCCCACGACCTAATAATCGGGAAATATAAGAAGCCGCACCGTTGCCGAACAGCAGGCCAAGACCGACAACGACCTGTCCAAGTGGATAGACCACGGAGATTGCCCCCATCTGGCTCTCTCCTAATCCGCCGACGAAATATGCGTCAACAAGATTGTAGAAAGCATTTACCAACATACCTATCATCGTTGGAATACCCATTGATAAAAGTGCTTTTGGTATGGACGCATTGCCGAGCAGCTCCATCTTTTTGCTTTGATTGTTCATTGTGAACTCCTTTCTCTTGACAAATAGTATTATTTATACTACTATAAAATATAGTATTTGCGTTGCGGAGATTATAATACTATAATTTATAGTAGTTGTCAATAGAAAAAGGAGGGATTTTAAATCCTAAAATCCGTGTAATGGACACTCGTTAACGCCTGATTTTGACTTTATCGGTTTCAAAGTCCTTGAAAATACAGGATTTTTATTCCTTTTTCTCTTCCACTAAACGAGTA
>CAJTGD010000109.1 GCA_910575475.1 Lachnospiraceae bacterium | reverse complement strand
ACAGAATGGAGAATTATTATGCAGAGTATAATACGACACAATCACAGCGAAATGAATGAATTCAGCGGTTTACTCCGCATAATAATTTACTCCGCATTAGACTGTATGCCCTCACTTGGCATGATCACCATAAACGCCTTTGCCTGCGCTGACAGCATACTCATTCCGGTTCAGGCAGCATACCTGCCCGTGAAAGGATTGGAACAGCTTATCAAGACCATAGGCAAGGTGAAACGGCAGATCAACCCGAAGCTGGAGATTGAGGGCATTCTGCTGACAATGGTAGATAACCGCACGAACTACGCAAGGGATATTACGGCGCTGCTTATCGAAACCTACGGAAGCAGGGTGCGGATATTCGAGAACAGCATACCGATGTCGGTGAGGGCGGCGGAGACGTCCGCAGAGGGTGTCAGTATTTATGAGCATGACCCGAAAGGCAAGGTTGCCGGGGCGTACCAGTCCTTGACGAAGGAGGTGCTTGGCAATGGGCAGTAAGGCAGGGAGCGCATCAAAAGTCAGGCTGAACAGCTTTGATGATTTATTTGGCGGCGCAGAAAACACGTCGGGGGAGCAGATTATCCATGCGAAGCTGGCGGATTTACATACATTCAGAGGACACCCGTTCCGTGTCCTTGATGATGAAAAGATGGAGGAAACCACGGAGAGTATCGGCAAGTATGGTGTGCTTGTTCCCGGAATTGTAAGGCCGAGGGAGGGAGGCGGCTATGAGATCATAGCCGGACACCGTAGGAAACGGGGATCTGAAAAAGCAGGGCTTGACACGATGCCTGTCATTGTCAGGAACTATACGGACGATGAAGCTACGATCATCATGGTGGATTCCAATATCCAGCGGGAGGACATTTTACCGAGTGAGAAGGCAAAGGCTTACGCCATGAAGTACGAAGCGATGAAGCACCAGGGCAGCAAGGGTGGCAGTACCCTTGACGAAGTGGGGGAAGCTGCCGGGGAGAGCGGAAAGACTGTGCAGAGGTATGTATGGCTTGCAAGGCTCTCGGACGAGCTGCTTGGCATGGTGGACACAAAGAAGATAGGGATAGCGCAGGGCGTTGACATTTCTTTCCTCTCAGAAGAACAGCAGCAGTATGTAACCGTTATTCTCCAGGAAACGGGCGCATCGGTTTCCAGCGCACAGGCGGCAAAGCTGAAGGAGTACGGAAAAAACGGGGAGCTGACACTGGCGATGGTCAGGCTGATACTGGCAGAGGAAAAGCCAAAAGAGAGAAAAGTAACGATTAAAGGCGATAAGATCAGCAGGTATTTTTCGGAAGACTATTCCAATGACGATATAGAGGGTATCATTATCCAGCTTTTGGAGGAATGGCAGAGTAAGCAGTAAAGGAGGCGGTAAGAATGAGCGAGCCATTGAGATTTGATTATTACTATGGCGTTGAAGCAGAGCAGTTTTCTTTTTACCGTGTTCCCCGCCTGCTGATAAAAGACGAGCGTTTCAAGGGGCTTAGCAGCGATGCTAAGCTCCTGTATGGGCTGATGCTTGACAGGATGTCGCTGTCCATGAAAAATGGATGGCTGGACGATGAAAACAGGGCATATATCATTTACACAATAGAAAATATCCGGGAAGATTTGGGGTGCAGCAAGGAAAAGGCGGTAAAGGTTCTTGCAGAACTGGATGCAAGCAAAGGAATAGGGCTTATTGAGAAGATACGCCGGGGGCTTGGCAAACCGGATATTATTTATGTGAAGAATTTTGTAATACAGGATGAAGGCAGAAAAGAGCCTTTCAATGCTGATGTTTCCACAGAAGTCGGAAAAACCGACTTCAAGAGGTCGGAAAAACCGACTTCAAGAGGTCGGGAAAACCGACTTCAGCAAGTCGGAAAACCTGACTTCAAGAGGTCGGGAAAATGGACTTCAAGAAGTCGGAGAATCTGACCCTAATTATACTAACTATAACTACACTGAACAGAATCATACTGATATGAGTTATCCTAACCCTATCAGTCAATCTACGGGAGAGGCAGGCAATCCAGGCACACAGGGAAAAGCTGATGCGATTGATATGATGGATGAAACAAGCGCATATATGGCACTGATCCGTGAAAATCTGGAATATGAACATCACATGAAATATGACCAGCATGGGGAAAGGGAAATGTATGAGGAAATCTACGAAACAGTCTGCGATGTGGTCTGTGTGAAGCGCAGGACAATCCGCATCAATGGGGAAGATTACCCTTACGAGCTTGTAAAATCCCGGTTCCTGAAACTGAACAGCGGCCATGTGGCATATGTTATGGACTGCATGAAAAATACGGTCACAAAGATTACTAACATCAGGGCGTATCTGATTACAGCCCTCTATAATGCTCCCTCAACCATGAGCCATTACTACCAGCAGGAGGTGCAGCATGATATGTATGGCGGCGGGTGGGCTGAAAAAGGAATTACTTAAAACTTCTGGACATAATGTCCAAAGGTGGAATGAATTATAAATAGCGTGTACGATATTGCTATGGGCAGGAAACGGTATTTCTCAGAACTGGCGGGAATAGAAAACGGATAAGCCTGCCAAAGTATGGCGGGTGGCACTTTCAGCCTTGTTGGAAGTGTAATCATCTTTTCGATTACACTTCCGGCAAGGTTTCCAGGGGTACGGGGGTGGAAGACCCCTGTGTTAATAAAATGATAACTTGAGGACAGCGTGAGGGCTGTCGGACGGCGAATTGAGGGAGAAGCAAACAGCGAATTATTGTCTGTATAATGGGGTTAAAACCCTCGCCTTAAGGCGAAACCTTTAGGTCAACCCCATAACCTCAAGTTTAGAAAAAAGTAAAAATAGAAA
>CAJTGD010000108.1 GCA_910575475.1 Lachnospiraceae bacterium | reverse complement strand
TTTTGCATTTCAGGCGGAAAGCAATACTGGCAACAACGTGCAGCATTTTGGGCAGGATTGTGCATTTGCAGACAGCACTGCGCAGTCAATGAGATAAATGTCGGAAAAATAATTCGCTGTTTGCTTCTCCCTCAATTCGCCGTCCGACAGTCACGGTCTGGGTTTTCTGCGGCTCGTAACGGTCGATGGACTGCTCCGTGACGGTGTAAGTGCCAGGGAATAAGCCCTCCACCGTGATATTTCCGTCTTTATCTGTCTTTACGGTCTTGTTGAAGCCGTCGCCCTTGATGGTAAAGGAAATCCCTGCAACAACGCTGTCCTCGGAAGTCTTTTTCAATGCGACCGTGCCTGTCGGCGTTTCCACGTTAATATACGCCGTCATGGTGTCCACGTTTTCCACGCCCGTAATGACATCCTGTAAATTCGGGTCGCCGTAGGCAATCATCTTCGCTCCGCTGCTGACCGTCGGCGTGTTGTTCCTCGTTGCCGTAATCCTCGCCTTGCCGTCAATCGCCTTTTTTGACGTGATGGTGAGCTTGTTCCCAGATTTGGAAACTTTCACATTGCTGTCGGAACTGGTAAAGGAATACTCGGAAAGAGCATTATTCTTATCCGTCAATGTCAGGCTGTACTTCCCGTCCTTATAGGCAAGTTCTTTTGTAATATCTTTTTTGCCCGCCGACATGAAGCTTGGAATCGTGCTGTGCCTTGTCATGAATGACACAATCTGGTCGTAAGCCGCCCTCGCCCCGCTGTTGGCATAATTAGAGCCAAAGTGTAGGCTGTAAACGGTCGTGCTTGTCTGGCTGTACGGGCTTGCTGAATTACGGCATCCCGTGACGAACTCCCATACAAGGGTCTGCGTGGCAAGCCATTTCTCATCATCGCTCCCAGATAAATTCCCGCTGTTCCCCTGATAGCCGTAGAGCAGGGCAAGCCCCACCGCCTTTTTCTGGTCTGCGGAGAGGGCGTTCCATGTGTTGGAAGACGCCTTTGCCAGCGTGTTGCCTGTTTTTAAGGGTACGCCCGGCTGAAGGCAGAACGCCGTTTCCCCGTCTACATACATGCGGTATTTGTATTCGCCCGTGCCGCCTGCGGTATGACCTCCAATGTTTGCACTGGAATTATAACGGATGGCGTTCCCTGCGCCGTCGTAGGTGTGGGTAAAGGAAATTGTGCCGATATCGCCCGCCGCAAACGCTGTCGTGGCAGGGACGGCGGACAGTGCCGTGACCGCAGCAAGGGCAAACGCCGCAGCCCTTTGAAATAGTTTACATATCTTCATTCATTACCTCCTGTTCGTACTCATGTTGATAGTTGACTTTCTTGCAGAAAAAAGCCGCCCATCTGGACAGCCTTTAATTGTTCTTTTCTCGGATAGTTACTGGCAGTATTTAGGGGGAGAGGTGTGGAGAGGGGGAAGCCGAAAAAAAAGGCTATCCCCTAAAGGGCGGACTTCTCCCCAAGTGTGCGGTTATCTTTCCTGTCCCCGCTGCCTTTGCAGATGGCGGTTATAGAACTCCAACGCCTTTACGACAAAATCCGTTTCCTGCCCTCTGGGAATGGACTTCGGTATGAGCTTGGTTATCCGCTCGTCCTTAAAGGCGGGCTTCTCTTTCTGATTCGGCTTTTCCTCCTGCATGATGCTCTGGATAACCCCGTCCGTGAGCTTTCCCTCCTGCATGAACTTTTTCATCTTGATAGCCTGTGCAAGGGAGGGCGTGGCATCGTTGTAGCCCATCGCTTCAAGCAGGGTGTACTGCTGTTCCTCGGAAAGATAGGAGATTTCCACCGCAGGGCGGAAAGCAATCTGGCGTTCATCTACCATTTGCAGGATTTCGGGTACAAGCTCGGTCAGACGGATAAAGCGGCGTATCTGCTCACGGCTTTCGCCTACTCTGTCAGCAAGTTCTTCATTAGACCTTGACTTCGACACCACTGGTGTCGAAGTTAAATCAACACGTTGTCCTTGTCTGTCCATTGCTTCAAGCCGCATCTTATACGCAAAGGCTTTCTCACTCGGCAAGATAGTAGTCCTTTGGAGATTACTCTCAACCATGACAATAATCGCTTCGTCACGGGTCAGCTCCTTAACCTCGCATTTGAGCGTTTCAAGCCCCGCAAGCTCGCAAGCCTTTTTTCTTCTGTGACCGCTGATAAGCTCATACCGCCCGTCCTCTTTCTGGCGGACTGTGGCAGGGGTCATTACGCCGCTCCGCCTTACGCTGTCCACAAGCTGCTCCATGTCCTCGTCCATTAAGACCTTGAACGGGTGGTCTGGGAACTCGTCAATCTCCGCAATCGGGATTTCCCTAATTTTGCTTAGATTCGCTTCCGCACGGCTCTCGTCCGTTTCAAAGAGGTCATCGTATGCGGTCAGCTCGATTTTGCTTTCTCTGTTTCTCGCCAAGCTCTGCCACCTCCTTTCCGAACTGCTCGTAAGCGGCGGCTACCTTGCCGCCTTTGTCATAGGCAAAAATGCTCTTGCCCTCTGCTGTGGCTTCCACGGCACGGATGGAGTGGGGTATCTGCGTGTCGAATACTTTAATCCTCTGCCCGTAGGCACTTTTAACCGTTGCCGTGATTTCCTTAGAGATGTTCGTGCGTGGCATTACCATCGTCATAAGGATGCCGTCAATCCGCAGGTGCGGGTTGATTTGCCGTTTGACCTTAGACACGGAGCGAAGCAACAGCTCTAAGCCTTTGGCGGAAAGATAATGGGGCTGTGTCGGGATAACCACGCTGTCAGCAGCCGCAAGAGCGTTGATTGTCAGCATACCCAAGCTCGGCATACAGTCTAATGCGGAGTAAATTATTATGCGGAGTAAACCGCTGAATTCATTCATTTCGCTGTGATTGTGTCGTATTATACTCTGCATAATAATTCTCCATTCTGTTG
>CAJTGD010000107.1 GCA_910575475.1 Lachnospiraceae bacterium | reverse complement strand
CATGGTAAAACCTCCTCTCTTTTATGGGTAATGCGAAAAAATAGTTTTTTGGTTAATTCTATTATCTCTTATTTCCCCGTAAAATGGGAGGTTTTTTTATTAATTTTTTTTAAGCGTCAGAGCTGCAGTACGGAAGGAGTCTATATCGATATGTCAGTAACTGTTCACACCCTGACTGGGCGCTCACAGTAACATTTGTCAGCCTGAATTGACAGATTGCCAACAATAGTTGGTTGCCATCTGACATGAAGTACGATATACTCACGTCATCAGTCAGCCTCCCGGTCATGCTTTATGGAAGGCTGTCCAAAAATGAAGGAGGATTTTTCAGAATGAAATTTAATGAAAAGCTGTTGGCTATGAGAAAAAAACAGGGCTTATCCCAGGAGGAGCTTGGGCTGGAGCTGCAGGTTTCACGGCAAACGATCTCGAAATGGGAGGCAGGCCAGTCTTATCCTGATTTTCAAAGGCTGGTCCTGTTAAGCGACTATTTTGGCATGTCTCTGGATGAACTGGTGAAGGATATTGATGTTCAGGATGTAAGAGAGAAAAACCTGACAGATGAAAAGGTATCTTCCATTTATTCTGATCTGGAAAATGCAAAAAGTTTCTTGAGGAAATGCTCCAAAATCGTGAATTACGGCGTGGCTGTTCTGCTGCTATTCATGGCAGTCACCTTTGTGATCCATCTGCTGTTTCCGGAAATAAGCTGGCTCTGGTCATAATTTCACCACCCTATACTCATGATGAACCGCCGGCAGAATTTTTTCCAGAAGCTCCCCCGTCTTCATCCGAATGCTGGACGTATTGATGCAGGGATGGCATCCCACATATTCTTCCCGGATCACATCCTCATCAATCAGGAGCGACACCTGGTTGTCCTGGTCGTTCATCAATCCCATCACGCTGACGGAACCTGGCGTAATGCCGAGATATTTTTCCATATATTCCTCCGGTGCGAAGGAAAGCCGCGAGCTGTTGATCTGATGGGAAATGTCCTTGGTCTTAAATTTTTTATCTCCCAGGATCATCAGCAGGTAGAATTTTGTTTTCTGCGCATTGCACAGGAAAAGGTTTTTGCAGATTGCGGCTGGTTCCAGGACCCGGTCGATCGCCTCGCATGCTTCCATCGTAAATGCTGCCTCGTGGTCTACTCTGTCGTACTCAATCTGCAGAGAATCCAGCAGGTCGTACACCGCCGTCTCCCGCTCTGTCCTGCCTCCGCAATCGGCGGGACGGCCATGCTGTAAAATCAGTTCTTTTTCCAATTCTGTTTCCATAGTGTCTCCCTTTTTGATATTTCACAGGCATCCGGCCCGCAGTACTTATTCTTCCTTATACAATGCATAGTAATCTGAATCCAGATTATCCATCATCTGGGTATACCACACTTTTGCGTCGTCAAGGGCTTTGTTGTAGATGATCGGCGCCATGTTCCGCTCGAATAATTCCAGCAGCTGCATCTGCTCGATCATGCCGATCTCTTCCCCCCGCTCATCCAGATAAAACGTCCGGATCTCAGCTTTCAGCTTTTCTTTCTGCGAATCTGACAATTTGATCTGGGAAAGCGGTTCTCTCTTATTTTTTCGTCCGTATAATTCCATGGCATACCTCCGTTGATTTCACTGCGGTTCCGCATTGCTATTTCCGTGTATGATCCAACCGTCAAAAGGAAATGAACTCTTTGGGCAAGCGGATCGTCTCTATCATAACAGAAAAACGAAGGCATATCAATCTGTAAAAAAATTTTGAGTTTCCCCATTTTTACTAGCAACTGATTTTATCACAAAAATAAAAAGTGCAAAAACACATCCTAAATGTTATAATTAAATCACCACAAAATAACCAAACAAAGGAGTGTTTTTGCATGATTAATTATACCAGATTAGGCTATGAAATCAAACGGGATTTTACAAACTTTTCTTTAAAAATTTCCAAAGGCTTAAAACGCCCACAGCAGAAGTTTGTCCATCAGATGGTTTATGGAATACTCGCAGGAAACAAACTACATCTGAGCGAAATCGCCCGTTCCCTGAAAGAAAATATCACGTTGAAAAAGACCATCGACCGGCTGTCCAGAAACTTAGGCGCCTTTGATGGAAAGCAGGTTGTCATGCAGGATTATCTATCCCTTGTAAAACAGCATATCAAAGAAGATTATGCCGTAATTGTCATTGACAACTCAGACATCGCAAAGCCGGCAAGCAAAAAGCTTGAGGCACTCTCTGAAATACGGGATGGGAGCACCGGTGAAATCACACAGGGCTATCTGACGATTGAAGCCGCCGTACTGTCTGAGTCCGCAAAGATGCCCCTTCCAGTCTATGAGAAAGTATTTTCGGCGGCAGAGGAAGGGTTTGTAAGCGAAACCCATGAAAATCTGTGTTGCCTCCAATCCCTTTCTGAAAATTTCAGCCCGAAATGTGTCCGCACCCTCGACCGTGGATTTGATGCCAATGACTATTACCGTTATTTCTTAAAACGTAGGGAGCGCTTTGTCATCCGTGTCAAAAAGAACCGGAGTGTCATCTATAACGGGAAGACCTGTAACATCATGGATGTTGCATTAAAATATAAAGGGGCTTACCGTATGGATTTTAAAAATAAAAGCGGCAAGAGGGTCCAGTGCAAAATGAGCTGCATCCCTGTACGGCTTTGTGAATTTCCATCCAAAGAGCTGGTATTGACGGTCGTGTATGGCTTTGGGAAAGAACCCATGCTCCTGCTGTCCAACCTGAAAATGCAGGAAAAGAAAAAGCTGTGCCACATCATTGCCAAAGTGTACCTGCTCCGGTGGCCGGAAATACCGATATCGGCATTTCCGGCCTAATGCCGATATTTTTTTAATGCCGATATTTTCATAAAAACCATATAGATGCGGATATTTTCTTAAAAATATCGGCATTAATCTTTATTATGGAGAAGTAACA
>CAJTGD010000106.1 GCA_910575475.1 Lachnospiraceae bacterium | reverse complement strand
AAGTAAAGGAGCCGCTTTTTAGCGGCAGCAAGTAATATATGCTTGCGACACCCGCCTTTGAGGCGAGCAGTAACAGAGCCCTTGGGGGCGTTTTTCAAACCCCCACTTGAAGTGGGGGTTGGTGATTAGTCCGTTAGCACTTAACAAATATCTTTCTTCAGGTACAATAAAAGGTCTGAGTGTATTTATGGGAGCAGTATTTTCATTCTTGGAAGGCGGATATTTAATCGTAGATGAATTAGAAAATCATTTTAATAGAGAAATTGTATCAATACTAATACGATTTTTCATGGATAAAAAAATCAATAAAAAAGGGGCAACTCTGATTTTTTCTACTCATTATTCAGAATTGCTAGATGAATTTGAAAGGAATGATAGTATCTATATTACAAAAAACAAAGACGGGATTACTGCTGAAAAACTTTCTGGTATTTTGAAAAGAAATGATATTAAAAAAAGTGAGATATATGATAGTGATTTTCTTGAGGGAACCGTACCTGCTTATGAATCTTATATTGCTCTGAAAAAAGCGCTGATATCATTAAGATAGGAGGCTTTAAAATGGCAAAATATTTGGCATGTATATGCGAAGGCGGTGCCGAGCACGCAATATTAGATTTATTACTGAACAATCATAGCTTAGTTTTTGAGAGAGAAGATCTAATTGAAGAAGAAGTGTTAAAATGTCGACGAGGAAGAGATTTTGAAGAAAAGTACCTAAAGAAAGGCTTTTCCGAAAAAATAACAGTTTATCGAATTTTAGATTCAAGAAATGAAAATTTTAAGTTACGTAAAGCATATGAAAAGAAGGTAGATGTTATAAATGTAGTTACAGCTCCTGAAATTGAAATGCTTATAATATGTAATGAAGACAGATACAGAGATTTTAAAAGTTCAGGAGAAAAACCGAGTACATATTGTAAGCGTGCTTTGAAATATAGCAATGTAAAAAGTTATGATTTTATTTATGAATATTTTTCTGATATAAATATTTTAATCTCTCAGGGTTTAATTCCCCGCAGCTTGCTGCGTAAGAAACTTTTTTGCAAAGTAAAAAGATGATACAATAGTAAAAAAGGAAAGGGGAAAGTTGTGGATGAGTGAGTACAAACACAAATCACACAATGTATCAGTGCTAATGTATCATTTTGTATGTCCGGCAAAGTATAGAAGGGTAGTAATAGACGAAGAAGTGGATGAGGTAATAAAAGAAACATGTGAAGAGATATCGAAAAGATATGAAATAGACTTTATAGAAATAGGAACGGATAAAGAACATGTACATTTTTTAGTACAATCGGTACCAACATATAGTCCGAAGAAAATAATCCAAATCATAAAGAGTATAACAGCACGCGAAGTATTAAAAAGATGTCCCCAGGTAAAAAGGAAATTATGGGGAGGAGAATTTTGGACGGATGGATATTATGTAGCGACGGTGGGAGAGCATGGAAATGAAGAAATAATAGGAAACTATGTAAAAAATCAAGGAAAAGAAAATGAGTATAAGAAACTATATAAAAAAGAACCGGAGGCAAAGCAGTATAGCATATTCGACTATATGTAGTGGGGCGACCTCTCTCAATACCCCGCAGCTTGCTGCGGGGTCGTTTATTAAATGCGTTACATGAATATAGACGGATATCAAAAATTCGTAGAAATGAAATGACCTTATGGGATCTATTAAAACAGAAATAATAAATTGAACAAAGTATAAAAGTTTGTTGAGAAGCAAAGTCTTTTGGGGTATACTTATAAATAAACGGAGGTATAAAAATGGCATATAAGGAGTTTATCAGCGAACTGCAAAAAAAGCTTGAGGAAAAGAAACAGGAGCTGGGTTATAACAAAATCACCTTTTTAGAGGATGGAGCCACATCGTCTGATGAGAAGGAGCTTTCTATTATACGTGAAACAAACATCAAGTATCACAGAACGGAATCGGATGTGCTGATCGGCGATTATATCATCCTGTACCAATATAAGGGCCAGAGAGAACAGATGTGCAGATTTGACTGCGGGCAGTTGTATCAGAAGTATGAAAAAGACAGTTGGGAGGCTGTGTGGGAACAGATCCTTTCTTCCATTGATTCCAGCAGAAAATTTATGGAACTGGGAATTATAGATCTGATCGAAAAAAATGAGTATGACTTGTTGAAAGACAAGCTTTTTATCCGCCCGCTGAATTTCAATGACCACCGATATGAACTGAAAAACCATATTTTCAGACGCGTCGGCGATATGGTGCTGGTGCTCTATATTCTTGCAAGTGATGAAAATAACGGAAAAACACATGATGTATTGTCTGTTAAGGTCCCGAAAGCCTCAATGCAGGAATGGGGGATCGATGAAGAAGAAGTGTGGGAGAGCGCGATGAGCAATACATACATCATGGCGCCGCCGCGTATATACTTAAATGCAATGGACATCGTAAATCCACCTTATCACAGAGGCGCGTTTATGGCGTTGAACAGTGATATCACTTCTCTTTCACCGAATGCAGTGCCGACCGTGACAACGACAGCGCAGATAAACGGCGCAATTGCCATGTTTTATCCCGGAGTAATGAAGCGCATAGCAGAGCTTTTCGGAGACGATTATTATATCGCTTTTACGGGCACCAGCGAAGCCAGACTTCATAAAAAAGGCACAATCCAGCCGCGAAGTATACTGATGCGGATCAAGCAGATGAACAAAGCCTTCGATCCGTCAGAAGTCTTGTCGAACAAGGTCTATCTGTACGAAACAGCGAATCAGGAAATGAGGCAGCTGGAGCTTTGATGAATCCGACGGCTACTGCGGCTTACAAAAAAATGCAGCTGCGTTAAAAGAGGGGAGGTCGGCTAATGCCGATTTCATGACATTCATTTCAAAATATCAGGCACATTATTCACCATTATATACGCAATGCTGTACTAGTACAGCGTTGCGTAAATAATAATGAATAAATGTTGCTTTTTTATTGTTGTCGGTACATAATAATTCTATCACTAAAGAATGGATGGGTTATTATGCGAAGGAAAACAATTGA
>CAJTGD010000105.1 GCA_910575475.1 Lachnospiraceae bacterium | reverse complement strand
CACCTTCAAAACTACACACGAAGAAATATTTCTATCCTATCCATACTGCTCTCTTACAGCAACCACCTTCTTGGTTATGCCCTCGACCTATTAGTGACGGTCAGCTCCATACATTACTGCACTTCCACCTCCGCCCTATCTACCTCGTCGTCTTCAAGGGGTCTTACTGAATTTCCTTCATGGGATATCTCATCTTGAGGGGGGCTTCACGCTTAGATGCCTTCAGCGTTTATCCCCGCCCGGCTTGGCTACTCTGCCATGCTCCTGGTGGAACAACAGATTCACCAGCGGCCGGTCCATCCCGGTCCTCTCGTACTAAGGACAGCTCCTCTCAAATATCCTACGCCCGCGCCGGATAGGGACCGAACTGTCTCACGACGTTCTGAACCCAGCTCGCGTACCGCTTTAATGGGCGAACAGCCCAACCCTTGGGACCTACTCCAGCCCCAGGATGCGATGAGCCGACATCGAGGTGCCAAACCACTCCGTCGATGTGAACTCTTGGGAGTGATAAGCCTGTTATCCCCAGGGTAGCTTTTATCCGTTGAGCGATGGCAATCCCACTTTATACCACCGGATCACTAAGTCCTACTTTCGTACCTGCCCCACCCGTCGGTGTCGCAGTCAAGCTCCCTTCTGCCTTTGCGCTCTTCGAATGGTTTCCGACCATTCTGAGGGAACCTTTGAGCGCCTCCGATACCCTTTCGGAGGCGACCGCCCCAGTCAAACTCCCCACCTGACATTGTCCCACGGCCGGATCACGGCCGCTGGTTAGAAACCCAGCACTACAAGGGTGGTATCCCAACGGCGGCTCCACAGCAACTGGCGTCGCTGCTTCTCTGCCTCCCACCTATCCTGTACATGCAATACCGAGTCCCAGTGTCAAGCTGGAGTAAAGCTCCATGGGGTCTTTCCGTCCTGGCGCGGGTAACCAGCATCTTCACTGGTATTTCAATTTCACCGGGTGCATTGTCGAGACAGTGCCCAAATCATTACGCCTTTCGTGCGGGTCGGAACTTACCCGACAAGGAATTTCGCTACCTTAGGACCGTTATAGTTACGGCCGCCGTTTACTGGGGCTTAAGTTCAAAGCTTCGCTTGCGCTAACCTCTCCCCTTAACCTTCCAGCACCGGGCAGGCGTCAGCCCATATACCTCACCTTTCGGTTTCGCATAGACCTGTGTTTTTGCTAAACAGTTGCTTGGGCCAATTCTCTGCGGCCTATCGCTAGGCACTCCTTCTCCCGAAGTTACGGAGTCATTTTGCCGAGTTCCTTAACAATGCTTCTCCCGTCGGCCTTAGGATCCTCTCCTCATCCACCTGTGTCGGTTTACGGTACGGGTGCCATATGAACAATAGCGGCTTTTCTCGGCAGCCAGGCCGCGCGCTTCCCTACTCTAGTTCGGTCCGTATCACGGTTTCCCATTGTACACCGGATTTGCCTGATGCACTGGTACTCCGCTTACACCGGTCTTTCCAGTCCCGGCCCGCGCTCTCCTTTCTGCGTCCCCACAGTTCTGTCATATGGCAGTACAGGAATCTCAACCTGTTGTCCATCGGCTACGTCTCCCGACCTCGCCTTAGGTCCCGACTTACCCAGGGCAGATCAGCTTTACCCTGGAAACCTTAGATATTCGGCCGGAAGGATTCCCACCTTCCTCTCGCTACTCATTCCGGCATTCTCTCTTCGGTACAGTCCACAGCTCCTTTCGGTACTGCTTCGTCCCGTACCCAATGCTCCTCTACCAGCCATCATTCGATGGTTCCTGGGCTTCGGCAGTGTGTTTCAGCCCCGGACATTTTCGGCGCAGGACCTCTCGACTAGTGAGCTATTACGCACTCTTTTAATGTATGGCTGCTTCTGAGCCAACATCCTAGTTGTCTTTGAAATCCCACATCCTTTTCCACTTAACACACATTTTGGGGCCTTAGCCGCAGGTCTGGGCTCTTTCCCTCTCGACTGTCCAACTTATCTCGTACAGTCTGACTCCCATACACCATCTACGCGGCATTCGGAGTTTGATATCCCTTGGTAAGCTTTGACGCCCCCTTAGGAATTCAGTGCTCTACCTCCGCAAGACTTGTATGAGGCTAGCCCTAAAGCTATTTCGAGGAGAACCAGCTATCTCCGGGTTCGATTGGAATTTCTCCCCTATCCACACCTCATCCCCACCCTTTTCAACGGATGTGGGTTCGGCCCTCCATTGCCTTTTACGGCAACTTCAGCCTGGACATGGATAGATCACCCGGTTTCGGGTCTGCTCCGACTGACTCCGGCCCTATTAAGACTCGGTTTCCCTTCGGCTCCGGACCTATAAGCCCTTAACCTTGCCAGCCAGCGCAACTCGCCGGACCGTTCTACAAAAAGTACGCGGTCCCACATCTATCGTGGTCCCACAGCTTGTAAACGTATGGTTTCAGGTTCTCTTTCACTCCCCTCCCGGGGTTCTTTTCACCTTTCCTTCACAGTACTATGCGCTATCGGTCACTAAGGAGTATTTAGCCTTACGGGGTGGTCCCCGCATATTCCCACAAGGTTCCACGTGTCTCGTGGTACTCTGGATCCCGCCTTGTCAACTCGCCTTTCGCTTACGGGGCTTTCACCCTCTCTGGCTGGCTTTCCCAAAACCATTCTGCTAGGCTCATCGAATCAATTCCGCGGTCCGAACCCCGGGATGACTCGCATCCCGGTTTGGGCTCCTTCCATTTCGCTCGCCGCTACTTTGGAAATCACTGTTGTTTTCTCTTCCTCCGGCTACTTAGATGTTTCAGTTCACCGGGTTCCCTTCCCTGACTTATGGATTGGGTCAGGGATGCCTGAGGGCTGCTCAGGCAGGTTTCCCCATTCAGAAATCTCCGGATCAATGGGTATTTGCCCCTCCCCGAAGCTTTTCGCAGCTTATCACGTCTTTCATCGGCTCTTAGTGCCAAGGCATCCGCCATACGCTCTTATCAGCATAACCAACTCGCCCTCTCCTGTCCACGGGATGGACAAAGGGCTACACATGCATAGCGTTGCATGCGTTGGTGGTTGACGTTTTTATCCTGGTCGTCTTCCAGCGACCCTCTCGGGTCTGGTCATGTTTGTTAACATTACCTCGGATGTCTTGATTGTCTCATTTCTATCTGATTCAATCTTACTCATTG
>CAJTGD010000104.1 GCA_910575475.1 Lachnospiraceae bacterium | reverse complement strand
AATGTGACAGATGAAATTATCAAAGAGTATATCCAAAATCAAGATTTACAAGAGAAAACAAAAACGGACAACTTTGAGATAAGTTAAGTAAAAAGGGAAATAAGTAAAGTGGCGACAACTTTAGGCTGCTTCAGTAGCAAACCGAACCTACCGGCTTTAGCCGGTAGTGGTTCAGTTTGAGAAAAAAGGTCCGGAGTGGCTGGAATGGCATCGGGGACTCTGCACAGATATCTTTTATACAAAAGAGAGATCTGTGATTATAAATCCACCGGCAGACCAATGCTATATTAAAGAGAATGCATATCAGAATACTCTGGCCGCTGCTCGCTTAGCCAGGAAACCGAGGACAGAGTGATCCTGATGGAGCCAAAACGCAGGATGAATCAGGCCATTATGAATAAGCTCGGGATTTCTCTTTTTGATGTGAAAGATATCAATGATGCCAGCGGAAACAATCTTTTTTCTATGTATACTCTGCCGGTAAACGGAAAATCTGTTTCAGAAGGAGAAGGCAGCAGGAAGATCGCAAAATGGCTGGGCAGATTTTTAAAAGAGGAAAATGCAGATGTTGAGATATATTCATTGAAGCATGAAGGACTTTCTGAACAGCAGATTAAGGATAAGTTTTCGGAAGAAGGTTATAGAAGGTGGAAGTTTTCTATCTTTCTTGTTAAAAGTAAAAAAGAGCTGCATGCAAGAAGTATCCAGGGGACAAAGTATATTATCCAGATTGACCGCGGCCTGTCAGTATTTGGCAGGGATGGAAAGACATTTCAAACGTTAATAAGCATTTATGAAAATAAGGGCATGCCGAGGATTGCTTTATCAGAATCAAAATTAAAACAGATTGTTTGATTGTTTTATCAAACAGATTGGAGCAGGAGCTATGAATATAAGAACACCATACAAAGTAAAATGTTCGGAATGCGGAGCAGAAAATCAGCTCAATATGGAATTAGAGTGTGTAAGCTCTTATGAGAGAAAAAAAGGGCTGGACTTGGAGTATATATCTACTTTTGAGGGCGCATGTCCCAAATGCGGTGGGGATCTTGCGGTACAGGTAAGAGTATGGGAGTATCCGGAGGGATTTGTAGAGTCTTATACCGTAATAATGGAAGGGGCAGTAAAAATAGAAGAGCCGGATTTTATAAATGAACTGTAAAATCATCATCAGTATAAAATAAACTGGCAGTTATTAAATGTGGGAGACACATTTCTTTTCGAAGGAAATGCAAAGATGCCGGAAGGATTTTGCCCATGGGCCTGGATCGATATCTATGGAAGCGTAAATGCCGTTTCGCAGGGCGCCACATATACGCCGTGGAACCGCAGGGACGGCCAGACGATCGTCTGCTGTACCGATGGAATCCGGCCTGTGACGTTTTGCGTTGAGGCGGTGTGATTAAAATATGAACCCTCCCTGTCAAAAACCACCATCAGACTCCCTCTCTTTCTCCCCGCCCTGCTGCTCTTTCCGCCACTGGCTCGGCGATACCCCATAAGTATTTTTAAATGCCCTGGAGAAATGCAGCTGGTTCGGATACCCTACCGCGTTGCCGATATCCTTGATCGACAGACTGGTCGTTTTCAGAAGCTGCTCTGCCTTGTCTGTTTGCGATCATTAGCGAATTGAAAGAAGAGGGGATTACGATCCTGTTTGTTTCACATAAGCTGGATGAAGTATTTGAGATTTCCGACAGTATCACTATTTTGAGAAGCGGAGAAAATGTGCATAGCTGTCCGATCCAGGAGATGAATGAAGAAAAATTTACATATTATATGACAGGAAGAAATTTTGATGCAATTCCGGAGAAGAAGCT
Organism: Lachnospiraceae bacterium; assembly: GCA_910575475.1. GTDB lineage: Bacteria > Bacillota > Clostridia > Lachnospirales > Lachnospiraceae > Schaedlerella. Next base: position 1,373 of record CAJTGD010000104.1, on the reverse strand, counting down.
CCAGAGTTTTGAGGATAAAGACTCTTTGCTGCGGATCAACAGCCTGTCGGCTCCCGGATTTGAGGATATCAGTTTTGATCTGCGGGCAGGGGAGATCCTGGGGATTGTCGGACAGCTGGGAAGCGGCCGTACAGAGTTGAGTCTGGCATTGTTTGGAATGCTCAGGCCATTTTCAGGAAGCATTTTTGTGGAAGGAAAAGAGGTTCATTTGGATTCCGTAGCAGATGCTCAGAAATGCGGAATTGCTTTAGTACCGGAGGACAGGCTTACGGAAGGTTTGTTTTTGCCTCAGTCTATCTATAAAAATATTGCGGTTACATGCCTGGATGACCTTGCGGGATTAGCCGGTTTTTTAAAGGAAGAGGACGAAAAGAAATTGTCACAATCCTGGGTGGATGATATCGGAGTTGCTACGAAGGATCATACACTTCCGGTATCTACACTGTCCGGCGGTAATCAGCAAAAGGTAGTATTGGCCAGATGCCTGGCAACAAAACCGAAGGTTTTGATTCTGAACGGGCCGACAGTAGGCGTGGATATCGGGGCAAAATATGATATCCATAAGCTTTTGAGGGAACTTGCAACAACCGGGATGGCAATTCTGGTCGTTTCAGATGATGTGGCGGAAGTCTCGGCACTCTGTGACAGGGCAATCGTTATGAAAGCAGGACAATTTTCCGGAGAGCTGACGGGAGAAGATCTGAATAACGAGAATTTGTACGGAGTGACCGCTTAGGAGGAAGGAAAATTTGAAGCAGGCTGCACGGAGTTGCCGGAGAAGCTGCATGCGCTGAGCAAGATCAATATTGCGACGGTGAAAAATCAGGAATCCGGCCTGGGTTCCGCATTACCGGGGACATTTATCATTATGATCGTGCTGTTGATCATAACAGGTGTTACAAAATCAACCGCATTTGTGAATTTAAGCAACTTTCAGTCTATTGGAAAGCAGCTGACAGAATACGGATTGATGTCACTGGGAATGGGAATCTGCATGCTGAGCGGCGGAATTGATCTTTCTACCGTATATGTAGCAAATCTGAGCGGAATCTGTGCCGGGCTCATTTTCCAGACGAATATGCCGGGCAATGTTGCGCTTGGATGTCTGGCGGCTCTTTGTACAGGTGCACTCTGCGGAACCTTTAACGGTATCCTGATCAGCCGTTTCCATATTCCGCCTATGCTTGCAACGCTGGGGAGTTATGAACTGTTTATGGGGATTTCTGTGGTATTATCCGGCGGAAGTACCGTATCTGTAAATGAAATCACTAATCCCCCAGCTATGCTGGGGAGAATAGAGTAAGTTGTGACGAAGAAGATATTATAAAAAAGCCTCCTATGTTAAAATGAGAAAGGTGTCGCAAGCCAATCTC
>CAJTGD010000103.1 GCA_910575475.1 Lachnospiraceae bacterium | reverse complement strand
TCCCTGGCCTCTTTTCTTGTGATTTTTATTCTTGCTTCATGGTAAAACCTCCTCTCTTTTATGGGTAATGCGAAAAAATAGTTTTTTGGTTAATTCTATTATCTCTTATTTCCCCGTAAAATGGGAGGTTTTTTAATTATTTTTTTAAGCGTCAGAGCTGGCACAATATATAATATTCAAATTCAGAAAAGTAAATTTATATACCACAAATCTTGAATTTTTTTGAAATTGTGGCATATTAACTGGTGTTAATAGAATTTAAGAAGAATTGTCCGTATATGAGTGTCCAAAAAGTATCTTTCAGAAATCCTTCTTTTTCTGAGAATTGCCCCGTGTTATAATAAAGAATATTGAATGTATATGATAAAAATAGAATTGGAGGAGTTATAAGATGAGGATTTTAGTAATTACCGGCAGCGCGCACAAAAAAGGAACATCATCCTGTTTGGCGGATGCCTTTATCAAGGGATCAGAGGAGGCAGGACATACAGTCTGTCGTTTTGACGCAGCGTTTAAGAACGTGCATTCCTGTATTGGATGTGGTTCCTGTCAAAAGAATGAACGTGTCTGTGTATTTAAAGATGATATGCAGGAGTTGAATCCGGAACTTTTAAAAGCGGAAGCAGTCGTGTTTGTTTCACCGATTTACTATTATGATATAAATGCGCAGATAAAAGCAGTAATTGACCGGTTTTATGCAAATAATTCGGTGTTAAAGGGTGCGGATAAAAAAGCAGTCCTGATGCTTACATATGGCGATGAGACCGAAGAATCCGCAGAAGGAGCCATTGCTTCTTTTAGGGGCATGGTAAAATATCTGGAATGGGAAAATGTGGGAATTGTCTCCGCAAAAGGCTGTTATGTGCTTGATGATGTTATAAGTTCAGAATATCCGAAGCAGGCGTATGAATTAGGAAAGAGTTTATAGGAAGATCATGAGGAGAATTGAAAATGGAGCGGTGTTCCTGGTGTCTTTGCAATGAAAAAATGATAAAATACCATGATGAAGAATGGGGCGTTCCGCTGTACGACGACCGGAAACAATTTGAGTTTCTAATGATGGAAGTCATGCAGTGCGGACTGAACTGGAACATGATGGTTCAGAAAAGGGAGATATTCCGTAAATGTTTTGATGATTTTGATTATCAGAGCGTGGCAGAATATACAGAGGAAGATGTCCAGAGGATTATAGATACAGAAGGAATGATAAAGTCTGAGAGAAAGGTTCGTGCAGTAATCCATAATGCTCAGTGTTTTTTAAAGATACAAAAGGAGTTTGGTACATTCAGCGATTATTTGTGGAGATTTACGAAAGGTAAGGTAATTCTGTATATGGGCCATCAAAAAGGAAGTCTTCCGGCAAAGAACGGACTTTCAGATGAAATCAGCCGGGATTTGAAAAAGAGAGGGTTTAAATATCTTGGCTCTGTGACAGTATACTCCCATCTGCAGGCTTGCGGGATGATTTCTGGCATATGGGACTTAACACACTGGTTAAAACAGAAGCTGATCCTGATACTGTGGCAGGCGGGCCTAAAATGCCGCATTGCTCTGAGGCGTGGGATGCAATCTCGCGATATATCTATGCGGGATTACAGGGTGGCTCTATTATGAAAGGGTGGATGAAGGAAGAAAACACAATGATTGCTTGCTGCTCAGATGGTACAAGACCTGTAATTTTCAAAATTGAACGAATAGACTACGAATAATAGTGGAGATATTAAATACGATAATATAGTTGAAAATGCAATACGGTTGTAATATAATTGTATTACAAAAAGGAGGTGCTTGTTATGGCTAAAGAGGCAACCCTGCAAGTAAGAATGGATTCAGAGTTAAAGGAACAGGTTGAATTATTGTATAAACAACTGGGGACATCTTTTGCAGAGGCGGTAAGAATATTTGCAAGGCAAAGCGTGGAGGATCAGGGAATGCCTTTTTCGATGCATTTATCAGCAGCCGGGCGGAAAAGAACATTGGGGATTGCAAATGGAAAATATAAGATTCCGGATAATATTGATGAGAATAATGACGAGATAGCAGAAATGTTTGGAGTGAAATAGACATGAGGATTTTGCTGGATACGCATATAGCGCTATGGGCCATTGCAAATACGTCAAAGCTGTCGGATGAAGTGATAGAACTTCTCGAAAAGGAAAGTAATGAAGTATTTTATAGTATGGCCTCTGTATGGGAAGTTGCAATCAAGCATATAATCAAGCCGGAAAATATGCCTGTATCAGAAGAAGAATTTGTCCGGCTCTGTGAGGATACAGGATTTACCAGGCTGCCGATAGAGGCAGGACATATTTTCCTGTTAAAGACGTTATCACGACCGAACGATGCACCAAAACATAATGATCCATTTGACAGGCTTCTGATAGCGCAGGCTAAATATGAGAATTTAGTATTACTTACACATGATTCCCAATTTCCATATTATGGAGAAAAATGTGTGATGAGTGTGTAACTAAGTCTGCCGTCCGCAATACAAAAATTATATTACCAGTATAATGACAAAGCGTGATATAGGTGATATAGTAAGTACAGATAAAAATAAAGCGGACGAAAATAAGTCCAGAAAGGAAAGAATCATGACAACAGTTAATTTCGTATATTACCAGAATAGTGAACATTATGAGACGCTGCACAGTAAAGATAAAAAGCAGGGTTTGATTTTGGTACGCTCATGTAAGGTAAGAAAACGGAAAATAACTGTGTGATTAAAAAGCTGTCTTTCTATACAGGAGACTGACAGATAAAAACATGGATATCAGATGCCGCTTATCTTGTATGAGGTAGGCGGTATTTTTTGTCTTAGAAAGCAGAAAATTCCAACGGAAGGTTTTCTGTACACGCTCCATTAGCTCAGCCGGCAGAGCACTCGACTTTTAATCGAGCGGCCGTGAGTTCGAATCTCACATGGGGCAGTACCGCCTGGATATTTGTAAAATGACAGGAGGTGAATGAACATGGATCTGCCGACAATAGATATGATACAGACAGGAAAGAACATTAACAGGTTGAGGAAGCAGGCAAACTTATCAGTAAAGGATTTGCAGAATATTTTCGGATTTGCCACACCGCAAGCGATATACAAGTGGCAGCAAGGCGCAGCGTTACCATCCATAGATAATCTGGTCGTACTTGCAGCAGTGCTTCAGGTAAGCCTGGATGATATTTTGGTGGTAAATACAGTAATTCTGATGCAGATAGGTGCATGAAGAAAATAGATAACTCAAACTTCCCACATCAAAAATGGGATTCGCACATTGAAAAATCAATACTTTAGCCTATAAAATATTTTCAGGCCGCTATTTCTTTCCGTTCCAAAGCCTCCTGC
>CAJTGD010000102.1 GCA_910575475.1 Lachnospiraceae bacterium | reverse complement strand
TATATGTCGGTGGTGCTTAAGCCTCACGAGTGGGACGCGATCCCGTAAATGGCAGGCACACTGGTATGTGAGAGAAAGAACGAACTGTGGAAGGGGTTGTTCTTTCTCTTTTTTTGTTCCATAAAAACTATATCGGAATGACATGGGATGGTCAAGGGGAAAACGTGCCGCTTCCTGCAGCACTTTTTTATAGACAGTATTTGAAACCTGAGATTTTAATTTGACGTTTTTGTGCAGGAGATAGGAACTTTAATTTGCTGAGCGACAGGTATTGACAGTGACCGTCAAGAAACCAGTGAGTTTGCCCCTTTTCTGAATATCATGAATGAGTGGTTTGTCAGGGACACAAGTAAGAAAATTAAAGCTGTACTGAAATCCAGAGGTTCTTCCGGCAATGCGCATACAAGTAATATCCCACCATACGGCTATTTGAAAGACCCCGAAAACCCCGACCATTGGATTATTGATGAAGAAGCTGCTGAAGTAGTCCGCAGAATTTATCGTATGACTATTGAGGGAAAAGGACCTTATCAGATAGCAAGAGAACTTTCAGAAGAAAAAATTGAAAGACCCTCTTATTATCTTGGAAAAAAGGGACTTGGAAATCATGCAAGCAACTATGACAAAGAAAATCCGTATATGTGGCGAGGCAATCAGGTTACTACTCTGATTGCCCGACCAGAGTATATCGGAAAGACTGTCAACTTCAGGACATTCAAAAATTCCTATAAGGACAAAAAAGTGAAAAGGGCAAATAAGGAAGATTGGGTGGTTTTTGATGATACACAAGAGCCTATTGTCGATGAAGAAACATGGCTGCTTGCTCAAAAGTTAAGACAGAATGTAAGAAAAGCAGATCCTATGGGCGAACTTAATGTTCTGACCGGAAAGATTTACTGTGCTGACTGTGGTGCGCCGATGTATAATCACAGGGAACGAAAAGGGCGAGAAAGAATATATTATACTGCTAAAGGAGAAAAAAGGACAAGTTATTCCAATCCGGCAGATTGTTATGAATGTTCCACATATAATCTGGGGCGTCAGAAATATGACCGGCATTGTACTTGCCACCATATTTCAACAAAAGCACTTAAAAGCATCATTCTAAAAACCATACAGGAAACTTGCCATTATGTTTCTTTGAATGAGCAGGAGTTTGTCTATTCTCTGCAAGAAGAATCGGCGATGAAAGATATTGCTGTTTCTGAAACTGTAAAAAAACGCATTGAAAGAAATCAGAAGCGACTTCACGAATTGGATATGCTTATCAGGAAAATCTATGAGGATAATGTGATTGGAAGATTGCCGGACAGGCTTTTTCAGAGTATGCTTACTGATTATGAAAATGAGCAGAACGAGCTAAACAAGATTATTGAGACTGACACTGCTGATATGCAACGAATTATAGGCGGTCAAAATAATGTGGAGCGTTTTCTAAAGCTGGTTAAAAAGTATGAGAACATTACAGAGCTTACTCCTGCCATGATAAATGAATTTATCGACAAAATACTGGTTCACGAGCCACAGGGAAAAGGTGCAGACCGCACCACAGAGGTGGAGATATATCTTAACTATGTTGGGCAATTTCAAGTACCTGTGGAGCAGCATGAACCAACAGAGGAAGAAAGGATTGCTGCTGAAAAAGAAGCAGATCGACTTCGCAGAAAACGAGAATCCAATCGTAAGTATATGAAAAAGATTCGTGAGAAATCAAAAGAATTTGCGGAGCATGAGCGTATAGCAGAAGAAAAAAGTTCTGATAGCAATGTGTGTGCTGAACAGAACGCCACAAGCAAATCAAATCGGCAAAAAGTGAAAGGAGAAAAAATAGCATGACAGAATTGAAACCACGAATCCATGATGAAAGCAACGGTCTGGACTATGTTCTTGTGGGCGATTACTATGTGCCGGACTTGAAGCTGCCGGAGGAACACCGCCCTATCGGTATGTGGGGCAGACTGCACAGGACATATTTGGAGCAGTACCGCCCTGCAAGGTTCTCTGCCCTCTGTTTATCCGGCGAACTGCATACTTACCTTGCTGACCTGAACGAACAGGCAGCGGAAAGGTGCAGCCTTATCATTGAGCAGATGAAACAAGCCGAGGGCGTGACCGAAACCATGAAAGCAGACAATCAGATGTTGTGGGTACAGTCCATGAACTCTATCCGTAACCGAGCCGAAGAAATCATCAGACAGGAAATGATTTACTGCTGATTTTATCAAGTCCAAAACCAACAATTTCATATCGTTAACGAAGCGACAGGTATTTTCTTATGAAGTGTCTGTCGCTTTTCATTTATCAAATTTTAAGGAGGAAAACACAATGAAGATGAACCCGAATGAAATGGAAGCCCTTTATGCCTTTGGTTGTCCGAACCTGAAAGCAACTGTCGAGCGTTTGCGTATGGTGGCTGCCCTGGCACCCAATCCGGCGGCGAAGAAGCTGTTTTATATGCTTTCCGTCAAGCTGAGTGCTGAGGGTGTTGAAAGGTGGTATCGCTGCTTTTACCGCAAGCTGCGTGTGTTGAAAGACCATAGAGAGGGCTGCTATGACGAGACTAACGAAGATTGAGAAAGAAACAATCGTTCTCTTTAATGAGGGCGAGGACAAGGCAAATATCTACACCCACAACGCCGGATTGAAAAAGAGGTTGGCTGCTTTTGCTAAGAAGTACCCTGACCTTTGCAGACTGGAAAAATCCAATGTTCAAGGCGGTGTTTCTTATGAGCTGGCAAAGTCCCGTCTGTCTATCCGCTTCCTGCCGTCTTACAGTGAGGAACGCAGACAGAAAGCCAGCGAATATGCGAAAAAGCATGGGCTGAACAGTCAGCAGGGATAATGTGATAATCAGGGCTGATATGCGGTTAAAATGTCAGTTGCAGACCTGATGTTTTGACCGTTGCCTATCGCCCGTGAGGAAAATATCGGGGACTATGGATTTTGCGAAAATGTGCGTTACAAGGTTTGAACAGGAACTCTGTACACAAAATTTTTTCTTCCATTCTTTATGTTGATGAAGTATAATTTCTTATAACACAATAAATTTCGTTTTAGAGCTAATGATTATATTCAAATTCACTGCATAGTAGAGAGGGGGGAGTAATATGAACTGGAATTTGTTTTTCCTTAATCCGTGAAGATTAATTATTATTCCATGCTATAATCGCTCTGTTTATGCGGCCTTCCGATATTTTTTTAAGATGAAATAATATCACCCATTTGATGATGTTTTCTGATACAATACACCATAAGAAAACTATGGAGGCAGTCATCATGAAAAAGATAAAAATTAAGTTTACCAATGAGCGGATCATCCCAGCCAGTGGCCTTGCAGTTGTCGGTGCTATTCTCGGCAAATGCGACTTTGTAAAGCGCTGCAACCGTATGGATGTAA
>CAJTGD010000101.1 GCA_910575475.1 Lachnospiraceae bacterium | reverse complement strand
CCGGCCTAATGCCGATATTTTTTTAATGCCGATATTTTCATAAAAACCATATAGATGCGGATATTTTCTTAAAAATATCGGCATTAATCTTTATTATGGAGAAGTAACAATCAATTCCATAGTCAAGGAGGTTTTTATGGCTCAAAAAGAATGGGATATGCAATCCCTAAGTGAGGTTTTCCTACAATCCGTCAGAAGTTACGGCATTAAGGAAGTAAGCATGGAACAATATGAAGCTGTTTGCAAAAAGATCATCCGCTTTTCATCAGAGAAGGGCTTCCGTACCTACTATCAGGGACTACGGGCGGATTATGATGCATGGATTGATGAAAAGATCCGCAATCAATCCATCTGTTATGAATACGGAAGGTTTCAGCATCGGGTTATTCGAATGTTGGAATCCCTTGCTGAAACAGGACAAACGGACTTTTCCAGTTGCTTTCATTCACCCAGAGAGTATGTGGTTTCTGTCCAGTCTGGGAAACTTATTGAAAAAGCACTCGATTACCACTCATTAAAAGGGGAATCCAGGGCAGAAATGTCAACGGTAATGAGGCATTTCTTTAAATATGCTGAAGATAAGGCGGAAATGGATGACGTGAAAGTAACAGATGACCTTCTGATGGATTTTTTTACAGAAGAGCTCCCCAAAACTAATACAGGCAGCATGGGAAGGTCATTACGGGCAATCAAATATCTTTCCGTGTATCTCAAAAATAATGGTAATTCTGGCCTTGTGCTCGATTTTACACAACTAAACGCAAGAAGCAGCCATATAAGGATGATACCACCATACTCCCAGGATGAAATCAGCCGGGCAGTCTCATCCATAGATACCACGACACCGGAGGGACTCCGTGATTATGCAATCATGCTCCTGGCTTTTGATACCGGACTCAGAAGCGTGGATATACGGAAGCTCTGCCTGAAAGACATCAATTGGAAGAAAGGCCTGCTGTATCTGAGGCAGTCAAAGACTGGTGCCCCCCTGATCCTGCCGTTGGGCGGCAAGGTCATGAATGCCATTGCTGACTATATACTTACAGGACGTCCTGAATGCAGTTATGATGAGATATTTCTGACTGTAAAAGGACCCGCAAGGCCAATGAATAAAAGACATTGTACATTTACAAGCCTTTGTGATAAATATTTTCGTGCGGCAAATGTAGATAAGATTCCTGGACGGAGCTTCCACAGCCTCAGGAGGTCTTTTGCCACCGAGTTATCTGAAGCAGGAGTTCCGCTTGAAACCATTTCACAGATGCTTGGGCATAAAAGCATAGAGGAAGATAAACCATATCTTTCTTATAACAGAGAACAGATCGCATTCTGTGCAATCGGTTTTGATGAAATACCGGTCACAAACGGGATCTATGCGGGAGGTGCCCGAAATGACAATCAATGACTATCTGGAGGACTATCTCATTAAAATGCTGGAATTCCGTGGAGCAGCAGGATACGCAACGGTTACGTATAAGGTTACACTTCTGCCGTTTATCGAATTCTGCTGTTCCTATTATAGAGATGCCGAAATACTGACATCAGAGATGCTGGATGAATGGCTGGCTTATAAAGGATATTCCCTGAATACGCAGGCAGCATTTATTGCCTGCCTGCGCCAATACTGCAGATATATTAATTTCCTGGGCATAAAGGCATATATCCCGGATGAAGATTATACACTGAAACGCATTGCATATGAACCATATTTATTTACAGACAATGAGCTGCAGGTTTTATTTTATGCCCTGGATGGGTACGGGCCGCCTACAAACAATAAAAAATATAAGCCTGAAATTGTCACTTCCCCTATGTTCAGAATGATGTACTGCTGTGGTATGAGGCCTTCGGAACCATTACACCTCAGATGCAGTGATGTCAATCTTGATACCGGGGATATTTATATAAGGGAGACCAAGAAACATAAGGACCGCCATATCATCATGTCCCGAGATATGCTTGGTCTGTGTAAGAAATATGATGGTCTGGCCGGCAGGCGTACATGGTTTTTTGAGTACAATAGCGGGCCATATGACAGAAAGTGGATGACAGCACAGTTTGGCCACTGTTGGAAACGCAGTGGGCTTGGATGCCATACAAAGCCCAGGCCATATGATCTAAGGCATGCCTTTGCAACAAGAAACCTGATGCGATGGATTGACAGGGGGATGGATGTAAACAACCTCATCCCGTACCTGAGCACCTATATGGGACATTCAAAAATTGGCAGCACATTTTATTACATCCATCTTCTCCCGGAAAGAATTCGGAATTCAGCAGGCGTGGACTGGAAACAATTCTCTGCCATCTATGGGAAAGAAGGTGACAGCATTGAAGATTAGGGATCCTGAACTTTACAGGCTGATGAAACATTTCCTTACCGCTTACCTTCCTGACACGAAACAGAAAAGTGCACATACAATCCAGGCATACAGGGACGCTCTTAACCTGTATATGCGCTTTCTGGAAAGTGTAAAATCAATAAAACTTAAAGATGTTTGCGTTTCAGACTTTAGTCAGGAGAACATATCCGCCTTTCTCAAATGGCTGCATGAAAAACGCGGCAATGAAAGCACCACCATTAATCAAAGGCTTTCGCACATCAAAGGTTTTTGCAGGTATATTCAAAAGAAAGATGTCCTGTCGTTTGGAGTTTATAGCGGAATATGCGAAATTGCAGGGTATAAAGATGAAAGGGTAACAGATTTTATATGGCTGACCATTGAAGAAGTAAAACTTATACTCAAACAGCCCGATATAAATAAAAAGACAGGAGTAAGGGACCGCTTTTTTATCGCCTTGATGTATGAAAGCGGGTGCCGGGATGATGAAATACTGCACATGAAGCTAAAAAATATAGTAATAAACAAAGCTGGCGAACCGGATGTCCATATATTTGGCAAAGGAAGTAAACACCGGTGTGCGCCGCTTTCAAAAGATATCATACCATATTTTAATGAGTATTGCAGGCTGTATCATCCAGATACCGAAAAAGACAGTGATGAGTTATTATTTTACACAGTCAGGAATGGAATCAAATGCCAGATGTCCCAGGATAACGTCCAGCGTTTTATGAAAACATATGAGAAGAAAGCACAGGAAACCAATGCGGATATCCCCAATCTCCACCCTCATTTATGGAGAAGAACACGGTCCATGCATCTTTACCTTGCAGGAGTCCCATTGCCGCTTGTATCGGAATGGCTTGGGCATTCGAGTATAGAAACAACTCAGATTTATGCAAGGGCAACTAATGAAATGAAGAGGCAAGCGCAAAGGAAACTTGGCGACAAAGAAGACTCAGTATTGAAAGATGACATTACATTTAAGTATGCCGATAATGAAGCGGTATTAAAGAAATTGGCTGGACTTAAATAATTAATGCCGATATATGCTGTAGTGAGGACACATTACTACAGCATATATCTAAAAATATCGGCATTAAAAAAATATCGGCATTAGGC
>CAJTGD010000100.1 GCA_910575475.1 Lachnospiraceae bacterium | reverse complement strand
ACCTCACGTTTAGTATTTCTATTTTTACTTTTTTCTAAACTTGAGGTTATGGGGTTGACCTAAAGGTTTCGCCTTAAGGCGAGGGTTTTAACCCCATTATACAGACAATAAAACCAATATGCCCGAAAAATCATAGTTCAGATAATAGTTATACATTTCCTCATAGGCAAAGGCTTTTATGCTTCGCCCAGAATAAAGGTGATAGATCACACTGTTTTTACGTGCTTCTACAGTCTGCCCCCGTTCTTTGTAAACAGCGGCATTTTTCTTTGCCCTCTCTGCCACTTGAAACGCATAAGTCCGATAATGGCAGAAATATTCCATAGGCTCTACATAGTATTTTTCCAGGATATTCCGGTCACTGTATATATTTCCCGTCATCATATCCGGATTGTCTTTGGCTGTGCTTGCTGTCATATCAGCCGTAGCGTCTGCTAACGGCTGATATATGGAAAGAAGATGATTGATTTTTTCAGCAGTGATCTCCCCTCTATAATCCTCATAAAGCCGCCAATACACGCTGTTCCAACTCCGGCTGTCATTTCCGTCCGCCAAGTAGGAATACGAATGGAATTCGCTGTTTATTTTGAACAGGTTTATTACACTGAACAAGATGAGTACAACAAGTATTGACCGCTTGCAGAATAATTTGTAAAATTCATATTTGATTAAGCGCGTCATGTTATCTCTCCCTTAACTCATTGCCCACGGAGGGTCTTGCGACTCTCGCGGCATTCGCCAAATGGACATGCAAGCATGTCCGCTTGGCTCATTGCCCACGGAAGTAATACAGAAATACATCTTCCAGGTTAGGGGAAACCTTTACCGCGTCTGAAGCAGGCAGCATATCGCTTACGATTCTTACTAAAAAGCGTTCCCCCTGCTGTTTCATATTGCTGACATAATATTTGCTTCCAAGTCTGGCAGCGTCTTCCCCGTTTACTGTCACCTCCCACACTTTCCCATAGATATTCTGTTCTAATGTGTCGGTAGTTCCCTGGGTTATTAAGGAGCCTTCCTTTAAGATCATAATCTCCTTTGCGATACACTCCACATCGGAAACGATATGGGTGGCCAGCAAAATTGTCCGCCCCCGCGCGAATTTTGAGATCAGGTTGCGGAAGCGGATACGTTCACTGGGATCAAGCCCTGCTGTCGGCTCATCCAAAATAAGAATTTCAGGATCGCCCAGCATCGCCTGGACAATGCCGACCCTCTGCCGCATACCGCCGGAAAGAGCGCCAATCTTTTTCTCTTTAGCATTTGAAAGATTGACAATGCTCAGAAGCTCCAAAGCCCGTTTTTTTCCCTGTTCGTCAGGGATTCCTTTCAGCGCACACATATACAGCAGAAAATCCATCACTGTAAAATCCCGGTAGAAAAAAGGATATTGCGGCATATATCCGATTTTTGACAGGAAGTCCTTACCCAATGTTCCTGCATCCTGTCCGTCAATCAAAACCGTTCCGCCATCGCTTCCCAAAATACCCACAAATATATTGATCAGTGTCGTCTTTCCCGCGCCGTTAGCGCCCAAAAGCCCATAGACGCCCTCCGTAAGCTCCGTAGTGAAATCTTTCAGGGCATACTTGCCCTTATACTGCTTTGAAACATTTTGCAATGATATTTTCATAGGCAATCACCTCGCAAAGCCAAAGGTTGTTATCAATGTGCTTACCTCGTCAATACCCCGTCCAAGCACAACGATACAGATGCCGGATTCATCCAAAATCAAAATCTGTGGAACACGCAGAAAATAGGTACTGTTGCTGTCCTGAACGGTTTCCGTATGGATACTTTTTCCCGATGCCGTATCATAAATGTTGATTGTAACACTGCTTTCCTCCAAAATAGCAGTAGCCACATATTTTCCCTGCCCGGAGCAGTAAACACCGTCTTTTCCCTCACTGCGGCTTGAGAACGACATCGTATTTTCTGTATTGGATATGGTATCAAGCATCAGCAGGGTTCCATTATTTTTGTCAAAACTCTGGGGCATAATAAGCAGGTTTCCGCCCTTTAGCACTTCTTCCGTATCTACCTTGTAATCCCCCTTTTTGGTAATCGTGAAATTTGCGCTGTCTGTGGATACTGTACCATAAACACTGACCCCGTCCCCGCCAATGGAGGTATCTGTAGCCATGCCTACATAGACTAAAGTGCTGTTCCCCGTAAAGGTAAGGCTGTCCATGGTTGCAATCTGCATATTACCTGCCGTGCCCTCTTCGGAATAGTTTAGAATGGTACGAACCTTCCGGGAAGAAACATCATAAAGGTAAAGCCCCTGAAGTCCGCCGAAAGCAACCTGTTTTCCATCCTGTGAAATAGTGATCCCTGTGATCTGCGAGGTAAAATCGTCACTTAATAATCCGCTAAAGGAAATGGTATCCTGAATAGCAAAGTCCTTATTCAGTATGTATCCATTGATGCCGCCGCTTTCTGATGCAGCAAATGAACCGTTGCCGCCTCCGCCGCCAGCCTTTCCCTGGCCCACAACAAAGTAGCCGTCTGTAAAAGTCTGTACGCATAAATCTTCCATGAAAATATCCACACTTGCGATTGTTTCGCCTTTCCCCATATCGTAAAGATAAAGCTGATCCGCCGCAACGATAATCCGGCTTCCATCAGCATAATAGCAGCCGCTGACCTTTCCTGAAAAAGCGGAATCCTTAACCGTGCTGACCGCCATAATATTTTTATCTGTGCCGTTATCCTGCAGATCAATCACGTTCATTTCGCTGCTTTCATTTCCGGTATTTTCCGATGAATCATCTTCTACGGATTGCGGTTCCATGTTTATGGCTCCATTTTCAGATCTGTTCCCATTCTCCTGTCTATCCCCGCAGGCCGACAGATGAAGCGCCAAAGCAAGCATAAGTATCATACACATCCATTTTGTTTTCATTTTCAGTCCTTCTTGTATAATAAAATTGAACCTGTTTTACTTGTAACTGAATTTCCGTCCGCCGCAACGGCTGTCGCATAAAAGGTATTAAAGCCATCCAGCTTAGCGGTATCTATGGTTGCCTCAATAATCCACACATTTCCTTTTCTTAATGTGACATCACAGGAAACCACTCCATCAAAAGATATGGGCTTATGGTTTAAGAAAAATGATATGCCATATCTTGCGCCTGGCGTTCCACAAAGGGTGTAGCGCACGGTAAGCGTATCTTTCCCGGTAAGGTTGATATTGTCATACACCACCTCGCCATCATGGGTCATCGTCCAATAAACACTGTTATCCATGGTATCCATCGTAACGCCATCCCATCCTGCTTTCACAAGCTCATTCTCAATAAAAGAGGAAGTGACTTTTTCCTCTGAAATGCTGACATCACGAAAAGCAGTTATACTTTCTCCATTAATGCTGTCATTTTCCGGAGCATCCTCATTAAAATGCAGTTTCAGCACCCTTTCAAAACTCTGATGATACCAGCCATAGCTTGAGGTTTCTTTCATATCAGGCTGGAAATCGGGCCTGGTGACGCTCACGACCGTCATATTCAGGGTATCGCCTTTTTTCCCTGTGTCCGGTGTGAACCAATGTCATTTACTTAAGCAGAAAATCATCCAAAAACTACGTTTAGAAACAGAAATGAGGTCAACTTAGTATGAAGGCAATAGAAATTTTGAGAA
>CAJTGD010000099.1 GCA_910575475.1 Lachnospiraceae bacterium | reverse complement strand
CGGTATGGAAAATATGCCATACCACTAAAAAGATGGAATATATTTATCTGCGATTAAAAATCAAAAACACAAGATATTGTGGTTAGTAGGAAGAATAATATTTAAGTTGTTAACATTGGTTTATATATTACAATTTTTTGAATTTTGGAGTAGAATGTTCACATTGCTATTTCATTTCAAATAACGATTATGATAAAGATGTTCGTCTTTGGCAGTCATACATTGAAGATGGAAAAATAGTTGCGGTCGAAAATAATGAACTCTATCAAAGGATTAAAGGAAGAATTAAGGACGAATATGTAGATTCATTACCATCTAATTTTGATAGTGTATTTGATATATTTATTCAAAATACTTTTGTACATAAATCTAAATTACAATTATCAACATATACGACGCAAACATCAGGTATGTTTTTTGACCAGTTAGCAAATAAAAATATACCAACAGATACGGCGCATCTTATTTTTCAACAGCTAGTAAATGACGTGAGAAAAAAGAGTACAGAACAAATAAAAACGCCTATTAGCTTCAAAAGTTTAGTGGATAAGAAAGGAATAGAAATTTCAAAAATAAATGATAAAATCAATTCAACAATTAGCAAAAAGGGAAATTATACAGATTTTTATAATTATTTATCAACGCAAGGATTAACGGATAAGGAATTGCATTGTATTGAATCTGCAAAAACATTACATGATTCAAGGTGGCTTAATGTGAATGATATTAAGTACCAAGAAATTATCATTACATTACGAAAGGTTATCTCTACATATATTGAATGTATGGGGGATTTTTATGATGCAAGTGTTTTAGAGAAAGAATGTATGCATGAGTTGTTAAAACAAGGGCTTTCGTCGCAATCATTAGATAGAACATTAATAGAGGTATTGTATTATGAGCAAAGATTCAGCAAAGAAATTTGAGATAGAACAAAAATATCGACTTTTAATAAGAAATATGCGAAAAAGAGAGGAGGAAAAGAAAAATGAAAAGGCTGATAATAAAAAAACTGATTGTAATCAGTCAGAGTGAGTCACGTTCATTAGAAGTTCCTTTTTCGAAAGGATTGAATATTATTTTAGGTGGGAATAAGACTGGAAAATCTTCAATCATTAAAAGCATTTTTTATACTTTTGGGTGTGAACTTAAAAGAATAGAAAAGGATTGGAAAGAGCTTATATCTTCATATTTAATCTTTTTTCAATATGGGAAAAATCAATATGTCATAATACGGCAAGGTAAAAAGTTTCAGATTTTTGGGCAGACGAAAGACGAATATTTATGTATAATTGAATCAGATGAATTTCATAAATATAGCAACTCTTTAATGGATATTTTTGGAGTTAAAATGCCGTGTATTTCAAATAGAGGGATAGAGTTTAATATAACACCGCCTTTACTTTTTAGATTCCAATATATCGACCAGGATGAAGGATGGAACAAAATAGCTGACCCTTTTAATAATGCGGGATATATTAAAGATTGGAAAAAGAATACAAATAAGTATGTTTGTGGTTATCTTGATGATAAGTATTATTCTCTTCAAACCCAAAAAGCGCAACGTATAATGGAGAAAGAGGAAAAGAAAAAGGAATTAAATCACAATCAGAACTTTGTTGAACAGATTTCTAATTCTATGTCACAATTGGATAATTCAAAGTCTATTGAGGAAGCAACTAGAGAAATTGAAAATCTAGTACAACAAGCAGATGCTTTACGAAAAGATATTTTTTCTATAAAAGCGGAAATGACAATCTATGAAAATGAGACGTATATGAATCAACATAAATTGCATATTGTTGAACAAAATCTTATTGAAACAGAAAAAGATATAGAATTTGCAATGAAACAAGAAAATGAATTAGTTTGTCCAACTTGCGGTGCTGTTTATTCTAATGGATTAACGGAGCAAATGAATATAAGTTCTGATTATGCTCATTGTGAAAAATTAAAAATGGAGCTAACAGAAGCATTAGATGTGACTGAAAATACTTTATCTGATTTGGCACAAAAATATGAGCAAATTAGTAGTCAACTGGAGTCTCTTGAATTAAAAATACAAAAATCACAAGAGTTTATATCATATTCTTCATACTACAAAAATAAAGGTCAATATGAAATGTATGAGGCGTGTGGGCAACAGTTGGACATCCTTGAGAAAAAAGTGGATAAAATTACATTTCAAATTGCAAAGTTAGACGATGAAATTAATGAAATGAAATCTAAAAAAAGGTCAAAAGAAATTAAAGATAAGATTGAAGGAAATTGCCGTATATTAGCAGATAAAATCAATGTACCAAAGACATTCATAAAATTACGAGATTTTGTGCAAGTAATTGACCACACTGGTAGTGAAACACCTCGAATAGTTTATATGTATCAATCAGCATTATATTTATATAATCTTGAAAGAACAGACAGTCCTTTTAACTTTTATATAATTGATACTCCAAATCAGCAGGGACAAGATACAGATAATTTGGAAAGTATATTTAAGTCTCTGGAATTAATCATGTCAGACGATGGGCAGGTCATAGTTGGTACTGAACGTGAAACGGGCATGGAAGATAAAGCTAATAATGTGATTAGATTAATAGAAAAACGTAGATGTTTATCTTCTGAAAAATACAATGAACACATTGAATTGTTTCAAAAATTACAGAAATTAGCTTTAAATTGGGTTGCAGAAAATCATAAGAAACAAAAAGAAGTTGCGGACGAGATGATTGAGTAATGATGAAGTGTGCTATTTGAAAAATTTCCGACCCAGAGAAGCAGCGGTAATGTTCCATTATCACAAAGTAATGAATCATCTGATTTTACAGGCTTTTTAGTATATTCTTTAAAGACTTCGGATAAGGTGGTACGGTATGGTGAAAATAATCAAGTTGAGTTTTCGGAACATCCGACAGTGGTTCAACGAGGTAATGAACGTACAATTAACCTTTTGGTATCTACTCCCGATGTTGCATAGTTGGACAAGTAAGGTTGGTGAAATTTATGAGAGAAAAGAAAGTCCATTTGTATGTGGATAGCCAAGAACGGAGCATTTTATTACATAGCCTTGTGGAGCTGAAAAATCAGCTCATTCAGCAAGGCAGATATACAGACTGCGTTGACGAGCTGATATTCAAAGTCGTAAACGCACCAGTCAAGAGAATGAAAATTGAATATGTCTAAGGCACATCACAGAGCCGCTTATTCTTATTGATCTTTAAGAGTAAGCGGCTTTTTTGCGTTCTCTGGTACTCTTACATAGCCACCTTGACAAAGTGGCTAAATCTATGCGAAAGGAGGACGCACCCTATGTCAAATTGCAAAGTAATCGCTTTAACCAATCAGAAAGGCGGCGTTGGAAAGACCACCACGGCGGTCAATCTGGGCGTGGCTCTGGCACAGCAGGGCAAAAAGGTACTGCTTATTGATGCCGATGCACAGGCAAATTTAACCATGTCGCTCGGTTACAGCCGACCAGACGACTTGCCCGATACGCTCTCCACCATCATGCAGGACATCATTGACGATAAACCTGTCGATGTTTCCAGAAGCATCCTGCACCATGACGAGGGCGTTGACCTGCTCCCGTCCAACATTGAATTGTCGGGACTGGAAGTAAGGCTGATTAACGCCATAAGCCGTGAAAGCGTACTCAAAACCTGCATCAATGAAGTAAAAAAGAATTACGACACGGTTCTCGTGGACTGTTTATGTGGATAACCACATAAACAGTCTAATGCGGAGTTAAATATTATGCAGAGTAACTATCTGCAATCATTAATAAAACCTATGATTTTCTTTCTGTTTACTCAGCATAATATTCC
>CAJTGD010000098.1 GCA_910575475.1 Lachnospiraceae bacterium | reverse complement strand
AAACGTTGGAAAACCGAGATAATTGAGCGTGATAAATTATTTCTTAAATATCTTGGTGTTACCAGAGACTGATATTTTAACGAGTAACTAAAACTCAGATTTTAGGTTATTAATCGAGAAGAGGATATTACATTCAAAAATTATATGATTTTTTGGTATGTGAGTATATTTTCAGAAAGAATAAAATCGACTACCAGACTTCTGACATCACATGTACTATATCATTTTATTTTGCCTAATGTTGATGAGAATATTGTGTTAAAGTTTGTCAGCACGGATTATGTGAACCGTCTTTTAGAAAAGACTTCTTGTTACTGCGAATCTGCTGCAAATAAGAGCAGAGAGGTTCTGTATATTGCCATGAAAGATGATGTAATGGAACAATTAATCCGCAATAATCCTGTAAAAGCGGCGAAGAGATATCCGAGGAAAAAAAGTAACATTAAGATTCTCAGTAAAAATCAGATCTGCCTTTTACTCAAAGAAGCAAAGAGAAGAAACTGGTTTTTGGAAATACTTCTTGGCTTATACTGTGGCCTGAGAAAAGGCGAGATTTTAGGTCTTAAGTTTGAAGATTTTGATTTGCAGAGGCAAACAGTTACTGTACAAAGACAGCTGGTAGTTGAAGCGCATATGGATGAGGAAGGGAAGACAGTGCA
The DNA here is from genome assembly GCA_910575475.1 of Lachnospiraceae bacterium. Taxonomy (GTDB): domain Bacteria; phylum Bacillota; class Clostridia; order Lachnospirales; family Lachnospiraceae; genus Schaedlerella. The sequence goes on along the minus strand of CAJTGD010000098.1, from coordinate 3,307 downwards.
GGAATATGAATTGGTGCTGAGAGAACCGAAAAGCGAAAAAAGCAACCGGATATTAAAGGTCCCAATGATCGTATGGGTAGAATTAGAAAAAAGAAAGGAAAAGGTAGTTATATGGAAACAGAAGAAAGGGAGCAACTATAAGGATTCAGGATTGATCAGCTGCCAAAAAAATGGATTGCCGCATTCACGCTCTTCACTAAACAGCGAATTAAATAAGGTATGCAAAATGTTAGATATTCCGCGTATTTCCGTTCATGGGCTGAGGCATATGTATGCAACTGCTCTGTTAGAAAAAGGCGTATCTCTTGCAAAAATATCTGCTCTATTAGGGCACAGTTCTGTAAATACTACGTTTGAGTTTTATGTGGACATTATGGAGGAAAATACGAGAATAATGGATTTCATGAATAAGGAATTTTTACCGGAGCCAGAATGAATAATATTTGAGATATAGTATGAAAAAAGAAGGTGAGACCATGGATTTGACAAAAGCAGACCTTCGCCCATATGTGGATTATGAAGTGAGCGGAGTTATGCCGATCAAGGGGAAATTTGGCTTTCGTGTTACATTGATCTATGAAGATTTATCGAAAAGAGAATGCCAACATTCGGGATTCTTGAAAAAAGCTGAAGCGGAAAAGGCAAGGGATTGTGTGATAGCACAATTACATGATAAGCGGTATGTGGCTCATAGGAATGTAAAAGTAGAAGAACTGTTAAAATATTGGCTGGAATATGAAATGAGGCCGAGACAGGGATTTACAGCAAACAGCTATGCTACATATAAAAATTGTATAGAAAAGCATATAAATCCCAGCATTGGGAAATTGAAGCTGCAGGCATTAAATCAAGGACATATTATGAAAATGTTCAATCATCTGGTAAAAAAGTATCCTTCTATGCTGAAAGTAGCAAAACCTGTATTAAATACGGCAATCGAATTCGCTGTCTCAAAAAATCTGGTTACGCAAAATCCTTGTGATGGGATTACTTTACCAAAGGGAACAAAGAAAAATGATTACCATGTCCTCGTGGTGAATGAGACCAGGACATATAATTTAGAACAAGTGAAACAGCTGCTCAAAGCCTCTAAAAATACGAAAATACATATGCAGCTTGTTTTTGCCCTGCTTATGGGGCTGCGCCGGGGGGAGATTAATGGACTTAAGTATTCGGATGTGGATTTTGAACGACATAAATTGAGAATCAATCGGCAGCTGGGAGAAGATTTACATGCAGATCTGGATTCCATCGCACCGAATACAAAGACAAAGCAGGAAATTCCGCCCAAGACACAATCAAGCTGCCGTGAACTGGATATTCCTGATTATGTTTATCAGGCAATCTTAGAAGAGCGGTCTAAATACGAGAAAAACCGGAGCAGACGGCAGAATGGGCGCTGGGTATTCCAGGATCTGGATTACATCTGTTGTTCCAGCTATGGACGGCCGAGAAGTAAGCATTATCACTTTGTACATTATAAGAAATTATTAGAGGATTTAGGGCTGCCACATATACGGTTTCATGATCTTCGTTCAACATATGCTACATTGCTGATGAAGAATGATGTGAATCAAAAAGCAGTGGCATCAGCGCTGGGACATTCCAGTTCGATCATTACAGTGGATGTTTATACAGATAAGCAGGTTATTATTGAGGATGGTGCAGAAGAAATACAGTCATTTATTGATGAGGTACATCCATATGACGAGGAAGATGTAAGAAGGTTAAAAAATATATTTGGATTTGATTTGAAATTGGAGACTTGAAGTGAAAGACAGGGTGTGTATACATAAGGTATGCAGATCCTGTTTTTTGTTTGCTTGTTTTAGCAGATGATTTAGAAATAAAAATCACGCATTAAGTGATTAGAAATAAAAAGAACATATGTTCAAAAACTTGTTGCTTTATGGATAAGGATGTGATAGTATATTGCTTGAGAATTTACAGTATATGATCCGGCTAACGGAAGAAAGTTATGATAGTGAATACTGTAAAATCCGCAAAGTATTTTACAGTATTGCCCTGTGGAAAAAAACGGCCCAGGTGACCTGATTCGTGTAATTGCTGTTTTGGTACATGTTTTTCGAACGTACGAGCGAAAAAATCGCTCAAAATTACACGAATCGGTGGGTTGATAGTAGTCATAGTAAGGAGGAGTTTTACTATGGAAAGATTTGAATTAGTATCAGAATACGAGCCTACCGGAGACCAGCCCCAGGCAATCGAAGCGTTAGTAAAAGGTTTCCAGGAAGGCAATCAATTCCAGACTTTACTAGGGGTTACGGGGTCTGGGAAGACCTTTACGATGGCCAACGTGATACAGCAGTTGAACAAGCCGACTCTGATCATAGCACACAATAAGACACTGGCCGCGCAGCTTTATGGTGAGTTTAAAGAGTATTTTCCGAATAATGCCGTTGAGTATTTTGTGTCCTAATTTGGGGACAGGGTGAAAACCGCATTATTTAGTGTTATTTGGTGCTGATTGTACCGTATTTTGTGGACAAGATGGGGGATTATGGACGAAATAACACTAGGCGGACGGGTGGAGTTTGTGACCTGGATTCGTGTAATGGATGAAATAATACTCTATAGGGAAGGCAATCTGGCATAGAAATTTTGTTGTGTTTAGAAAAGGGACGTCTTATAATGGAAATAGCCAAGAAGAGAAAATTGAAAAAATCTTGCATATTATAGCAGTATTTGATATAATGATAGACCAATTTTTGATGGAAAGGAGCTGTCTTTATGGCTAAAAAGAAGTTTTATGCGGTTAAAGTTGGAAAGGTGCCGGGTATATATAGTACATGGAGCGAATGCGAAGAACAAGTAAAGGGATTTCCAAGTGCAAGTTATAAGTCTTTTGCCACGTTGAGCGAAGCAGAGAATTTTATGTTGGACAAGGGTATGGAAAAGCTTGATTCAGATAATGGAAATTTGACAGAAGATACAATATCAACAGAAGATTTTAATTCAATGGTAAATAATAAAATAGCTTCATTGGAAGAAGATGAAGTTATTGCCTTTGTCGATGGCAGTTATAATGTAGAGGAAGAAAAATCAGCATTTGGCGCAATTATTATTAGTTCAGGTGGAAACAGAGATATTCTTTATAAAGCATTTACAAAAAATCTGGGAGTGGATTTTATTGCATTAAGAAATGTTGCAGCAGAACTTGAAGGTGTAAAAGAGGCAGTAAATGAAATCACTAATCCCCCAGCTATGCTGGGGAGAATAGAGTAAGTTGTGACGAAGAAGATATTATAAAAAAGCCTCCTATGTTAAAATGAGAAAGGTGTCGCAA
>CAJTGD010000097.1 GCA_910575475.1 Lachnospiraceae bacterium | reverse complement strand
AAACAGTTATTTTCAGAATGATAAGCACCAAGGGGGAAGTCTGCGATTTTTTAAGGTTGTATGTTCCAACCACTCATTCTTTCACACGTTTCAATGACATTTATTCCAAGCGCATACTAAGTTGTTAACATTGTTATTTTGACTATCTTCTTGTACCAATTCCTCTACCAAATATGCATCGCTCATACAGTGCATGTCCGATACGCCATCTCGTATCAGCTGATAAACCTCGGAATGATAGAAAAAGCTCAATGCCGCATCCAGTGAAAGTCCCTGCTGTTTTGCAAAGCACTCAATGACACGACAATATTTTTTTTGAAGCAGAATTGGATTTGCCGTCATAATCTTTCACTCCCTTCAAAATGCAACAAAGACAGTGCTTTTTCTGTGCAGAAACAAATTTGCGGATTCGGCCTTTCATAACGCAGACGATTGATGGCTTCTGCTTTATCAATCAGTCCGTCAAAAAACAGTTCCACTGTATTGAATACCTTATCATTGGCAACACCACCAAATACAAGGTCATAATTGGTCATATCTTTTCCGCTACGGCAGTTCAGAATAAAATCAAGCCATTCCTCGGAATAAGAATCGAATTTCAAAACATTCAGTTCAGTTTCTCGGCTCTCATCATACTCATATTTTGAAATAATTCCATCTTTTCCTCGACGTTTGAACTTTCCACACCACTTTGCGGCCTGCTCATACAGCGGTGTGACATAAAAGCCACGTCCGAAGTCTAAATTGGGGCGGGAATGAACCAAATCCGGCTGTGAAATCTCTAAAAAAGAACCATGATAGAGAATCATACTTCCACCCCCCTTTCCTTCATTACATCAAGGAGGTCATTCACGATATATTCCCGGCTCTGGGTATGCAATACTTCGTATTCCGGCACGATATAACCGTTCAGAATATCGCTCTTTTCGGCAAACGCCTGATAAACGCGCTCTGCATCCACAGCCAGCTTTGCCGCAACATTTTCAATACAGAAAACGGCAAACTCAAGCTCGTTGGAATTTTTAATGTTCTCATCCGTCATCATACGCAAGCCCTCCTTTACTTTATTTTAGCCAAAATATCCTGAAAAATTGCATAATTTTTCTTCACGCCGTCGTCCAGGTCAATAGAAATCATCTGGTCGGCAAGGTGATGAATCTTTTCCTCATAGGTGCGAATCTCGGTATCCTGCGCCTGCAAAGCAGTCAGCTTTTTATTTAGTTTCACACGCTCGCCGGTGGAAGCATTGGCTATACGCTGTTCCAGATCGGCAATAGCTGTACGATAACGAGCCTGCTGTTCATGCACATAATCTGTTTTAGCTTTGTGATTGTGCTGTCGCTCCAGGAAGCCACGGTATCATTCTGCTCCTGCAAACGCATAAAAAATGTATTCAAATCTATCTTACCAAAGGACGTGTCCCTTAACCGGTACTTCTCTCCAATGACTGTCAGCATAAACTCCCAAACAAGTCGGCTCTGCTTCATCATCGCATACAGGCAGATCTGCTTTGCTATCTCTGTCGGCTGCGATGCAATCGCAGAAACTAGAGTTTCATCTTCCAGAGCATGAAGTCGTTTCATACAGGCTTTTGCCATCCGTGTAATCGATTTTTCAGTTGGATACTGGAAAAGATTCTGCTCCACAATTTCTGTTACAATCGCTTCATCTGAGAGTCCCTCGCTCATCAGCTTTGCGGTGGAACGCATTTCATAGAAAAGGAACGGTTCTCTGGTCAAAGACGCTATATACGGATAAGAATGATCCATAATGTTTTGCCTCCTTACGGTTCCTCTTTTTTATCAGGAACAAATTCCATGATGTCCCCAACATCGCAATTTAATACGGAACAAATTTTTTCTAATACATCCATGCTGACATTTTCATCTTTAGATAACTTCGACATTGTTGTCGTACTGAAACCAGTCTGCAAGCGCAAGTCTTTTTTTATCATGTCTTTATCAATCAGCATTTTCCACAGCTTTTTATAGCATACTGCCATATTGTCACCTCTTACCATTATTCCTGCTCAAAGTTCAGTATTCTCGTTACTTCCTCTATCATAGCATAGAAGTGCGAATAGTACAATCAAGATGTCAAAATTTCAAATTCATGCTTTACGAACTCGCAGTTCAGATTTGTCATTTTGGAAATTATGGAAATTATGATAACAAGAGCAGAATTTGAGGAGAGCAGAATTTGAGAAAAAGAATTATTGAACAGATAAAAGGAAGAATTTGTGATATACTTAACATGTATTTGGCGTGTCGGGGAAACAGGTGATCTATAGAAAGAGGATGCAGATTGATGAATGGCAAAACTACGAAAAAAAGTGCTGCTAAGACATCTGAGCAGCAAACGAAAGGTACGTCTGGTAAGAAACAAAATAATTTGACTTCTAAGAAAAAAAAAAGTGCATTGGTACCAAAAAACGGGGTGGATTCTATTTTGGTTATTTATGTTTTTTCCAGTTGGCATTGTATTGACTTGGAGAAATAAAAAGTGGAATAAAATTGTAAAAACCCTGTTTAGCGGCTTGTTTGGCTTTTGGTTTCTAATTCTCTGTGTAGCTGCAGCGACACCGACACCGGAAAAACCGCTTGAAGAAATTATATTATCCCTGGACAGTGATCAAGTTTATGATATTAATAATCCAGTAGATATTGTTGTAGAAACGAATCCGGAAGATTATCATATCCCAAAATCCGCTTTTGAAATAACCGGCGGTGAATTGGATTTTAAAGATGATAAAATAACGTTTACCTCATCCGTAGATGGTGAATTTGATATTAGCGTAGAGTATTCGGATGTTATGAGTAATACACTTACGCTGAAATTTGAAGACAAAGAAGCGATTGCGCAGGCTCAGATTGCAGCGGAGCAGGCGGAACAGGAGCGTATAGCTGCGGAACAGGCGGAGCAGGAACGGATTGCCGCCGAACAGGCCGAACAGGCACGGATTGCAGCAGAGCAGGCGGAACAGGAACGGATTGCAGCGGAGCAGGCGCGTATAGCACAAGAGCAGAATCAGCAGACGGCTCCAGTAGAAGCAATGGTATGGTTATCTGCAACCGGAAGTAAATATCACAATAAACCGAATTGCGGAAATATGAATCCAAACAATGCCCGCCAGGTGACTTTATCAGAAGCACAAATGAATTATGGACCTTGTAAAAACTGCTATAGATAATCTTTTATATCGAACGTATTGTTAAAAAAGTCGTAATCCAAAAGATGGGGATTGCGGCTTTTTATAATGAAATTTTATATGAACTGTAACCATATATCAGCTCTGACGCTTAAAAAAAATTAATAAAAAAACCTCCCATTTTACGGGGAAATAAGAGATAATAGAATTAACCAAAAACCTATTTTTTCGCATTACCCATAAAAGAGAGGAGGTTTTACCATGAAGCAAGAATAAAAATCACAAGAAAAGAGGCCAGGGAACACCTGGAACAGTTTCACCTTGCCTGCGAATTAGCCAAGCTGATCCGACATTATTTTCCAGATCTTTTGCCATTATTAAAACAACTGCCAGATTCCCGGAATCAGAGTTATATTACCTATCCGGGTGTGATACTTCTTATGACCCGTATTCTTTCTTCTTTATTTTACATCAGCAGTATGCGGAAAACAAGCGAAGAATTCAATTCGGAGATCCTGATAAAAAATGTCTGGACGTTGTGCAAAGAAGAGCCCGTAGTGGAGGAATTGCCATATTGGGAAACCATTAACCCGTAACTTCCTTAGTTTAGGTATTACCCTCTTATTCCATATTCATAAAGGTATTATAGGATTCCGACAAGCATTGGATTTCCTTGCTTTTCGGTATTTTCTATGATATAATACCTATTAGGTATTATATCAGGAGATGAAGATATGAAGAGTAAACGAGCAAACTATCCGAAATGGGTAGAAGAATTCAGGGGAGAAGGTCGTGAAATTAAGAAAGTAGGCTCTTGCTATTATTTATATCCTAAAATCCGTGTAATGGACACTCGTTAACGCCTGATTTTGACTTTATCGGTTTCAAAGTCCTTGAAAATACAGGATTTTTATTCCTTTTTCTCTTCCACTAAACG
>CAJTGD010000096.1 GCA_910575475.1 Lachnospiraceae bacterium | reverse complement strand
TTACAAGAGAAAACAAAAACGGACAACTTTGAGATAAGTTAAGTAAAAAGGGAAATAAGTAAAGTGGCGACAACTTTAGGCTGCTTCAGCAGCAAACCGAACCTACCGGCTTTAGCCGGTAGTGGTTCAGTTACCGATTCCGCGCTGCATCTGTATAATGAAGTATTAAAAATAGGAGAACTATTACAGAATGATAAACCTTAACTTTAAGGATTCCGCCGAACCCTGTCAGAAAAATATTTTATATAAAATCCATCGATCTACAATCGTTCATTTTAAAGAAATGCATGGAGATAATGAAAGCTATGAACTGGTAAAGCGGATATACGATCTGTACCCCGGTCAATACGGTATATTTGCGCATGAGTACAGAAGTCCGGTTACTTTAAAGCAAGGCTGCAAATCAGCGGATATTTTGGCCTGCAAGGTGGATGAAGGAAACAAACGAATAATTTCATCTTAGGCATGGAAACGGGGAGAACAATACCATGATTCAGAAAACGGATTTCATTATCATAGGCGCGTCCATCCTGGATGTGCTCGCGCAGCCGGTTTCGGCAGACGTATTTGAGACCGGTTCAGTGTCTGCCGATCATACAGCCATGCATACCGGAGGAGACGCTCTGAATGAGGCCGCGGTGCTTGCCGCGCTCGGCGCCTCTGTCCGGCTTGTCAGCAAGATCGGCACAGATTACGCCGGAAATTATATCCAGGCGTTTTGCAGGAATGCCGGGATGGATACGTCTTTTTTGCAGGAGGAAGCTTCTCTGGAAACAGGAGTGAACCTTGTTCTGGTGGATGCTTCCGGGGAACGGCATTTTATTACGTCCCGGAATGGAAGCCTGCGGAAGCTCGATCCGGCGGATATCTCCGATGAGGCTCTGGCGGGAGGACGATATCTTTGCTTTGCCAGCATCTTTGTCTTTCCGGCATTCGATGACGCTGCCCTGGCCGGATTATTTTCCAGGGCAAAGGCAAATGGCCTGATCCTCTGCGCGGACATGACCAAACGGAAGAACGGCGAGACATTGGAAGACATGAAAAGCAGCCTGCCGCTGCTGGACTATATTTTCCCCAATTATGAGGAGGCAAGCCTTCTGACCGGCTTATATGACGAGGATGAGATCGCGGACGCATTTCTCGCATATGGGGTGGGATGTGTCGTTCTGAAGGCCGGGGCGAGGGGGAGCTTTATCAAAACAAAAGCAGAGCGGTATTGGATCCCGGCCTATCCCCATGCCCGCTGTCTGGATACGACCGGCGCGGGGGATACCTTTACAGCCTGCTTCCTGGATGCGCTAAGCCGCGGGAAGACACTGCCGGAATGCGGAAGCTTTGCAAATGCGGGGGCTTCCATCTGCATTGAAAGGATGGGGGCGACAGGCGGTGTTCAAAGCAGGGAGCAGGTTATGGAGCGATTTGCAAAAATCAACGGTATATAGATAAGAAAGGATCACCAGATGAAAAAGCGTACGAAAGAAATTTTGGAAATTCTGGATCAACAGTACGGCACGGAGTATGTCTGCTACCTGAATTATGAGACACCCTGGCAGCTTCTGATCGCTACGATGCTGAGCGCCCAGTGTACGGACGCGCGCGTCAATATCGTGACACAGGATTTGTTCCGGAAATACACCTCCGTGGAGGCATTTGCAAAGGCAGACCTGGCAGAGCTGGAACAGGACATCAAGCCCACGGGCTTTTATCACAACAAGGCAAAAAATATCATTGCCTGTATGCGTGCGCTCCAGGACCGGTTCGGCGGGGAAGTGCCGCGGAGCCTGGAGGATCTGACCTCCCTGGCCGGAGTAGGGCGTAAGACGGCAAATGTGATCCGGGGAAATATTTATCATGACCCGAGTGTGGTGGTAGACACGCATGTGAAGCGGATCTCCAACCGGCTCGGGCTGACGAAAAATTCCGAACCGGAAAAGATTGAGCAGGATTTGATGAAAGAGCTGCCGAAGGACCACTGGATCCTGTACAATATCCAGATCATCACATTTGGCAGGAGCATCTGTACGGCGCGGAATCCAAAGTGTGAGGAATGCTTTCTGACGAAATACTGCGGCGGAGCATGATTATATATTTTTGATTATTTAGATTTTTATCATACTGCTTGGCATAATTCATGGCAATCCTTCGTGCTTCCTCAACCGTGTAAGTTTGCATATGTATCTCCTTATAGAAAATAAAAAGAGAGGAAAGAGCCACCAGTGTGACACATAACCTCCCTTTTTGGCTAATTTTAGTGTTGTCTGTCAACAAGTTTTGATTTTCGAGTATGTCAAACACACTGCTCTTTGATATATTTCAAAACCTGGATGATCTTCTCCTGCTTTTCAGGCGGGAACTGATGCAGGATATTGAGCGCCTCGGCGTCCCGGGCGCTGGAAATATCCTGCTGCTTTTCTTCCTCCTGTCCCGCATTTAAAATAGAATCTACCGTGACATTGCATAGCCTGGCATAATACATCAGGACGCGCAGGTTCAGCTTTGCGCGGTTGTTTTCAATATTGCTGACAAAGGACACCGTGCAGCCCAGATCTCCCGCGATCTGTTCCTGAGTGTAAGAATGCTCCGTTCTCAAACGCTTTAATTCCATTCCGATTTTTTCAAAATTATACTGATCTAAATTATAATGATCCATATCCGTTCCTCTATATATTGATAAATATAGTTTATTATATTTTAAGGTTGAAAACAACTGGTTTGTTTAGTATAATATAGTATATTTATTGATATACATACTGATCTGTCTGTGCGAAAACAAATGAATGGCAAAAGGAGGCAAATCATGAACATCAGAGAAGCGAAGAATGAGATTATAAGAACGGTTGAGATGTATCTGGATAAAAATGAATTTGGGGAATATACGATTCCGGTCTCCAGGCAGCGCCCCATCTTTATGACAGGAGCCCCCGGGATCGGAAAGACCGCAGTCATACAGCAGGTTGCATCGGAGCTGGATCTTGCTCTTGTTTCCGGTTCCATGCGCCACCACACACGGCAGAGCGTGCAGGGACGCCCTGTGATCAAAGCCCGGGATCATGACGGGACACAGATCTATGTATCCGAATTTACGATAAGTGAGATCATTGCTGCCGTATATCATGTGATGCAGGATTCCGGAAAAAAGGAAGGGATTCTTTTTTTGGATGAGATCAACTGCGCCCCGGAGGCGCTGGAGCCGATGGTGTATCAATTCCTGCAATACAAGACCCTGGGGAATCGGCAGGTGCCGGAGGGCTGGGTCGTGGTCACGGCAGGCAGTCGGCCGGAGTACAGCAGATCGGTAAGGGAATTTGATATATCTGACATGGACCGTCTGAAACGGATGGACATTACGGAAGACTTTTCGGTCTGGAAGCAATACGCTTATCAGCAGGGCATCCATTCCGCTGTGATCACATTTCTGGAACTCCATCCGCAGTGGTTTTATTCCATTCGCTCTACGGAGGAAGGGATGCAGTACGTGACGGCCCGGGGGTGGGAGGACTTATCGACGGCGATACGGCTGTATGAGAAGAAGGGCTTTGAGATCACCGGGAGATTGATCGGACAGTATATTACGGATGAGGAGATCGCAGAGGAGTTCGGGATTTCCTACGGCCTATATCGGAAATGCAAAGCAGATTACCGGATTGCGGATATTCTGTCGGGCAAGGCTGGTAAGGAGATCGTTCAAAAGTCACAGCAGGCGAAGAAGAAGGAGCGGTATTCTATCCTGGGCCTGATCCTGGAAATGCTGGGGGAAGGATTTCGAAAGTCAGCCAGCCGGGAGCGCAGCCTGCAGATGGTGGAGAAGGCGCTTGACAGCATGAAAAAATCAGTCAAAGAGGATCGGATTCCGGTATACCTGCTGCTGCAGGAGCAGATGGATTGGCTCCGGGAAGAGCTTCGGGAACGGACTGCGGCCAATTGCATTGCAGCAAGGGAGAGGGAGCAGTATCTTGCGGTCATGCGGACGCTGGCAGAGTATAAAAAGAATCCGGATACGGGGGCACCGCAAAAGGACTTTGATAAGATTAAAAAGCAGTTCGGCCGGGAGGTCAGGCAGCATGAGAAGCAGAACGCCCAGGTAAAGTCCATGCTGGAGGCGGCCTTATCTTTTCTCGAAGAGGCGTGGGGAAAGGATCAACAGGAAATGGCATTTTTCCTGACGGCGCTGACATCCTTTGCGGACAATCCGGCTTCTGCCAGCCAATGGGTGTGCGAGGCATGTTTTCAATATGAACAGGAGCAGAGACTGGCGGTGTGATATGTAACCAATCACGTTACTGTTCACACCCAATGTCATTTACTTAAGCAGAAAATCATCCAAAAACTACGTTTAGAAACAGAAATGAGGTCAACTTAGTATGAAGGCAATAGAAATTTTGAGAA
>CAJTGD010000095.1 GCA_910575475.1 Lachnospiraceae bacterium | reverse complement strand
AAAAAGAACCGGAGGCAAAGCAGTATAGCATATTCGACTATATGTAGTGGGGCGACCTCTCTCAATACCCCGCAGCTTGCTGCGGGGTCGTTTATTAGGAATGATTCCTTTGAAAGAAGGATGTACATATCCCATAAAGACATTCATGATAAATATAGCAGGTTCTTTTCTGATTGGAATTGTTGTTGCATTGGCAATGAAAACAGAATCTCTGGATTCCAGAACCGTATTATTTCTGAAGGTTGGGATATGCGGAGGCTTTACTACATTTTCCTCCTTCGCATTGGAGACAACAGATTTGATGAAAAACGGGAAGATGCATCTGGCGGTCATTTATACCGTACTCAGTGTTACGCTTGGGGTATTGGCTGTATTTGCAGGCCAGGGAATTGTCGGAAAGGGATAAAAGGACGATGAGCAGAAGGGGATATGTTCCGGAGGATGAAAAGCAGTTTGCCGGGAAGCAGTTAGAATTGCTGCAAAAAGCATCAGATGAAGTGCAGTTCCTTCTGGACAGGGGTTATCCGAGAGACAGCACTTGGCTCTGGCAAGGTCGGTGTTGGCAAAGGAATATATTCAGAAGAGGATACATAAGGAATTATTGCAGACAGGAAGGGAATATCTGCCGGAGACAGTGTATATAGACGGCTTTAATACGATTATCACATTGGAAGTAGTATTATCCGGCTTGCCTGTTTTCTGTTGCAGGGATGGAGTGCTGCGGGATCTGGCCGGGTTACGGGGAACATATCGAATGATTGACAAGACACAGGAAACGGTCAGGCTGTTGCTTGGACATCTGGAACTTCTGAACATACCGGAAGCCGTTTTTTATTTAGATGCGCCTGTATCTAATTCTGGCAGGTTGTCAGGATTGATCCGGCAGTGTGCGAAGGGATATGGCATATCTGTGCAGACACAGATCATCCCGGATGTGGACCGGGTTTTAGAACAAATGGAGGGTGTGATCAGCGGAGACGCTATTATTCTAAACCGCTGTAAGAGCTGGCTGAATATTATTCCGTTGATTTTGGAGCAGATGGAATATGTTTGGAAAATTTAGCTCTGACCTTATTTCATCTGGAAGATTGTAGCTGTATAGTAAAGTTGGCAAATTTGAATCTAAATGATATATGAAAAAATTCAATTTCTCATAAAATATAATTGAATTATAGGGGGGTATGTATGAATAAAATTATTTCACAAATTGAAAAGATAAGAGAAATAAACAATCAAAATAAGTTAGTTGTTTTTGTCGGTGCTGGTGTTTCCCAAAATTCTGGTGTATGCTCTTGGTGGGAGCTTGTGAAAGATATTGCTATAAAGATAGGATATGATGATATCTGTGAAAAATGTGTAACAAAATATGATTATTACTCTGAAGAAGGCAATGGATATGAATTTTGCAACTCTAACAGAAAATGTTTTTGGAAATACAATTTTTCTTCTGATGAATTTTTAAAGATTCCACAGTATTTTATTGATACAAAAGGGGAAACTGAATACTATGACTTTTTAAAAGAAAAGTTTTGTCAGCCATATGTTCCCAATGAAATTAATGAATTAATAATTCAATTAAATCCAGAATATATAATAACAACTAATTACGATCATTTGCTTGAAGATGTAAATAATCCCAATGTTGGAAATTATACTGTAATAAAAAGTGATAAAGATTTGCTTGAACAGAATGGGCGTCGTTATATAATAAAAATGCATGGTGATATAGATGATATAAAACAAATTGTTCTTAAGGAAGATGACTATTTAAAATATTCACAGAAACATATTCTCATTGAAACATATATAAAGTCGTTACTTATTGATAAAATATTTTTGTTTATTGGATATTCGCTAAATGACAGTAATTTAAGTTTGATTATGAGCTATATAGACTATTTTGTAAAAGATAAGGGAATTAAGAAACGTTCACTACATTATTTAGTAGTAAATAATGTCTCGAATGCCGATAGGCAAACACCGTATTGGAAAAATAAAGGTGTAGAACTTATTGACTTATCACAATTAAACAAGGATATGAAAAGTAATACAGAATGCAAGACACTTAAGTCAGAACAGGGACAAGCGTTATTTACATTTTTAAAATATTTATACGATAATAAACTACCATATTTCAACGATAGACAGATTGCATTAGAAAAATCTCTATTAAGTATTAGTAGACAATTTGAAGCATTTAATTTTGTTAGTAATACTAATTTGATTATTGCTTGCCAATTTTTACACCCTGTTAAAGTTATAAATTCTATGCTTTATTTTACTAATATAAGTGAATACAATTCATTAAAGTCTATTCTTGAAAAACAAAAAGATACGTCCCAAACGATTAAAGAAACCTTTGCTAAAGCAGGATTATATGGAATCTGTTGCAATAAGTTTCGTTTTGATTTTTATGCAATTGAGGAAAATTGTTTTACAGAAAATACTTTGTTCGAAATGTCACTGAAGAATCAATATAAAGAAATACTTAATATTGTTAATAATAATAATAACGAATTAGAAAGAGCGTATTATTATTCTTTGATATATAGAACAAGTGATAAATTAACGGAAATTATGAATGAAATTGGAAAACAAATAAAAGGATTTAATTATTACAATTTATCTACTAAAGAAAAGTTGATTATTGCAATATATGAATATAATAATATTTCCATGCGTCTCTTAAATTTTGAAAATGTTAGCGAAGAGCTACGTAAAAATCTTACGGATTTTTTAGACAATGCATCTCACCAAAGTATAGCATTTGAAACTATAAAAAAATTAAGTGCTAACAACGGCGAAACACTAAATACATTGAACCAATATTTGATTAAGCATGAGGAATACTATATGAAAAAATCGACCATAATTAAGCAAGGAGGTTCAATATATGGTGATTTGTTTGATTTGCAAAGTATAGTATATGATTATTATATGTTTTATAAGAAAAATTATCTTATGTTAGACTGGTTCAATAATGTTGAAAAAATATGTGAGCCATATGTTAAAGCGATACTGTGCACCTACTATCCAGATGAATATCAGTTTTCAAACAATGGCATAGGCAGAACAAAAGTAATTGCATATCCAATAAACATTATAGATGTTGATATGATTGTAAAACACACTACATATAAAAACTTTAATAGTTGGTTAAATCATTATAAGGTTTTTAAAATTAAAATCAACGAGGATGTAAATATTGTAGAAATTTTTCAAAATTTTTGTTTTTATATGCATAATTATTGGAATTTATATTTAGAAGACCAATTGAAAGTATTTGCCAAACTTATTTCATTAGTCGAATTAACAAAGGAACAAGAACAAAGCATTTTATCTGCATTTATTACATTAATCAAACCAGATGAATCAATAAGTATTCGGATGCTTCGTAACTGTTTAAATTCAATTTGGATTTATGTTCAAAAACATTATAATAGTAACGATAATAATTATGAAACTTTATTATCATTAATGGTCAACGAGCAATTAATAATGGATCTTATTGATGGCAGAATAGCATATGAGAAACTTATTGAGAAATTATCTGTTCATGCCAATAAAGATATTTATAATGTTTGTGTAAAAATTATTACTAGTAGTAAAACAAGTCGAGAAAAGTGTTATTTGACATTTGTTTTTCGAAATATATTGCTTGAACATGATAATAATTATTGGAAACCGTGGATAAAAAGGAACATAAGCCAAAATTTGGTTTCAGAAATATATACATATATAGAAAGCGAAATAATTATTTTTGATAATGAAATAAAAAAATATTTTAATAATAAAATGATTGAGTACAATAAATGCAATGGATACAATACATATCCAGATTATCAAAAACAGGTTATTGAAGTTCTGTTAGTAATGTTATTAGTTGGAAATATACCAACTTTGGAAGATATTGAATTCTTAAGGCAATATACAGAACAATCTGATTATCTTGATTTCTTATTTAATGCTGACACTTTTAATTATAGCAAGATAAAGTCAGCAGATTACATGTGGTGTAATTTTATTAATAATGATAATTATAGAAAGAGAATACTACAGCACAAAGCTGAATTTTGGAGTGAGGATGACGAAAAGAGGATAAAATTAGGATTTGGAAGTGACTTTGAAAATAGAGTGGCGTATAAATATTTATTCAATTAATATCCTTAAAAAAATGAACTTATTAAACTTGATTTTTCTCTATAATAATCATAATTTATTAATGCTAAATCAAAGCTATTGAAAGGTATCTTGTTGAAAAAATCCAGTTTATAGGGACGTATGGGACTAGTACAGCATTGCTTAAATATCAGTGATTAAATTGCTAATGGTATCCCAGCATATGTCCACTTAAATGGGTGTGCTGTAAGATTGTACTGTTCAATAAAGCGCAAGATGCTTGCTTC
>CAJTGD010000094.1 GCA_910575475.1 Lachnospiraceae bacterium | reverse complement strand
CGGATGTTGTAAATAGAACCTATAAAATATTGAATTAATTTAAGCACCTGTGTATGCAGGTGCTTAAATTGTCAGATAATTACTCAGAAATTTTATCTACACCCCATAAATTCCAGGATATTGACCGATCCGTTCATGGTATATCCGGAAAGCATGAAACTATAATGCGGATCCTTCCGGCTCTGGCTCCCCTCATTCGGGTACCACAGATAATAGAGCTGCTTATCGTCCAGCAGGACCCCCATATAATCCGGATCATGATCCAGGCAGTAAAAGAAGCAGTTCATGAAATAATAATCCTCCGCGTGCCTGGACTGCGCCTCGTTGAACCTGACATCATGTTCTTTCAGAAACCGCCTGTTATACAGCTTGGAATTGACCCAGATCCGGTTGCCCGCTTCGATCACCCGCGTATGGTGGTCGTCAAATTCCAGCAGTGGGCCGGACACGATGGCCACAGGCTTTTTTGTCTCATCAATGACCGGCTTCCCTTCCCCATCCAGGATATATACATTTCCATCTCCGCCAGGGTTCTCGGCCTTCTGGTAGATATTATCCTCCACCGCCCCGACGAACATTGAGACCGCCAGAGGGGTTGCCAGGAGGTCGTCCTCGTCCTGGAGCATAAAATACTCGTGGGAGGAATGGTCGATCCCGTACTGCCTTGCCAGCCCCTGTCCTGCATTCTCCGGCGTCCGGATACACCGGACATCCAGGTATGGCGAAAATTCGTCCACCAGGTCCTGGTAGTCACAGTCCGTATTCGTGGAACAGTCATTGACCAGGACCACATGGATGTATTCGCTGTGCCACTGGTTTGCCAGGGCCCGCAGTCCCGGCCGTATGATCTCCGAAGTCCCGTAACAGGGAATGATGTAATCAATATCAAACATATCTGCATCTCCTCCTTTATCCGATCCACATGGCCCCGGTCTTGTCGGACGGTTCCGATCCAAGCACCAGGGTGGGTACTTCCAGGGCGCCGGTCATGGCGCCGCCTGTCTTACTCACAAAATCATTCTCCAGGTCTTCCGCCTTCACCCGGTCCTTCCAGCCCGGATTCCCTTCCGCGTCCGTCCCCCAGACCTTATCCGCCTGGCCTGCCCCGGAAGCCACATAGCCTTCACTGTCAGCCGTATTCTCCTTCCAGGTATCTGTGGTCACATATCCCGCATTGTTGGTCAGGTCCCCTACATCCTGCGGCGCTCCTGTCAGGTCCTTATAATCCCCGGAATAAGCGACCTCCTTCAGGTCTCCGATGATCTTCTCCAGCTTCCCCAGGATGGCCGCCAGCGTCTCCCCGCTCTGGATGTTTTCCCGTTCTTCGGCATCCGTAAATGAGACGGACGCATTTTCATCGATGGCGCCCTTCGTCCCCGGCTCCCCTTTCAGGTTATGAAATTCAAACCGGAATACCTTTGCCGTATCCGGGCCGCTGATGGTGATCGCGGCAGAGGGCTCCCCGATCCCCGCGTCCACTGTCACCTCCGGAGTCCCCAGCCCTACAGAGGTACCGTCCTTTCCTTTCGGCAGGATGAAGTTCAGGACGGCCTGGCTGGGCGTCCCCACGTTCTCCACCGATGCTGCTTCCCCGTCTTTGACCTCCCCGATCTCTACCGTGGCAGATTCACCCGGAGGCCCCTGCAGCTTCCCCATGTCCTTCCACTGTGTCCCGTCCCATACATAGATATTTTCGCCTATGATATAGGATGCGTTCGGTTCCGCCTCGGAAGGGAGCTCTTCCACGGAATCCGCCTTGCCGGTGATGTTGATCGAGGTCCCGTCCTTCCCCTTGTCCCCCTTCTCCCCTTTCGGGATCTTGAACCGGAACCTGGCGTCCTTCTCAGTCCCTACATTCTCCACAGAGGCCGGTTCCCCAGGCTGTGCCGTGACTACCCCTTCCACGGAGACCGTGGCGGAAAAGTCTCCCCTCTCCGCCGCATCCTGGATATCCTGCGCCGCTTTCTGTGCGCTGCTGACCGCGGCATCAGCCCTTGTGACTGCATCATTTGCATCATCCACCGCTTCCGCCACCTGTTCTGCCATGTTAACCGCCGCCACTTTCGCGGCGGTTGATTCCGTGTTCACCTTCTCGGCCAGGGAGATCATGCTCCCCCTGACCTCCTCCCCATAGACTGCTTCCTGAAAAGCCTGTATCTCCTTGCTGATGTCAGCCATCCTTCTCACCTTCCTTGCAAGCCTTCTCCTGCTTCCTGCCCTGTTCCTGTTTATCTTGCATGCGCTCCTGGTCCGCGCAGGCCTTCTCCCAGGCCTCCCTGTCCTGTATGCGCTCCTGGTCGGCAACCCTGCCCATGGCGGAGAGCATCTCCCCCAGGATCATCTCCAGCAGAAAAGGCGGAAGCTCCGAGTCGGCCACCGCCTGGTTCAGTTTTTTCCGGAAATCATCAATCTTTACTGTCACTGGTTTTACAGGTTTCCTTTCTTTGTTCCCTTCTGTCATATAAGGCTCCTTTCCCTTCCGTTTCATCCCTTGTCAAGTGCCGCAAGAAGCGCGTCCAACTTCCCATCGATCCGGAGGAGCAGTTCCGTATCTTTCCCCCCGGCCGTCTGTTCCTTCACATCCTTCAGGATGTTCCCATCCTTTTCGGCCTGCTCGATCGGATCGCCTTCTTCCGCGGTCAGGACCACCTCTTCATTTTGAATCGTCTTTTTCATAGCTTCCAACTTTCCTCCTTGGCTCTATCCATAATAATTCAGATCGATCAGCCGTCCGTTCTTGAACTGCATCCTTCCGCTGTCTCCCCACTGCGATGCCGTTCCGTCAGGGTTCATCCCTGTCACCTGGACAAAATTGATCGTTGCGCTGATGCCCGCATCCTCATACTGGATCCCGGATCCGCTGATCTTTGCGTTTCGTATCCAGCGGTTGTGCATATCCAGGTCACACCCCGCATGCAGCGTATCGCTGTCATAATCCCCCAAGGCATCCAGCGTATAGGTAAATACCATCGTATATTCTCTGCTGGATGCGGTCTTCTTCGCCGCCCACGTCATATAGGCCGCCTGGTTCTCCAGGTCAAACACGAGCCCCTTTTTTGATCTGTCGCTTGTCTGGAAGTTCGTCCCGATCTTCCCGATGTAGTAACCGTCCCGGTAGAAATGGTTCCCGTTCTCATCGAAAGAAGACCGTAGCTTGCTGTCCTCCACCCCGTTGTCATAGATGGCGATCTCCCCGGGATTGATCTGCACATATCTGCTGCTGTGGTTGAAGCCGTAGATCACCCTGTCATAATACTGCTGCATATAGGAACCGAAATCATTCTTTGATACCTTCATCTCTACCAGCTCAGACGTCACTTTCAGGGACGCGGCCAGCTCCGCCTCCGTTCCCTGCGCCCGGGTCACCTCGGCAGAGATCAGATCCTTTGCCACATTGAACTTGGAAACGATCTCCTCATTCACGGATTCCCGGTACTCCACGGACAGCTTCTCCGCGGTGACGGTACCGGCCTTGATAAATTCTCCCAGGAATACACCGTCTATGGTCCATGCATTCGGATATGGCCCTTCAAATCCGGTCTTGGAAAACCCGATGCCGTTCATGTTGATCTGCATGATGTGGACAGCATCCTCTTTGTTTGGGGCATCCATGTACAGGTCCCGGAGCCACCGGCCGTCCTCATCGTATTCCGATATCTTATAACCGCCCTTGGATCCGGTCATCATGGCCGTGGCGTTGTCGATGGCGGACTGCATCCAGGAGGTGGTCTGGCGGACGTTATCCAGTTCGGTACTGACCTTTTTATTGGAATCCTTCATCTGCGTCGTATAATTCTTCCGGACGGTCGTACCAAGTGTCAGCCGGTTCCGGTCCGGCTCCTGCAGATACAGGGTCATCTCCTGCACCGGGAATGTCCTGTCCATCCCGTAGGGCCAGGCGGATGCATGGACCGTATCTCCCAGGGCAAACGCTTCATAATCACTGTCCAGGTCAGACAGATCCAGAGCGGTGAGCTCCAGCACCAGGCTCTCATACTGGTGATCTTTGAGCCACTCCTCCCCCTTCTTTTTCAAGTTGGCCGGGACCGTCACATCATCCCAGGTGACCACCTTCTTCACCCAGCCGTAACGCTCTACGGCTTCCGGGATGTATAAATAATCCACGCCGCCGTTGACCGATGTAATGTCCGTATAAGCCTCCAGGCCTTCGATGGGACTCTCTTCCAATCGGGCCCCCAGCGGGATCACCGCCGTTGCCAGATCCTCCGCGCTGCAGTTCTCCGCATAGTCCAGCAGGTTCGTACCGAACTCAATGGGCTGCTCACAGTATTTTCCATACTCCGACAGGGTGATCCAGTCAAGATACCGTACACCGCCTGGGTGTAGATAAAAATTCTGAGTTATCGCTTTTCTCTTGACATCTGTCATGTAGTAATGTTAATATAGCCATATGAATGAGGTGGTTATAATGCCAGACCAAGAAAAACGCA
>CAJTGD010000093.1 GCA_910575475.1 Lachnospiraceae bacterium | reverse complement strand
ATCAATTGTTTTCCTTCGCATAATAACCCATCCATTCTTTAGTGATAGAATTATTATGTACCGACAACAATAAAAAAGCAACATTTATTCATTATTATTTACGCAACGCTGTACTAGTACTTCTTATGACGGTAAATCCGGGCTTTGGTGGCCAGAAATTTATACCGCAGATGATAGATAAGATTCGAATGCTGAGGGACAAAAGGAACCAGCTAAATTTGGCTTTTGATATAGAGGTAGATGGTGGTATTAATGAAAATACAATCTGTGAAGTGATAGATGCTGGTGCAAATATCTGTGTCGCCGGTTCTGCAATATTCGATAGGGATATAAGCAAAAGTGTGAAAAAACTATTTGCTATTATGAATGATAGTAAAAATAGTACCAGTGTCTAATATATTGTGAGATTGAGGCTTATTTATAGAGTTTGAAATATCAGATCTTTGAACTAAATATTGACATTTGGAAAGAGCAGGATGAGCTAAAAGGTTCTCTCTCGGCTTTGGATATTTATTTGCTGTTGATATTTTGGATTTACAAGAAAAGCAATTTCAGGTAAGTTCAAATACCAATAGAATATTCAGACATGAGAAAGAACCATTAAAAAATAAAACCTGCTCTTTTATTTTTTATAAAATTCAATAAATATATGTAGAAAAATCTATAAAAAGGATTATAGAAATGTAAGTAGTGGCGCAATTCTGGTACAGGCAGCACCACTATTTTTATGCCTGGATTTGGTGGTCATGCCCGTTCACCGCCACTCTCCGATTTGATTTCAAAAATTCAGATCGGAGGTAAGAAAAATGTCTTATAACAAGGCGAGGGAAGAACGGAAGTGGAAACAATGGAAAGAAAAAGAGGAAGCGCTGTTACGAACTTTAGGTATGGACGAAGAATCTATACAGAAATTAAGGTTTAGTGATTGGGAGGACTTTAAGGCTGAAAGATGCTATCAGGATCACAGGGCGGAATTTCCTAAATATCAAGATTGGGAAAGCGCAATGGAGGATGAACAAGAAGTCAGCAATATTTCGGTACTATTGGATTCTATCAGTGATGAACGTCTTTTTCATATCCTGTTAAATACAGATAAAGAAACTTTACAATTTTTATTGTTGAAGATGATGGGATTTTCAGGGAGGGAAATTTCTGAGAAAACAGGAATTAGCGAAAATACCATTAACACAAAAATCAAAACATTAAGAAAAAAATTAAAAAAATTATAGAAAAGTAGACCGAAACGGCATTTCCCAACGGCTATATAGTAGAAGGGAAAATCCTTTCGTCTGCACATTGAAAATTATATACCAGCATTACAGGTACGTTCCCGCGAGTAGAAGCGTGATAAGATAAGCGCCAGGACAAGCGGAAACGGCTGCTGTATGGAGAAGGGTGGTACTTCCCAATGTCGAGGAACCGGCTGGGGGATCAGTCTTTGCCCATACAGTGCCCGTTTTCGCTTCGAGCGATCTCTTATACTTGAAATAAGCCGTGGCTGGCTTTCCGCCATGATCACAAGCGGGGGATAATGATACACATATCTGTCAAAAACAGAAGATGAAATTTAGGTTGTAATCAGCAAGACCTTTCGGACATCCGTGAACGGCATTAGTACAGAATAGATGGAATTTCGGATTATTAGACAGAGGACATTTTCAAATGTCTTTATTAAGAAAAAGGACGAAATAGTATGAGCTAGAAATCTTTACAAGTCTAATAAGAAAATAAATTAACTCGGCTACCGGAGAACCCATCAACACTGTACCAGCCAGATGCCTGCCTGTAATGTTCCCTTGCCATCACAAGATGGCTGGCAATTGGGGATGCGGGGTCAAATACGAATGCCAAAAAAGAAAACATAATAACTGTTCAGTACAGGGCTGCGCATATACTGCGTTGTCTGTATGAAGGTATATAGATTGCGATAGCAAGTCCCATTGCCGCAGGCAATTTTTACGAACTTGTGGTCGTATCTGTGAAGGTACTGAACAGATACAAAATGAAATCAATCGAAGTGTGTCGTTGATATCAGATACCATGCGGCTGTGAAAATCCACGGCCGCATGCATGTGATACCAACGTCATGCATAAAGAAAGGTAATGAAAGAAATGAGTTACGATTACGAAGAGCAGAATACTGGCCAGGAAGAAAATCAAACTACAGATAATAGAAAAGACGGTATGACGATTCTGGTAGTAGAACCATTAAAACCACCCTATCTCAAAACCATCTCCGGAAATTTAAGATCGCTGCAGAAAGAAGTTGGGGGACTGATTGATGCCACATATCCTTTTGAAGACAGGGTAGCGGTTGTGCTGAATGATGAGGGAAAACTGAATGGACTCATGCCGAACCGTGGGCTCTATAACAGTGAAGGAAAACTGTATGACATCATAGCAGGAACATTCCTGATCGTAGGATTAGCGGAGGAAAGTTTTTGTTCCCTGAGTGAAGAAATGGCGGCGAAATACATGGAGAAATATAAGGCTCCCGAAATCATGGCCTGTATCAATGGACAGTTAGGGATGCTTCTGTTACCGGAATCATGGAAAAGGGGATTGGTTTCGATGGACAAGGAATCTAAAAGCGGGAAAAATCAGGAGAAAAAATCCGGAAAGAGAAGCAGGGCAGATGAAGGACGTTGAAAAAATCGGATACATAGGGTGGTGCCAGAAAAAAGCACATGAGGAGATTGAATACATTTTTCAGGAACTCATGCCAAAGCATGGGTTAAATGTCCGGGAAGAGCAGCTTCGGCTAAGCCTCCAAATGCTGGATGCCTTGTGGGGGAAACAGATTGCGCTTTGCGATGCGGGCGTAGGGATCGGAAAAACGTATGCCTATCTGGTCGCATGTATCATGCTGGACAAATATGGAGAAAGGGGCGGAAATGCTTCAAAATCAGACTGCCATCCGGCGGTCATTTCCACATCCAGCATTGCGTTGCAGGAGGCAATCCTAAAGGAGTACATTCCCTTTTTATCCAGGCTCCTGCTGGAAGAAAAGCTCATCAGAAAACCATTGAAAGCCGTAGTCCGGAAAGGGAAAGAGCATTTTGTATGCGATAACCGTCTGGAACAGCGGCTTTCTGCTATCAAGGGCAAGCGGAAAAATGAGAACCAGAAACAAGCCCTGCTCTCCCTGCGGGCATGTTTTGACATGGATCAGGTGCATGGGCTGAGCGGGTTTGACCGGAGGCTTGTATGTGTTCCGAAATTCTGCCCGAAGAATTGCCTGGAGAAAGAAACCTGCCGTTACCGGAGATATATGGAACGTGTAAAAAGTGCAGGGATTCATTTTCAGATCTGCAACCATAATTACCTGCTTGCGGATGCTGCCCATCGGGCAAAAGGATATCGCCCGCTTTTATCAGATTACCGGGCGTTGGTGATCGATGAAGCCCACAAGCTTCCGGAAGCGGCGGGTCAGATGTGCGGAAAGTCCCTATGCTGTGACGATATCCAGGAGATCTGCTACATGCTGGAGAAGGAGCATCAGGGCATCCGAGCCGGACGTTTAAAGACTAAGATGAAAAAACTCTTCCAGATTATTGCGGAAAACCATACCTTTGAGCAGGGACAGAGGATCGCATTCCAGCAGACGGAAGAATGCATCTCTATAATAAAAGAAAGTGCCGCCTTGATGTTTGAAATGGTCAGGCGGTGCAGGGGGAGTGTTTCCAAATGGGTGCGTAACCGGCTGGAAGAAGCAGGGAAGACTCTCTGCTATTTTTTGGTTCCCAGCAGGAAATACATTTTATATCTGGAGCAGGATGCGGAACACCTTCCGGTATTCTGTGCAACCAGCCGGGAGGTTCCGGCATACCTTCAGAAAATGTTATGGGGGCAGGGAGTTCCCGCAATTCTTACCAGCGGAACTTTAAAAGCCGGGAATGGATTCTGCCGTACCCGGCAGATGCTGGGACTGGATGAAACGGATCGGAAAAGGAAGATTGGGGTACAGGAATATGTGGCAGAATCCCCATTTGAGTATAAGAGGAACTGCCTGCTGTATCTTCCCCAGGATGGGAAACAGATCCGGCATGGGAGCCGGGAGGAAGCCATCTGGATCGCAAAGCGGATCAAACAGCTTTCCTGTTCTACCCATGGGCATACGCTGGTACTGTTCACGTCGTATGCTCTGATGGGGAGCGTCTACCAGCTTCTGCGTGGAAGCCTGCCCTATACGATGGTGGAGGTGTGGAGGTACACGCAGGAAGAGATCATGCGGTTTAAAAATTTGGAAAATGCGATTTTGTTTGCAGCCGGTTCCTGCTGGGAGGGCGTGGACTTTCCGGGAGACATGGTATCTTCGCTGATTATCGTAAGGCTGCCGTTTGCTGTGCCTGACCCGGTGAGGGAGGCGGAGAAAGAGCAGTATGGAGACCTGCGGGAATATATCAAGGCGGTTGCAGTTCCGGATATGCAGAAGAAGCTCCGGCAGGGGTTCGGCAGAGCCATCCGGACGGAAACGGATACCTGTGTGGTAACCATCCTGGACAGCCGGGCGGCCAGGGATGGAAGATATCCTAAAATCCGAGTTTTAGTTACTCGTTAAAATATCAGTCTCTGGTAACACCAAGATATTTAAGAAATAATTTATCACGCTCAATTATCTCGGTTTTCCAACGTTTTCTGCCAAATCTTGTGTCTACT
>CAJTGD010000092.1 GCA_910575475.1 Lachnospiraceae bacterium | reverse complement strand
CGTTTAGTATTTCTATTTTTACTTTTTTCTAAACTTGAGGTTATGGGGTTGACCTAAAGGTTTCGCCTTAAGGCGAGGGTTTTAACCCCATTATACAGACAATAATAGGTTGAAAACTGCATTTGCCGCGGCTCTATTCCCAGTTCGCCGCACAATGCCGATAATTCGTCCTGTATCGCCGCTTTCGACCAGCCGTCAGAGCCTTTCAGCCGGATATAGGCGGAATAAGCCGGCGCGCTGACCTTATTGTCAATATAAGCCTGTGACACGAATACAGAATCATTGGAATCTTCGGCAGGCAAAATACCGCATAACATATATTCTTTTTCCCCGTCCCCTAAATTCAGCGATATCCTATCACCTACAGACCTGGATAATCCGATCCTGTCAAGAAATGCCTTTGTGACGGCAATTTCATCTGCAGATTCTGGCAATGTCCCCTCCAGAGCAGGATATTTTGCCAATTTCATCAGTGTTTCATCCATGGACCGGACGGTGAATCTGTAGTCGCCGCAGGAAACCAGACCCAATAAATGACTTACGCCGACCTGCACCCTGTCATCATTTGCCAGTTTTGTGATCATGCCGCTGTCTGCTTCATCGATGACCGCCTGATAGCGCCCGGCCGCATCATGGAGTGATCTGCGCCCGGAAGCAAAAAAATACAGGGCTGTCGCCATGATCAGGCAGGCAGCTAAAGCAATCGTGATGATAATGAGGATATTCCTGCTTTTATCCTTTTTCAAGTTTCGCTTTGCCAGTTTTTTTACAATGGCGCTGGTATCATTTTCAAAAGGCCATGTCATAATGGTAACACCTCCATAGTTTATGGTTATTTTCCTACAGTCCCTGAATAAAGCCATTGTAAAACCAAAATGTCCGCGAAATGTTACAGCGGGAAGATTTTTATTCAAAAAATCAAAAGACACTTGCGTTCTTCAAGTGCCAAAAATGAAAACATATTAATTATGATAATACTCCATCATGAATCTGTTTGGTATATCTTTATTATCGCGCTCTCCTTCTTTTAAGCTTCATTTCTGATTCAGAAAAACTATGACTCAGCGGATACATACTCTTTCTTACAATCCTTCTGGATTTGTGCGTGTCAAACAACTTCTTATTTACCGGGCCGTTGGCATAATCCTTTAATGTATCATTAATAAACACTGTTTTGTAGATTCCAAGACACCATGCCTGGCAATAATAAACCAACTTTTGCAACATCCATGTATCAATCGCATTTAACTTGTCAAGAATATAGGATGCAATATCAAGAGACGTAGGATTTGTAAATTCTATCTCGCAGTAATCCTCTGGCGGGATTTCTCTTCCAAGTTCTTTCGCAAAACTTATCCATTCATCAATCGCAATATCGGCATTTTGTAAAGACTCACTAATTGTAGCCCCATCCGCCATACAGCCCGGCAAAGATGGAACATTCGTAATAAAAGCATGATCATCTTCACTCCAATAGAACATCTTGTTATATGCCATCAGAAATACCTCCTTCGCCGAGTTTGTACTTATTGACAATATTCCTAACCTCTTTCACTTGATATGGTTTAATCTTCCCGTACTACATGCCTTTGGCGGGTTTCCCTGTTCTTTTTACGGAAAAATTCATAATCTGCCGGGAAGAAAAACAGAAAATGTCGATCCCCTGCCGACTTCCGAAGTCACTTTCATGTAACCGCCCTGCTTTGTGACAATCTCACGGGCCAGATAGAGGCCGATGCCCACTCCTTGTTCCTCGTGTACTTCCTCCTCCCGGTAGAAACGCCGGAAGATGGCGGCCTGGTTACTCTCCGGGATCCCCTTGCCGGTATCGGACACATCCAGCTTGACATACATTTCCCATTGTTCCGCCGAAATGCGGATTGCCCCTCCTGCCGGAGTATATTTTACCGCGTTGTCCAGCAGATTGAATATAGCCTCCGCCGTCCACTTGCTGTCATGGGAAAGACGAAGGCCATCCGGGCAGTCCACCGTCACGGAAATGTCCTTTTTCTCCGCTTCATATACAACACCGCTGCAGGCAACCGCCAGTGTATCGATCAGCGGGGCGTCTTTCTTCTCCAGCCGGATTGCCCCGGTTTCCAGCCGTGAAGTCTTCACAAGGGCCTGAAAGAGAAATTCCAGCTTGTCCGTCTGGCTGCGGATTCCCTGCAGGAACTCCCGCCGCTCTTCTTCTGTGACCTGCCTGGTAAGTAATGTGTCCGTCACCATTTTCAGGTTGCTTACCGGAGTCTTCACCTGATGGGAAATATCCGACACCAGCATCTGTAGCTCCTGGCGTTCCCCATCCACTTTCCGCTGGTTCTCCTGCATGATACCGTACAGCCGCGACAGACGATAGCTGATACGGGCAAAGAGTGTTTCACTGTCTGTCACGCGCACAGGCTCTTCGCTCCCGCTTATCATCCGGTCCATCACCCGGCACAGCTCTCCTGTAAATACAGAAAGCCGTTTGCCAAAAAACAGCATCAGAAGGTACTGCCAGATGACAGCACAGGCTGTCAGCAGGATACCAGTTGTCAGCACCCGCCTTTCGCCTGTCATGGCAAAGAGAACTGCACAGACAAACAGCATGGAAGCTGTCATACCAACCCAGATCAGCAGAAATGTCCTTTTTACCGAGATCCTCTCCAGATTCATTTTCTCTCCCCTCCCATCCACTGATATCCCATTCCGTAAATCGTCTTAATATACGTGTCGCCTTCTGCCTCGATCTTACTCCGGATCCGGCTGACGGAGGTCGTCAGGGTATGTTCGTCCACATAATTTTCCTCCGCATCCCACAGCCGTTCCAAAAGTCGCTGCCTGGTCAGGATCTGTTTTGGATTTTTGCAGAACAGGCGCAGCATCTTGTACTCCATCGGGGAAAGTGTCAGGGTTTTTCCGTTGAGCGCAGCGCACTGTTCCGAAAAGTTCAGGAACAGCCTGCCGTCATCGTAAATGTCCTTTGCCAGCCCCCGGTGCTCCAGCATCGCGAACATGGCGCGGATCTTCCGCAGCAGTGCTTCAATGGAAAAGGGCTTGGTAATATAATCTACCGCCCCGGCTTCATACCCCCGGATCTGGTCGCTCTCCTGGTCATTTGCAGTCAGAAAAATCACCAGCGTGTCCGGATTCTCCGGCTTTATGAGCCTGCACAGGTCATAGCCGCTGCCGTCCGGCAGGTTGATGTCCAGTAGCACCAGGTCATATTCTTCCCGGGCTGACAGCTCGGCTGCCGTACCTGCATTTAAGGCGGATACCGTATCATAGCCCTCGGAGATCAGATTATAGGTCAGCGTTTTATTCAAAAGTGTGTCATCCTCTACCAGCAGGATTTTCTTCATGGCGTCCTCCTTTATATTTTTCCAGCCCTATGATGATGGAGCGCATTTTTTAGTGTAATTTCAGAAGAAGCTGGTTCCGGTTCTTCACCTGCATTTTTTCAAAGATATGGCTCATATGCTTTTTCACTGTCACCTCGGAAATACACAGCCGCCTTCCGATCTCCTGATTCGTAAGCCCCTCTCCCAGCTGCCGCAGGATCTCCATCTCCCGTTCCGTCAGATGGTATTTTCCCATCAGGCTTTCATCCACAGCCCGGAAATCACTTTCCCTGATTCCGTTGGGATAAAGCATCTGCAGGTGGGACGCCAGATGGGTATTCAGCAATCCCAGAAGGGAAAGCTCTTCCCCGGTAAAATCCCCCATTTCCTTTGTGCGGAACATGGTGACCGATCCATAGAAATGCCGCCTCACGATGGTACATCCCAGACCGTAATATGCCCCCAGTGGCTGCATCCACTGCTGGTATATGCGGCTCTTCTCCCGCAGATGGTCCGGCATCAGGTCGGAATCCCGGTATACCACCGGCTCTGTCCGTGAAAAGTTCCAGACCGTATAGTCCTTCTGCTGGTAATTCTGATAATAGTCCTGCAGCGCCTGCCCGTCCAGGTTGCCGGAATAAGGATGAAAGAACAGGATCGCCTCATCTACTGCCCTGCCGTAATCAAACATGGAGCACTGATGCACGATCTCCGACTGCAGATAATCCATGACCATTTTCTGAATCTCATCCAGCCGGTTCTGCCGGTATAACCCCAACAGAAAGCCCTGGAAATTGTACCACCGGGTATTGGATAATTCCATTGTTCTCTCTCCCTTCCATTTTTATCTTTCAAAAGCCAACTTTTTATGCTACTTTAGTAGTATATCACAAAATTCCACCTTCGTACAATTTCTTTTCTTTTTTCACGCAGGTATACTAAGACCACAAACTGACAAATGGGCAAGAAGCAAATGACAATGACTGCATCACGACTGTTATCGGCATCCGTTTTGCGAACTATGATCAGAAGGAGGAACAAACACATGAAAACCATCAAATCCACCCCAAAGGCAGACGGCTACTACATGCCTGCGGAATTTGAAACCCACGAAAGAGCCTGGATGCTCTGGCCGGAGCGCACGGACAACTGGCGCAACGGAGCAAAGCCGGCTCAGAAGGTATTTACGGAAGTCGCAAAGGCGATCCGCAGATTCGAACCAATCACCGTCGGGGTCAGCGACGAGCAGTACAGCCATGCCAGATCCGTCCTTCCGGATGATATCCGTGTGGTAGAATTATCCTGCAACGACTCCTGGATCCGCGACTGCGGCCCCACCTTTGTCGTCAATGACCAGGGAGGCGTGCGCACCGTGAACTGGGATTTCAACGCATGGGGCGGACTCTATGACGGCCTGTATTTCCCATGGGACAAGGACGACCGTGTGGCAAGCAAGATTTCTTCCATGGAAGAGGTGGACATGTACAAGGCGGAAAACTTTGTGCTGGAAGGCGGCTCCATCACAGTAGACGGGGAAGGAACCCTGGTCGTGACCGAACAGTGCCTGCTCTCCCCGGGACGGAACCCGCACTTGAAGAAAGAACAGATTGAAGAAAATTTAAAACAGTATCTTGGTGTGGAAAAAGTCATCTGGCTGAAAGACGGCATGGATCCGGACGAGACCAACGGCCACATAGACGACGTCTGCTGCTTTGCAAGACCCGGCGAGGTGGTCGTCCCCTATACGGAAGATCAAAATGATCCTTGGTATCCTAAAATCCGAGTTTTAGTTACTCGTTAAAATATCAGTCTCTGGTAACACCAAGATATTTAAGAAATAATTTATCACGCTCAATTATCTCGGTTTTCCAACGTTTTCTGCCAAATCTTGTGTCTACT
>CAJTGD010000091.1 GCA_910575475.1 Lachnospiraceae bacterium | reverse complement strand
AAGTAAAGGAGCCGCTTTTTAGCGGCAGCAAGTAATATATGCTTGCGACACCCGCCTTTGAGGCGAGCAGTAACAGAGCCCTTGGGGGCGTTTTTCAAACCCCCACTTGAAGTGGGGGTTGGTGATTAAAGAACTGCTAATGCAATGCCACAGGGAACTGGATGGCAGCAAGGCAGTGGGGATTGATGAAGTGACGAAGAAAGAATACGGGGAGAACCTGGAACAGAACATCGAGGGGCTTGTAGAAAGGCTGAAAAGGAAGTCATATAAGCCACAGCCATCGCTCCGGGTATACATTCCGAAAAGCAATGGGAAACTGCGTCCGCTGGGGATTGCAAGTTACGAGGACAAAATAGTCCAGCTGGCTTTGAAGAAGGTACTTGAAGCGATTTATGAGCCGAGATTTCTAAACTGTATGTACGGATTCAGACCAAACAGGGGATGCCATGGGGCAGTGAAGGAACTGTATAAGAGGCTGAATTTCACGAAGATATGCTATATCGTGGATGCAGACATTAAAGGTTTCTTTGACCATATGAAGCACGACTGGATAATGAAATTCCTGAATCTATACATCAAAGACCCGAATATCCTCTGGCTGGTGAACAAATACCTGAAAGCCGGGGTGATGGATGAGGGAAAGCTGGTAGAAAACGAGGAAGGTTCAGCACAGGGAAACATCATCAGTCCAATCCTTGCGAACATCTATATGCACAATGTCCTTACACTATGGTACTAGTTTATCATAGCCAAAGAGAGCAGGGGCGAGAACTTCCTGATTGTCTATGCGGATGATTTTCATTGCGGGATTTCAGTACAAATGGGAAGCGGAGAAATATTATAAGCTTCTTAAGGAACGAATGGAAAAGTTCGGACTGGAACTGGAGGAAAGCAAGAGCAGGATGCTGGAAAGTGGAGGATATCTGGCAAAATCGAAGCAGAAACGCGGAGAATCAACAAGGCTGGAAACCTTCGACTTTCTGGGATTTACATTTTACTGTGGACAGACAAGGAAAGGAACCGCATGGATGATGCCGAAAACGAGCAGTAAGAAATTCCGGCAGAAACGGAAGGACATAAAAGTCTGGCTGTACGCTAATCGAGACCAGAAACTAAAGAAACTGATGGGAATGCTCAATCTGAAACTGACAGGGCACTACAGGTATTATGGTGTCAGCTTCAACGGAAGGATGATAAGCAACTTCAAACAGCAGGTAAAAGAAATGCTGTTCAAGGTTTTGAACCGAAGGAGCAACAGGAAGAGCTATACACGGGAAGGGTTCATAGAAATGCTGAAATATTATCCACTGGTAATGCCGAAGATATATGTCAGCTTATTCTGAAACTGTAAATGTTATTATGAAGAGCCGTGTGCGGGAAAGCCGCACGCACGGATCTGTGAGGGGCTGGCATCGTGAGGTGCCTGTCTACTCGACTGGAGGAAAATTTTATGTGGATCATATTTGGAATAATCAGCGCAGTGTTCTGTGTGATTGGCTGGATAATGACTGTAAAGCATAGTTCCAGAGCACCATGGGCTGCAGCCTGCTCCTTGGCATTTGTGTCTTTGACTCTACTAATGGAATATAAGATGGTATTAAATTGGGTCAATAAAGAAGATTGGAGTGCTTTGCTTGACGTTGTGCCGTCAATGTTCTCTATACTGACAGGGTATGTAATTGTCATGATTCTGGCAAACATCGTAACTATTGTCATCTCAAAGAGGCAGAATTAAATTCCAGTTTAGGGGAGAGTCGTTATGATACTATATCATGGAAGCAACACTGGAAATATTAAAGTATTAAAACCTAATCAGGCCGACCATGATCGGCCATATGTGTATATGACTACAATGGATGTAGTTGCCGCATTCTATTTATGCAACGCTGTAGAAAGGCCCTATTATTGGTTCCCTTATGGATTTGAAGGAGGCAGTGATATACCAGTTTATCACGAACTGTACCCGAATGCGCTGAGAGAAGTATCGGAGGGTGTCAGAGGATATATCTATAAAGTTCTTGCAGAAGAAAAACAGGTCATTCCATTTAAAAATATCCCCTGTGCGAGACTGGCGATAGAACCTGTTGAAGTGACGGAGTGCATCCGGGTAGAGAATGCGTATGCACTATTTATGGAATATGTGAAGCAGGGCAAAATGAAAGTGGGGCGTTTTGAAGACAAATCGGAAAAGCAACTGGAGTGGTGGTATTCATGCTGCATCGAATACTTAAAGGAAAAACATATGATGGAAACCCCGGATTGTTCCTATGCTTCATTTATAAAGTCAAAATTGCCAGGGGTGTGGGAGAGATATCTTGCAGAATGCAATCTGCGGAGGGACTGAACCATGAAAACAAAAGATTTGATATTAAGAAATTGGCAGGATAGCGATGCAAAGGCTTTATATGAAATGTGTCTTGACGAGACTTTGAGAAAAAGCGGGATTGATTTCTACAATTCGATTACTGACAGCCGGAACACAATCCAATGTTGGAAGAATAGCAGGGGCTTTAAAGTGATTGCTGATAAAAAAAACGATAATTTTATAGGATTTATAAGCCTGGGTGATATGAACCGATATGACGGCTATATGGAAATAGAGTATGCCATCGCTCCCAGATACCGGAACAACGGCTGCGCAGTGCAGGCTGTGAAAAAGATGCTTGGTTATGGATTCAAAGAGATGAATTTATCAGCCATCGCCGCATGGGTGCGGTCGCATAATAAGGAGAGCATAAGAGTTTTAGAAAAATGCTCCTTTACCTTTGAAGGTCGATTGAGAAAGCACGCCCGCGATCAAAGTGATACGCTGTGTTATTCTATTTTAAGAGAAGAATGGGAAAGGCTCAACCGCTTATGTATCAATATCCGCATCATGAATTATGATGATATTCCGTCTATTTGCAGGGCGGATGGCGACGAGAGCCAGAAGAACATCGACTATTTAAAACGGCAGTTGGATCATCAGGAAAAAGGCGAGTGTACCGCATTGCTTGCACTGTACAACGGTGCCGTGGCAGGATATGTCTTTTTGTACTACAAATGCAGATGGGGCGGGCTGGCCGGCCATAATATTCCGGGTATAGTAGATTTGTTTGTATTCGAAAAATACCGGCGGAAGAAAATAGCTACTATGTTATTGGATACAGCAGAAAACATTGCCAGGCAGTATTGCAATAAAATATATCTGGATGTCTGCTTAAACAGTGACTACGGACCTGCCCAGAGGTTCTATATAAAAAGAGGTTATATTCCTGATGGAAAGGGTGTGTATTATAAAGAAAAAATATGTGAAGCAGATGTTGCCTACAGGAATGATGATGAGCTGACACTATGTCTGGTAAAAGAATTGTGAATCGTATCTCAAACCACATCAGTTTGGTTATGGCTATACAAATTTTGCGATACTGTTCACAAAATAAGACATTACCTTCTTTTTTATTTTTTACTATAATCTAATCCAGAAGCTTCTAAAAAAATAAATTTCGAGGTGATGAGATATGGAGCAAACTATATTCTGTGAAAATTTAAAAAAATTCCGTTTGACAAAAAAATATACCCAGGAACAGGTGGCCAACAATCTGAATGTAAATGTACAGACTGTCTCAAGATGGGAATGCGGGACAACTTTGCCGGATGTTTTGACCCTTCCTGTTTTAGCAAGGCTCTATGGAGTAACGGTAGATGATTTTTATAAAAAGAGTGCAGTTGCATACAATAACTATGCACAACGTTTGGCCGCTGTTTATGAAAAGACACGGAAACCGGAAGATTTTATACATTGTCTTTTGGAGTATAAAAAGCTTATGCATGGCGGTGTACTTTCCGTGGAAGATAAATGGAATTATGCAATCATTCATCAGTGGATGTTTGAATATTGTAAAAATACGGCGATGGAGTGGTATGATACTATTTTGAAAGAAGGTTCCGACTTTGATGAAAATTTATTCTACAGAGCCTGTGCCTGCCGTATTTCTTTCCTTTTTGCAGTGGGGAAAGGTGAGGAAGCTGTCCGCCAGCAAAAAGTAAGGGCAGAATCAGAGCCGGAGAATCCCAAAGAAATGGATTTATTGATTGTGTCATATATTTATGCGGATAAAATAGAGGAAGCTTACAAATGTTTTTTAAAGGCCGTAGAAAAATTTCCGGATGCCTGGGAGTTATATATCCATGGCGGAGAAGTTTGTGGGAAACTTGAAAAATATGATGAGGCAATCCAATATTTTGATAGAGCCGGTGCAATAGGAACACCTTTTTATGATGAGTTATATTGTAAGGCGATGCTATATGAAAAAATAGGGAAGGACAAGGATGCATATAAGCTGTATCAGGAAATTGCTGAGAAACTTCGTAAAAATGGCTTTGATGTTGAAGCAGACATGGCTGAAGAAAGTGCAAAAAGACTGGATATGAAGAAAGACTAAAACATTGGCAAATTCCAGTTTGTCATACTGAAAAATCGGAACTTGAGGAGAAAATAAAAAATGATTTCTGCAATTTATGACAGGCGAAGCACAAGGAAATTTATAAATAAACCTATATCCCATAAAGATATTACAGATATTATCCAAAGTGGAATAAAAGCCCCTTCTTCTAAAAATAGACAACCTTGGAAATACATTGTGATACAAGGAAATGCAAAAGCAGAAATGTTAAAAGTTTTCCGTCAGGGAATTGAGAG
Source organism: Lachnospiraceae bacterium (assembly GCA_910575475.1). Taxonomy (GTDB): domain Bacteria; phylum Bacillota; class Clostridia; order Lachnospirales; family Lachnospiraceae; genus Schaedlerella. The sequence continues at coordinate 1,157 of CAJTGD010000091.1, read as the reverse complement.
GGAAGAAAACGATAGCGCATTGTTGCCAGAAAGTAAACAGCACATAGCGGCGGCAAAATACACTGTTGACATAATGGAAGAAGCGCCAACCATAGTTTTTGTTGTGAATTCACTGGGGAAAAGTATTCTGTCAGAATTAACACCAGAAGAACGTGTTTATGAAATCTGTAATATTCAGTCTATAGGCGCTTCTATACAAAATATGCTTCTTGCCGCTACTGAAAAAGGAATCGGCAGCCTTTGGATATGCGATATTTATTTTGCATATTCAGAACTGTGCAAATGGCTGGGGAATGACGGACAGCTTATTGCAGCTATTGCATTTGGTTATCCAAATGAATTTCCTAAAGAAAGACCCCGCAAGAAGATTGATGATATAGTTAAATGGAGAAACTAATTTGTCAGAGTGACAATTTTCAGTTTATCCCGGAAGCCGGAGAGTAGAGAACCCGGCTTCTTTTTCGTGTACGGGCAAAAAGAAAACCCTTCCCTCAAAAAGAGAGAACGGCATTGCCGTTATTCTGTTACCGCCGGTATCTCCCCGACAAAGTAATAAATGATTTTGATTTCCTGAAACTTCTCCCCGCCAACCTTTTTCACCTCGCCCACCAGAATCCTGCTGATAAGGCGGTTTAAGATACCCTCGTCCAGTTCCCGGACGGTGGCGTACTGCCGGATTTCCCGGATAAAGGTGCGGACATCGCTTTCCTGCTCCTGAACCGTACACAGGCATTTCACGGCGAAATCCCTTTTCTCCTGCGGTGCTTTCCGTTCCGGCGAAGCCAGTCACTTTTTGTAATCCTCCACCACCCGGATGTCCTCCTTCTGTGTTTCCGCCCGGACGGTATCCGCCACAACCTCGCAGGCTTTCTCATAAGCCGTGTCCGCCACTTCCTCCACCAGCGATTCTATGTCCGCAATCTTCATGGTGACAGTGGCAAGGGCAGCCTGTTTTTCCGAAAGTTCCCGTCCTTTTTCTTCAATCAGCCCTTCCCGTTCTTCCAGTTCCTTTTCTTTCTCGGAAACAGCTTTTGCCGTTTTATTAAATGAAATCACTAATCCCCCAGCTATGCTGGGGAGAATAGAGTAAGTTGTGACGAAGAAGATATTATAAAAAAGCCTCCTATGTTAAAATGAGAAAGGTGTCGCAAGCCAAT
>CAJTGD010000090.1 GCA_910575475.1 Lachnospiraceae bacterium | reverse complement strand
ATCATAGATAAATTGCAAGATAAAAATGGAAGAAAATCCCATAAATAAAGGGCTTTATGCTGTTATCAGATTGTCTTGAGGGCGTGTAGAGGGAATTATGTAGCGGGAACTACGGATTATTTCAGGATGCTGTTCGCTGTTGGGAGCATAAGCGAAAAATAACTGTTTCAAATCTTCTATATTTTCCATCTCATTGACTTTATAACAAGTTGTATCCGCAATATGGCTTCTGGTAGTTGCCAATACTTGAAAAGGCATGGATAGAAATGTATGAAACATTTCCTCATCTTCTGGAACAGAATCAAAATTATCAAGGATTACAAGGGTTCTGCTGTCCAGACATTTGAAAAAACGATAATGGTTACAAAATCGTTCATCTTCCGACATTTCCATTGTATCTTCTATAAAATCCATTTCCAGAATTGTTCGTCTTAGATTCTCATGATACCGTAGATACAATATATTGGAATACTGATTTTTGTAATGATTTGCGTAATATTTCGCAAGCTCAGACTTCCCAATTCCGCCGATCCCTTCCAGAAAAATACAGTGTTCGTGTTGTAACTGTTCTGCAATTTCTTTCAATTCTTTTCCCCTTCCGACAAAATGATGGGTGACAGAGGGAAGACGGCAATCTAACAGATAATCCGATATTATCAATTGCGTTCCTACAGCTTTTTTGCCTTTTGGAATGAAGCTTCGTGATAAAGCAAATAACAGACAGTCCGATACAAATTCAACAGCATTCGCATATTGAGCAGACAATTCCTGTTTTTTTGCTTGTGAAATACTAATGTCATTCCACAGAATGCGGTAAATCTGTTCTTTTGCATAATTAACATCAGATATTTCATCAAATATGATGTTCAGTGCTCCTTTTAATTCTGTTGAGCCGGAAATTGTTTGATACAGGTAAATAATATCCTTTGATACATTTCTTTGGCCGCTTATGATTTTGCTGATTTCCGGATCTTCTGGAACAGCTAATTTAATATCTGTCTGATTGAAGGCATATTGAAACAGGTAGGAATAGTATTCTGCCTGTGACATTGCTCCGATTTTTCGGTTATCCAATATAATCTTTGAAATAGAAGAAAAATCTAATCTGTCTTTCAAGTTTAATTCAATCCTTCTTTGCCAATTCTATGCCAAGTCGCTGCCATTCAGAAAAATGCTATGGTTCTGTATGATGAAACTGTGACAAGGCTTCTTGAAAAATTATAGCTGATATAGCCAGATTTTTCAAGCGAGTGTTGCACCTGACAATCAGAGAAAGCGGAATCGGCGGTAATCACATAATGACACTTACATCTAATAGGTGAAACTCCTTGGGGTGGCCCGGCATTCAACGGCGGGTTAAGCAATTTGCTTAAAAGGAACGTGAAAAATCGTTCACCAAAGAGGCTGTAATCTCGGTCTGGACTGTTTTGTAAAAATAGGCATAGGACAAATTTCAGTAGAAATAAGATGTTTTAGGGGGATTTTATGAACCAGACAATGGAAAGTAAGCAACTCGCAGAGATTCATGTTGAAAAAATGCATTTTCGTGTAATCAGTAAGCATCCACAATATTCCAGTGAAACAGCGGTTAAAATAAAACGAGATATGCGCCGGGAACTTTATCAGATTTTTAAAAATTATCGGTAAAAGCGGCGAGTATCGGCTTCAAATGGCCACAAGTTTGTGGTATACTGGTGGTAGTGGAGAGTGACTGTCTACACATCGTAGGGAGGTATGTACTATGATGTATCCGATCGATGCGCTATATGCAAGACAGTCACTAGATAAACAAGATAGTATCTCCATCGAAAACCAGATCGAGTTTTGTAAATATGAAACTCGTGGCGGTGACTATGAAACGTACATTGATAAAGGTTTCAGCGGAAAAAATACCAATCGTCCAGCATTTACTCAAATGATACGGGATATCAAAGCCGGAAAGATCAAACGTGTAATTGTTTATAAACTGGACAGGATCAGCCGATCTATTTTGGACTTTTCTAACATGATGGAAGTATTTCAAGAATACCATGTGGAGTTTGTATCCTCTACAGAAAAATTCGATACTTCCACACCAATCGGTAATGCAATGCTGAATATCAGTATTGTATTTGCGCAGTTAGAAAGAGAAACCATCCAGAAGCGTGTTGCCGATGCATATTATACCAAAAGCCAGAAGGGGTATTATATGGGGGGACGTGTGCCTTTTGGATTTAAACTGGAAGATGCCATTATTCGCGGAATACGTACATCGCGCTTTGTGCCGGAACCGGAAGAAGTAAAACAGATTAAACTGATTTATAAACTCTATTCGGAACAGGATATGACTTTAGGAGCAGTCATGCGTGAACTTTTGAATCGCGGTTTTACAGAAAAACGCGGAGCCGCATGGTGTACGGCAAGAATCAGCGAAATTGTACGGAATCCGGTGTATGTCAAGGCAGATATAGATGTTTATAATTTCTTTGAAAGCCAAGGTTCTCATTTAGTAAATCCGGCATCTGATTACATCGGGACGAATGGAATTTTCCTCTATAAGGGCTATAACGGGGATAAGACAAAGAAAAAGCAGTATGATCTTGTAGACAGAGATGTGGTTTTAGCACCGCATGAGGGTGTAATTGATTCTGACATCTGGTTGAAATGCAGACTAAAAATCATGAATAACCGGCAATCTGCCAGAACGAATAAAGGCAAGCGAACCTGGCTTTCCGGAAAAGTAAAATGCAGGAAATGCGGTTATGCTTATACTGTTACCCGGTCAAATACAAAAGCAGGACGGTATTTTCAATGTTCAGGCTCCCGGTATTCCGTTAAATGCAAGGGCTCCGGCCATACCATTTATGCGGATGTATTTGAAGACTATGTGCTTGAGGAAATTAAGAAAGAACTGGCAAAATTCCAGTATCTTTCAGAGGAACTGACACAGACCGTCTCCTTGTCTGATAACCAGAACAAAATCCGTATAGCAGAGATTGACAAAGAGATCACTTCGTTATTGTCAAAAGTTGCTGATGCGAATAAAACGTTGATGAATTATCTCAATAACCGCATTGAAGAGCTGGATAAAGAGAAGCAGTCTCTACAGGAAAAGCTGGTAGAATCTACTGCAAATAAGCCAGCCCAAAAGCTAGATAAGATTACGGATTATGTTTCAAAATGGACAGATTTAAGCCTTGAGGATAAGCAGAAGATAGCAGATATCCTTATTAAAGTCATTTATATTGATGAGGATGTGATTGAAATCGAATGGAAGATTTAATACGGGCTATGATACACCGCAAGCTAAGACCTTTGTGTATGGAAAACGTATGGAGAAGCTATTTGCCTAAGTTTCTATACACATTTCTTTTTCTATTTTGCTTGTATAACTACTCTTTGCTTCACCGAAACGCTGATAATGCACGACCTCTCGTTCCCGCAGGAACTTGATGGGGTCGCATACTTCGGGATCCTTCACAAGACGGAGGATATTCTCATAAGTGGTTCTGGCTTTCTGCTCTGCCGCCATATCTTCATGCAGATCCGTGATCGGGTCGCCCTTGGACTGGAAGTAGGTTGCGGTCCAGGGTGCGCCGCCCGCTGACTGGGGCCAAAGTGCGAGTGTGTGGTCTACATAGTATTTGTCGAAACCGGATTTTTTCAGTTCCTCCGGAGACAGGTTTCTTGTCAGCTGATGGATGATCGCGCAGACAATCTCCATGTGGGCCAACTCCTCCGTGCCCAGAGAAGCAGCGGTAATGTTCCGCTTACTGTATTTTGGGACGAGGATGATACGGTGGGATTCCCGATACATAGCTTTTCGACGTTTGAGAGGATAAAGAAGTATGATGAAAATGAAGATGCGGGGGATGTCGGGAAGCCTTATTCTATCGAGGTTAGAGATACGGAGAGAACGATAACAATATACGGCATTGCTTCAACGAGATTTGATATAGCAGGTTAAATTGTGTCAGACCTATTTGTTTTATTGTGGACAAGTAGGTCTGATTTTATGTAGTAAAGCACACAAGTATAAGATTTGAAGTTGTTCGATTTGATTCGCTTGATTTTTTTGCGTTGAATAGATATAATGTAGTAAAGCACACAAGCGATAAAAAATTTATGCGTATTTTAGTGCAGAGGTGAAAGTTTGGAAGTAAACTTCCAAATCTATCTGAATGACGCAGTAAATGTGTCAGAAGGAGGAAAGAATGCTAACACAAAATGATATAAGAATACTAAGCAAAATATTTTCTGATTATGGCTATGTCATGACAACGGCACAGCTTACAAATGAAAAATTGTTTTATAGAGATATTCAACGTATGTTGGAACAAGGATTGATTGAAAGAATAAAAAGGGGCTGTTACCATTGGGTGGAAGACTATGGGACGAGTGAGGTGGTTATTGTTAACCGCCTGTTCCCTGATGCAGTTCTTTGTATGGAAACAGCCCTTTTCTATTATAGATACAGTGACAGGAATCCCGCTGAATGGAATATTACCATTGACAAAAATACTTCCAGAAAGCGTACAAATATAGATTATCCTTTCATTAAGGCTTATCGGGTTGAGCCAGAGTTGCTTTTCATTGGAAAAACAAAAGGAGAAATTGATTTCCAAGAAGTTCATATTTATGACCGTGACCGTACCATTTGCGATGTGCTAAGGAATATGAATAAGATGGATAAAGAGATTTTTAATAAGGCAGTACAGGGCTATGTAAAAGACCAGAAAAAAAATATTCCGAACCTTATGCAGTACGCAAAGGCTTTGCGGGTGCAAAAGCGTGTCAAGGATTTGATTGGAGTGTGGTTGTAATGACTGATAAGGCGGCATCCGTTCTTGCAAAATTGAAAAACAAAGCTAAGATTTCTGGAATCAGCTATCAACAGTGTTTGCAGTTGTTTATGCAGGAGGAATTTTTGCGGAAACTTTCAAAATCTGGTTATGAAGACAATCTTATTCTGAAAGGCGGATTGTTTATCTATATGCTTACCAATTTTGAAAGCCGTGCAACGATAGATGTTGATTTCCTGCTTCGTGGATTTTCCAATACCATAGAAGATGTAAAAAGTATGATTGGTAAGATTATTGAGACATCAACAGGAAATGATTTTGTTTCCATGACAGTAAAGGGATTTGAAGAAATTTCCCCACAGAGGAAATACCACGGCATTAGCACTCAAATTATCGGTCAAATAAAAAATGTCCGTGTGCCATTTAATGTGGATATTGGTGTAGGAGATATTATTGTGCCGAAAGCAGAGGAAAGAAAAATCAATACACAGCTTCCAGATTTTGAAAAGCCAGTGATAAAAACTTATTCTTTGGAAAGTACGATAGCAGAGAAATTTGACGCTATTTTGCAACGATTTGAATTGACTGGCAGGATGAAAGACTTTTACGATATATATTATCTGGCAAGAACATTCGATTTTGAGGGAGCGAAGCTACGGGCGGCAATTTTTGAAACATTGAAGAAAAGAGAAACGCCTTATGATAGAGATAGCTTTAAGCGTATTCTGGCACTTTCCGAAGATGAAGATATGCAGAAGCGGTGGAGATATTTTTTAAAAAATATTAAAGATGATACGTTGGAATTTGCGGTGGTTATTAAAGAGATGCAGAAATTTCTTGAGCCAGTGTTTGATGCGATAGTGGATGAAGAAGAGTGGAAGAAGAATTGGACTTTCAAACAGAAATGGAACAGATGAACAAAGGGGGGATACAGAATGGGTAATGTTCTTGAAATGGAACAGAGGGAACAGGCAGGTTCTGGTTCATATAATCGTTTTGAGTATCAAGTTCACTGGATTGTGTGTCATATTATAGGTCAACTTGAAAATAACGCAGAATGTATTGTGTTTTGTGAGTTTCATGACGATATGGCAGAATTTATACCAGAGAAAGAGGAGTACCAATTTTATCAAATTAAGACGAAAGAAGATTCTTCAGATTGGACGGTTGCGGAGTTATCAAAACGAGAAAAAAAGAAAAGTGGAGGATATAAAAAATCCTTTTTAGGGTTTATATATCAATGTTAACAACTTAGTATGCGCTTGGAATAAATGTCATTGAAACGTGTGAAAGAATGAGTGGTTGGAACATACAACCTTAAAAAATCGCAGACTTCCCCCTTGGTGCTTATCATTCTGAAAATAACTGTTT
>CAJTGD010000089.1 GCA_910575475.1 Lachnospiraceae bacterium | reverse complement strand
CTATATGGAATATTATGCTGAGTAAACAGAAAGAAAATCATAGGTTTTATTAATGATTGCAGATAGTTACTCTGCATAATATTTAACTCCGCATTAGACTGTATGCCGAGTCTGGGTATGCTTACTATCAATGCGCTTGCGGCGGCGGACAGCGTAATCGTCCCAGTGCAGGCGCACTATCTCCCCTTAAAGGGAATGACGCAGCTTATGAAAACCATAGGCAAGGTACAGCGGCAGATTAACCCCGGTTTAAAGGTGGACGGCGTGTTATTGACGCTGGCGGATATGCGGACAAACCTTGCCCGTGCCACAGCCGACAATCTAAGGCAGAATTACGGGAGGGTAATCAAGGTGTACCAGACGGTCATCCCCGTTGCGGTGAAAGCGGCGGAAACCAGCGCCGCAGGGCAGAGCATTTACAGCTATGACAAAAACGGTGCGGCGGCAAAGGCGTATGGAGCATTTACGAGGGAGGTGATACGCAGTGGCGAAAGAAATAAAAATGCCGCTTCCCTCAGCCGCTGACCTGTTCAGCACACAGGAGGAAAGGGACAATGAAAGCCGGGAATCCGTCAGGGAAATCCCGCTGAAGGAAATCAGCGATTTTCCCAACCACCCGTTTAAGGTGAAGATGGACGAGAGCATGGCGGATATGGCGGAGAGCGTGAAACAGTATGGCGTTCTGGTGCCTGCCCTTGTCCGGGAAAAGCCGGAGGGCGGCTATGAAATGATAGCCGGACACAGGCGGAAAATGGCGAGCGAGCTTGCGGAGAAAAAGGAGATACCGTGCATTGTCCGTAACTTGACAGATGATGAAGCCATTATAATCATGGTGGATTCCAACCTGCAAAGGGAGCAGATATTACCGTCAGAGAAAGCGTTTGCCTACAAGATGAAACTGGACGCAATGAAAAGACAACAGGGGTATCGTTCGGACTTAACTTCTGCAACACCGTTGCAGAAGTCGGGAAAGAAATCATCGAGAGAGATTTTGGCAGAGCAAGCAGGGGAAAGCCATGAACAGATTAGGAAATATATCCGCTTGACCGAGCTAATCACGCCAATTCTGGATATGGTTGACAGCGGCAAGATTGCCATACGCCCAGCGGTAGAGTTGTCTTACCTGCCGAAAGAGCAGCAGACCATTCTGCTTGACACCATGCAGTTGGAGGACTGCACACCGAGCCATGCACAGGCGATTAAAATGCGTAAGTTTGCAGACGAGGGGAGGTTGAATGAGGATGTGATCCTCTCTATTTTATCAGAGGAAAAGGGGAACCAGAAGGAGCAGTTTCGTATGCCAAAAGAGCGTATCAGCAAATATTTTTCACCGGGGACGCCTGCGAAACAGATGGAAGATACGATTGTAAAGGCACTGGAGCTGTACCGGAAACGGGAGCGGAGCAAGGACAGGGAACGGTAACATTGAGGCTTTCCACCGTGGGGCAACTATGCCCTTTTGCGGATAGCCTTTTCACCGTTTCCCCCTTCCCACACCCTACCCCTTTCCGTTACCAGCCGAATACCAGCCGAAAAAACAATAAGGAGCCGGTGGCTATCCTTTTTCTGGCTGGCACAACAGAACCAACAGTTTACCAACCCTGCACATTGCAGGGATTTTTTTCGTACAGGAAACAGAGTTCCATGCACGAAAACCCTCCGGGGGATTGCACTGCGGCGGGGCGGAATTATGTTGCTGGCGCAACCCGCCGCAGGCAGGGAATCCTGCCGGAGCAGGATTCTGATATAAGTCAAAAAATAAAATGGAGGTAAGTAGATTGAAGAAGTTAAAAGAAAGACTGAAAAGAGGGCTTGCCCTGATGATGGCGGCGGCATCCATTGTTTCCGTGCTTCCGTCCATGAACGTGTCGGCGGCGTCGCAAACAGCGAAGATTACCTTTGCGTACTGCCATGACGGGGCAGGCAACGCCATCCGTTACCAGCAGACCGTCACCCACGACGGGAGGGTATGCGGAGAGGCGGGGGAGGCAAGAACCCGTATCTATGCGGACGGGGAGCCTGCCTTCTGTATCCAGCCGGGCGTGTCGCTGCACACCGGGAACACATTGCAGGCAAATGCGTCTGAAACATGGAACGCCTTAAGCGGGAGCCAGAGGGACGCCGTGAACCTTGCGCTTTTGTACGGTTCGCAGGGCAGCATGGGGAGCCTTCCCGGTTCCGAGGATGAAAAGGTGGTTGCCACGCAGATGGTCATATGGGAGATTGTGACCGGGTGCAGGAACGCCAATGCCCCGTATAACCAGACAGACGGAAAGTTTTATAACAGCATCTGTGCAAACGGGGCAAACGGCGGTGTGTCCGCAGCGTACAGCCAGATTGTGGCGGGTATGCAGGAACACGGGACAATCCCCAGCTTTGCGTCTACCGACAGGAACGCAGTTGTAAAGGAGCTTTCATGGGACGGGGATAAATATGTCGTGAAGCTGACGGATACGAATGGGGTTTTATCAAAGTATAACTTTACCTCATCCAACAGCAGCGTGTCCGTGAGTGCGTCCGGGAATACCTTAACCATCACTTCCCAAAAGGCGGTGACGGAGGACGTGCTTTTATCCGCAACCAAGAGAAGCCCGGCAGTCAGCGGCACACTGGTAGCCTATGGCGATGCGTCTTTGCAGGACGTCGTGGTGGGCGTGGAGAGCGCAGCCGACATCACGGTGTACCTGAGCGTGAAAATCCCTTACGGCCATGTGCAGATTGTGAAAACGTCCGAGGACGGGATTGTGGAGGGTTTAAGGTTCCAGATTACGGGCAACGGAATCAATAAGACAGTGGTTACGGGGAAGAACGGAAAGATTAAGGTGGAGAACCTGAATCCGGGAACCTACACCGTGACCGAACTGACAGAGGATCGCTATGAGCCGCAGAAATCACAGAAAGTGACCGTTGCAGGCGGGCAGACCGCAAAGGTGGAATTCTCCAACATCTTAAAGCGTGGGGATTTGAAAGTAATCAAAGGCTCCGAGGACAATCTGGTGGAGGGCGTGAGGTTCCATCTGTTCGGGACATCCCTCTCCGGCGCAGCCGTGGATGAGTATGCAGTGACCGACAGGAACGGTGTCGCTATGTTCTCTAACATCCTCATTTCCGGCTCCACACCATATACCCTTGAGGAAGTGGACACCGCAGTCCGCTATGTCATCCCCAAGAAGCAGAGCGTCACAATCAAGTGGAAGGAAGTCACCAGTGCAACCGTGACCAACATTTTAAAGAAGTTCCGTGTCAACGTGACAAAAACAGATAAGGAAACCGGGGAGCCGCAGGGTGACGCAACTCTGGCGGGCGCAGTGTATGGCATTTATGACGGGGACACCCTGATCGACACCTACACCACCGACAGCGAGGGGAAATTCACCACGAAATATTATATCTGCGGCAATAACTGGAGCGTCCGGGAGATTACGCCATCCGAGGGTTACCTTTTGGATGAAACCGTACACCATGTAGGGGCGGAGCCGGAGAATTATGCGATTGAGTTGAACACCACGTCCAATGACGTGCAGGAGCAGGTCATCAAAGGGCGCATTTCCATCATCAAGCACACCGATGACGGAAGCACACAGATTGAAACGCTGGAGGAAGGCGCAGAATTTCAGGTATATTTGAAGCGTTCCGGAAGTTTTGACAATGCAAAAGAGAGCGAGCGGGACACGCTGGTATGCGATGAGTATGGCTATGCGGAAACAAAAGACCTGCCTTATGGCATTTACACCGTCCACCAGACCAAAGGGTGGGAAGGCAGCGAGCTTATGAAGGATTTTGACGTGTATGTCAGCAAAGACGGGGAGGTTTACCGCTACCTGATCAACAACAGGCCGTTTGCGTCCTATATCAAGATTGTGAAGAAAGACGCTGAAACCGGGAACACCATCCCCCTTACAGGCGCAGGCTACCAGATTTATGACAGCGCAGGGGAGCTTGTCACCATGAAGTACACCTACCCGGAAGTGACAACGCTGGATACGTTCTACACCGGGGCGGACGGATACCTGATCACGCCGGAGGAGCTGCCTTTTGGGGACTACACAATGGTTGAGGTGCAGGCTCCCTATGGCTATGTGCTGGATTCCACGCCCATCCCGTTCACCGTGGCGCAGGAAAACTCCACCGAGGAAAGCGGCGTCACTGTTGTGGTGACGGAGCAGAAGAACGTGCCGCAGAAAGGAAGAATCCTTGTGTCAAAGACCGCCGAGGAGTTTGCGGGCGTGCAGGTTTCCGGTGACGGCTTCATCGACAAAGACGGGGATTTAACCGAGGACGGCAGCATCTATACCCCGGTCTATGAAGTGGCCGGGAAAGCGGGGGCAGTATATGAAATCATCGCCGCAGAGGACATTGTGACGCAGGACGGAACTTTGCGTGCAGGCGCAGGGGAAGTCGTGGACACCGTTACTACCGATGAGGACGGGAACGCAGAGACGAAAGAGCTGTATCTGGGAAAATATAAAGTCGTGGAAGTGACTGCGCCCGATGGCTGTGTGCTGAATATCGAAGCCCATGAAATTGAGCTGGTCTATGCGGGGCAGGAAGTTTCCGTGACGGAAACCGACACCGCCTTTTACAATGAGCGCCAGAAAGTGACGGTTGACTTAACAAAAGCACTGGAGCAGGACGAAGCCTTTGGCATCGGGAACAAAGGGGAAATCCAGAACGTAGCCTTTGGGCTGTATGCGGCGGAGGACTTGACCGCTTCCAATGGTGACATTATCCCGGCAGACGGATTGATTGAGATTGTATTCTGCAACACGGACAGCATGGCATTTTTTGCCAGTGACCTGCCTTTTGGCAGTTACTATGTGAAAGAGGTATGCACCGACCAGCACTATATCCTTTCCGATGAGAAATACCCGGTGGAGTTCTCCTATCAGGGGCAGGATGCGGCGCTTGTGAGCATTCATGCAAATGACGGGGAACCCATTGAAAATGAGCTGCTCCGTGGAAGAATCGAGGGAATCAAAGTGGACACGGAGGATCAGCCGCTGGAAAATGCCACCATCGGCCTGTTTTCGGCAGGCACGGAGGAATTTACCGAAGATACCGCACTGCTGGTGTCCGTAACAGACGCAGACGGGGCATTTGCCTTTGAGGACGTGCCGTTTGGAACCTATATCGTGCGGGAGATTGCGGCACCGACAGGGTATGTGCTGAACGAAGCACTGCATTATGTTTCTGTTACGGTAAATGAAGAAGTGATTGAGGTTAAAATCACGGATAAGCTGATTATCGGCAGCGTCCGTCTGACAAAGGTTGACGCAGACTACCCGGCAAACAAGCTGACAGGCGCAGTCTTTGAGCTGTATCAGGACACAGACGGAAACCAGAAATTCAACCCGAAGAAAGACGCACTGGTTGCTGAAATCCCGGAAATCTCCGAGGGCATTTACCAGACGGACGGGTTACTGTATGGCGGTTACTTTGTAAAAGAAAAGACAGCGCCGGAAGGGTTTGTGCTGGATGAAAATGCCTATTTCTTTGAGATAAACGAGGACGGGAAAATTGTGGACGTGGAGAACGAGGCAGGCGTAGGGTTCATCAACAAGCCGATCACCGGAAAGCTGGAGCTGACAAAGACGGATGTATCAGACGGCAAGCTGCTCCCCAACGCAAAGTTCCGCATCAAGGATGAGGACGGGAATGTAGTTGCGACAGGCGTGACCGATCAGGACGGGCTTGCCACCTTTACGCTCCGCTATGGCAAGTACACCTATCAGGAATATGACGCACCGGAAGGCTACCTGATTGACGAAAGGGAGTTCCCGTTTGAAATCAAAGAGGACGGGCAGGTTGTGAAAGCGGCCATGACCAATGAGAAAAAGCCAGTGGAGATTATCACCACGCCAAAGACGGGCGATGAGAGCAACGTGGGGTTGTGGATTGCCTTATCCGCCTTATCCGTGGCGGGAATCGGCGTGTTCGGCGTTCTGGCGGCAATGAGCAGGAAAAGGAAGGAGGACTAAGATTATTATGAAAGCAAAGACAGGAATCAGCATTGCGCTTGTGGCATTTATCGTGGTTGCAGCGGTATTCTTGAGAATCCGCAGGAAGAAAGGGTAAAACAAACCCATGCGGTAATTCAGGCGAATCTATGCAGGAAGTGTTACGGGGCGGCGGTAAGCCGCCCTTACATCCTAAAATCCGTGTAATGGACACTCGTTAACGCCTGATTTTGACTTTATCGGTTTCAAAGTCCTTGAAAATACAGGATTTTTATTCCTTTTTCTCTTCCACTAAACGAGTA
>CAJTGD010000088.1 GCA_910575475.1 Lachnospiraceae bacterium | reverse complement strand
TCTTGGTCTGGCATTATAACCACCTCATTCATATGGCTATATTAACATTACTACATGACAGATGTCAAGAGAAAAGCGATAACTCAGAATTTTTATCTACACCCAACTTGGGGCTATGGGGTTGACCTAAAGGTTTCGCCTGAAGGCGAGGGTTTTAACCCCATTATACAGACAATAAAATTCTTCCTCTTGTCATCTCGGTTTGCTCCTTACTTTGAATTTTGTAAAATAAAATGCTCCTGTTCAAGCATCTGCGCATTATGGCAGAGGCCTAAATAGGAGCATAAAACAAATTTTTAGTATTGTCATTGAAGCTGTTGTATAATAATTCAGCAATTCTCAGCAAAACCGGTTCCTCCGGGGATTGATCTGGCAGGGGAGGGCGGCGATGTCGTGATACTCGGCGTGATGCTTCTCAATGCACTCCCGTACCTGTTCAATATCCTCCGGCTGGATCAGCAGGGACATGCCGCAGCCCAGCTCCCCCTGGATGGAGCGGGGCGCAGGCGAAATGCGGGAAGAAATATGTTCTTCCCGCAATAACTCCTGGAGCAGCATCCCCTGTGTATAATTTTCAAACAGGATATAATAATTGATTCTGGTTTCTTCTTCCATCTTATCCCAGCATCTCCACAAATGCCTGAATCCTGGTGCGGAGCTGTTCCGCGTCTGCGTCCGTATAATCCGTCTCGATTCCCAGAACCGGAATGCCCGCATCCTTCAATGCCTTTTCCACCGTGTAGCCTTCTGTGTCGTAGAGACAGCAGAATTTCAGATTCACGTCAATGACGCCGTCCACATCGTATTCCTTTGCCAGGCGCAGGATATCGTCCACCCGGCCGGTATTCGGCGTGAAGCATGCGCAGTTCACACCCATATACCGCTCGGCAATAGCCGCGTACTGCTCCTCCAGAGTCGTCTTTGTCTCATCCACCAGATTTTCAAAATAACGCGTACCGGTACAGGTCTCCTCGCATACCACCGCGGCGCCGCTGGTCTCGATGATATGGTGCAGCTTCCAGTTGGGGATCGCCATCGGGGTTCCTGAAAGCAGGATCCGCTTGGTTCCTGCCGGGAATACGGATACGCCGTCGGCAATCCGCTGCTCCAGCTCGTCCGCCAGTTTATTGGTCATCTGCGCGCAGCGGACGGGATCGTCAAAGAATGCGATCTGCATCACCAGAAGGGCATCCCTTCCGCTGATGGGGATGTTCTTTGCCTTTCTCGCCTCGTACAGGCGGGCCAGTGCTTTTCTCTTTTCATTGATGATATGGATGGCTTCGCCTAACTTCTCCGGTGTGATCGCATTTCCGGTAAATTCCTCTACAATACGGGCAAATTCCCTGATCTCGCCTTCCCACTTTTTCACATCCTGGGGGCGCTTCATCTGAGGCATGTCCATGATGTGCATGGGAACGTCCTGTCCCAAGATCTCCCAGGCCTTTTTCTTGCCGTCGCAGGTAGTCTCTCCTACATACATGTCCGCAATCCTAAAAAACGGGCAGGTCCGTTCCAGACGGGCGCCCACGGATGCCTTGATCAGTGGACAGGTGCTTTTGGGGAGGACCTTTTCTCCGCCCGGAACCCAGAACTGGGAGCCGCCGCACAGCCCGGTCACGATGCCGTCCGCCGCGATCACCACCTCATCCGGCACATAGACGCAGAACGTACCGAATACCTTCTGCCCCTTTTTCTGTGCCTCGATCAGCTCTGCCGGACGGATGCCGTGGATATCCGCCACGACCATATCCCAGAAGCCCATGCCCTCCGGGCGGTTTTCCTGTGAAAGGTATACGTCGCCGAATGCTGTGGGGAGCACCGCACAGAGCGCGTCGTGGGCCTCCAGATCCATCCCTAAGTCTTTCCACATTTCTGCATAATTTGCCATTGCTCTTCTCCTTTGTTTTTCGTTTGGGAGTTATACTGTACGGCAGATTTATCTGGCGCGCAGTATGTTCTTCTGCAACTCCTTGTTCTCTGTCTTTTAGTATAGCTTTTATTTCCGCTTCCGTCTAATTGCAAAATGACATAAGGACAGCCGGCTTATAGAAAGACTCTATAAGCCGGCTGTAAGTTTCCTCCCTTTGCGTCTGCGTACTTCCACACTCAGCATAACATCCCGACTGAATCTCTGATTCAAATACTGAAAGAACCAGGTCTTATATTCAGGGGTTTCTCTGCTACCAGAAACTGTTTCTTTATCGAATCCAGACTTTCATCAAAATGTTCTTTTATCTGATCCAGTTCAAATTGCACCGTATCTTCCCGAAATATAACCCCTCCCATATTTTTCATCTTTTCTCACATTCTTTATTTCGGCCATAGAATACATTTCTGTTGACCTGTCCTTTTCATTTAATTCAGTAAACCAAATCTGGTCTCTTCTGAACAATCCAAGATCCAGCAGGCCTGTTTCATGTGTCGTAAAAATACCAGCGGCCGAACTTATATCCGCACTGCCGAAATTCCCCAACCTTTGTAAATCCAAGTCTGGCATGAAACCGGGCGCTGTTTTTGTTCAGATATTCATCCTCTGTTTCCGGGTATCCGATGCAGGCATATAAGTTAAGAATCCCCATTTCTTTCAGCTTTGCTTCCAGGGCTTCATAGAGCATTCTCCCAAGCCCGAGCCTCCGCAGATCAGGATCAAGATTATTGAATGCATTTTCAAGTTCTCCTGGTCCGTCATATGATTCCGCCCTTTCTGTTGCTGTACTAATGCCTGAAATATCTCCAACTGTACGGTTGGGTGCTCCGGGAAGTCCCTAATTTACTCAACCAGTTGAAAATATCTTCTCCCTGACGTGTTGATAATAGTCAATCCTCCGTATCGTCTCCTGAGCCTCCCGCAGGCCCAGCCTCTGCTCTTCCTCATCCCCGCATTCGATCCGCAGGGCACGCTTTGTATTGTACTCCAGCCAGTCGAGCCAGGAATATCCGGCTCCTGAAAGCATTTTCCAGTCAACAGGGATTTCCCCGTATTCCGCGCGGTATGCCGTGAGAAATGTATGCAGACGGCCCGGGTCTATGCTGCACACATCTCCTCCTGCCCAGCTTAATGCCAGCTGGAGCATTTCCGGAAATGGATTTCCGTAATCCAGGCATTCCAAGTCAATGATGAACGGCTCGCCATTCTTCCACAATACATTTTTACAGTCCATGTCTCCGTCGCTGATACAGATCCTGTTCGGAAGGCTGTCGATGGCCGCGTTGTATTCCTGCTGGGCCTGATAGAGCAGGCTACGGTGAGCAGCCAGTTCTCCGGCAAGCTCTGAATGCATTTTTTCGGCCAGGCGGATATAGCTGTCCCAGTCTGTGTGAAATTTTCTCGTCGAAATATAAGCTTCCCTATGCGAATCCGAGTTCGTACCGGCCTCTTTCGGATGCGCGTCGGATGGGGTGGAGCATGCTTCTTCCAGAGGGATCTTATGGATCCGTGCCAGAAGCCTGCCGATGATCCTACAGTGCTCCTCCCGAATCTCATCCCGGTTCAGTGCTTTCGCATCTGTCCATTCAAATATGTAAAAATACTGCCCGCTCCGGCACTGCAGGCTGGAACCGCCGAATACCAGGGCGGGAATGATGGGGATATTGTTTTTTGATAATATCTGTTCTATGCGGTCAGCCCTTCGATAGCTTTCCAGCACGCCGGGGCGTTTCATGATGAGCGGATTCAGCAGCTTCACCGCATATTTTCCCGAAGGTGTTTCCACTTGGAACATCTTGTGGAGATAGCCGCCTGTTACTCTCTGCGGCTGTGCGGTTGGATCGCCGAATCCCAATTGTCTGAATATCGTTTTAAAATCAAATTCCATATGCTGCCTCAATATGCTGTCTGATTCATAAATGCATCATAATATCTGATTAATTGATCCTCGGTGGTATTATATTTATTTTCACCCATAAAATAATCTTCCAACTCATCAATACAGCATCCTAACTCTCCTTTTCTATTCTGATTTTTAGGATCCGCCTGCATCAGCCTTAAAAATTCAATTGCTTTTAAAGTAAAACGAATTTTTTTATTAAAAAGTATATCATTCTTCTGTTATTCCGGCAAGTGAAACAAAGGTTCCATTACTGCTTTACTACCCCCATTCTTTGTGGTATGATTTACGAAAGAAGAACAGATTCTATCGGCTTGATTTAGAAACCTTGTAACATACTTTATAAGAAACTGCAGCACAGGAAAGAAGGGTGATTTATGGAACTGATCGCGGAATTTATACTCGAAATAGCTGGCGATATTGCGGAGGTCGTTTTGGAAGGACATTTAAAAAAGAAGCATGTGTTCATTTTATTTTGTTCATGTATACTTGCAGTTCTGACTGCAATCACAATCTCTCTCTTTTGGGAAGGGCATTATGTCAAGGGAACGGGCCTTGTCCTGTTTGATCTATTGAGCCTGTACCTGTGCTTATATGTTTGGAAAAAAAGGTTCTCTTCTTCCCGAAGTGTCAAAAAATCACTTTAAAATGACTTTTTCTTAAAAATAAATCACTTCGAAATGACTTTTCACAAGAAAATAATCATTTCAAAGTGATTTTTTATTATTTTTATCTGACATCAAATTCCGCTTGACTTTTTTGTCCGGCGGATTTATGCTTGTAAAGGTACACAGGGGCGCTGTGAGACTGTTCCGGGGATATTTTCCGCGGGGATCTGCGGAACGGTGATAAAACGGCTGAGACGTATGTGTTTTCATACGAACCCTTTTAACTTGATCCGGGTAATGCCGGCGTAAGGAAAGGAGAATTTCATAATGTCACAAATTCATTCTGTCACAGGCGGAAGTACGTCTTCTGCCGTCAGGAAACTCGTTTTTTCTGCAATGGGGATCGCTCTCGCAATGGTCACCTCCTACATCAAAGTATGGGAGATGCCGATGGGCGGCTCTGTCACACTGTTATCCATGCTGTTTATCTGCCTGATCGGTTACTGGTTCGGCCCAAAATATGGAATCCTGACCGGGGCTGCGTATGGGATCCTGCAGTTTGTTATCGATCCGTATTTTCTGTCTGTTCCGCAGCTTTTGTTTGATTATCCGTTTGCGTTCGGAGCGCTGGGATTGTCAGGCTTGTTTCATGACCGGAAGTACGGCCTGCAGATTGGATATGCTGTGGGAGTCATGGGACGGTTTGTCTTTTCCACGCTGTCCGGGGTGATGTTCTTTGCCGCGTACGCGCCGGAAGGCATGAATCCGTGGGTGTATTCCTCCCTGTATCAGGGCTCTTACCTTGGCACGGAAGGGATCATTACGCTGGTCCTGCTGTCCATGCCGCCTGTCGTAAAAGCGCTGGATACGGTGAAGCGGCAGACCATGGGCTGAAAAAACAGAGAGTGAAATTTTCATCAGTATTACAGGGCTCGCCTTTATGGAGAGCCTTTTTTCCTGTTAATTCACCCCGCTCCAAATCAAAGCAGCCTTTTGTCTTAATGCATCATATTCTTTATCCGATAGTTCATCTAATGCATCAAGATTCCGCACCTGCAGATAATAAATTTCCCGCTGTTCCGGTTCATGAACTCCGCCGTTAAATGCAGCGCTGTCACCATAGATCTCTCCGTAGTTAGAAGCGCTCTCACTCTGTGCAAACAGATCACTCGGAAGCATCAGATCCCACAAGGTTTTCGTGTATCGGTAATAGATGCCCCGTACCTTTTCCCCGTTTCGGCTGATCGTTCGTCCCTTGGACCATGAGCCTGCATTATGAATCCCACGGTACGAAAGCCAGACCAGATTCATCATATCAAGCTTTCCTGACAGGACAGACTTTGATTCCTGAAAATCCAGGCCATCGATGTTCGTCAGATCAACCCAGCCATATTCATCATTGACTGTAAATGCGGATGGAACCGTTTCAATAAACATACGGTTTGCATCAAATGGGATAGGAACACTGTATCGCCTTGTGAACAAAATGCCAATGATTAATATAGCGAATACTGCCAAAATGCTCCTTCGTTTCCTTTTTTGTACGCCAGCTTTCAGATCTTTTACAAATTCCATATCCTTCTTTTTTTCCGCTGCATCAGATGGATGTGTTGAACGTAAATATTCATAAACTGCACAGCAGCTCTCGCAGCTCGCAAGAT
Source organism: Lachnospiraceae bacterium (assembly GCA_910575475.1). Taxonomy (GTDB): domain Bacteria; phylum Bacillota; class Clostridia; order Lachnospirales; family Lachnospiraceae; genus Schaedlerella. The sequence goes on along the minus strand of CAJTGD010000088.1, from coordinate 227 downwards.
GTTTTTTGATATCCTCGCTCGTTTCATCGCTGGTCAGTCCATCTATATAATTTGGCATTAATTCTTTTACAACACTGCATGTCATCTCGAACCCTCCTTTTCTGTTCTATTTTTAAACCGTAACTTCCTAAACTTAGGTATTATAGAATCAAGAAATTACATAAGAATTAGCTATGGCTCTTTTTTATATGCGGGAACAAATGGAATCAGTCCTTTTTCATAACATA
>CAJTGD010000087.1 GCA_910575475.1 Lachnospiraceae bacterium | reverse complement strand
CTCGTTTAGTGGAAGAGAAAAAGGAATAAAAATCCTGTATTTTCAAGGACTTTGAAACCGATAAAGTCAAAATCAGGCGTTAACGAGTGTCCATTACACGGATTTTAGGATAAATAGCAAACCCCGCCGAAACAGAACCACCTGGACTATTTATATATAATTGAATGTCTTTTCCTGGGTCTTGGGATTCTAAAAACAGCATTTGCGCAATAATCAAACTTGCTGAAACATCACTTACTTCTTCTCCTAAAAAAACAATTCTATCGGACAATAGTCTTGAAAAAATATCATAACTTCGTTCTCCTCGGCTTGTCTGTTCAATAACATACGGAATTGTACTCATGCTGCCAATTTACCTCCTGCTAAATAATACATAAATGAGTATCCATTAAACGAACCCATCATGCATATCTTCGATTGTTTAGGATAGAACACACCATTTTTTCGATAAATATTAGGCGTGCATTCATATAGCTGTTTAAAAGCTAATGTGAATGCTTGCTGTGAATCATAATATGCTTCATAAGCAATTTCAACAATGGGCTGCTCTGTTTCTACAAGTTTTTGAGCAGCCAAAGTCAGCCTACGCCCCTGTATGTATTTATAAACCGTACATTTTGTTTCTTCAGTAAAAATTCTGGCTATATAGAATTTTGAATAATTTAATACATTTGCTATTTTATCAAGCGGCAAATCCTCGTTAATGTGCGTTTCTATATAGTCTACTATTTTTTCTACAACTGTATTATTGTTCATATATGACACTCCTTTCCCTTTTTAATATAGCATAACTTTTTAAAATTATCTTAATAGAAATTGCCCTAATTAGAAACCAGAAAAGCGACAGAATTATCCTGCCGCCATTTTTGGACTGCAAGTTTAATTGTTACACAAGCTCCACTGGGAGCAATATTTGAAAGTTCTATACTTCCGCCGTGTTTCTGGCTAAGGACACAGCTTGTAGCCAATCCCAGGCCCATATGCTCTCCCGTTTTATCCTCAGAATAAAGAAAGGTGTTCTTTTTACGGAGCATTGCCCTTGAAAAACCTTTGCCATCGTCTGATATGGTTATCATAAGCATACCATCGGTAAGGGAGTACCCAAAATTCACCTTGCTTTTGGCATATCGAATGGCATTAGAAAAGATATTCTCGACAATACGGTAAAAGATCTGCTCGTCTAATTTCACCTGACATTCGGATATGGCAGAATGGTATGCAATCTCCAGGCTATGTTGTTCTGCAAGAAACGAAAGGCTTTCCGTAGCTCTTCTTAAAAAGTCCGGTAACTGAACTACGGAATACTTTGTTTCCGTTTCTTCAATGGCATTCAGGTCACGGATATAATCTGTATAATGTTCAAGCCGTTTTGCCGTTACCGCAAGGTTAGACAGTGTATGCCGCAATTCTTCGTCATTCAGATTTCCATCTGCTAGGCATTGCTGCATATATTCCACATATCCCTCAACAATCGCAATGGGATTTCTGAGGTCATGTGCCACTGATGCCTGCAGGATTCTGCGCTGCTCAATCATGTTCCATAGCTGACGGTTGTTATCATAGAGCGCCTGCCGCATTTCTTCAAAAGCGGTGCAGAGCCTTCCTAATTCATCATTCCTGTTATAATCAACCATAAAATCAAGGTCTTGCTCCCGGATATGTTTTGTCGCGTCGGCAAGAACCTGAATGGGCGGTGACAGTTCTTTCCTATAAAACCACCATGCGCACAGCATGATACCTGTAATGGAATAGACAAAAGGAAACAGCACCATAGAAATGCCTGCCATTCTGTATACAAACTTTTGCTTTGGGCGAAGCGCCACGAAGCCGGACTCGATTTTCTCTATTATGAATTCCGTATTCTCCAGAGCCACATCCACTCCGGTAGGAACGAGCATATCCACCTGGGCAGGTTCGTCAAGGATAACCCTCTGCCTTCCCTCTAATACCCTCCCGTCCGCTGTGACCGTCCGGGTATTCAGCCAGACCTCCTGAGAATCGGGAAGTATCACTTTCTGTATACGGTAGCATCCATAAATCGTCAGGACAGATGCCGCAAAAACAAGAAACATTGTAGCAGCTACCGCACAGATAAAATCTCTTTTCATTGATCCGGGTTTCCTCATTTTTTCCATCTGTAACCCATCCCCCAGACTGTTTCGATGTATTCTGTCGCCCAGCAAATTAAAGTTCCTATCTCCTGCACAAAAACGTCAAATTAAAATCTCAGGTTTCAAATACAGTCTATAAAAAAGTGCTGTAGGAAGCGGCACGTTTTCCCCTTGACCATCCCATGTCATTCCGATATAGTTTTTATGGAACAAAAAAAGAGAAAGAACACCCCCTTCCACAGTTCGTTCTTTCTCTCACATACCAGTGTGCCTGCCATTTACGGGATCGCGTCCCACTCGTGAGGCTTAAGCACCACCGACATATACTATGATAAGAGAAAACTCCCTGTTTTGCAAGCTGATTCGCATAAAATGTTCATCAAAAGTCCTGTTCGGTTCCTTCATGGCTGGATTCCGCCCTGAACTGCAGACCTGCCCATGCTGTGGGGGAAAGGGCTCCTGCCGTATCCATGCCTACTATGACCGCTCCCTAGTGGACTTCATGGGCGGCGCACCTGTCCGCCACAGCCTCTGCATCATGCGCCTCATCTGTACCTGCGGCCATACCCATGCCATCCTCCCGGACTTCATCATTCCCTACTCAGGCTACGGCCTGTTCTTCATCCTCCGTGTCCTGGCGGAGTATTTCCTGCACCTTTCCACCATGGAGAAGCTCTGCGAACGCTTCTCCATCACCCTTTCCCAGCTGCGCCGGTGGCTGGAGCTCTTCCGGATTCAGAAAGAGGAATGGCTCGGTGCGCTTTCCTCCATGGAGGCTTCCGGCCTTTCCTTCCTGAAGTCCCTGCTCACGCAGCCGGCTTATTCAGATTTCGCCTCTGCCTTTGTCCGCCGTTTTACAAAGTCTTTCCTCCAGTCCCATAAAAACCCCGCACTTTACTGCCAGCAGGTGTTCGGCCCCTGACCCTTTTTCCGTCGGCCACACGCCACGGGTATGGTTTCCCACCCTTCTCTCCTGCATAATGGTGGAAAACCACCTAAGGAGGACATTTTTATGAACAGCAATCCCAAAAACCTTTCGGACGCAGCCGCCATGGCACAGTTCCGCCTCGCTCTCATAGCGCCGGTCATCCATGGCCTTTATCCGGATGCGTCCAGGAACGCCTACTACCAGCGTGTCACCGAAAAACCGCTCACCCTGCCTGACGGCTCTGTATTCCAGTACAGCCCAAAGACCCTCTGCAAATGGGTGTCCCTCTATCAGAACGGCGGCATCGACGCCCTCATGCCGCAGGAGCGTTCCGATAAGGGCTCCACCCGGGTGCTCCCGGACACGGCCATCGAGGAGATCTACCGCATCAAGGAGGCCTTCCCACGGCTGAACTCTACACAGATCCACCGGCACCTCGTTGAAGAAGCCTTCATCCCTGCCACAGTCAGCGTCTGCGCCGTCCAGCGCTTCGTGAAGAAACATGACCTGAAATCGGCACGCAACCCCGGCATGCGGGACAGGAAGGCATTTGAAGAAGACGCCTTTGGGAAGATGTGGCAGGCCGATACCTGTTACCTGCCTTTTATCACGGAGGACGGCCAGCGCAGGAGAGTCTACTGCATCATGATCATTGATGACCATTCCCGTTTCCTGGTGGGCGGCGGCCTCTTCTATAACGATAATGCCTATAACTTCCAGAAAGTGCTCAAGGACGCCATGGCAGCCCATGGGATCCCGGCGAAGCTCTATGTCGACAACGGCTGCAGCTATTCGAATGAGCAGCTCTCCCTCATCTGCGGCTCCATCGGGACGGTTCTTCTGCATACAAAGATCCGTGACGGAGCTTCCAAGGCAAAGATCGAGCGCCAGTTCAGGACGCTGAAAGAAACCTGGCTCTATACACTGGACATGGATTCCATCACCTCTCTGGCGCAGTTTTGTGGGCTGCTTAAGGATTACATGCGCACCTACAATACATCCGTCCATTCCGGCATCGGCACCACGCCCATGGAACGCTACCAGCAGGCCCGTTCCGCCATCCGCATGCCGAAGTCCAGGGAGTGGCTGGAAGAGTGTTTCCTGAACCGTATCACCAGAAAGGTGAACAAGGACTCCACCGTCTCCATTGACAAGGTGTCCTATGACGTCCCCATGCAGTTTATCTCCTCAAAGGTGGAGATCCGTTTCCTTCCGGACGACATGTCCTCCGCCTTCATCCTTTATGAGGGGGAGCATTACCCCATCCGGCCTACGGATAAAAATGAGAACTGCAGGACGAAACGCAACAACACGCCATCCATCGATTATTCAAGGATCGGAGGTGAGGGCTGATGTTCCGTTCCTACTATGGGCTTTCCTTCAATCCCTTTGACAAACAGAATGCCAAGGAAAAGGACCGGTTCCTCTCAAAGGACATCTCGGAGATGACGTCCCGGCTGGACTACCTCAAGGACACAAGAGGCATAGGGCTTTTTACCGCACGGCCAGGCATGGGCAAGTCCTTCGCCCTGCGCTGCTTTGCAAAGAGCCTCAACCCAAACCTCTACCACATGGAGTACATCTGCCTCTCCACTGTCAGCGTCATGGAGTTCTACCGCCAGCTCTGCTCTGTCTTAGGGGTAGAGCCAAGGGGCGGCAAGCCCGGCATGTTCCGCGCCGTGCAGGAGCAGATCCTCTACCTCTACAGGGACAAGAAGCAGCCCCTCCTCCTGGCAGTCGATGAGGCACAGTACCTCTCCACCGGCATCCTGGAGGACATCAAGATGCTCATGAACTACGGGTATGACTCACTCAACTGCTTCACGCTCATCCTCTGCGGGGAGACGCACCTGAACAGCACCCTGAAAAAGCCTGTCCATGAGGCCCTGCGCCAGCGGGTCACAGTGCACTACAACTTTTCTGGACTCTCAGACTCAGAAGTGGCTCAGTACATCCTCCACAAGATTGCCTGTGCCGGAGGTGCGGCCTCCATCATCGACCAGGCAGCGCTTTCCGCCGTCCACAGCCACTCCCAGGGGAGCCCCCGCCTGGTGGACAACCTGATGACCGACGCACTGACACTGGGGGCACAGATGGACAAGAAAGTGATCGATACGGATGTTATCCTGGCTTCCGTCAGCAGCCAGAATCTCGGATAGGGGGCATGGAACATGAATTATACTTGTATCCTAAAAAGCGGCTCCCGCAAGGAGACCTGGACGGGGCAGATCATCCTGCTGAGTACGGGGAACGGATGGTATGAAGCCGAGATCAATGGGCGGGGGACTTACTTCCACATCCTCGCCGGACGGCATAAATATGGGAACTTCCTGTGCATCCCTAACCATGATGTAGGGTGCGAGCTCTCCGATTTCTCCGATATCTTTTGGAATGAAGAAAGGATCGGCTCCCTGATGCGGAAGGTGGATGCGGTGACTGTTGCCACTGGCCTGGTCCATCTTCCTGTTCTGGCCGACAGGCAGGGGAAAAACTAAATGCTTCATATGGGCCGTGGGTCTCATGACGGGATCCATGGCCTTTTGCATTTCAGGCGGAAAGCAATACTGGCAACAACGTGCAGCATTTTGGGCAGGATTGTGCATTTGCAGACAGCACTGCGCAGTCAATGAGATAAATGTCGGAAAACTGAACCACTACCGGCTAAAGCCGGTAGGTTCGGTTTGCTGCTGAAGCAGCCTAAAGTTGTCGCCACTTTACTTATTTCCCTTTTTACTTAACTTATCTCAAAGTTGTCCGTTTTTGTTTTCTCTTGTAAATCTTGATTTTGGATATACTCTTTGATAATTTCATCTGTCACATTCCCACTACTTGCTACAAAGTATCCTCTTGCCCACAAATGCTGCCCCCAGAATTCTTTGTTCAATTCTTTATATTCCATTTGCAGTTTCCTTGATGTTGCCCCTTTAATATACTGTACCAGTTTGCTTGCTGACAAATGCGGCGGAACCGACACTAACATGTGGATGTGATCGGTTCCAACATGCCCTGCCAAGATTTCCACTTCATTTCTTTGGCATATGGTTCGGATCAGTTCTCTTGTCCGAACTGCTATTTTCCCTGCAATCACTGGTTTCCTATATTTGGTTATCCATACAAGATGATACTTGATATCATACGTGCAATGTGACGATTTTCTATAATTCTCCATATTCTTCACCTCACGTTTAGTATTTCTATTTTTACTTTTTTCTAAACTTGAGGTTATGGGGTTGACCTAAAGGTTTCGCCTTAAGGCGAGGGTTTTAACCCCATTATACAGACAATAA
>CAJTGD010000086.1 GCA_910575475.1 Lachnospiraceae bacterium | reverse complement strand
GCGTTCTACGGTGGTCTGGTTGTTGTACGCATCTTTCCTACATAAAACTTTTTCAAAAAATATTCAATTTTCTATTGACTTTTTATTTGCAGGCTTGTTTTGGGATTGGTTTATAATAGCTTCTAAATCCTCCTCGGATAAAAGCTCATAGGAATCGGTTCCAGCCTGCACCTGCGTCACTTCTCCCTCCAGACTGTCCCCCAATGCAATGCTGCCCACCGCCTGCGTCACTTCCCCGTGGCGGTAGGCTTTTCCTTTCCCGTCCGTGGACAGTGCCACGTTGGGGTGTTTCAATATATCAAATTTTTCATCCATCACCGGGCGTTCCCCACGGATAAATAAAAGCGCATAGCGGTTGTCCAGCATACGCACTTCATCCGGCGTCAAAAGCTCTCGCCCGGAAATCTGGTAGTTGGTGGAATAATTGCCCGAATGCCCCGTTGATTTTCCATAGGTGTTCATGTCAATCGTGGCTTTCCCCAGCAGCTCGCTGACGTACTTATGGGTTCCCTGCTCGTTGCCGCCCAGATATAAAAACTGGTCGCAGTTGCCCACAATGCTTTCCCACTGCTTCTCAAACAACGCCTTTAATTGCGCCATGTTTTGCAGGATGATGGACACGCTGACTTCCCTAGACCGCATGACGGACAGGATTTTGTCAAAATCATCAGGCAAACTGACGTTCGCAAACTCGTCCATTAAGAAATGCACATGGACGGGGAGCCTGCCGCCGTGCTTGTGGTCGGCAAGGTAAAATAGCTGCTGGAATAGCTGCGTGTATAGGATGGATACCAAAAAATTGTAGCTGGTATCGTTGTCCGGTATCAGCGCAAACAACGCCACTTTCTTTTCCCCCAGCGACGGCAGGTCTAAATCGTCTGTGGCTGTCAATGCCGCAAGGCTGGAAAGGTTGAATTTCTCCAGCCTCGCCGCCAACGTGATCTGGATGGATTTCAGCGTTTTCGCACTCCCCGAATGGTAGTCCTTGTAATATTTCACTGCGATATGCTCCGGCTCCCGCATTTCCAGACGCTCAAGCAGCTCGTCCAGCGGGGACTGGTATTCATCGTTGTCCTCCCGGACTTCCCCCGCCCTCAAAAGCTCCATCACCATCGGGAAATTCTGCTCGTCTTTCGGTGCCTCGTATTTTAAATAAAATATCAATGCCAGCAATAACATGGACGCCGCCGTGTCCCAGAAAGGATCGTTAGACTGGCTCCCCTTCGGCGTGGTCGCCTTAAAGAGGTTTGTCACAAGCCGCTGCACATCGTTGTCATCCTTCAGGTACATGAATGGGTTATAACAGTGGCTCTTTTCCATGTTGATTAAGTCAAGCACTCTCACTTCATACCCCTTTTCTTCCAGAAGATGCCCGGTGTCCCGCAGGTTCTCCCCCTTCGGGTCAAGGACAACAAAAGACGTATTCGCCTGCATAAGGTTGGGCTTCGCATAAAACCTCGTCTTTCCGGCTCCGCTCCCGCCCACCACGATGGTGAGCAGGTTGCGGCGGTGCCTCCGGCTGTCATAGCTGATACGCACGTTGGACGTCATAATCTTGTTGGCTCCAAAATCTTTCTCGCTGTATTTCTGGTTGACCACCCGTGCGTTTCCCCATGCGGCAGAGCCGTGTTCCTCGCCCCTCCGGTAGTTCCTGCGTGTGGACACATAAATGCCAATCCCCATCCCGTATATCAGCAGGAAAATGAGGACAGCCCTTAAGCTGTCCCCACATAACCGGATAGAAAACGGATGGTTGATTGCGTCCGGGAACCCCCGTATGATTTCGGGCAGGCCGCCCGCAAGGTACGGTGCCGTCAGGAGGGCAAGCCAGACAACGGGAAGGATGCCGGAAGCCGCAAATATCCACGCCGCCTGCTTCTCACCGTTCCTCATGGCATTTCCGCCCCCTTTTCTCTTTCTCCGGCGGCTCCTCGATCAGCTCGATGACTTTCAAAAGCACGTCGTCCACTGCGTCGCTCGGCCTACCCTCCTTTATCATCTGGTTGCGCTCGTCTTTTAAGGCATGGAAAATCACGCCGTACTCGTATTTGTCCAGCTCAAGGGTTTTCTTTTCCCCGCTCAAATTCACCACCTCCGTCTACCGTTCCTGTTCCCTGCTTTTTACCTTGTAATCCCGGATGGGCATTTCCCCATATGCGTCCAGCAGGCGGTCAACTTTTTCGGATTCCGCAAAGGTCGTCCCACGGTACAGCGGGTACGTCACGCCCTCCACGCATACTTTTCCGCCTGTCGGCTCAAGGCCAATGCCGGACAGGGTTTCTTCCGGGAAAAGGTTGAAATTATATCCTGCCTTCACTGCCCTCATCTTGCGTCCTCCCTGTTATGCTGCGCCTGCGGCTGCTGCCTCTGGCTCTGGTTCCTGCCCGGCTCCAGCACTTTCGCCATTCTGGAAGAAATGTCGCCCGCTGCGTCACGGACTTTGGATAACTCCCCACGGACTTCCTGCGGCTCCATGCCCTCGAAAAATTCCGGCGCATGGGTGAAGTCAAACCCCTGCGTGTCCACGCCATACTTTTTGCAGAGCAGGTAGGACGCACAATAGGCGTGGAAGGCGTCCTCGTTGCGGTCATAGTTCTTGTCCCCGTCCGCAAACCCGGCAAGGGCAAGCTCCGGCGTCACGCTCCGGAAAATCTCCTGTGCGCTCATGCCTTTCCGTACATAAATGCAGCCCTCCTCCGGCTCGAACAATGCGCCCTTGTCCTCCGGCATCTGATCCGGCTCCGCCGCAACGATGGCAACGGGCGGGTTGTTCACTACCGCCCTCACAAGCTGTGCGTCCGTGATTTCCGCCTGCGGTTGCTGAATCTTGCCTCCTGCGGTGGTCTGTGAAATGTCGTACACTTTTTTCGCATTGTAATAAGTCCCGGTGCTGCCGTCCTCACGCTCGTACTCTTTTCCCGGCTCCATAATCAGGATGGGGTTGTTACGCTCCTGCCTTTTCACATAGGCTCCCTGATCCCTCCAGTAACCGTAATCTCCAATCTTCTGCGCCTCCGGCTTCTGCGCCATAATCAGCAGGGCATTGTTGGCAGTATAACGGTCAAAGCGGCTCTGCACGTCAAGGTACTGCTGGAACGACTGCCCGTCCGTGGCCACCGCCGCCGTCATCTGCTCGGACATTTCATAGCAACGGCTCCGGTTGTTCTTGCTCTCTGCGATAAATGCCGCCACCCGGTCATCCTGCGGCACGGCGGATACGTTCAATAAAGAATCAAGGCTGAAATTACTGTCCATATATGCTTACCTCTCTTTCGGTTTTTTCGGTTTTCTTTTCCCCTGCGGCTGTTTGTGCTGCAACGGCTTCTGGTTCTTAGTTTTCGTGTCCTTTGCAGGCTCGTTCCGGCTCGGTGCGCCCGCCTCTTTCTTCCTCGCTGCCTGAATCTCCTTTAATTCCTCCCGCACGGACGGTTTTTCCGGCGTGGCTGGCTGGTACAGCTTAGAAGTACCCTCTGCGGTTTTCCTTTGCTTCCCGGAGATAGGCTCGGACTGACGGGATTTCGCATCCTTGCCCGAAGAGGGGTTTTGCTGCTGTCCCTCCTCTTTCTGAACCGGGGTTCCTAAAAGCTCATCCACCAGTAAATCTTCCTGCGATTTCCCCGGCCTGTCTTTCTCCGGCTCCGCCTGCGACTGCGGCTCTCTCGGTGGCAGTTTCCCCGGCGTTGTTTTTCCCGGTGGCGTTTTTTCTTTTGGCGGTTCTTTCGCCCTCTCTTTTCCGGGAGCCGCCTTTTCCCCTTTTGCCTGCGCTTTTTCTTCCCTCGACTTCTGGATTTCCGTCTTAATCTGTGCCGCCTCCGTGACGGACGCAAACTTGAAGCGTTCCACGATGCGGTTGATGCGGGGCGCATCCTCCTCCTTCACCATAATGTCCACCATGCCGTCGCTGCTCCCTTTCGGGTCACGGACGGCGCAGTAGAGGATTCCGTACCGCTTCGCCTCCTGCACGAATTTCTTTAAGTCGCTCTCCTTTACGGAAAATACGGTGAGCGGTTTCCCGGAGCGCACTAAGGTTTCCAGCCTCGCCCTGCCTTTGGTCTTTTTCTGCTCTTTCAAGATGGCGTACAAAAGCACGGCAAGCTGTTTCGCCCCTTCGCCGGAGATTTTTAAAGCCGCCTCCCCCACTTCCAGCGACATACGCACCACCTGGTCAGCGGCTTCGCCTGATGTGTTCATGGATTGTTCCCTCCTTTTCCGTGTGGATGTTCTTTTTATCCACACTATTTTCCTGCCGCACGGTTTCTAATTTTTCTTTCATTGCGCCGGAACGTGCGGCTATCCCGTCGCAGAGTCCCACCTCCTTTCGCAGTTCTCCGATCTGCTTTGTCAGGGCGGAGATTTCTGTTTTTATCTCTGACAGCTTTTCGCTGTCTTTGACGCTGCGGCTCTGATACCGCAGGTGTTTCCTTTTGTCTGCAAGCTCCGCCATCCTCCCCTGCAAATCTTCCTTCAATGAAAAAAGCTGCTCCGTGGTATCAATCCGATAACGGCAGAGCAGCCTTGTTTCCTTTGAAATCTTATCCAGTTTTATCAAGTCCTCCCTAAGCAGCATGTGTACCTGCTTCGGGCTTTTGGGCGGTCTGTTCTTTGGCAGGATTCCTAAAAGATAACAGTAATGCAGGTAAAGTCCACGGAGTCCGCCGATTTTCCTTGCACTTTTTAAATTTCCATGCGCTTTTATGACATAGGCTTTCTTTTCCGGCAATGGGGCAGGCGGAGCAGGCTTTTCTATCTTCTGCGTGAGTATCCGCCTGCGGATGGATTCTAAGGTGTAGTCCTCCCCTAAATTCCTCGCCAGCTTCATCCCCCTGTCCCTGCCTTCCGCCCGCACCGTGACGTCCTTCCCGAATTTGATGGAATAGCCTTTCTCCTTCAGGTAATGGAAAAACTGCTTTTCCGTCCTCGCCTTTGCTATGGCTTCGTCCACGTCCGCCTTTATCATCCCCAAATAGGTCGGCCTGCCTTCCTGCTCCGCCCTCCACTCGCCATAGTGCTTTGCCCTCTGTTTTGGCTTTTCTATGACGGACAGCCCGTATTCCCGGCACAGCCTGTCGGAAGCCTCCCGCATATCCCGGTAGTCCTGATTGCTGCGGTGATACCGCAAGCCGTCCGCAAAGGAAACGGAGTTCACCACGAAATGGTTGTGCAAGTGGTGCGCCTTATCTAAATGGGTAGCGACAATCACCTGAAAGCGGCTCCCCCACAATTCCTCCGCCAGCTTCACGCCAATCTCATGCGCCATTGCCGGGGTACATTCCCCCGGCGCAAAGGACTGGTAGCCGTGGAACGCCATGATGCCCTCGTCTTTCGCAAACCGCTTTTTGACCGCCATCATTTCTGACCGGGCGGTGGTCGGGGCGCAGTTGACACCGGACACATACTGCTCCATGACTTTCTCGTTTTCATCATCTATTTTCTCCCCCTCCGCTGCCCCTGCTTTCCTCTGCTGTCTGGTCTTTTCCGCATTGATCGCATAAGCAATAACATCGGACAGCCCCTGCGTTTCTTTCTCCTCCATGCCGGACAGCTCCGGCAGCTTTGCGATTTCAGGACTTCTCGTTTTGTCCGGGTTCTCCACATAGATAACTACTTTCCCCAGCCAGCCTTTGACGCTCCAGATAGATGTCGTAGCCACGTCACAGCCCACTCCGCTTGCTGCCTTTGTCCCTGACGGGCAAAGGCTCACTGCTCCGTGGCTGCTCCTTTTCCCCGCAAATCAGGCTTTGCGGGGTTCCCGATGGCTCCGGCAGGATGACCGCCTCGGTGATCAGCCTGACCGCTTCATCAAACTTCCTCATGTCGCTGTCATACCTCTGCACGTCAATCACGTTCAGCGTGTGCGCCTTCTGTGCGATCTGGTTTAAATTGTTCCCAATCTTATGCAGCTCCCGCATCATGGAATAATAGTCGGGCGGCGGCGCTTCCCTCGGCGTCTTTCCCGTGATTGCCTGACGCACATAGGCTTCCTGGCTGATCCCGCTTTTCCTTACCCGCTCCCTGAATGCCTCCGCCTCCTCTTTGTTCAGGCGGAACAGAAACGGGACGTCCCTCTTTCTCATCTGCCCACCTCCGTATCTCCCCCGTGCAGGCGGTTAATCTGCAACAGGCACATCGTCATCACGCCCACCATGCCGCCTACAAGGGTTCCCATTAAAAATGTCAACATACTGCTCCACTCACCTTTCCGTCATGGTGTGCTTTCACCATGCAACTTATCATGTCTGGCGGAACCTCCCGGCTCCGCCAAAAAGGGGTATTAGGGGATTTTCCCCTAACAAGCTGCCTTCGGGTTGCCGCATGGCAATCCAAAGGCGTTGCTTGCTTTTTTTATCCCGAATTCGGGATAATAAGAGTTATACCGAAAAGTATCTTATCCCGATATTTGAAAAATCCCCTTAATATATAAGCCGAGTAGAAACAAAATTCGGGATAATATTTTCCTATATAAGTGGAGAGGATGCGCAGAAAATTCGGGATAATATTTTTTTAGTTCTTCCATGTGAAGGATATTTCCTCAATAATCTAATCAGCAGGCTACTGCCTGACTATTATAATGAGGAGGCCATGAACATGGTAAAGGTAACTGACATATCTGAGCTTATATCTCTGGTATGCAAAAAATTAATCCGTAACTTCCTTAGTTTAGGTATTACCCTCTTATTCCATATTCATAAAGGTATTATAGGATTCCGACAAGCATTGGATTTCCTTGCTTTTCGGTATTTTCTATGATATAATACCTA
>CAJTGD010000085.1 GCA_910575475.1 Lachnospiraceae bacterium | reverse complement strand
ACTGATTCCATTTGTTCCCGCATATAAAAAAGAGCCATAGCTAATTCTTATGTAATTTCTTGATTCTATAATACCTAAGTTTAGGAAGTTACGGATTAATTATAGATTCTATGCCGTTTTTTAATAGTCTTTCTGATAAATATGAAGAAAAGTGCAGACCTAACAGTGTGATTATAAATAAACGTATAGCACAAAAGATTGAGCAGGGAATGGGACGAGGTGCTCGTGGTGAAAAAGATTATTGTGCTATTTTGGTTATAGGTTCAGATATAGTTAAATTTATGCGCAGTGTGACTACAAATAAATTTTTTTCTGTTCAAACTCGAAAGCAGATAGATATTGGGCTAGATATTGTAAAAATGGCTCAAGATGAACAAGATTCTGATGAGGCACCGATTAAACAGGTCATTTCATTGATAAAGCAAATGTTAAGTCGTGATGAAGGATGGAAAGAATATTATACGGTTAAAATGGATTCTATCGAAAACAAAGTTGAAAATACTACAGTGTATGAACGTCTGTTAGAAGAATCGCGTATTGAAAAATTGTATTGTAATGAGGAATATGAAAAGGCCATTGCAGATATGCAAAAATTTATTGATAATTTACAAAAGGACGAATTAGAGAGGGGATGGTATTTGCAACAACTTGCTAGGTATAATTATCCTATCTATAAAGAAAAGTCTATTCAATTGCAAAAAGCGGCTTTTAAATGCAATACTCAATTATTAAAGCCAAAAACAGGAATCACTTATACAAAAGTTTCGTACATACATGAAAACAGATTAAAGCGAATACATACTTTTTTAGAGAAATATGATAGTTATAATGAATTAGTGCTTGCAATTGACGAGATATTGGACAATTTTTCTTTTGGAATGGAAGCAGAAAAATTTGAAGATGCCTTAAAAATAATTGGAGAATTATTGGGGTATATAAGTCAGCGTCCTGATAAAGAAATTAGAAAAGGGCCGGACAATTTATGGTGCGGAGTAAATAATCAATATAGTTTCTTTGAATGTAAGAGTGAGGTAGAGGGTACCCGTACAGAGATAAGCAAACATGAGGCAGGGCAAATGAATAATCATTGTGCTTGGTTTGAAGAACAATACGGAGCGGATACAAATGTAAATCGCTTTTTAATTATTCCGACTAAAAATTTATCTTATTGTGCAGATTTTACACATGAAGTAAGAGTGATACGACGTAGTAAATTGAAACTACTAAAAGATAATATTAAAAGATTTATTAAGGAATTGAAGCCGTATGAATTATCTGAGATTTCTGATTTAACCTTACAACAGTTTTTGGATTTGCATAAGTTAAATATGTCTGATTTAGTTGAAACATATTCGGAAAGCTATTTTCATAAAAGCAAGTAAGTTGTAAATGGTGTTTGAGAAGATGTTTATGAGATTAAATTTGATTTTTTCTAAATCATGGAGGTAAATATGGCAGTAGGAACTACTAATGTTGGATTTGAAGAGAAGTTATGGCAGGCAGCAGACAAGTTGCGCTCTAATATAGATGCGGCAGAGTATAAGCATGTGGTCTTAGGGCTTATATTTCTGAAATATGTATCTGATTCTTTTGAAGAAAAGTATCAGGTTTTGCTGGAAGAAGGATATGGTGATGAAGAAGACAGAGATGAATATTTGGCAGATAACATTTTCTGGGTTCCCAGGGAGGCAAGATGGTCGGAAATTCAAAAGCATGCTACCAGTGCGGATATAGGAAGTGTAATTGATTGTGCAATGGAAACGATAGAAAACGAAAATAACACATTAAAGGGCGTTTTGACAAAGAATTATTCAAGAGCAGAACTTGATAAAACGCGTTTGGGCGAATTGGTAACTTTATTTACAAATATAGAGGTTGGTTCAACTGCGGCGCAGGAAAGAGATGTCTTAGGGCGTGTTTATGAATATTTTTTGAGTAAGTTTGCAAGTGCGGAAGGTAAGCTGGGGGGAGAGTTTTATACACCATCCTGCATTGTAAGGACTTTGGTGGAGATGATCGAGCCATTTGAAGGACAGATTTTTGATCCGGCGTGCGGTAGTGGTGGTATGTTTTGCCAGTCAGCGCGATTTGTAAGAGAGCATCAGGGGAATGTTAGAGCTATTTCCATTTTTGGCCAGGAGAGTAATCCAACGACATGGAAACTGGCAAAGATGAATTTGGCAATCCGGCAGTTGGAGGCAAATCTTGGAAAGCATAATGCCGATTCATTCCACGATGACCAGCATAAGACGTTAAAGGCAAATTATATTTTAGCCAATCCGCCATTTAATGTATCAGATTGGGGAGGGGAAAGGCTACAGGATGATGTCCGATGGAAATATGGGGTTCCGCCGGTTGGTAATGCTAACTTTGCATGGCTACAGCATATGATTTATCATTTGAGTCCTGCAGGCGGAGTATGTGGGACAGTATTAGCAAATGGTTCCTTAAGTTCCAATACATCTAATGAGGGAAATATCAGGAAAAATATGATTATAGGTGATATTGTTGAATGCATTGTGGCAATGCCAAATCAATTATTTTATTCCACTGGTATTCCGGTATCTCTTTGGATTTTGCGGAAAGGAAAAACAGAGCAATCTCAAAATAAGGTGCTTTTCATCGATGTAAGAAAATTAGGACATATGATAGATCGAAAGAGTCGGGAATTATCAGAAGATGATATTAGAAAAATTGCGGATACATATCAGAATTGGAGAAAGGGAAAAGGATATGAGGATATTCAAGGATTCTGTAAGGAGGTAGCGTTAGAAGAAATAGAGGCTCAAGGTTACATTTTGACTCCGGGAAGATATGTGGGAATAGAGCAAGACGACGACGACAGTGAACCGTTTGAAGAAAAAATGGAAAGATTGACATCTGAATTATCAAAGATGTTCAGACAATCTATTGAACTTCAAGAAGAAATAAGAAAGAATTTAGGGGCAATAGGATATGTTATTTAATAGAAAATATACAATTCAGGATGGTGTTATATGGAACAACAGATTTTAAAAAATCTTGCAGATATACAAACGGGACCATTTGGTAGTCAACTTCATAAAAAGGATTATGTAGAAAATGGAACCCCAATTGTGACCGTTGAACATTTAGGGGAAAGGATATTTACAGAGCAAAATCTACCCAAAGTATCAGAAACAGACAAAAAGAGATTATCTAAATATATTCTTTGCACGGGAGATATAGTGTTTAGTCGAGTCGGTTCGGTAGATAGATGTTCTTTCGTAGACAAAACGCATAATGGCTGGATGTTTTCTGGACGTTGTCTACGTGTGCGACCCTATAAAAATATTGATTCTTTATATTTATATTATTTTTTCTGTTTAAAAGAAACAAAGCAGTTTATTCGTAATATCGCTGTTGGTGCAACTATGCCATCCATCAATACAAAACTATTGGGAGAGGTAGAGATTATTTATCCAGATATATCAGTTCAGAGGAAAATTACAAAAATATTATCTGCAATTGACAGTAAAATCGAACTTAATAAAAATATAAACGATAATTTATATCAACAGCTTGATACCATTTATCGTGCTACATATCCATACTTGCCTTCTGATGAACTTCCAGCAGGGTGGAACTGTGTTCCTCTTGGGACGTTATGTGATAGTATATCTATCAAGCATTCATTTGATAAAGAAAAACTTGTTTTTCTGAATACTGGCGATGTTGAAAATGGTCATTTTTTACATTCGACGTATTCTCTAGTTCAGGAGATGCCAGGACAAGCAAAGAAGTCAATTAAGACTAATGATATCCTATATAGTGAAATTCGTCCTATCAATCGACATTTTGCCTTTGTTAATTTTCAGGCGGATGACTATGTTGTATCGACAAAGTTAATGGTTATACGTTCTCGTGAAATGGAGTCTCGTAGACTATATCATTTTTTAACCACACAAGATGTTATTAATGAATTACAAATTGAAGCAGAATCCAGATCAGGAACATTTCCTCAAATACGATTTGAAAATATTCAGCGTCTACCTATTATAATTGCTCCACCTGATATAGAATTGCAATTTACACAAATTCTTAAAGACTACTATAATATGATAGATAGTAACATTTGCGAAAATCAGCATCTTGCAACATTGCGTGACTCTATATTACCAAAGTTAATGTCTGGCGAAATTGATGTCTCCGAACTCGACATCTAAGCCGCTAAATTATTGTTTTCATTTGTAGATGATATTTATTTTTAAAAATAAGAAAGTTATAGAGAAAAGATGATTATTATAATGAAAAATATATTTAAACGATTTACAAAATGGGTAAAGCTTCGCATTTACGAAATATTATATATTCTGTTACTAATCGTTCTTTCAAGTTATATTGTAGTTAATTGGGAAAAATGTATTGCAATGAAATTTTTTGAGCAATTTGATGGGAACAATATTTTATTTCTTATCTGGATAGTGTTGCTTATATTGCCATTTTATGATGTAGAAGCAAAAGGATGGAAATTCCGTAGAAAAGGTATAGAGGACACAAGAAAACAGTTTGAAATTGCCGAGAATACATTTAGACAAAATCGGATAAACAATTTAAGAGATGATAATCATATTCAAAATTCAGAGGAAATAGATGGGGGTGGCAATCAATGATAAATTATCAAAGTAAACAAATTGTGATTGACGCATTGATTAAGGTGATTAATGCTGCGCCTGGATTATATTCTCAGAGAAATTATTTGTACCCTCAAACATATGAAAGCAGAGATGTGTCTATGCAAGAATTTAATACATGGATGGAATATGCCAACCAAATACTTGATATTTCGTATAATCATATAGGGTATAATGCTATTTTAACCACCAAAATGGCAATAGGACAATTATCTTCCCAATATGGAGTATCTTTTATACAGCGTGTAGACCAAATCAAACAAGAACTTCTTAATTTGACACAACTAATTTTGCAATATCAATAGCATTACGAAATGTTTTTTACATTATATTGTTGAGAAAGTGGAAATAATGAATTTATGATTAATAATGATTAGATGAAAAGGCTATTGGAGCAATAAGTTAAAAAATCATTACGAAATTTTAAGAAGATATTCTATTTAATGGACTACTAAATCACAAGAGGGAAGGAAACAAATGAAATGACCATATGTGAAAATACTCTGGAACAAGTGATTATTTCGGAACTTCGGCAAAAAGGATATAAAAGTTTATATGGTCCTGATATTGATAGAGATTATCATGAAGCTATTTTAAAGGATTATTTTGAAGAAGCTATTTGCAAGATTAATTTTGGAATCAATGAAGGGATTATTGCAGAAACTTACAGAACGATAAAGGATTTTGGATTATTGAAGTTGGAAGATATGAATGCTGCTTTTCATAAATATCTGATCGAGGGAGTTCCCGTTAACTATTGTGTACATGGAGAAATGCGCACTTATACAGTGAAACTGATTGATTTTGCAAATCCAGATAGTAATGAATTTCATGTCGTCAATCAATATACAGTAATTGAGTATAAGAACAAGCGGCCGGATGTCTTGGTATTCGTGAATGGCATCCCGTTGGTATTGTTTGAACTGAAAAATATAACTAACGAAGATGCTACGATTGAAAACGCATATAAACAGGTTAAAAACTACCAGATGGATATTCCGTCTTTGTTTTATTACAATGCTTTTAATGTAATCAGTGACGGCTTGGATACCCGCATGGGAACTATCACGTCTGATTTTACCCGGTATATGGTGTGGAAGTCTGAAAATGGAGAAAAACCGGAAGAGGGAGGTCTTAATTATTTTTCGGTTCTTTTAAATGGTGTATTTCTGAAAGCAAGGCTTTTAGACCTGATACGGAATTTTATTGTTTTTCAGAATAGTAAGGGCAGGACAATTAAAATCATTGCCGGATACCATCAGTATTTTGCGGTGAGAAAAGCGGTGGAGCGTACAAGAAATGCTTTGGAGGAACACAGTAGAAAGGTTGGGGTAGTATGGCATACCCAGGGCAGTGGGAAGAGTCTGTCCATGGTGTTCTATACGGGCTGCATTGTCAGCAATCCAGAATTTAATAATCCTACCATTGTAGTGTTAACGGATAGGAATGATTTGGATAATCAGCTTTTTGATACGTTTTGTTCCAGTTCCAAGTTGTTGTTGCGGCAGACTCCGAAGCAGGCAAAGAGCCGGGAACATTTGAAGGAACTGCTAAGGGTAAAGGCTGGTGGTATTATTTTTACTACCATCCAGAAATTTGAGGAAAGCAGTGAAGTATTGAGTGAGCGGAGTAATATCATATTTATGGCAGATGAGGCTCACCGTTCTCAATACGGCCTGGAAGGGAAGTTGGACAGGGAAACCGGTGAGTGGAAATACGGCATGGCAAAGTATATGAGAGATTCTCTGCCAAACGCTACGTTTATCGGTTTTACCGGGACACCTATTGATTTTGATGACAGGTCAACTGTGGAAGTTTTTGGGGAATATATTGATATTTATGATATGACGCAGGCGGTAGAGGATGGAGCAACTGTGCCGATTTATTATGAAAACCGTACTGCGAAGATAAAGCTGAATGAGGAACTGCTGAAAAAGATAGATGCGGAATATGAAAAAATGGCAGGTGAGGCGTCAGAGATGGCGATCGAAAAATCGAAATCAGACTTGTCTACCATTGAGGCAATTATAGGCTCTAAGGAAAGGCTGTCCCTTTTAGCGGATGATATTATTGCCCACTATGAGGATCGACAGTATGTGCTTACGGGAAAGGCAATGATTGTATGTATGAGCCGGCGTATAGCGATTAATCTGTACCGGGTTATTCTGGAAAAGCGGCCGGAATGGAAACACAAAGTGAAGGTGGTTTTGACTTCCAGCAATCAGGATGACGAGGACTGGCATGATATTATTGGAAATAAAGCATATCGGGACGGATTGATGCTGGAATTTAAGGATGATACTAGTACAGCGTTGCGTAAATAATAATGAATAAATGTTGCTTTTTTATTGTTGTCGGTACATAATAATTCTATCACTAAAGAATGGATGGGTTATTATGCGAAGGAAAACAATT
>CAJTGD010000084.1 GCA_910575475.1 Lachnospiraceae bacterium | reverse complement strand
GTATAGCTTCTCGCTTTTATTATAGAGACAATGTAGAGGGTAGTCGATACCTTTCATTACTATTTGTGCCGCCAACTGAAAGGCGGCGGAATGGAGATTATTATGGGAGAATTAAAATCTATTATGGAGAAGTTTGTTGCATCTGGTTGGGATTTAATCTCTCAGGGTTTAATTCCCCGCAGCTTGCTGCGTAAGAAACTTTTTTGCAAAGTAAAAAGATGATACAATAGTAAAAAAGGAAAGGGGAAAGTTGTGGATGAGTGAGTACAAACACAAATCACACAATGTATCAGTGCTAATGTATCATTTTGTATGTCCGGCAAAGTATAGAAGGGTAGTAATAGACGAAGAAGTGGATGAGGTAATAAAAGAAACATGTGAAGAGATATCGAAAAGATATGAAATAGACTTTATAGAAATAGGAACGGATAAAGAACATGTACATTTTTTAGTACAATCGGTACCAACATATAGTCCGAAGAAAATAATCCAAATCATAAAGAGTATAACAGCACGCGAAGTATTAAAAAGATGTCCCCAGGTAAAAAGGAAATTATGGGGAGGAGAATTTTGGACGGATGGATATTATGTAGCGACGGTGGGAGAGCATGGAAATGAAGAAATAATAGGAAACTATGTAAAAAATCAAGGAAAAGAAAATGAGTATAAGAAACTATATAAAAAAGAACCGGAGGCAAAGCAGTATAGCATATTCGACTATATGTAGTGGGGCGACCTCTCTCAATACCCCGCAGCTTGCTGCGGGGTCGTTTATTATCTATTCCCGCACAACAATGGTTAGATGGAAAAGCTGATAAAGATACTTTAATATCAGCATTTAAACAGGCAAACGAAAAATGTGGAAGTTGTGGTTGTGATTTAGACCCACTATATAAAAGAGCTTTAGAGCTGATTTAACAATACTGTCAATTCTTGTTTATCGGGAAGCTGTATACAGAGAAAAATCGGGGTTGAGGAAGGAATGATATGAAGATAATAAACAGAGATATAGATAGCGGAAAACCCTTTGACTGGGGGAAAACATCTTTAGATTATGCGAAATTCCGTGACATTTATCCGAAAGAGTTTTATCAAAAAATTGTTGATCGCAAATTATGCTTAGACGGACAATCAGTCCTTGATATTGGAACGGGAACAGGGGTTCTTCCTAGAAATATGTACCAGTATGGGGCGAAGTGGACGGCTGCGGATATTTCAGAAAACCAGATCAAACAAGCGAAAATTCTTTCAAAGGGTATGGATATAGATTATCATGTTGTATCAATAGAGGATATAAGTTTTCCTGACAACTCTTTTGATGTAATTACAGCATGCCAGTGTTTTTGGTATTTCAACCATGAAACTGTTATGCCTAAGTTTTATCATATGCTTAGACCAGGGGGAAGCATTCTTGTTTTATATATGGCATGGCTGCCATTTGAGGATAAGATTGCAGGAGCCAGTGAAAAACTCGTATTGAAATATAATCCAGATTGGAGTGGCGCAGGAGAAACGAAACACCAAATAGACATACCAGATTGCTACAAAGAAAACTTTAAGCTTGCATATCATGAAGAATTTACTCTAAGAATACCGTTTACCCGTGAAAGTTGGAATGGAAGAATGAAGGCTTGCCGTGGAATCGGCGCTTCACTTAACGAGAAAGAAATTTCGATGTGGGAACAAGAGCATATGACGCTCCTTGAACAAATTGCGCCGAATGAATTTGATATTTTACATTATGCTGCTATTGCAGAGCTTAAAAAGCATTAAATTCCGTTTGTTGAATTGAAATATGTGAGGTTTTACATAGACATGGATTATAAAATTCGAGAAATTAAAAAAAATGAATATCCAATATTATCTGATTTTCTGTATGAAGCAATTTTTATTCCAGAGGGCATGGACAAGCCGCCAAAATCTATTATCGAACGGCCAGAGCTGCAAGTATATATTAAGGATTTTGGAAAAGCGGATGATTGGTGTTTCGTTGTGGAAATAAAAGAGAAGATTGTGGGTGCGGTATGGGCTCGTATTATGAATGATTACGGGCATATTGATGATAAAACGCCCTCATTTGCCATATCACTGTATGAGGAATACAGGAATTTGGGCATTGGTACAGCGCTTATGGGAGCTATGCTGCAATTTCTGAGAGAAAAAGGATATAAGCAGACATCTCTTTTTGTGCAAAAGGCAAATTATGCAGTTTGTATGTATCGGAAAGTAGGTTTTGAGGTCATTGGCGAAAATGAAGAAGAATACATCATGGTTTGTCGGTTGTAATGTGATAAGGGGAGTTGTGTAAATGGCTGGTAATTTAGGTGAAAAGGCGGTAAAGGAAGTTTAAAAAAAGATTGTTGAGAATAACAATACTATTCCGTATAAGGCTAAAGAGGAAATAAAAGCGATAATAGAATTGGAACACAATCCAGAGAAACTGCTGCAAGAGCGCCTGTTGTATATGCTGTCATATAAGGGATAATCTGTGTCAAAGGAAGTGATTGGAGATAATGAAAAATATGAAAATAGATGCCAATGGGACAGAAATCAGAGTAATGGGTGATGTCGTAAATGAAGAAGCTTATATTTCTTTAACGGATATTGCTAAATATAAAAATCCAGACAATGCTTTTATCGTGGTTGCGAACTGGATGCGTAATCATTCAACAATCTCATTTTTGGGTTTGTGGGAACAGATTCATAATCCCAATTTTAAACCTATCGAATTCGATAGGTTTAAAGCAGAGTCTGGAGATAATGCGTTTACATTGACGCCGCAGCAATGGATAAAAGCAACAGATGCAATTGGTATTATATCAAAATCGGGGAGATATGGCGGTACATATGCTCACACAGATATAGCCTTTGAGTTTGCGTCTTGGATTTCACCAGAATTCAAGCTCTATATTATTAAGGACTATCAGCGATTAAAGAAAGATGAAGCGAACCGATTAGCGATTGGATGGGATGCTAAGAGGGAACTTTCAAAAATAAATTATCGTATTCATACAGATGCGGTAAAGGAATTTCTGATAACACCAACATTATCTCCGCAGGAAATGGCTTATACATATGCAACCGAAGCAGATATTCTTAATATGGCTTTGTTCGGTAAAACAGCAGCACAATGGAGAAATGAAAAAGGAATAAGTGGGAAAACGCCTAATATTAGAGATTTTGCTTCGGCAGAGGAATTAGTGGTACTTATCAATTTGGAAGATACGAATGCTGATTTGATAAGACAGGGGTTATCTAATATTGAACGATTAAAGATATTAAGGGAAAAGGCATACCGACAGCTTGAACTGCTGAAAAAGAACCAAGAAACTCTTACTGCTCTGAAGAAAAATCTGATTGAAGATACGGAAACTAATAGTTGATTTTCTTAGCAAAATCGCTTATAATTTAAACCATAGCATATAGCTATTATCCGCAGTTACATAGCCAGTGTTATCAACAGCGATAACAAAATGATAACATTAGCTTATATAGGCAGGATAATATGGATATATCAAATAATCAAAAGATTTCTTTACTCGACAGAGAATAATTTCTAAATAAAACAAGTTAGGAAAAGTCGAGTTCGAGTGATGAAATAGGCTTTAAGAACCTAGTATTTATGCGGGTTTCAAGCAAATTTGTTTAGGCGTTGGCAACGATTTGGCAACATTTTAAGTATCACTCACTGAATAAAAGAATACTTCAATAACAGAAAAACCTTACTGATTTTCAGAAATGACAACTGAAAACTGGTAAGGTTTTTTTCGTTCATTTTTTCTTCTTGCGCTTTGCTTCTTTTTTGTCTGTACTTTCTGCTTCTTTGGCAGTGTCATTGATAAAGTCAAACAATTCTTGCGGAGGAACCTTTGCCCAGATTTGGTGGGTGTCAAGTTCTGGATATTTGTACCGCCACTCGTCATATTCTTCTTTGGTGATTTCGCCCTTTTCCAGTCTGGCGGCTTCTGACTGCCATGCATGGAACATTTTGAACATGGAAGAATAGGTGGAGTAATCGGACTTATCCAGACGCAGGCAGATTTCCCCGTCAATCTCACCGATTTTCAGCCCGTACATATCTTCCAGCGCAAAAAGGGTGTGCATAAGCCCTATATTTGTATCAATGTCCGGCACTGTTAGGGCATGGGTGCTGATACCGAAAAGGTTCGCCATTTCTTTTACAAGGTCATGCTTCGGCACTCTGGCTTCGGATTCATACTGTGCCATACGGACATCAGAGGTCTTTCCGAGGAAGCCGAGGATTTCGCCCAGTTGCTTTTGTGTCATGCCTTTTCTATTGCGAAAAAATTTGATACGTTTGCCGATTGCCATAACCAAACCTCCGTTGTAGTGGTTAAGCACAGCCATGCCAGCTCGATTCCGCTGTGCTTCATCTCGCTGTGGCGGTGCGCCATATACGCCTGTCATAAACCAGTCCGGCGTGTGCAAGCACCCGCCGTCCTGTTTTCTGCCAGCCGTGCATGGCTGTACTTAAACAAATTTGTTGAATTTAGTATAGCATGAGGAAATAGAAATAGCAAGAATAACTTAAATAAAGAAAGTTAAGATTCTTTTGAAAACCACTTGACTTAACGGAATTTATTTAGTATTCTATATGCAGAACTTAAACAAAAATAGTTAGAAAGGAGAAAACAACTGAATGACAGAAAAATCATTTATGACGGTGGAGGAAGTGGCAGCGGAATTGCGTGTGTCGAAATCAAAAGCCTACCAGATTGTAAGGGAACTGAATACAGAGTTACAGAAACAGGGCTATCTGACCGTGACAGGACGTGTGAACGCTACATTTTTTCATAAAAAGGTCTGTTATGAGGAAGCGCACTGATGTGCGCGTAGGTCATCAACCTACGGTTGGTGACAAATGTTACAGCGAATAAGGAAGGAGAGTGATTACAAGATGGCTGTATACAAAGACAATGCAACTGGAACATGGAGGGTTATCTATCGTTTTACCAACTGGAAGGGGGAGAGGAAACAGACACAAAAGAGGGGTTTTGCAACGAAAAGGGAAGCGCAGGCGTGGGAACATGAAGCCATGCTCAAACAGGGGGCAAAGCTGGATATGACTTTCGGCAGTTTTTTTGAGGTATATGAAGCCGACAAGAAACAGCGTGTCAAGGAAAGCACATGGGAGTCAAAAAGCCATGTGATACGGACAAAGATTTTGCCATACTTTGAAAACCGCAAAATTGCAGAGATTGAAGCAAAGGACGTGATAGCGTGGCAGAATGAACTGATGGCATATAAGGACGAGAAAGGCAAGCCCTATTCCGCAGATTATTTGAGGACGATACAGGCACAGCTTACAGCGATATTCAATCATGCAGTAAACTTTTACAATCTTCCCTACAATCCGGCAAGGAGGGCAGGAACGATTGGGAGCGAAGCTGTAAAGGAAATGGACTTCTGGACGAAGGAAGAATATCTGAAATTCTCCGAAGCCATGATGGATAAGCCACGTTCCTATTATGCGTTTGAAATGCTTTACTGGTGCGGTATGCGCTCCGGTGAACTGCTTGCCCTCACTCCGGCAGATTTCAATTTTGAGAAGCAGACGGTCACGGTCAGCAAGACGTTTCACCGTTCCAAAGGGCGGGATATTATCACAAGCCCAAAGACGAAGAAAAGTAACCGCACAATCAAAATGCCGCCGTTTCTCTGTGAGGAAATGCAAGAGTATATCAAAATGCTTTACGATATTAAGCCGGATGAAAGATTATTTACCGTCACAAAATCCTATCTTAATCACGAGATGGAGAGAGGGGCGAAACAGGCAGGTGTAAAGAAGATTCGTGTGCATGATATTCGTCACAGCGCAGTTTCGCTTTTAATCAACATGGGATTCTCGGTACTGGCGATTGGGGAGCGCATGGGGCATGAAGCGGAGAAGATTACATACCGGTATGCACACTTGTTTCCTACTGTTCAGACAGAAATGGCAGAAAGATTGGAAATGGAGCGAATGACAAAGGAGGATTAGAAAAATGGATAAGGCACTTGATTACAAAGGAAGATGGCGCAATCATACGGTGGCGTTTAGGGTTTCGGACGAAGAAGCAAAACTGTTAAATGATTTAGTGGCATTGTCGGGGCTGACTAAGCAGGACTATATCACTAGGCGGCTCTTGTGCCGGGATGTGGTGGTACAGGGCAATCCGAGGGTGTATAAGGCTCTGAAAAACCAGATGGCGGCAATCCATGAGGAATTAAAGCGTATGGAGAGCATAAGCCCGGACAATGATGAACTGCTCTACACATTACAAGTTATTGCAATCACGTTGGATGGTCTGAAAGGAGAAGATGAATGACAGGAAAAAGAAAAACGACTGCTTCCGTATCATCTGTTGGCGCAGATGGGAAACAGCCGAATATTAAAAAAGACACTGAAATTATAGCAAATGAAACAGCACAAATCAATCTGCAAGCCACAAATAACTGCAATAGCCCGGAGAAATCCGGGTGCAGTTTGCAGACGGTTTCCATGACAGAATTATATGATACGCTTTACCCGCCGAAGACGCCGGTTGTTGATGGTTTTCTGTATGGCGGCACATATCTTTTCGTAGGTGCGCCGAAGGTGGGAAAATCCTTTTTTATGGGGCAGCTTGCCTATCATATAGCAATGGGGATTCCTCTGTGGGATTATCCCGTCCGTAAAGGAACGGTCTTGTATCTGGCTTTGGAAGATGATTACGCAAGGCTTCAGCGGCGGCTTTCACAAATGTTTGGTATAGAGAGCGCAGACAATCTCTATTTTGCGACACAGGCAAAGACGCTGAAGGAAGGCTTGGACGGTGAATTAGAGGAGTTTGTGAAACAGCATACCGACGCAAGGCTGATAATCATTGACACACTGCAAAAGGTGAGGGAAGTTGGCGGGGAAACTTTCAGCTACTCGAATGATTATGAGATTGTAACAAAGCTGAAAGCGTTTAGTGACAAGTATGGTATCTGCCTGTTAGTGGTACACCATACTCGCAAGATGGAATCCGGTGACAGCTTTGATATGATTTCCGGCACAAACGGATTGCTTGGGGCGGCTGATGGGGCGTTTATTATGCAGAAGAAAAAACGGACGGACAACACGGCGGTTCTGGATATTGTGGGGCGTGACCAGCCAGACCAGGAACTGACAATCGAGTTTGACCGTGAGCGTTGTATCTGGAAATTTAAAAAGGCAGAAACGGAACTTTGGAAACAGCCGCCTAACCCACTTCTGGAAGCCATTAACGGACTTCTGACGGAGGATAGACAAGAGTGGGAAGGAACAGCAACGGAACTTCTGAAACTGTTGCCGGATATGCAGCTATCGGCAAATGTGCTTTCCAGAAGATTAAATGTAGTAAACAGCCAGCTATTAAATGACTATGGCATTTTCTATGACAATAAACGGGGGCATGAGAGAAGAATCATTTTAAAGCGGCTGGAACGGAACGAATAAAAAGCGACGATATGCGTCGGTTGCGACGGTATTTCAGATAGCGGGGCGGTATAGAAAATACCGTCGCTATCGACGCAAACCGACGCAGAAAGGAATGATATAAAATGAAAAATGTACAAATACCTTATGATTTGTTTATGGCGTTGCTCCGGTATCATCTGGTGGAAGATGGTTCCTGTGCTGGTGAAATCCGGCGGGGGCTGGAAAAGAAACTGGATTCTATGGTGCGCCATGAACTGTACGCAAAATATAAGACAGCGCCAACGGAAGAAGAAAGAGAAAAAGCCAGAAAAGAATATCTGGATAAGCGGGGAGTGCCGGACAGCTTCCGCTGGTAGTTTTTCCTTCGGCGATAATTAACAGGGGCGTGTCACGCCCCCTGTCTATTAGCCGACATGTCGGACGGCGAATTGAGGGAGAAGCAAACAGCGAATTATTTTTCCGACATTTATCTCATTGACTGCGCAGTGCTGTCTGCAAATGCACAATCCTGCCCAAAATGCTGCACGTTGTTGCCAGTATTGCTTTCCGCCTGAAATGCAAAA
>CAJTGD010000083.1 GCA_910575475.1 Lachnospiraceae bacterium | reverse complement strand
TGGCAACGGGTTGGAAAATCTTATCCCGAATTTTTATATGAGAAAGCCCAATTTATAAGGCTTTATTAAAGAATTCGGGATAAGATACTTTTCGGTATAACTGGTATTGTGTATCACCCCTGCGGCTGCGTACCGCCTTTTGTTTTGGTATCATTACCCGCCGAAAACAGATGCTTCCCCGGCTGCTGCTCCTTAACCGGATGGGTACAGCACGCACATTCCGGGCAACAATGCCCACAATCTATGCACTCCTGCCCGCAGTCCCCGGACTCCTTCGCCTCACACCTGCCGCACACTTTGCAATGGTTCACGCACTCCTGACAGCGGTTTTCCGGATCATCCCGCATACATTTCCCATCCATCGGGCAGGAATACGGGCATCTTGCACATCCATCCGGGTATGCGTTACAGCCACTTTCTTTTACATCCGCCGCTTTCGCAAGGACGGAAACATCCGTCACGTCCCGGTTGGAAAAATCTAAGATATTGGTTTCGCTGTATATCTTTTCCACCATCTGTGCTGCAGCTTCCGCACTCTCCGCAGAGATTTTCACCCTCTTTTCCGAGATGGCAACCAGCGTCATTTCATACTGCCTCATGGCAATCGCCTCCTTTCCTACCGCCCTATGCCTTTGTCCCGGACGCACTCTTTCGCCTTAAAATCAGCTCCCACAAAATGGTCTGCGTCCAAAATATACTGATTTGCAGGGTTTCCATTATTGTTACGTCATACGTTTTCATCTCTCATGGCTCCTTCCGTGATTCTTTTTTACCCGCTCCGTTATCCCGATTCCTAACCGGATACAGAGGAAATCATTGCAGTCCTTGCCCTTTGGCGGCAGCTTATCCCGTGTCCGGTACTGTTTCGGAAGCACGGTCTTGATCGCCTCTGACGCCAGCCTGCCCGCCCGGTCATTGTCCAGGTGCAGCTCCACTTCTTCAACCTCCGGGTACTCTTTTAAAAACCGTGTGAGCGCTGCCGGAACCTTGCTGCGCCCGATTTCCTTTGCTGGCTGGTACACGCCTGCAAGGGATAAAAGGTGTTCCGCCCTCCAGTCCTGGCCGTCCATTTTTTGCAGGGTGGCATAGGACAGCAGGTCAATGGCGGATTCAAACAGGTGGACTTTTATGCTGTTTCCCTCTGCCGGGATGGAAAAGGAATAGTTTTTGTCGCTCCCGTTTGCGTCCCCGATAAAGTCCGTCCCGATTCCACGCAGGGCGGCATACCGGGGTGTTCCTCCCTTGTCCATGCCCACAAATACAGCGTTGTGGTAGTTCTCGCTCTCAAAAACCATTCCCCTTTGCAGACAGAATCCAATGATGTCCGTGTCAATCCCACGCCTCTTTAGATAGGAAACAACCTGCGTCTGGTAACGGTTCGGTTTGGGCAAGAGCAGTTTCTTTTCTGTTGTCTTTTCGGCTGGTAGGGAAACAGGCGGCGCAATCGCCGCCTGCCTTGCAATCGTCTGTACTGCCTCCATAAAGGTATAGTCCCTGACTTTTATCAGGTAATCAACCGCTGACCTGCCCCCGATTCCACGGCTCCACCACATCCATTTCCCGTTGGAAATCTTTAAGCTGTCATGGGTTTTCGTGGTGTAGGTGTTTCCCGAAAAATGCACAAGCTCATAAGGCTCATAGTTTTTCAGGTACGTCAACAAGTCCATCCGCTTCGCTTCCTGCACGACTTCCGGTGCGATATATGGCATAAATTTCAGCTCCTTTCCTGCCCATGATTGGATATTTGCAAATGAATTTAAGAATATCCGGGCATAAAAATAGCCGAACGATTTTCTTATCTGAAAACCATCCGGCTATGTATCTATAACTGCTCTTTGAAAAAATTTTACTTGACCTTAATATCCATATCTATAATTAGATTGTATAAATTAAGCCTCTTTCTTAATCTCTACATCGCCACTCTTAATCCCTTTACATACTTCATCAATATTTTTTATGATTTTTATTGCATCTTCTTTTGAAAGATTCACACTTCCATGAACAATACGATTTCTAATTTGCCTATATTGCTTCGTTTCAGAAAGTACTGTTTTAAGCTCCTCTCTTTCAGTATATAAGGAACTCAAACTCATTGAAAACGGAACTGGCTTAGGACTTGAAACATCTGTAAGTAATGTTTCCAAATATCTAAATGCCATAATTACTGCTGCCTCATATTCCTCTTTTTCTAACAGTCTATGATAATTTTGTACCCCGTCTACATATCCATTTTTATCTTGAATTTCATTCAAATATCTTTCTAAACTATCTGCAAACTCAAAATTATCTTCTGAAAAGCTATATGTTAAATAGAGTAATCCCGACAAATTTGATGGCAAATTTCCAGCTTGCTCTTTATCTACTATTAACACTACATTTTTAACTTTACTCATTGCATTTCCCAATTCCCACATTACATTTGCATTGTTTCCAGATAAATCAACAACTACCATAGAACATTTGGTAATCAACGTATCCACTTTACGGGTAATCAATTCCCCCGGCATAATAGTTTCATCTAATGAGATAGGTGAAATTCCATTTTTCTTCAATATCGGATATAACAATTCTTTTAAAAATGATATTCGCTGATATGGGGCAGAAATAAAGCACAATCTATTATTTTCTTTAGGGATTTTAAGTTCCTCGGTTGCCTTTTCATTTGTAATAATCATTTGTTCTGGTATCTTTTCATCTATTAACTCCTTAATCTCAGCAAAAAATTCAGTTAATATTTCTGGATAGTCCTTTTTATTCCCTTGTATATTTATTACCTTTATATTCCTTCTTTCAAAGCGTGAAATTTCGATTGGATTAGCATCAACCAAAACAACATATGCTGGTGTTCTTAATTTCCCTAGCCTGCTTCCAATAATCTGCCATAATGTTCTTATATCATTATCTTCAAAACTATAACCAATGAGCAGAAGCGTCTTGGTAATAAAAAGATTTGATATATATGTAGAAAACACCTTATTCTTGTCTATAAAATTATCGTAATCATTTTCCGTAATGACCATTCTTTCTGGATGATTAAAGTCACCATGCAGTTTTACTAATTTCGTTTTTTCATGCGTACTAATTGGCAACCTGTCCTCAGATACAATAGTAGAAAATGGAATACTTTTTTCATTTAATGTTTGTTCTATTAAAAAATCAAAGTTTGTTGTACAAATTGTATCAAAATATAAATCGCAAAATGCTCTGTGTGTCTTGCCTGCTTTTATCTGATTGATTTTTAATTCCTTCGCTAATATCTCAATCAATTTTGTTCTTGAATACTCGCTTTCAAAAAGTGATAAAGCATCTATTGCACTAGTATAAGAATAATTGGAAATATATGTTGCTATACGCTTTCCTAATTCATCCCATTCAGGTATACTTGTCCCATCAGGCACTATACCATTTTTAGAAAAACCAGCTCCGATAAATGGAATAACTCTATTGTCTACAAAATCTTCCTGTAATGTTTTTGGTATATATTTCAAATACTTTTTATCCATCTCTTGCTCCTTCTCCCAAACGTAAGACCATATCTCCATCCTCAATATAAACAACAACCACATCATTATTATTTTCAATTTTATCATATAAATATGGTTTTTTCTACCAAAAGCCAATTTAAAAACGGTACTCCTATTGAATACCGTTCAAAAATTCTCTGCTAAACCGCCCCTATTTTCTTCAAATAAGCATACCCGTCTGTATGCCCCCGGAAATAAATCTGCTTCCTCTCAATGTTATCTTTTTTCAAACTGAGCCTGAAATATTCCACCAATATCCCATGTTCCTCCGCTGTCAAAGAAATCTCCCCCTCACCCTCCGTAACATTCAATATGAACGGATAGTCCCTCTCCATATCCCCGATCTGCCTGCAAAGTGCCAGATAGCTGTCATCCTGCTTCCGCAAATCCACGATTATATCGTTGTCTATCTCCATAAATCCATGTTCCATACGCTTGACTAAATCATTATATTCCTCTGTTGCTGCGTTCATTTTTATCACCCTTTCGTTTTTAATATAATATACCCATTTTTCACCGCAACAACAAATATGCGAACCTCTATTAGTTTTTCCCGTCCGCTATGTAAACGGTACTGGTTTCCCAATACCGCTTTTTTTACCGTTCCCGGTCTTTACTGCCTTTCTCCGGCTCCGTTTCTTCCTCCTCCGGCTCAACATCCAGCACGATATTTTCTTTCTTATCCATATCAAGCAGGGCATTTAACTCCCCCAGCCGGGCGGTCTTTTCCGCTAACTCCTGCTCCTTTGGAAACTCTTTGACTGTCTCTATTTTTGCATTTTCAAGCTGCGCTTTTAAAGTTTCCAGATGTTCCTCACACCGGGAGAGGTTATCGCCAAACTTCTCTATCTCATTATCCAGACGGGTAATGTTCCCGTGGATGTCCGTCCCCAGCGTCACATGGTACGCCCGTTTCCCTTTCAGGGTGATGACAAAATCCTTGCTGAAGGTGCTGTAAGAAAGCTCCATCGCAAGCCCACGGTAAGCTCCCAGAGGAACCGGATCAGGGGAACTCATGGCTTTGCAGGCTGCAATAATCGCCTGCCCCGCCTCCTTTTTCTCCCCATAGGTCACGCCGTTTATCTGCATAGGCGGGAAGGTATCCCGGTCTGGCGGCGTGTGCGCCTTCACCTGCTCAATGTCCTGCTGGTACTCCACAATCCACTGGCTCTGCCTTTTTATCTCCATCGGATAGTATTTCGTCACCTTATCCTCCATCTCGTAACGCTGGCTTAGGAAGCTCTGCTTTAAGAGTTGCAGCTTCGACACCTGGATGTCTAAGTCCATCTTTTCCTTAATATATGGGTTCCCGGTGGCAAGGGCTTTGATTTCCGCATAGGATAAAGCCACCTCGTCAATGTCCTCGATGGTGCGTGCCGGGCTTTTGGACGTCATGATCTGGCTGATAAACTTCTGCTTGTTCTCAATCATCTGGTACATATAGGCGTCAAATGTCCCCTCCGTCACATACCGCACGATAAATACTTTCTTGTTCTGGTTGCCCTGTCGGATGGTTCGACCGCCCCTTTGTTCCAAATCTCTCGGCCTCCACGGGCAGTCCAAATCGTGGCTGGCAATGATTAAATTCTGGACGTTTGTGCCTGCCCCCATCTTAAACGTGCTGCCCATCAAGATTCGCACGGCTCCCCTGCGTACCTTTGAAAATAACTCTTTTTTCTTCACCTCCGTGTTTGCGTCATGGATAAATTCTATCTCCTGCGTCGGGATTCCCTTTGCAACCAGTTTATCCCGCACATCGTTGTAGACGCTGAACGTCCCGTCATTCTTCGGCGTGGAGAGGTCGCAGAACAATAACTGTGTGAGTTTCTGCTCCCTCCCCTCCTCCCAGAAGCGGTAGACTTCATTGACGCAGGCGTTGACCTTGCTCTCCGGCTCGTCCGGAAGCATTTCATTGGTGAGCCGCTGGTCTAACGCCAGCTTGCGCCCGTCATTGGTGATCAGCAGCATATTGTCCTGCATGGGGTTCACCATGCCGTTGCGCACACGCTCCGCCCGCTCCCCTAATGTCTGTATCATGTCTTTCTGTATCTCACTCGGCTTCACCGCCACCACCTTATATTCCGCCTCCGGCACGGGCAGGTTCAGCATGTCGGCGGTCTGGATGTCCGCCACTTCCCGGAACATCATCATAAGCTCCGGCAGGTTGTAGAACTTCGCAAACCTCGTTTTCATCCGGTAGCCGCTGCCCTCCGGGGCTAATTCACTACCCCCAGTATTATAGATACATAAATGGATTTTTAATTGATTTCCCCAACAAACTTATAGAAAATCCTGATATTCTGGACTTTTTCCCCGTTGATGGTCTGAGGTTCTGATACCTCAATCTTTTCGATCAGACGGTTGACAATCTCTGTAGTCAGCTCCTTAATCTCGGCACACTCCGCCATTTCATCGGCAAGGCGTTCCGCTTTATCCGCGCTATCTTCCAGATTTTCAGCCATCGCTTTTAACTTTTCGATTTGCTCTGTATAGTCTTTCTTTTCCTGCTCAAAGTGAGCAGACAACAGCCGGAATTGCTGCTCCGATATTATCTGCTTTGACCAGTCCCCATACAGCTTGATGAATTGTTTGTCAGATTCTTTTAACTTTTTCTCTAAGACAGCCACTTTCTTATCAATACTTGCCCTGCTGTTTGCCGATGACATATCCATCTGCCCAAGCACTTTCCGCATAAATTTCTCCCGGTCTTTTATGACTTTCCGAGCATGGAATTGAATGTCGGAGAGTACCAGTTCTTCCAAATCTCCAGCACTGATGCGGTGCTTACTGCAGAACTTCGCCCCTCTTACACGGTAAATCCGGCACAGATAGTACGTCCTTTCAAGCAAAGGTCTGTCCGGGTTCCTCCCATCTGTATGGATTGACAGATTACTGCCACAGTCGGCGCATTTTAAAATCCCCCGGAACTTATTGTCATAACCGGAAGTGCATGGCTTCACTTTCGTATGCCTGTCAAGGATTTCCTGCACGGTATTCCATGTATGCTCGTCTACAATGGCTTCATGGTCGCTGGGTATAGTTACACGATCCTTAATCGGGATATAACCTTTTGACTGCTGTTTAAAATACTTCCTGTCATACCTCTGTACCCAAAAATAACCTTTATACAGGGGATTCCGGAGTATGCGGATGATCGTTGACTGTTTCCAATTATAAATATCATCCTCAGCAATTAAAAACTTTCCAAAAACTTCCTGATTGTAATAAGCTGGTTTCGGGATCTTTTCCTCATAAAGAATCTTTCCAATCTTATTGTTGCCATAGCCTTTCAAAGCAAGCTGGAAAATATAGCGGACGGTCGGTGCGGTTTCTTCATCCGCAATCAGATGGTTCTTATCAGCTGGATCTTTTTTATAACCAAACGGTGCATAAGCCCCCATAAATTTCCCCTGACTGGCTCGGATATACCTTCCCGTCTTTACCTTCTTTGAAATATCCCTCGAATAAAATTCGTTCAGGATGTTCTTGAACGGGGTAATGTCCATCTCTCCGCTGTTCGCTGAATCAACACCGTCATTGACAGCGATATACCGGACATGGTGGTTTGGGAAAAACACTTCGATATATGCCCCACTCTCCAGATAATTCCTGCCAAACCTTGATAAATCTTTGGTTATGACACAATCTACATGTCCCGCTTCAATATCCGCAATCATTTGTTGAAAAGACGGCCGGTTAAAATTCGTACCTGAGTATCCGTCATCCACGTAGAATTTATAACTGTGGATACCCATTTCTTCCGCTTTCCGTTTAAGGATTGCTTTCTGACTCCCGATACTCATGCTCTCCCCGACGTTTCCATCGTCCATTGACAATCTCGTATAGAGTGCTGTCCATATTTCTTTATTTTCTGTATTCTGCATATTGGCCTCCTATATTCACTCAATATCCAGAGACAGAAATACGCTGACTTCATTATAGCCTTTTCCGTCTCTGGCATCAACCGTCAATTCATCTTTTCAGACAGCTTTCTTCTCCGTCTCCATATTGCCCCTTAATCTTTTTTCCACATTCCTGCGGGCAGCTTCTTCGCTCACAACCGTTAATAATCCCTCCATGCTTTCCGTACCGGAATATACATGCTCCACCACATAACGGATCGGCGTATTCTTTCTCCCCTTTTTCTTTCTCTGCATAGATTCCCTCCCATCTTTCAATATTTCTTCAGTTTTCTCCACTCCCCTGATATGTTTCCTTACATCTTTTGTGCAGTTCCTATTTTTATCATGGGACTGTTATCTGTTATGCTCTGCTTTCTTAACTGGATACAGTTTCCCGGAAACTACCGCCGCATGGCTACGGATTTTGATTTCCCCACGCTTTTCACTTTCTATGGCGTTGCGGTATCCCCCGTCTGAAAGGAAGAAGCGGTATCTCTCCCCTTTAAACCCTACGGGGCTGTCATTATTCAGCACATCAAGTACAATCATATGTCTTGTGTCTGGCTGGAACCGCTCCCTCCCTGACAGGTCATGCCCCTGTAAGACCGGCTGTTTCAACCGTTCCTTTGCTTCATTCAGTCTCCGCAGGACAGAACTTCTGCCCTGTCCTATGAAATACGCCTTATTGTCCGCTATGAACCGGCTACATTCCGGTTCTGGAAGTTTTTCCAGTTTATCTGCAGCATTCCTTATGATAATCATCGTCAGGTCGTCTCTGGCTGCTGACTGCCCATCCCTCATAGCTTTCACTGTGTCCTCTTTTGTCGTTGCTTCATACTTGTAAATCATCTCCAGTTCACTTCTTGTAAATCGCATAAATCCCTCCTTGCTTTTTTCATAATGCCTGATCAGGGGAAGCTGTTTTTTGCTTCCTACTATATAAGCCGATTGGGGACTGTTGGTGGGAAAGGAAATTGGATTATTTTTAGAATTTTTTTATCTTCCGTGATGTAAAGCAATCACGCTGCGAATATTTTTAATAGGAGCCAATCTGCATATTGAGAAAATATGCGTGAACTGAGGGCATGGGGAAACAGAATCCCCATCAAGGTTGCCGAGTAAGCAAAACCCACAAAGTGGGTTTTGAGTTACTCTGGCGAAACTTGCTTTTTTTATCCCGAATTCGGGATAAAAAAAGTTATACCGAAAAGTATCTTATCCCGAATTCTTTAATAAAGCCTTATAAATTGGGCTTTCTCATATAAAAATTCGGGATAAGATTTTCCAA
>CAJTGD010000082.1 GCA_910575475.1 Lachnospiraceae bacterium | reverse complement strand
TGGCTTGCGACACCTTTCTCATTTTAACATAGGAGGCTTTTTTATAATATCTTCTTCGTCACAACTTACTCTATTCTCCCCAGCATAGCTGGGGGATTAGTGATTTCATTTAATTTCCGGCTCTAAATTTTCAAATTCGGGCGCATCGAAAAAATCTATCAGCGTCATATCCAAACCGTCACATATTTTCTTGATGGTTGAAATTTTCGGGTCGGTACTCTTGCCATACAAGATGTTTTTGACAGAGGATGGCGGCAGCGCCGACATCGTAGCCAGTTTGTTAATGGTAATGCTGCGCTCCGCACATAAACGGAGTATCCGGGTCTTAATCGCTGAAATCGTATCCATAGCTGTATCCTGCCCCCCTTTTTTATCAAGCATACAAAATATGGCTTGCAAAAGTAGGCTACCCATGCTACTGCTTAGGCTATAGATAGCCTTTTTTAGAAAGGAGGAACCTTTGGCTGTTTCCAACATTTTACCACGAAAGATTATGAAAAACCGCACCCGTCAGCAGTCAATGGCAGAACGCCACGACTATGACCAGAAAGAAGAAAAGACAGACGGCGGCGAACTGGTTTCCTCCTATATGTGCAGCCCGGAAACCGCCGCCGAAGAATTTGAAATCAGCAAAAAACTGTACGCCCAGCTTACCGGGCGCAGCCAGTCAGAAAAGCACGACATTATTATGTACCGCATTATCCAGTCATTCAAGCCCGATGAAGTCAGCCCGGAGGAGGCGCACAAAATCGGCTGTGAACTGGCGATGAAATTTACTGGCGGGCAGCATCAGTTTGTGGTGGCCACCCACACGGATAAGCGGCATATCCATACCCACATTGAATTTAACAGCACCAACCTAAACTGTGACGCAAAATTCCAGAATGTGAAAAACTCCGCTTTTATCCTGCGGCGCATGAACGATGAACTGTGCCGCGCCCACGGCCTTTCGGTGATTGAGAATCCGAAGAAAAAAGCCAAGTCCCAAAAGGAAATGGCGGCGGCGCAGTACGGCATCAGCCACAAAAAGCAGTTACAGCAGACCATTGACAAGGTGCTGCCGGAGTGCAATCATTATGAGGAGTTTCTGGCAAAGATGCGGGCTGAGGGATATGAGGTCGTGGACGGCAAAAATCCCGGCTTCCGTCTGCCCGGATGGGATCGCCCTACAAGGGTGAACCGGCTGGGCGACAATTATACCAAGACCGCCCTGCGCGCCAGAATTACCAGCCAGCGCGGGCGTTTGGCGGCAGGAAAAACAGCGCCGAAACGAACCGGCAGAAAGGTCAATCTCCTGATTGACATTCAGGCGAAACTTGCCGCCGGAAAGGGCGCGGGCTATGAACGATGGGCGAAAATCTTCAACCTGAAGGAAGCGGCAAAAACGCTCAATTTCCTGATGGAAAACGGACTGACCGATTATGACAAACTGGCACTTAGGGCAACACAGGCCGAGGACGGTTTCAATGCGGCTTCACAAAAAATCAAACAGTTGGAGGCGCGGATGGCAGGTATAGCGCAATTAAAAACGCATATCATCCAGTATTCCAAAACGCGGGAAGTCTACGCGGCATATAAGAAGTCCCGCCACAAGAAAGAATTTCTCGCGGAGCATGGCGCGGAGATTGCCCAGCATGAAGCCGCGAAGAAAGCCTTTGACGCTCTGGACGGCAAGGCCATTCCCAAAGTAACACAGCTTTCAGCAGAATATACCGCGCTGCTGGAAGAAAAACGGGAACAGTACGAACAGTACAAGGCGCTGCGGCAGGATATGATTACCTACCAGACCGCACTCCGCAACGTGGATAAGATTTTAGGATTGGAACCGCCAGAGCAGGCGCAGGAAAAAGAACAGCCCAAACCGGAACGGTGATGCAAAAGTGCCGCCCCTTTCCAACCGGGACGGCACTACTTTTTTTGAATATCTTCATCAGGGACATACTCCGCAATGTCCCCCAGGCCGCAATGTAAAGCGGCGCACAATTTGTTTAAGGTTTTCGTTTCCATATTTTCATTTGCCTGCAGCCGCCGGATGGTCTTGCTGTCGATACCGCACTTCTCTCTTAGCTGGTAGGTTGACACATCCTGTGCCTGCATAACCGTCCATAATTTATCGAACACTATCATAAAAGCACCCCCGTTTGACGTTTATTAGTATGGGGGTTATAATCTTTTTTATTAAGGGGATATAACCCCCATATTCATATTGGACGGCTCAATTTGTTTCGCTGCCAAAGGACTGCTTTTTCAAATCCAAGAAAGGTTGTGGCATTATGGTTTATACAGATAAAGTAAGAAAAAAGCTGGATGCGATTTTGAAATCGTTTGGGGAATACATTGATGGACAGAACTATTTTGATATAGTCTACCCCAAAAAAATCGGCTATGTCTGGATTTTAGCTGAATGTCCCGGCGATGCTGGCGCGGTATTGCTGGATACGCCGGAGAAAATGCTTGACCAACTGTTTAACGAGGTTATCAATGATGTAGTCAATGCGGATGAAAACAAGACGCATATCCCTAACGCTCTCACTCTTTCCGAGTGGGAGGAATGCGAAGTCCGCCGCCGGATTGCAATACTGTTGGAGCCGCTTGCCGAGGACAAAGACTGCTATCTGCAATTCATGGACAGATACCTGAAAGCCTATCA
This sequence comes from Lachnospiraceae bacterium, assembly GCA_910575475.1. GTDB lineage: Bacteria > Bacillota > Clostridia > Lachnospirales > Lachnospiraceae > Schaedlerella. Next base: position 6,298 of record CAJTGD010000082.1, on the reverse strand, counting down.
GAAAAACAACGGATATATCGGGGAGCCGGACGAACTTTGAATTGCAAAAGTGAATTGATTGATTTGAAGTATCAGCCAATAAACTATAAAATACGAAAGGGGAACAAAAATGGAACTGAGCTATTTTAGGGACAGGCTTTTTGATTTACTGAATGACAGCGAGGGGATGGGGATTGCCGACCTGAATACAGACGAGCGAAGCGGATTACTTACTGTCATGACTGAGGATGGGAATGTATTTGAAATCGTATGCCTGCAGGCAGCGGGAAAGGGGGACGGATGGATGACCGCAAGCTGACTGTGTGTTACGGGCGCGGAAATTACAAGCAGGCTCCGCCGCAGATTGTTTTACAAGGAAAATGGCTGGAACAGACCGGATTTTCCGCCGGGGACAAAATCACCGTGAAATGCCAGCAGGGGCAGCTTATCATTACAAAGAATGGAACAACGAAAGATTCAGGAGAATAAAATTTTCTGCCAATCTCGAAAACTCCCAACGGCGCAAAATGCGCCGCCCCTCTCCTACGCGGATGTGCAGGAGGAAGCGACCGCAGGGAGCGCAAAGCCACGCCGAAGGGCGTGTTCGGCCGGACGCGCAGGCGGACGGCCTGGGGGAACCCCAACAAGCGAGCCGGAATATCCCAAAAGGATATTCCGGCTCATTGCTTGCCTACGTCAGCAGAACTTTCATGTCCTACATACGGTTTTTATCTCCCCACTCACACATTCCGTCTAAAAGAGGAATTAAAGATTTGCCGCGTTCAGTCAAACTATATTCCACTTTTGGCGGAATTTGTGGATATTCTTTCCGGTGGACTAAATGATCCGCTTCCAGTTCTTTCAGTGTGGTGCTTAATGTCTTATAAGAAATCTCTCCGATATATTTTTTCATTTCATTGAATCGAACCACGCCAAATTCCATCAGCGTATAAAGAATCGTCATTTTGTATTTCCCGTTAATCAATGATAACGTATAGCTGAAGCCAGTATCGCTCAAGCATTCCGCCGATATACATCTCTTATCCATGTACACTCTCCTTTAGGTAAGTATATGTTGCGATTGTAAGTATCACACTTGAATGTGCGTACTTGTTTTTCGTTTTATTCACGCTATAATTATAATATCAACAGCGGGAAAAGTCAATCCCACAACAAAGGAGGTATATTTGTGCAAAGTTATCCGTACTTAGGCAAGCCGCTTCACATTGGAAAGCTGACGATAAAGAATCGGTTTTGTATGGCTCCCATCGGCGGTGGCCAGCACCATCTGTCAGGTGGTGGACTGAAGGACGAAACGATTCAGTATCTGGTTGAACGGGCAAAGGGCGGTTTCGGTCTGATTTTTACCGGCGCATTAGCAGCAGATCATCTCGTTGACCCTTACACCGGAGTAGGCCCCGCTATCCTGCAAAACCCGGATGCGTTTAAGATGACGGCAACAGAATTAAATGAACGGGCAGGCGCTTACAGGACGAAGATTTTTGCCCAGATTACTATGGGACTTGGACGAAATTATCCGAATCTTCCTGCTCCGTCCTCGGTTCATGTGTTCCGTCACCCCGGTGTTAATTCGCCAGAGCTGACGCGGGATCAGATTAAATCAAAGATTGAATCTGTTGTGAAATCAGCAAAAATTGCGAAGGATTCCGGCTTTGCTGGTGTAGAGGTACACTCTATTCATTGGGGCTATCTGTTGGATCAATTCGCTCTGTCCATGATGAATCATCGGACGGATGAATACGGCGGCAGCCTGGAGAACCGGCTCCGGGCTGCAAGGGAAATCTTGGAGGGTATCAAGCAGGAATGTGGCAGTGATTTCCCTGTCAGTATGCGGCTTGGCCTAAAGACTTTTGTAAAGGGGTTTGAGCAGGCCACATTGACCGGCGAAGAAGAAAGCGGACGCACCATAGAAGAAGGCGTTGAGATTGCAAAGCTACTGGAATCTTATGGGTATGATTGCCTGAATGTAGATACTGGCATCTATGACTCATTCTATTATGCGTGTCCTCCAATGTATATGCCAAAAGGTTATATGGTGGAACTGGCTGCAAAGGCTAAAGCGGCAGTGAATATTCCCATACTGGCAGGCGGCAGAATGAATGATCCAAATATTGCAGAAGCGGCAATTCAGGACGGCAAGATTGACGCTGTGGTGATGGGGCGTGCAGCTTTGGCAGACCCGGAATATCCGAATAAAGTTTTGACTGGACATACAGAAAAAATCCGTCCATGTATCGCTTGTAATCAGGGCTGTATTACAAGATTGCAGCAGGGTAAGCAACCCACCTGTGCAGTCAATCCGACAGCGATGCGAGAAATACGTTTTGCTATGCGTCCGACTGTCCAACCGAAAAAGGTTGTTATTGTCGGCGGCGGTGTTGCCGGTATGGAAGCTGCCCGGACAGCAGCGCTTCGTGGGCATAAAGTTTCTCTCTATGAGAAGAACAAAGAACTGGGCGGCAATTTGATTCCTGGCGGTTCCCACAGTTTCAAAAAAGAAGTACGGGAATTGAATGTATGGTATCAGAATGAATTGAAAAATCTCCCTATAGAATTACACATGGGCGAAACCATTACCGCAGGACAGCTTCGGGAAATGAACGCGGATGTGATTATCCTTGCAACAGGCTCTGTTCCTGTCATGCCGAGGGTAACGGGGGTTGACGATCCGAAAGTCCTTGGCTGCATGGAGGCTTTTGCCCATCCGGAAAAGGTCGGACAGAATGTTGTAGTCATTGGCGGTGGTTTGGTAGGCTGCGAGATGGCCCTGGATTACGCCCAGGCAGGAAAGAATGTTACAGTTGTAGAAGCATTACCGAAAATCCTGTCAGCGGGCATCCCGTCCCCAATTCCAAATGGACAAATGATTCCTGATCTGTTTGAACATTACCATGTAAACGTACTGGAAAACCACCGGCTTTCTGCTGTGGAGAACGGCAAGGTAGTCCTGGAACATGACGGGCAGAAAAAAACGCTGGAAGCAGATTCAATTGTAATTGCGGTTGGGTTCCGTCCAGCTCCGTCAATAGCATAGGAACTTGAGGGCAGCGGCGCAGTAGTCTATGAGATTGGCGATGGTCATCAGGTTAGCACAATTCTTCATGCCGTTTTGGATGGTTTTGAGGTAGGTAATAACATTTGACCAGAGATATAAAGCAAAACGCTTTATCATATAAAATTAAATTTTTAAGGAGGCTATTATCATGAGAGCAGAGTTAAAAGAGTATCAGGCTGTTGAAGCAGCCGCTATGAAGTTTGTCAAGAGCGTTGCTGAAGGTAACAGTAGCTATGCAAAGGAACTGTTTACAGACGAAGCCGTCCTGTTCGGTTATCTGGATGGCAAACTGGAGCATGGTTCCATTGAACAGTTCTATCACAACGTAGATACTGTTCCCGGTGGTGATAATTTCAAAGCCCGTGTGGACGTTTTGTTGGTGGAAGAATCACTGGCCGTTGTGCGTGTGCTGGAAGAAGGCTGGGGCAATCGGATCGACTTCACGGATGTTTTGCTGCTGTTGAAAATGAATGGCGAGTGGAAGTGTGTTGCGAAAGCGTATAACCAAAACTCCAACACCATTCAAAAATAAGAGAGAACAGTCGAGAAAAGCAGGCAGTGCGCAGATAGCAAGAGCCTGCCTGCTTTTCCTCATAAGGAACATAAAGATGTCTGAACTTTGTACCACGCAAGAATTACTGGAGGAAACATCAATTCGCCGGTTGGTTATCCGGCTGGGAGTTCCAGCTATGTTCGGCCAGTTTTTCAATATTTTATATAATATTGTAGACCGGATTTTCGTAGGCAGGATACCGGGAACCGGAGAAATTTCTCTTGCAAGTATTGGAGTATGCGCCCCCGCACTAACTGCGGTGACAGCTTTTGCCTTTATGCTTGGAATTGGCGGCTCCTCTTATATGAGTATCAACTTAGGTCAAAGAAATCAACACCGCGCACAAGAAGTAATTGGAAATGCTTTCCTTATGCTCCTTGTGATTTCGGCATTTGTCACCGCCATCCTGCTGTGGAATCGTGAAGAAATATTGTATCTATTAGGATGTAGCAAGGCAATGTACCCATACGCAGAAACTTATTTTATCATATATATTTGCGGAAGCCTTGTGGCACTTTGCGGCAGCGGATTGAACCAGTTTATTTTAGCACAGGGATTTGCACGGCAGGGGATGCTGGCAGTTGTGATTGGTGCTGTTGCAAATGTAATCCTTGACCCACTGCTCATCTTTGCCTGCGGCATGGGTATTGCAGGAGCTGCATGGGGAACCGTACTTTCCCAATGTTGTACATTTGCTTATGTAATTTGGTTTCTTCGGGGAAAGCAGCCTGTGGTGCGCCTGCGTGTCAGTACGCTCCGGTGGGGAATCGTCCAAAAGATTTTAGCGATTGGTTCCATGTCTTTTCTAATTACGATATTGGACAATTTGATTATTATTCTTCTGAATACCTCATTACGCAGATATGGAGGAGATGTACAAGGCGATATATTGATCACCTGTGCAACAGTGGTACAGAGTTTTATCACAATTACAGCCTGTCCTGCGCAGGGAATTACAACAGGTTGTGGAACTATATTTAGTTTTCACTATGGAGCGAAAAACTATAACAAAATTCGTCAGGCGTTTCTCTGGGTGTTTGCCCTTTGTGCAAGCTATATCATCCTATTGGAACTGGCAGTGCAGGTTTTCCCGCAGGTATTTGCAGGGCTTTTTTTACAAGATAAAACGCTTATACGACTGGCAGCAAAAAGCGTCCGAATGTATACGATTGCTTTGCCGGGTGTTGCCGTACAATATGCATTGGTAGATGGGCTGACCGCTATGGGAAAGGTAAAATATGCTTTGCCTCTCTCCTTATTCCGAAAAATAGTATATGTTGTATGCCTTGGTGTTCTTCCGCTGTTGTGGAATATTGAAAACATTTTCTATGCCGGGACTATATCAGATATAATTGGCGCATTGTTTAGTCTGATACTATTTTTGGGAGTGATAAACTCAAAACTGAAAAAAGAGTTGTGTTTCCAAAACACAACTGATTAGGAGGGATGGCACTATGAGTAAAAAAATTGTTGTAATTACGGGAAGTCCCCGTAAAAACGGAAACAGCTTCGCAATGACCAATGCCTTTATCCATGCGGCCAAACAAAAAGGTTACAATGTTACCCGCTTTGATGCTGCTATGATGAATAAGTGGATGCCGTGCTTGTGAAACTTGTTTTAAAACCGGAAAAGCTTGTTCCTTTGATGATGATTTTAACACAGTTGCTCCGGCAATTCTGGAAGCGGATGCTGTCATCTTTTCTATGCCGGTATATTGGTACTCTATTCCAGGGCAAATCAAAAATCTTATTGATAAGCTCTATTCCTTTTTTGTTGCAAACAAAGATATTTCCGGCAAAGAATGTTGCCTGATCGCCTGTTGTGAGGAAGAAGATTTGTCTGTTATGGATGGGATTCGTATTCCTATCGAACGCTCTGCGGCATTATTGAAATGGCATATTGCAGGCGAAGTGTTGATACCTGGTGTGTTGAACGCTGGTGATATTGATAAGACGGACGGTTGCCATCAGGCAGCGGAACTTGCAGAAAAAATTTAGAATGAATGGAGAATGGTTATGGGTAAGAAAATAGTAATACTGAATGGCAGTCCTCGTAAGAACGGCAATACAGCAGGATTAGTGAAAGAATTTACGAAAGGAGCGCTGGAAGCCGGACATACGGTGACAGAGTTTTTCCTTTCCGGGATGGATATTCATGGATGTAAGGGGTGCCTTGGTGGTCACAGTAGCAGGGAATGCCCATGCGTCCAGAAAGATGACATGAACCAGATTTACCTGGCGATTAGGGAGTGTGATGTGATTGTATTGGCATCTCCACTGTATTATTGGAATATGAGTGGCCAGATCCGCACGGCTGTTGACCGGCTGTTTGCACTGGAAGAAGGGGATGAAAATCTCCTGCGTGGTCATGGCAGAGCATCTGCTTTGCTGATGGCAGCAGAGGGAAACGGCTTTGAAGATGTCGTGCTTTATTACGACCATCTGATGGAACACCTGAAATGGAAAAATCTTGGTTATGTTCTGGCAGGCGGCAACAATGAAGTTGGCGACATTAAGGGCAAACCGGAACTCGCACAGGCTTATGAAATGGGAAAATCAATCCAATAATAACATAGCGCAGCTTATAGCTGCAATCAAACGTTTTAAGTCTATTCCAAACAAAAGGATCATCCTATTGCTGATGCATGTGCTATAATGCATTTACGGTATCTGTGTACCAATCATTCATC
>CAJTGD010000081.1 GCA_910575475.1 Lachnospiraceae bacterium | reverse complement strand
GATTTCTTTTTCGATTTGCTGATACACTTCGGTTTGATATGCGTTTTACTATGGCGCTGGTGTCATTTTCAAAAGGCCATGTCATAACCTGTCACCCCCCTTTACAATCAGGTCAATGTTCTGCAAAATGCTCATAATAAAAGCAACTAAAATCAACCAGTAAATAAAGGTATTGGCTGCCCGGAATGCTTGCTCTATTGCCGGAAGTGTTTCATAAAAATTGTTTGGCAGACTGCCCTGATGGTGGTAATCATCCGATGCAATGCTTCTGCCCAAGGCTTCATAACTAAACCGCTCTGCTGCACATCTTTTGATATAGAAACTCCTCTCTTCTTCATTTTTTATTTTTGGAAGAATAAGACGATGATGCGAAAATCCAATACTCAAGAATGCCTCAATAGGAAAAACCTGCGTTTTTTGCACAAGCGTATTCCAGATCTCTTCATTCGGCAATTTGGCACACACATGTGCCAAATTCAAATTATCATTGTTTTCAACCGTCTTTTTCTCATTTCTATGCAATTTTCGACATGTGCATATTGACAACAATCATAATTTTGAATATCATATTACGATACAAGTACAAATGAGGTGTGCAAATGGACTATCTTAGCCAATTGAGAATAATAGCCAAAAACAGTGGCGGTATTATAAACAACAAAATAGTTGCAGAGCACGGGATTTCGGATCGCATTCCGTTTGAGCATACAATTACTGCACCCTCTGGAAAAGTCTCTTCAAAGGCAATACAGGAAGAATTTAAAATATATTATATTAAACCAGAACTGTTTGGTCTTGGTAAAACAATGCTTACCACTCTCAGAAACAAAGTCGCCGGATATGACTTGGAGCGAACGATTTGCGATATTGTCAGGAGCAGAAATAAAGTCGGCAGCGAAACATTTCTTGCCGCACTCAAAATGTATGCCGCCAGCCCCAAAAAAGATTTAAACAAGCTGAACACTTATGCTACAGAAATGAAAATAGCCGGGATTATAAGAAAATATCTGGAGGTACTTTTATGAGCAACGCCATCAGAGAGCAAAGAACTTTGGGGGATGATACACAAAAGAATGTTACAAATGCCATAAATCCACAGAGATTTTAACCTATATTACATATGCAGATAAGCCTGCCGAAGATGTGATATTTCCTTATGATTATGGCAGACTGTTAAAATATCAGAACATAGCTGCACATCTACAAGACCCAAGTATCGAATACTACGGCTTGAATGTCATTGGCAATATTAAGAAATTTGACCATATGCTTATGGAAAAATATCCGGAGAGAATCAAAAACAAAGAACAAAAGTTATCCTATGAATGTCTGCAGGCATTGTGGAAGCGGACAAGGCTGGTATTTTATTTATCGAGATATCAATAATGCGATTAAAAATAAGGAAAAAATCCAGACATTCGATATATAAGCGTTCGATTCCACCCTCAATATCATTCACATCCTTTCTCTTGTTTAGTTGCGGAGAAAGTATAAGGGCAGCCGATCCTCTGGTAAAGTTTCCGGCTGCTCTCATTTTTTCTCCTGTTTCCTTGTATCGTTCTACGCCCCATTCCCAAGCCTTTTTTCTGAATTTATGCCTGTTTACAAATGCACAAAAACGGTGTCAAATCACAAGCATCGCATCCCCAAACGAAAAGAATCGATACCGCTCCTCCACAGCCTCCCCATAAGCCTTCATCACCTGCTCCCGCCCTGCCAGCGCGCAGACCAGCATGATCAGCGTGGATTCCGGCAGATGGAAATTGGTGATCAGACCGTCCAGCACCTTGAACTGGTATCCCGGATAGATAAAGATCTCCGTCCAGCCGCTCCCTGCCCGGATGTGTCCGTTCTCATCCGCCGCCGATTCGACCGTCCGGCAACTGGTCGTCCCCACACAGATGACCCGGCCCTTTCCGGATTTTGCCCGGTTGATCTTCTCCGCGGCCTCCTCATTGATCTGATAAAATTCCGAATGCATATGATGATCCGTAATCTCATCCGCCTTTACCGGACGGAAGGTTCCAAGCCCCACATGGAGCGTGACCCTGGCAATATCCGCCCCTTTTTTCTCAATCTCCTGCAGCAGTTCAGGCGTAAAATGAAGCCCTGCGGTCGGCGCCGCGGCGGACCCTTCATGAACCGCGTAGACCGTATTATACCGCTCCCGCTCTTTGAGCTGATGGGTGATATAGGGCGGCAGAGGCATCTGCCCCAGGCGGTCCAGAATTTCCTCAAAAATCCCTTCATAGGAGAACTGCACCAGACGGTTGCCCTCTTCCACGACCTCCAGGACCTCCCCTGTCAGAAGCCCGCCGCCAAAGCTGATCTTCGTTCCGGGCTTCGCCTTTTTCCCCGGCTTCACAAGCGTCTCCCATATATTATTTTCTTTTCGTTTTAAAAGTAAGATCTCAATCTTTGCTTCCGTTCCCACCTTGGAGCCGATCAGCCTTGCCGGAATGACCTTGGTGTCATTGATCACCAGGCAGTCTCCCTCCCGCAGATAATCCGCAACCTCCGTAAATACATGATGGGAAACAGCCCCGGACTGCCTGTCAAGCACAAGCAGCCTGGAGCTGGAACGTTCTTCCAGAGGATCCTGAGCGATCAGTTCCTCCGGCAGTTCATAATAAAAATCCTGTTTTTTCATAAGTTGTCAGAATCCCCTTTTTCATTCGGCTGTACCATGCGGTACGGCCCGTTATGCGGCATCGTCGGATATACAGGTGAAGCTTTATCAAAGTAATTCTCCTGTCCGGATGCCGCTGTATCTGCCGGAGACATCCCCTCCGTATTCTCCCGTACACTTGCCGGCGAATCCACCGACGGCACGCTTACAGTATGAGCCGGCCTGTCTGCCGTTTGCATCATTGAAGAAAGACCCGAACCGTTTTCCGAATCATCTGCCGTACATCCCATCGGCGGCATGCCCGCGCCGTTTTCCGGACTTCCCGGCGCCGTCCCCACAGGCGGCGCTCCAACCGGCTGCATCGGCGGATACGGATAGGCCGGGTATACCTTCACCCTCTTCCCGTACACCACCCGGGTATCGCAGAGCATATCATGAAAGCCCCGCTTTTCTCTGTCCACTCCAATGATCAGATACCCGATGCAGACAAAAATCCCGCTTAAGAATCTTCCCACCGTCTCCCGGTACACCACGTTCAGCAGGTCCAGCTCTCCGCTTTCATCCACCGAGATCACACGCAGGTTCAATGCCCGCTTGCCGGGCGTCGTCCCCGTATAACGGGTACACAGGATAAAATACAGCACCTGTCCCAGATACAGCACAATATCCTTTAACGTATAGTCAAACAGGATATTTCCGCCCAGCACCGTCCCGGACAGAGCGGATATCACCCCTGACAGGATCAGCCTGACCACAAGCAGCATGAAAAATACGATCACACTGTCGATCAGATATGCCGCCAGGCGCACCCAGAAGCCCGCATACGTCACGTCCGCATATGCCCCCCGGTTATCGTAATTGTTCTGCATAATACATCGGCACCCCGCTTTCCATAGATGATGCGGTTTCCTTTAGTATCTGGGCTTCCGATTTCGGAACGATCTCCTTCAGTTCCGAAAAAAACGACGCGAATATATTTTCCTCGCTGACCGGCTCATAGAAATCCCATACGCCCAGCTCATCACTCATCTCCGTCTGCATATCTTCATAAGAACTGATCTGATCAATGAGCCCGTTCTCCAAAGCCTGCTGGGCCGTATACGTCCGCCCGTCAGCCAGCGCGCGCACTTCCTCCTCCGGCATGCTCCGCCCATCTGCAACGATCCCGACGAATTTCCCATAATATTCATCCACCTGTTCCTGGTAAACGGCAATCTGTTCATCCGTCAGCATCGTACTGTCTTTAAAATCTCCGCTGGTAATGCTGACATAACGGATCCCCAGCTTTTCATACAGGCCGGTCATATCAAAGCCTGACATGATCACGCCGATGGAACCCGTTGTCGTATTGGCATTGGCAAAGATCCGGTCCGATGCCATGGAGATCATGTAACCGCCGGAAGCCGCGTAATGGGACATGTAGGTCCACACCGGATTGCCGGAAGCCTCCCGATACTCTTTCAGCTTGTCGTACAGTTCCTCCGATTCATAGACCGCTCCGCCCGGCGAATCCACATACAAAAGGATCCCCTTATTGTTCTCGTCATACATCAGATCATCGATATAATCCATGGTGTCGTTATGCTGATACCCATCCGCGATCTCAAATACACTGGTCGCTGTCTGCTCCTGGATCGTACCGACCACATTCACCACCGCAATATAATCATAATTGGGGGTGTCATAACCATAGTCCGAAGTCAGCATTTCAACCATGCTCGCCTGCAGCAGATTCTGGGACACCGTATTGGTCAATACACTGGTCACTCCCACCGCGATAAACAATACCGCCGCGACGATCAGGCCGCCTATCTGTTTTTTCTTCATTTCTGCCTCCTTGTCTGTTGATGAGACCAGAAAACCTGCTCATCCATCCGCAAAAACCGCACAGGCGCACTCTGCCTTATTTCCGCAGCTCGATCCCCATGCCTTCCAGCGCTTTCAGGATCCGCTCCATGGCTTCCGTCACTTCCGCATCCTCCAGCGTCTTGTCCTTCGCGCGGAATACGGTCGAATATGCCACGGACTTGAAGCCTTCCTTGATCTGCGCGCCTTCATACAGGTCGAACAGGGCATAGCTTTCCAGATACTTTCCTCCCTTAGCGGAGATCACCTCTTCGATCTGCCCTGCCAGGATATGCTTCGGCACCACCATGCTGATATCCCGGGTCACTGCCGGATATTTTGCGATTCCATAATATTTCCTGTCAAATGTAGCATACTCCATAATCTCCGGCATGTCAATGACCGCTACATAGGCCCGCTCACCGATCCCGTAGATATCCGCCACTTCCGGATGGATCTCTCCCAGATAGCCAACTACCTTTCCGTCATATACGATATTTGCCTGGCGTCCCGGGTGGAGATAGGGCTTTCCTGCATCCGGATCATAGGTCTCCCGGTTCTTCATCCCGATTTTCTCGAAGAATTCCTCCACCACGCCCTTCATGCTGAAGAAATCCCCTTTTCCATACATTCCCAGCGTAAACTGCATCCGTTCCTCGGGCAGTTCCGTCAGCGGAAGTCTCTTGGGAAGGTAAATATTTCCCAGCTCGTACAGACGTACGTCCTTGTTTCTTCTATTATAATTGGTCGCCAGGGAGGTCAACATTCCATTCAGGGAGGTGGTCCGCATGATGCCGTAATCCTCTCCCAGCGGATTTGTGATCTCTACCGTGCGGCGCAGCGGCGAATCCGCCGGCAGCAGCAATTTGTCAAATACCTTGGGGCTTTCGAAGGAATAGCACATCCCCTGGCTGAATCCGCAGAATTCCGCGATATCCCTCGCCACCTGCTCGATCCGCAGCTTGAAGGACAGCTTACCGGTGGTCGCTTCCCCGTTCGGCAGTGTGGTCGGAATATTGTCATAGCCATAAAATCTCGCCACTTCCTCCGCGATGTCCGCAAGCCGGAACAGATCCTGACGGAAGGTCGGCGCGATCACTTCCTTCGTCTCCGGATCATATTCCAGATCGATCTTTTTGAAATATCCCAGCATCACGTCCTCAGAGATATCCGTTCCCAGCATGGCATTGATCCTTTCCGCGTCAAATGGAACCCGCACCGGATGCTTTTCTTTTCCATACACATCTACGGTTCCGCCCACGACTTCTCCGGCGCCCATCTCTTCCACAAGCTGGCATGCCCGGTCAATGGCCGCCTTTGCATTGTTCGGATCCAGCCCCTTTTCAAACTTGCCCGACGCGTCCGTCCGAAGTCCCACACGCTTGCTGGATTTGCGGATATTGACGCCGTCAAAGCATGCCGCCTCGAACAGCATAGTCTTCACATCGTCCGTGATCATGGAGTTTTCGCCGCCCATGATCCCGGCAATGCCGATGGCCTTCTCGCCGTCGCAGATCATCAGCACGTCCTTATCCATCTTCCGCTCCTGTCCGTCCAGCGTGGTAAATGTCTCCCCGTCCTGTGCGGTCTTGACCACGATCTGATGCCCGGCAATGGTCTCCAGGTCATAGGCATGCATGGGCTGTCCGTATTCTTCCATCACGTAGTTGGTGATATCCACCAGATTATTGATGGGACGGATCCCCACGGAAGCCAGCCGTCTCTGCATCCATTTGGGCGACGGCCCGATCTTGATGTTCTTGACGACCCTTGCACAGTAACGCGGGCACAGGTCCGTATTTTCCACAGAAACCTTCACATAGTCGTTGACGTCCTCGTCATTTCCGGTCTCCGTCACCACCGGAGGCACAAATGTTTTGTCAAATGTAGCCGCCGCCTCTCTCGCGATCCCGACCACGCTGAAGCAGTCCACCCGATTGGAGGTCACCTCATATTCCACGACTACATCGTCCAGTCCCAGCGCCTTGACCGCGTTCTCACCGACCTGAGCATCCTCCGGGAAAATGTAGATGCCTTCCTCCGGCGCTTCCGGATACATGTCCCGGGTGGAGCCCAGTTCTTCAATGGAGCACATCATCCCGTTGCTTTCCACGCCCCGGAGCTTCCCTTTCTTGATCTTGATCCCGCCGGGCGTTTTGGAGCCGTCATGTCCCCCTGCCACGCGTCCGCCGTCCAGAACGACCGGAACCTTTGCCCCTTCGAATACGTTGGGCGCGCCGGTCACGATCTGGGTGGTCTCTGTTCCGAGATTGACCTGGCATACCACCAGCTTATCCGCGTCCGGGTGCTTCTCGATCTTCTCGATCTGCCCGATCACGATCTTGTCCAGATCCGCATCCAATTTCTCATAGCCCTCTACCTTGGTACCGGACAGCGTCATCGCGTCCGCATATTCCTGCGCAGTCACATCCAGGTTCGGCACATATGCTTTTATCCATGATAATGAAGTATTCAAAATCTATTCCTCACTTTCTATATTCTTTTTTTGATCCTCAGAACTGCTTTAAGAAACGGATATCATTTTCATACAGCAGCCTCATATCGTCGATCTCATATTTCAGGAGCGCGATCCGTTCCAGTCCCACGCCGAACGCGAATCCGCCGTATTCCTCCGGGTCGATCCCGCACATTTCCAGAACATGGGGATGTACCATACCGCAGCCCAGGATCTCGATCCAGCCCGAGCCCTTGCAGAAACGGCATCCCTTTCCGCCGCATTTGAAGCAGCTCACATCCACCTCCGCGCTTGGCTCCGTGAACGGGAAATGATGGGGACGGAATTTCGTCTTTGTCTCCGGCCCGAACAGCTCCTTTGCGAATACCTCCAGGGTTCCTTTCAGGTTCGCAAAGGAAATATGCTTGTCAATGACCAGCCCCTCGATCTGATGGAAGGACGGAGAGTGGGTCGCATCCACTTCGTCGGAACGGAATACCCTGCCCGGCGCGATCATACGGATCGGCAGCCTGCCCTGCTCCATGACACGGGCCTGCACCGGGGAAGTCTGGGTACGCAGCACAATGTCTTTGTTGATATAAAATGTATCCTGCTCGTCCTTTGCCGGATGATCCGCCGGGATATTCAGCTTTTCAAAATTGTACAGGTCATATTCCACCTCCGGGCCTTCCACCACCTCATAACCCATTCCCACGAAGATCCTCTCCACCTCTTCCAGAGCGATGGTATTGGGATGCCTGTGGCCGACACGGTTCTTTTTCGACGGCAGCGTCACATCAATGACCTCCGCTTTCAGCTTCTCCTCGCGGATTGCCTTTTCCATTTTCTTCTTCGTGTCTTCCATGATCGCTTCGATGGCCGCCCTGGTCTCATTGACAAGCTGGCCTACCTTCGGGCGCTCCTCCGGCGCCACATCCTTCATTCCCTTGAGTACGGCGGTCAGTTCCCCCTTTTTCCCCAGGAACTTCACGCGCACGTCATTGAGCTTTTCCGGCACATCCGATGCCTGGATCTGCGCGATCGCTTCCTTTTTGATCTGTTCCAATCTGTCTTTCATTCTGGTTTCTCCTTTCTTAGATACAGAATTTTCCATTCCGTCTGAATGTCTGCCGCTCTCTGAAAAGCAGCTTCTAAGCTACAGCAATCACCCAATTTCCACAAAAAAAGACTCCGTTCCCTCCAAAAAGGGACGAAGTCATGATCCGCGGTACCACCCTGATTCCCATGGACACTCCACGGGCACTCTGCCGCTGTGTAACGTACAGCCTACGGCATTCCCTACTTACGAGCTGTGAATAAATACTCACCGCAGCCTCCATGCCGCGATCGCAGACACTTGGCCACACAGGTTCAGGAATACGGCTCACGTGGGAAATTCGATCGTCATCTGAACTAAAGAGAACTTTCAGCCGGTGATTCTCTCTCTCTGTTAGAAAATGAGTCTCTACTCTGCACGGTCATTGCCTTTGCTGTTCATTTATCTTTACATATCAATACATTCCAGATACTTTTCTATTTTAACATAGGATGGTTGAATGTCAATACCCATTTTTTCCGTTCACAGAAACTGCCGCATTTCTGCAAATTCGGCGAACCTCGGCAGTGCCAGCGCAAGCTTCCCATACTCCGAGGTATCTATGACCCCTTTTCTTTTCAGCCTGTCTCGATAGACTGAGAACAGCTCCGACTTCATTTCCAGGCGTTCTCGAAGCTCCTTCACCTTACATACACCGCTTTTCGCAAGCTCTGTCAGTATCTTTTTATCCAGCTCAGAGAGTTCGGACCAGATTTTATCATACACATACTCTTCCAGATATTGATCATACTCCGGCAAAATGTCATCAATACTTTTTCTATCCCGGTTTTCCCAATAAAGATACCCCAGCACCTGGAACGCAAACGGATAGCCTTTTGTCAGAGCTGTCATTTTCTCTGCCGCACTCATATCCAGATCAAATACGTCCATATAGCTCCAGCTCTGACGCTTAAATTTATGCTTACTTTCTTAGAGCACATCGGATTTCATTTTTTTCATATCCTATGATCCGTACCATCCGATTTAAGCCATAAAATCCCTGTACTCTGTTTCCGTACCTT
>CAJTGD010000080.1 GCA_910575475.1 Lachnospiraceae bacterium | reverse complement strand
GAAGCAAGCATCTTGCGCTTTATTGAACAGTACAATCTTACAGCACACCCATTTAAGTGGACATATGCTGGGATACCATTAGCAATTTAATCACTGATATTTAAGCAATGCTGTACTAGTATCTCTGACTTCCAATAACGTTCTTTTATCCCTTCTCTGTGCGTTCTCTTCCAAATATTTTGTAATTTTTTTCAGATATGCCGCATTTTCCTTATCCATGCATAATTGAACCGCCCCCTGCAAAAGCAATTGTATACCAGCACTTCCGGAAGTTCCTTTCAAATGCATCGGAAATCCGTTAACAATCAGACAAGCATTCTTTTTAATGCATGGTATCAACACCTTTGGGTTTTTCAACCCATAGAACTCTCTACAATATTGGAGCAAAGCCTCCGGATTCTCTTCAAACTCTTTCCGCCTATATAGCGGTACTGTTTCTATTGTTCGTATCTCATTTCCCTTCTTATCTTCCGAAGCTACCAACATAAAATGTGAAGGTTTGACTTTATTATACCCTCCATATTTCATGGTATCCATTCCCTTTTTAATTGGTACAAGACCTTTGCCTTTGCCTGATTCTGGAACTGCTACCAGGTTCTGATCAAACAACATTCCTTTATTGCAGAATGCATACCGTGTAAAAAGAATATCGTTTCTTTTTAGTGTTTCCTCTACACATTGAATGCTTCCATCTTTCCCCCGTTTCCAGATGATTTCCCCATTCTTTTCCAGATTAAAGTTGAACATCTGATTCAAACTATATTTTGCATTCGGGTTCTCTTTTAACCAGCGAAGCGGATTGCTTGTGAATTTCTCATGAAATACATTGCCTACTACGATATTCTGATACGCATCCTTCGCATGATGGTAGTCATTCAGATCACGTACCTTAATATAATCCAAATAATCTCTTCGGAAATGGGAAACAGCCTCCGCTTTTACATAGACAATCTCTGCCTCTTCATATACTCGCTTCAACAGCGTTGCCACTGCCTTTGAGGACTGGCGTGTTTCCACCAACTGACGATTGATAAAGCCTGCGAGTTCTTCGTCGGTAAGAGGAGAGGTTCGGGTTAGACGTTCATATTTCTTCTCCGATATCAGCTTCTTCTCTTTCAGGTACTTCCAGGTAGCGCCCATCCTCTGCTGAATTTCAGGTGAAAGCATGCCGTCACTTTTTTTAGCGTTTACACTTCGATCTACCAGTACCAGATTATCCAGACTGTCATCCTTCGTTTTGGATTGCGGATAGATATGGTCTCTGTCCCATACCGTCGCATCACTTAACTGTGACAGATCAATCTTTCTTCCGGTATACATGCATTGTCCCATCTGTGTATAATAAAGGTAAAGTTTAATTGCTTTAAGCTCTCCATCAGAATATTTTTGAAGCTCTTTCTGCCATTCACGAGATTCATCCTTAATTGCCTCATATGCTTCTAATAATCTGTCTTTCCTGGATACTGTACGTTTCTTTTCTTCCTCACTGCGCGCCATCTCAACAAATATCTTTTTCGGCTGGCATCCCATGATTTCTCTGGTTTCTTCCACAATTTGTACTGTCTGCCAAACTGCTCTCTTTACCGAAGGAGAGATCACCATATCTTTCACAAGCTTATCGTATGTAATCTTGTCAATATGATAGCCGCCATTCTCTTCTTCAATCGTTTCCATAAATGTATACTGCTGACTGAGAAGCTGCATCAGATTATTCTGTGTATTTCGAAGTCCCTGCATGATTGTCATGCACTCTCCTGTTTCACAATCCACTCCTTCCATTTCGTTTAAAAATCGTCTGGATAATCTTCCCCAGCCCTGGAATTTTAACTTTGATATAGAAATAATCTGTTCCTCGCTTAACTGCTGTTCATAATGTCTCCTGATCACTCTGCGCAGCATCTTCTGATCATCCCCATATAAGGTGATCCACAAAATAATATCCTCTGCCATCTGCTGAACACTATATTTCTCTAATTCTTCACCAAATACTTTTTTCAAAGTGAGGTATGACGACATGGATGCCTTAAAATTCCCGTCAAATCCAGACAAATCTTCTTTATGTACATCATAGCCATTCGCGTTCAAATAGTTCAGTAGTTTCTTACCTGTGATCTGCTTTTGCTTCTTAAACAAGTTCGAAACAATTTCCTGCTTTAATTCCACCGGCAGCTTTTCCGACCGGATCTTTACATTATTCAATTCATTGAGAAC
The DNA here is from genome assembly GCA_910575475.1 of Lachnospiraceae bacterium. Classification (GTDB taxonomy): domain Bacteria; phylum Bacillota; class Clostridia; order Lachnospirales; family Lachnospiraceae; genus Schaedlerella. Next base: position 6,964 of record CAJTGD010000080.1, on the reverse strand, counting down.
CATAAATTCAGAATACAGCAAAGAGTTTTTCGGTATTACATCCTCCTGAGCCAGATAGGTACATTTGTTGGTCATTCGACGGATAAATCTTTCTGCGGACTCATCCCGATCTACCTTTTCGTCAAAATTCCACGGATAGATTCTTCCCTCTCCATCCTTTCTGACCATCCAGCAGTTTTCTCCCCTTGCAGTATTCAGCGGCCCCACATAATAAGGAATCCTGAATTCAAACAGATCTATGATCTTTTCACTCACTGTTTTTTTGCATTCTTTATCAACATTTTTTAGAAATGGAAGATATTCCTCCGCATTTCGGAGAATCTTTTCTAATTCCATCTTATTGACCTGATAAGGGATCACTCCATTATCCTTACTTACCTGCAACGGCATAAATGTACCATTTTCCATTTCTATTAAAATGTCCTTCGCTTCCGGTTGGTCTGCCGGCATCTGATTCAGTAATTTTTTTAATGCTTTATAAAAATCTTCCTGAGTGCAGTGCTTCACCTGCTGTTTCTTTCCATTCTTTTTATAAGTTCCCACATAAGCGCAATAATTGTCTTTACCTGATTCTGAAAAGAACGTTTTATAATGATTCGGGCAATATTCTCGAACCAGCTTTCTTAATAACCGTAAATCCTCACCATGCTTCTTATAGATGCTTATCTTTGCAACGCTCAAATAGGAATTGCCCTCATATTCACCGCCATCCAGAATATCCGCCAGGACCGCCCAACTGTAAACTGCATGAAATATATCTAGAATCCCCGTTTTCTCTTGAATCTCATCCTCCAACGCAAGACGAACCTCATCATAACTGCTTTCTGAAAAGCTAACCTTATTGTGCTCTATTTCCGCAAGCTCCTCTTCTGCAAATATAACGCTTAAAGATGCCTTCATTCCTGTGATCAGCTTAAAAAGCTCTTTTAACTGTTTATCCGATTTTTCTATATGGCAGAGACTTTCCAAGTCAGAACATTTCTTTGTCTTTCGGGAATGTTTATCCTTCAGGATTTCAGCAAACCTTTCTTCGGAATCACATTCCAGTTCTATATCGAACTCATCAGAAAGACAATCCGAGAATGTCTGAAATGTTGTATGAAATGATGTAACATTATTGATACTGCCATTAAACAGGAAATGTCCCCTGTGCTTCATCAGATGATGAAGCGCAAGATATACCAGTCTCAGGTCAAATTCCTTCTTTTCCCGAATCAGGGCGCTTCTCAAATGATATATGGTAGGATATTCTTTGTAATAATCAATATCTGTATAACTCTCATCAGCGAAAAGTGAATAAATCTGCTGTTCCTGCTTGTCCTCCTGCCAAAATGCACTGTCAGCCATTCTCTGGAAAAATCCCGGATCTACTTTTGCCATTTCTTCCGCAAATAATTCTTGTAATAGCTGGATTCTCTGACGCCTTCTCTGTATTCTTCTACGGTTTGCCCGAAAGCCCCGGCGTTCTGCCGCTGTATTCGCCGTATCAAATAATCTCACGCCCCACAGTGATTTTCCCTTTCGTCTTAAAATATGATATTCCGGATCCGTTACTGCCCATCCGACAGAATCCGTACCAATATCAAGCCCTAAGAAATAATCATTTTTTACATTCACGTGTTTTCCTCCTTCTTGTATCCTGAATTTATATTTTTATCTTGACAAACTCGATTTTATCATTTATAGTATAGACATCTCGAATGAATCACTACCATACGAGATTACACTACAAGTTCAAATAAAAATTTATTCAAATCCTTTTGCTGCATTGTGCAGAATATAAAGATCTGGTAACAGGTCTTTTTTATTTTTCAAGATTATAGCATACTCTCTGTCCAATAATCCTGCCTGAACCTTCGAACATCTATTTGTAGCATTCCAAAACTGCACGTATCTGATTTTCAAACTGCTTCACAACCCTCTCCGGGCTCTCAATCTTAACTTTATTTCCCAAGGCAAACAGCCATCCGAAAAACTGCTGGCTCACATGAACCTTTACGGAAACCGCAAAAGATTCTTCATCGACCGGACGCATGCAGACATCCTTACCGAACCGATCAATCATAACACCAACCAGATCATTTTTACATATGATCCGAATTTCTTCCTCTTCCCCGCCAAACATTCCGAATACTTTCTGTGAATAGCTGACCAGGTCAAATCTGGCAAATAATTCTCTCCCTTCCCTGGAACATCTCATCACATCCAGTTTAATCATTTTATCGACTCTGTAATGCTTAATCGCCTTTCCCAGCGGATCATATCCTATCATATAATAGTTTTCATCATCCCAGGTGAGCGCCCATGGACTGATTTCATAAACCATTCCATCTCTCCAGCATCGCCACCTGCACGCTGTCAATGTACCTCTCCGCAAGCGAATCCGGACCCGGGTGTATGTGCATATCAATACTGCCCTTCCAGATATCGTCGATCACACTTGCCGGAATGCGTCCCAAAGGTTTATTTCGTACTGCCATCATCACTACCTCCAAACATAAGATTCATTGTATACTTAATATCTAATATAGCAAAAACGATGCCAAAACAAAAGCATCTGATATCTTCTCAAAATCCGACTTTTGTGCTACAATGCTTCACATGATATGACACAATAATAGTAAATGTGTGTCACAACCTCTATATTTTGACACACTCAGAAAGGAACACATTATGTCTACAAGCAATCAGCCTAACATCCCTGGTGCTTCCGGGCGGAAGAAATATTAACCGTATGTCGTTACCCTTCCACCGGCAGCACAAACTCCACCCCATATCCCCCTGCTTCCTTTTTCAAAAAGTCCGCATGTCCTCCATGGGCGGCAACGATCTGCCGGACGATCCGAAGCCCCATGACATGGATCTCTTTCCCATTGTCAGCCTGACGCCCCGCCAGGATATCCACCACCCTTTCCGGTATCCCGGGTCCGGAATCCAAAAGCTGCCATATGACACATCCCATCTCCTCCGAGATCCGAAGTGTGATCCGGCAGCCCTTTGGATTGTGCCGGATGCTGTTTCCGATCACATTGCGCAGCGCCCGTTTCAGAAGCAGGATATCCCCCTGCTGACGGATCCGCTCTGTCCGGGGATCTGCCTCTGCCGTGATCTCATATCTTTCGTCCAGGCCTTCATTGTAATACTCTGCCGCCGTCTCCCGGAGCAGGACTGCCGGACAATACTCCGTCATGCGCAGAGGCTGGGCATGATATTCCAGCTTGGACGTCAGGTTCAGGTCTTCAATCAGCTGACGGATCAAAAGGCTCTGCTGCCGGACGGCCTCCGCCTGGCAGTGTGCCTCCTCTCCCAGCTTTGGATTCTCTGCCAGGGCTTCTGAATAGCCCATGATCAGCGCCAGCGGTGTGCGGATGTCGTGGGATACTCCGGCGATCCAGCTTGTCCTGGCATCGTCCCTCTGCCGGAGCTTCCGATCCTGCCTTTCCAGGATCCGTGAGGTCTGATTCAACCTGTTTGCAAGTTCTCCTGTCATTCCCTTTTCCGGCAGCAGCACCGGAGTCTTCTCCGCAAGCGCGTCAATCCCAGCGCAGACCGGACGCAGTGACCGATAGAAACGATACGCGAACCACAGGGCCAGCACCAGAAACAGCGCCACATTCATTCCTACAGCAATGGACAGATATCTTGGAAAGGATTGGATCTGCCACAGAGGATACATCAGATTGATCTTGACCGCGTGATCCTTCCCGTATCCGGATACCAGCAGCATCCCGTCCATCTCCCACACGCGGACCGGATAATCCATCAGATACCAGCGGCTGAACTTTGCAACATCGGCCAGTCCATAGGATCTCGGGATCTCCGCAGGAAGCCTCCAGTCCCAGACCACATTTCCCTCTTCATCCAGAAGCATAGACCATAAAAAACCGCACTCTTCCAGGTAAGCATACCCTTGTTCAGAAAGCTGATACTGCACCGTGTTTTCCGCCGTTCCCTGATCTGCAGCCGAAAACTCCCCAACCACGGTTTCCAATTGTTCCCCCGCATACAGACGGCTCTCGCCATATTTTTGTAGGGACTGCCATCCTATAAAATACAGCATCGCAATGTTAAAAAACGCCACCGTCAAAACCAGAACCGCAGCGCTGACCACATATCTCCTGATGATCTTCATAAGGCTTTTCATAACGGTATCCCTCCCCTGTGCAGCCAGATGCCCGGCTCATATTTTAACACTGATCCTGCATAGCTTCCTTTTTCCTCAGTCTGTAGCCCAGCCCACGTGCAGTCAAAAGCCACTTCGGGGAAGACGGGTCCTCTTCGATCTTTTTCCGCAGATGCCGGATGTGGACCATCAGTGTATTCTCATACCCATAATAGGCATCCCCCCATACGGCCATGCACAGGGCATCAAAGGTCACGATCTTTCCCCTGTTCTCATTCAGTTTTTTGAGGATCTGCAGCTCCTTTGCGGTCAGCGAAACGGTTTTTCCTCCGTATGTCACCGACGCATTGGAAAATGAGATCACACGCCCGTCCAGATGAAGGGACTGCTCTTCCTCCGCATCCGTCTGCGCCGCTTTTCCCGGCATAAAGTAAGTCCGCTTCAGAACGGCCCCCACCCGCAGGATCAGCTCCTGGGATAAAAACGGCTTTGTAATATAGTCGTCCGCGCCCAGGCCAAGGCCGAACAGCCTGTCGTTGTCCTCGTCCTTTGCCGATAAAAACAGGATCGGAGTCTCCGCTTTTTCCCTCATTTTCCGGAATAGCGAGAAACCGTCTCCGTCCGGAAGCATAATATCCAGGATCACAAGCTGCGGCTCCTCCTGGCAGAATTTTTGTAGCCCCTCCTCACAGGAGAACGCACATGATACATTGGAATAGCCGCTTCTGCGCAGGACATTTCGGATCATGGCAGACAGTTCCTGATTGTCATCCACCAAAAGGATCTTGCTGTCGTACAGGTTCATACAGATTTCCCCCCCTGTCATAAATTTTTCACTATCACACATGCATTCAGCATGATCTTTTTTACTGCATTTCATTATAAGATGTTTTTCAGACGGTTTCCAGAGGCTTTCCGCAAAATTAAGGTAAAATTCAGGTTGAAAATCTCTGGTGAAAATTTCCATCCGTATTGATAGTTTCATGTTTACAAACCATCAATTTTGCAGTATTGTTTTTATATAGATGTTTTGTAAAAGGAGGCTGCATTATGGAATATATTATAAATTTTAAATGGGACAGCAAGGCTGATGTATGGATCGCCACCAGTGATGACATCCCAGGACTTGTATTGGAATCAGGTTCTTATGACGCATTACTTGAACGTGTCCGCTTTGCAGTCCCTGAACTGCTCGAACTAAATAAACCCAAAGCTTCTCCTGTTACCTTGGCTTTTTTGTCCGAGCGCCGGGAAAGGATGGTTCTATAATGGCTGAATATGAAAAAAGAGTACGAGAGATTCTTTCTGAAAATAATTGTATTTTTAAACGACGGGGCAAAGGCGACCATGATATCTGGTACAGCCCGATCACCAAGCGCCATGTAACTGTTGATACAAAAATAAAATCCCGTCATACCGCAAATGCAATTCTAAAGCAAAGCGGGATTGATTTCAGATTCAGATAATAGGAATACAGAAAGCCTGCCACTGGCAGCCTTTCTGCATACGATGGTATTGTAGAAGAACCACTGGTCACGGACAGGTGGTTTTTTTATTTCCTGTATCTTCTGCTATTCTCTGCATCCTACTTAACTTTAATATCACAAAAATAAGGTAAATCTAAGGAACGATTCATGATTGTATAAGCCTGCTCCTGTATGATAGAACATGTAGCGGGGAACAGTGCTCTCTTCCTGATACAGAAAGCCTGCCACTGGCAGCCGTAAGACGGCTGTCCGGTCATTCCCCGAAAAGATTACATTTCAGTAGAAAGGAGCAATCCATTATGGAACCTATCATCACTACCCAGGCATTGACGAAGCATTACGGCTCAAAACCAGTGGTCCGCGATCTGGCGCTGAAAGTGCCGCGGGGAAGCATCTACGGCTTCCTGGGCCCCAACGGCGCGGGAAAATCCACCACCATGAAGATGCTGCTGGGCCTGGTCAAGCCCACCGCAGGCTCCATCTCCATCCTGGGAAAGCCCATGCTTGAAGAAAACCGCCTGGAAATCTTAAGAAATACGGGATCTCTGATTGAGTCCCCCTCCTACTACGGGCACTTAAGCGCCCGGGAAAACCTGCAGATCATCTGCACCTTAAAAAATGTCCTGGAGGCCGGCATTGACGACGTACTGCGGATCGTCCGCCTGGAAAAACAGCAGGACAAAAAGGTCAAAAATTTTTCTCTGGGGATGAAGCAGCGCCTGGGACTGGCAGCCGCACTTTTAGGGCATCCCAGGCTGCTGCTTCTGGATGAACCCACCAACGGGCTGGATCCGGCCGGAATCCAGGAAATGCGGGAGCTGATCTGTTCCCTTCCCGGAAAATACGGCATGACCGTCCTGGTCTCCAGCCATCTGCTCAGCGAGATCGACCAGATGGCGACCCATGTAGGGATCATTGACCGGGGAGCCCTCATTTTCCAGGACGACCTGGCAAGACTGCACCATCACAGCCGCGCCAGGATCCGCCTTCGCACCACGGACGACGGACAGGCATTCTGCCTCCTGAAAAAAGCCCGCCTCCCGGTAGCCGCAAGCAAGGACGGAAGCGGACTCTTCCTGCATTCTGTGGAGGATTCCTGCGTACTGCGGTGCGGACATCTCCTGGCAGATCAGGAGATCGGTATTTTAAGGCTGGAAGAAATGCAGATGAGCCTGGAAGATATTTTCCTGAATCTGACGGGAAAGCAGGCTTCACTATAAGGCCCATTGGAAAGGAGATTAGTGTGAAAGAAAGTAGAGGAAAGCCAAAAACTGGCGCACTTAAACAAGCTATTAGATAATAGCCTTTTGAAACAGAGTTGATATATTGAAAAATGCTATGAGACTAACAGGGG
>CAJTGD010000079.1 GCA_910575475.1 Lachnospiraceae bacterium | reverse complement strand
GCAACGGGTTGGAAAATCTTATCCCGAATTTTTATATGAGAAAGCCCAATTTATAAGGCTTTATTAAAGAATTCGGGATAAGATACTTTTCGGTATAACTTTTTCAGTTTGTGCAGATTCCTCTGTAATAAAAGCCAATTACAGGTTGAGTTTATTGCCGGATAGAATTAAATCATTGATAAATGCAGTAAATATAGAAATATAGAAATCTCGCATATCAGTTTTGACACTTCGTAGAGAAAGTGATAAAGTTACGTTATAATACGATTGGTGAACTGAATGTGGTGGATTATGCGGAAAAATCTAAGGAGTCTTATTCGATGAAAAAAATGGAGAATGATAAAAAACAGACTATTATGATATTAGAAGATGATGAGGATTTGGCAGAAGGGATCAGTCTGTCTTTGAACAGCAAAGATTTGGAATTTATTCTTTGCAGGACAATTGCGGAAGCAAAGGACAGGCTGCAGCAGAGGACGTTTGACCTGCTTATTTTTGATATTAACCTACCGGACGGAAGCGGCCTGGAGTTTTGCAGAGAAATACGCAGATTAAGTAAGGTGCCGATTGCATTATTGACAGCCAAAGATATGGAACTAGATATTGTGAAAGGTTTGGAGTGCGGTGCAGATGATTATATAACGAAGCCATTCAGCCTGATGGTACTTCGGGCGAGAATACGGGCATTACTCCGAAGGAATATAGGGGAACAGCAATCAGAGTATCGAGATGGCATATTCCAATTTTGTTTTGACACAATGGAATTTTATAAAAAGGGAAACTCCATTGAACTCAGCAAGACCGAACAGAGAATCTTGTACCTGCTGGTTTTTAATGCCGGGCAGATTTTAACAAGGGAACGCTTACTGGAATGGGTCTGGCCGGACGGAACAGAGTATGTGGAAGATAATGCTTTATCGGTAGGGATTCGCCGGCTTCGGGATAAGCTGGAGGATGTGCCGTCGAAACCGGTTTATATCAAGACTGTTTATGGAAAAGGCTACATGTGGGAGAGATTTTGATGAGCGGATATATCGTATTGGCGGCAGTTATGCTGGCGGTATGTGCCATAGTCTGCACGTTATTATGTCATCATATTCAAAAAAAGATGGAAGTGACATATCAGAATTTATTGCAGAGGCTGGACAGGTCTATCGGAGGGGAGATTCAGGATACGGCATATGATGAATCAATGGATATGGCGGTCACGGAGCGTTTGAACAGAATTGTCCAGATATCCGGAATGAATCAGGGAAAAGCAGAGAAAGAACGGGATATTATAAAATCTCTGATTTCTGACATCTCGCATCAAGTAAGAACTCCTCTTACAAATATTATGCTGTATGTGGGACTTCTTAAGGAACAGGATTTGGACAGCGATACAGAGCTTTTGGTGGATAAAATCGGGAAACAGTCTGAAAAGCTGGAGTTCTTTATGAAAGAACTGGTGAAATCATCCTATGCCGAGCAGGAAATGATTTCCATATATCCCCAAATAATGAGTGTGGAAGAAATCCTGCATACGTCTTGCCAGATAGTGGAATTGGCTGCTTTAAAAAAGAAAATTAACATTGTGCAGGAAGAAACGGATGTTCTGTGTTATGCCGATAAAAAGTGGACAACAGAGGCTCTTGGAAACGTTCTGGATAATGCGATAAAATATTCTCCAGAAAATTCACAGATAAAGGTGAAGGTGGTTCCATATGAATCTTTTGTCTGTATTCAGGTTCAGGATCAGGGGTGTGGGATTAAAGAGGAAGAACAGGGGATGATCTTTGAGAGGTTTTACCGTTCTGAGTCTGTAAGCAGTGATCCGGGATTTGGAATTGGGCTCTATCTGGTGAGAGAAGTGTTATCGAAACAGGGAGGATATGTAAAGATAAAATCTCAAATTGGAAAAGGTTCCACAGTTCAATTATATTTATCACGTTATGAAGTGCCAGTTAGGAATTTATCAACGCAGACAGATTAAAGCTGTGTTTTGAATATCATCGTATGCAGAAAACTGTCAGTGACAGATTTCTGCATATTTTAAAATGTGTCAAAACTGTCACCTTCAGGAAAGATTTGAGAAAGAATCCTTTGATATTCTATGCAAGGCAAAAGAATTTAAACTCGGAGAAAGAAGGGATGTTTGTATGAACATATTGGTCACGGAAAATCTTAAAAAATATTACGATATGGGAGAAGTCCAGGTAAAGGCGCTGGACGGAATCAGTCTTTCGATTCAAAGCGGAGAGTTCCTTGCAATCGTGGGAAGTTCTGGCAGCGGAAAATCCACGCTACTGCACATGCTTGGCGGGTTGGATAATCCTACTTCCGGGAGAGTGGTGGTAGATGGCCAGAACATTTCTAAAATGACGAAGGATGAACTGACGATATTCCGCAGACGGAAGATTGGATTTGTATTTCAAAATTATAATCTGCTTCCGCTTATGAATGTATATGAAAATATTATTTTGCCCATTAAGTTAGATGGCATTCAGCCTGACCGGGAATATGTGGGGCAGATTATTACCATGCTGGGGCTGAAGGAAAAGAAATACGCTATGCCGAATCAGTTATCTGGCGGTCAGCAGCAGAGAGTGGCATTGGCTAGGGCCTTAGCGGCAAAACCTGCCATCATTCTTGCTGATGAACCAACCGGGAATTTGGACAGCCGCACCAGCCAGGATGTTTTAGGCTTAATAAAAACTACCGGGAGGCGGTTTGGGCAGACGATTGTGATGATTACGCATAATGAAGAAATCGCGCAGATGGCGGGCAGGATCATACGTCTTGAGGACGGAAAAATCTGTGGAGGTGAAGATGGCTATGCTGAAAGTGCAGAATAAAAAAGTAATTGACGAGATTGCAGGACGGACTTATAAAGCAAATAAAAAACGAAATTTTCTTACCGTTTTTGCGATTCTTTTGACTACGTTTTTGATTACGATTATCTTGGCAGTCGGTGTGAGTTACTGGAACACCATATCAGAGCGTCAGATTCGGATGCAAGGAATGGATTATGACATTGAGTTAAGTGAACCGAGAGAGGATCAGGTTGAAAAAATCCGTTCCATGGATAAGGTAAAATATGCCGGCATCGCTGTAAAGTGTGCGATTCTGGAGCAGTATCAGGAGAAATTACTGGATAAGACAAGACTCTACTGGCTGGACAAAATCTGTTGGGAAAAGCAGACAGTTCCAGCATTAGAAAACACCAAGGGAAACTACCCGGAAAATGAAAATGAGATTATGTTGGGGAGAAATACGCTAAAAGCGATGGGCATTCAAAAGCCGGAAATAGGAATGAGGATTCCTGTTACCTATTTTACATTGGAAGAAGGTTCGGACGAGAAACGTCTGGAGAAAGAATTTATTCTCAGTGGATGGTATACGGATTACACCGGAGTAACGAGAGGTTATGTATCGAAAGATTTTTTTGAGGAAACCGGTGTGAAACAGACGGATTTTACACAGGGCTCTTTGAAAATCTCACTGAAGAATCCGTTGTATTCTGAAAAAGGCATTACGAAAATGCAGGAGGAGATTGTTCTGGACAGAAACCAATACCTTTCTGCTGATTATGATACGATTTCACATTTTCTCATGATGGCTGCCGGACTGGCTGTTCTGCTGGTTATGATTTTTATTAGCGGATATCTGTTTATCTATAATACCATGTATATTTCGATTTCAAAAGATATCCGGTATTACGGTCAGCTTAAAACGGTCGGGATGACATCCGTCCAATTAAAAAGAATGATTTATCAGCAGGCAGTTTGGAACGCCATGGCAGGGATTCCTTTTGGACTGCTTCTGGCTGCTGCTGTTGCGAAAATAGTAATTCCACGGTTATTGCATATTGTAAATCCTGGGATTGCCGCAGGCGATGTTGTATCAGTGAAGATATGGGTATTTCTGCTCGGAGGATGCTTTGCGTTTTTAACGAATCTAATGAGTTGCAAAAAACCGGCAAAGATAGCGGGAGACTGCTCTCCGGTTGAAGCCATCCGATATACTGTTGGTTCAGGTAAGAGAAAAAACCGCAGACGGGAAAGCGGCGGGATCTATTCGATGGCGGTACAGAATATGTTCCGGGATAAAAAACAGGCGGTTATTATTTTTACATCCTTTGTGATTGCCATATCCATATTTATGGTTGTAAATACAATCATCCGAGAAAATGATGCGGAGCGTATTCTGAATGAAGTTTATCCTTATGATATCCAGTTTAAAAATGAGACAACGCTTGACGATGACAGGCAGCAGCTTATTTCGGCGGATAAGATATCCCGGGTAGAAGCGATAGAAGGTGTAAAAACGGTAAGTAAAGTGACTTCTGAAGAAGTGATAGTCCCTTATCAGGAAGAGGTTTACGAAGACTATTTCAAAGAGTTGTATCAGTCAAGATACAGTCCGGGGAATTATGAAGAAGATATGGAATTATACCGGCAGAAACCCGAGCATGGTTATTTTGCGCCTCGTTTTATCAGTGTAGATGAAAAAGGTTTTGAAATCTTGAATGAAGGGCTCGGAAATATTCTGGATCAGGATGATTTTGAACAGGGAAAAATTGCTGTGGCTTCCAAATATTTTACTGAGGGGGATAATGGAATGACCGGAAAAACGGTACGGTTTTATTTCCCGGATGAGACGGGGGAGAAAAAGGAGCATACCATCCAGATAGCGGCCGTAGGGGACGGCTATATAAATCCAGCGAATTTTAGTGGGGGCAGTGTACCGGATCTGATTGTCAGCGAAAAATATGCGAAGGAAATCAGGGGTGAACTTTTTACCGAATTGATTAATGTGGAATATGAAGAAGCATATGCAAAAGAAACCGAAGAAAAAGTCAGGGATGTTTTTAAAAATGATAAGAAAATTTCTTATGAGTCAAAACTGGAACGGTACACGGAGATGAAGAACACAGAAAACCAGGTAACGGTATTGGGCAATAGCGTTGGATTCATTATTGCGGTTCTGGCAGTGTTGAATTACCTGAATACGATAGCAGCGAGTGTACAGAACCGTTCAAGGGAATTTGCGGCACTGGAGAGTATAGGAATGACGGCTGGACAGATCAGGAAAATGTTAAGAACAGAGGGGATTGGATATGCTGTGGTCTCGATTTTCTTATCGTTCATCACAGGGTTTCCAGTCAGCTATATTGTTTTTGATATGACGGCTGCTTACAGGATTTCGTTTACGGTTCCGTGGATGAGGAATCTTATTTTACTTGGCATTGTGCTTATCTTGTGTATGGCGGCTCCTGTGCTTATCTACCAAAGGACGCAGGGGCAAAGCATTATTGAGCGCCTTAGGAGTTGTGAAGATTAGTGGTATAAATAAGCCAAGACATTCGGAATTTACATTTCATTAATGTATATATTAAATAAGCGCTAATATATGTATCTAAAATTAAATACTTGAAGCTCTGCTGAAGCAAATAAAAAAACAGCTTTTTACAGCAGGGCTTACTTGTGTAGCCACCTGTGATTTGCTGTGGGAGTAATTCATGGGTGGCTTTACTTTTCAAGAACAACAATGTAACAGGTATTGGTCAAAAAAATTCCGATTCCCCAGTGGGATAAGTCCGATCAAAAATATGCACTATTACACTGCTCTAAACGATATCATAGTATTTATTTGGATCTAAAAAAGAAAAACACCAGGAAGCTTAATAAGCGTCTTGGTGTTTTATTTTTATTCAATATTTTTCGTCATCAGGCCAGATGTCGCTCCCCACCTCATCTATTTGCATATAAAAATGGATGAAAGGAGTAAGTGGCCACGAAAGAAAAAATCTGAAATATTTTTGCACACCCGAACATTCGCCATGCCCCGTTGGGGAGATATAGGCGGAAGGGGAAAAGCTCATGCCTTTGTCACGTCACAGCGGGGAGGAGGTGAACTCGTATGAAGAAACCTTCTTTCCACGATGAAATGACAATCCGGCATCAGTTTGACCGTCTGTGTCAAATGTCGCTCAAAGGTGAAGCCGCTAGCTATTACAGATATATAGAATACCGCAGGCGGCATGAAGCCATGTTCTCTGAACTGTCTGAAAAGGAGTTGAATCGGTTGTTTGTTATGGATGAGTATGGAGTGGAAAACAGTCATTTCACAGTGTATGGATATGATATTGAGGTGAAAGATACCTTGATTGCGGAAGCGTTGCAGACTCTCTCAGAACGGAAACGGAATGTAATATTGCTTTCTTACTTTCTGGAGATGAGCGATGCGGACATCGCAAGGGAAATGAACCTTGTCCGCAGCACAGTCCATGAACACCGGACACGCTCACTTGAGATTTTAAAAAAGATTATGAAGGGAAAAGCGGATGAAAAAGAGATGTAAGAACAGAGAAGAAAAAAATTTGTTGCCTTTCCATATCATTAAGGCAGCATCAGAGGGTGACGTAATGGCAATCAATACAGTGTTGAAGCATTATGAAGGATACATAATTTCCCTGTCCGCCCGGAAGATGTATGACGAGAGTGGACAGCTTCATTTCTGTATTGATGAAACGCTTCGCCGGAGACTGGAAACCAAGCTGATTACAAAAATACTGGCGTTTGAAGCGGTATAAAGGGCGGTTAGTTACCCTTTTCCATAGCTGACAGATTTATAGCAGTGTACCTTGAAAATTGAATACTGTATTGCATACAGGATGTGAGGATATGCAGAGCCACTAAGCAGATGCGCCATGACGTACCTGCCCTGTCTGAAACAAGGTGAAATGCGAGGAAATGTTGAAGCAGGACATTGAAGCAAAGGCAAGGAGCGAGTGAGATCGGGCAAAATATGTAGCAGTTACATGGGGCGATGAAGCATATCTGTGATAATGATTTTTCCGGGCTGCGGGGAAGCCGCAGTCCGGTCAATGAAATAACAGTGCAAAGAATTAGGAGGATATTTTTGATGCAGAGAATACCGAAGGCGATTAACAAAAAGAGGTTAGTCAGATATAAAGAAGGTGCAGAAATGTACAGCATGGGAATGAATAAATTTCAGACTTTGGCGAAAGATGCGGGAGCTATATTGAAAATTGATAGAATGGTACTGGTGGATTTGGATGTGTTTGACCAGTATCTGGAATCATTTCGTGTGAAATAGTAAATTTGTGTATATGCAGGAAAGAAAGATTTTTCGTATAACCCAAAATAAGTATTGACTTTTGGTTAAACTGAAAGTATAATGATTATGAAATGGATGGAGGTGTATATTGTGGCGAGGACAGGCAGACCAAAGTCTGACAATCCGAAAAAAAGCCTTATCGGGTTGAAGCTGACAAAGGAAGAAGCCGCAAAACTCAGGGAATATGCGTCCAAACATGACATGACCATAACGCAGGTGCTACAAAAGGGGATTGATTTGCAGTATGCAATGGAAGAACCGATAAGTAGTTAGTACGAAATCTCTTTCCTTGAGAAAGGAGCAGAGATGGCAAAATCAAGAAAGGATAATAAAGGGAGGGTTTTAAGGAAGGGTGAAACTCAGCGCAGTTGCGATGGTAAGTATGTTTATACTTATACCGATCCGGAAGGAAAACGCCGGAGCATTTACTCTAAAGATATTATGGAACTGCGTGAGAGGGAAGAAAAGCTGATTAAAGACCAGTTAGACGGATTGGATACTTATGTGGCTGGCAGTGCAACGGTCAATTTTGTTTTTGACAGGTATATATCCACAAAGTCAGAACTCAGGGGAACAACCATGAGGAACTACAAATATATGTATGACCGTTTTATCCGTAATGGGTTTGGGAAGAAGAAAATCGCAGCGATAAAGTTTTCTGATGTGCTGCAATTCTACCAGCACTTGCTGAAAGATAAGGAAATGCAGATTAACACATTAGAAACAATCCATACGGTGCTTCACCCAACATTCCAGTTGGCGGTGCGGGATGATATTATCCGCAACAATCCGAGTGACGGGGTTATGGCGCAGATCAAAAAACAGCCAGGGAGAAATCATGGCGTAAGACACGCTTTAACTCTGGAACAGCAGAGAGCCTTTATAAACTATATAGAAAGCAATCCTACATATTACCGTTGGACATCTTTATTTAAGTTCTTATTAGGGACGGGGTGCAGGATTGGGGAAGCAATCGGGATAAGGTGGGAAGATGTAAATTTTGAAAAACGTGTAATCAGCATCAACCACAGTCTGGTTTATTACAGCAGAGAATTTAAGGAACACCCGATGTGTACATTTTCTATATCACTCCCAAAGACAGAAGCGGGTATACGCAGTATTCCGATGATGGATGCGGTCTATGATGCACTCCGGGAGGAGCTTGCAGACCAGCAGGAAAATGGATTCAATGAAACGGAGATTGATGGGATGAAAGGTTTTATCTTTATGAACCGTTTTGGGTATGTCCACAATCCGCAGTCTATCAACCGGGCAATCAAGCGTATATACGAATCGTACAATGCAGAAGAAGTGGTTAATGCTTCCAAGCAACACCGGGAGCCAGTGCTAATACCACATTTTTCATGTCATCATTTGAGGCATACATTTTGTTCGAGGTTTTGCGAGAATGAAACAAATTTAAAGGTGATCCAGTCCATAATGGGACACGCTAATATTGAAACCACGATGGACATTTATGCGGAAGTTACCGATGCAAAGAAACAGGAAGCGATTGAAAATTTAGCACACAAATTGGATGTATTTTAGGAAAGAGTCCGGCTAGGACTGACAGAGGGTACGACAACTTGTGTGCCATACGACAAGAGTACGACAAATTCAAAGGTTTTAATCAATGAAATAGCGTTATATGGCTGTGGTGGGGATGCGGAAAAGCGGCTAGTTAAAGGGAAATAAGCCATTTTAAATTAAACTGACTTAAAATCCCGACAATGAAGTCTTTGGACAAATAAAGCCAGTATTTTCAAGGGTTTGCGGTACTTCGATTCAGATTTTGCAACAAAATTGCAACAAATTTGCAACGCATAATGCGGGATAATGCCTGATAATGCGTTGATTGGTACATGAGCCAACTTAATACAGTAAGCACTTTAAGGACATTTTTCTAAAAGAAATTTTAGGGAAGTGTCCTTTTTTGTTATGGTCAAAAAATAAATTTGAATTGGAGGAAAAGAAAATGGCAAACACAGCGTTAAGGTCAGGAGTGAAAAAACGTTCTCTGGGGCAAAAGCAAATTCGGGTTGACAGTTAGCCGTATTTTGGGTAACTGGCAGCACGAATCCACAAGGGTTTGGGAGTGTAGCTCCCAAGAATATAAAAAAACAAGCAGATAAGATAAGGAGGACAGGTTATGGCAGCGAATACAGCGAAAGGTGCAGGAAAGAAAGATACTCGCACAATTACTTTCAAGAATGATGAACACAAGAAATTTTATAAAGAATATCTGCAGAAATGCAGGTACCAGGATGTGTACCACAAAGCGTTGGTATATTGCCTTGGGATTGACCGGGATACCAGGGTAAATGTAGACAGGATTTATGATTTTAAAACAGGATGCGTAAAAACAGAGTGCCTGCATGAAGGCTGGCAGACAAGCGGAAGCGCAAAGATTGTACGGATGGCGTTTAATCTCTATTGTAATAGCACACCAAGTGTCTATGATACGGAGGATGCGGAGGAACAATTAAAAGAGTGCCGGTGTTATACGGTGGAAGATTTATTCTGCTGCGGCTATGCCAGATACTTTTGGGAGGCAGTCAAGCTCCGCTATCCAGAATACTGTTTTTACGTGGATATGGAGGATTTATATGCTTAAAATCAGGATGCAGGGGACAAAGAAAGACCTTCACTGGTTCCGGCGGCTTTTGGAGCGGCATGAAGGCGTGGATGTGAAAGAAGTGTCGGAACCATTTGCAAACAAAGGGACAAATAAGTATTTCCGTGTATATGCGGAAGTGGAAAGAACAGAAAAATAGATTGGAGAATCAGGAGGAAAGTATATATGTGCAGAGTGATCGCAGTAGCAAACCAGAAAGGCGGAGTCGGCAAGACTACAACGTGTGTGAATTTAGGGATTGGGCTTGCCAGGGCAGGCAAGAAAGTATTGTTGGTAGAGGCAGATGCGCAGGGCAGCATGGCGGTGAGCCTGGGGATTGCGGAGCCGGACGAGCTGGATGTGACGTTAGTGAACATCATGGAAAAGGTAATCAACGACGAGGATGCAGAGTTAGGTGAGGGCATTATCCACCATGAGGAAGGGATTGATTTTATCCCGGCAAATATCGAACTGGCAGGCTTGGAAACGGCCTTGGTAAATGTTATGAGCAGGGAAACGATACTGCGCCAGTATCTCAACAGCGTAAAAGGGGAGTATGACTTTGCGATTATTGACTGTTTATGTGGATAACCACATAAACAGTCTAATGCGGAGTTAAATATTATGCAGAGTAACTATCTGCAATCATTAATAAAACCTATGATTTTCTTTCTGTTTACTCAGCATAATATTCCATATAGAATACCTCTTA
>CAJTGD010000078.1 GCA_910575475.1 Lachnospiraceae bacterium | reverse complement strand
GTTCATTTCAGGCATAGTATACACGATTTTCGATGTCAGATAAAGAGTATTGGAAAAATATACCTTCGTAAATATGCATAATTTTTTCTGTAATATCCCTACATGTTCATTCATGCGTTTATTCTGCATCAACAGCAGCTGCTAAGTCAATAGATGTTAATGAATCGTTGATTGCACTAACTTCTTCTGCTGATTTATGGTATCCTTTCATCATAGCCGTGAGATATTTGGTAGAATCCTCAGATCCTATATTTGCCACTTTAGAAAGCACCATAGAATCTTGAATCAGTTTATTTGTTTCTGCAATGCTTTTACCCTGTCTCAGCCAGTCGCTTGCACCTGCTGATACTTCTGTGGTAGTAGCGCCTAACTGTTTTGCAAAATCGTTATAACCGCTGACCATATTTTTAACATTTGCATACGAGTCTCCCGTAGCCATTTGAAGGTCAACGATTGACTTATCAATCTCTTCTACAGCTTTCACCGCTGCTTTTGCACCACGCTCAATCTCTTGAAATACATTGATATACGCACCCAGTTTCGCAAGACCTTTCACAGAGTTATTAAACGATCCAACGCTCTTTTCTGCCTCACTTAAACTTTTAGATACGTTATCAATCTTTTCTGAGCCTGATACATCTGTTTTTAGTTTAATGTTTTTATCTTTTAACTTATCAGTCTTTTTTGCTATATTATCTATATTCGAGTCATCGACTTCTAGCTTAACTTTCTTCTTTCCTTTTGTAAGTTCATCTAGTTTTTGTTCTACTTCTTTTGAATCGAGTTCCGCTTTTATTTTTGCAATAAATTCGCTCATTAAACTATTTTTCACACTCCTTTCAACATAGAAAAAGGAGGTATATTTCAACCTCCTGGATATCTTCTAAATCGCATTCAGCAATTCGCTTATTCTTAAATCATTGAAGAACACTTCATAAATTTTATCAATATGCGGATATTTCTCTTGTGCTTCCTTATATCTATCCATAAGTCTCACCGCTTCATCTAACATCCTCAATCTGGCATCATGCATTCTACTATTTTCTTTTATGTACTTTATACATACGTTTATAATTTCTACAATATCATTTACAGTTAAATCGACCTTCTCAATGAATTCCTTTTTCTCTTCATCCTGCAAATCGTCCCATACTTTTTTGCCAATTATAGTTTCACCTAAAATTGTTGAATTTGACAACAACTCTCCATCTTCATTAAAACATTTTACTTTATGCTTTTCTTGGAACTCTTCCAGATATTCCAAAACACTTTTATGCTTTTCGTTATGATGTTCCACTAAATCCATCCGTTCAATTTCGTCTACTTGAATATCAATTACTTTAGAGTTATTGAAAGCAATTGTATACGCTTGAACTACCGATCCATCTTTCAAGAACTCATATTTAGAAACCAATCCTCCTGAAATGATTGCTCCTGATGTCAACTCCATAATGTATGTTTTTCCGATTTCCGCATTCTCAAAATTTACAGTTCCATTTATAATATTTTCGCTTTTGCTCATATATATTTTTAGTTTTTCTCCTTTTTATTCTTATTCTCGATTAGTCTATTTTTCAATCAAACCGCTTTCCAAATGACTCATCAATATTGTCTTGAATTTGCTCAGCTGTTCTTTCCCAGAAACCGCCATTCCCTAAAAGGCCTCCTGCCTCAGCATATCCATAAATGGTTGCTGTATCACGCCCGGATGGATCATATTGAGTACCTGTATTTATTGATATTTGTCCTTGCGCAGAATCACCGTTACAATTGATGCCATCTAACTGCGGAGAGTCCCGTAACTGTCCAGTACGCTTATATCTGCCTTCTGGTGAATCGTAAAAATGGTTCACATTATTTTTGAGATCTTGGTATGAATCTTCTACCGTTTCCTCTAAGGCTTCATACATTTCTTTTTGAATCGCAGCTTTTAATGCTGCCATACTTGAAAATTTAGCTATAGTTTTTCACCTTCTTTTTGTTTGTTGTTTTTGATATTCAGTTTTTATTTGACTTTTTATTTAATTGGATTTTGGGGCTGAATTGCCGATAACCAGGACTCTGTTTCATGCCCTAGCAATTTATAAATCTGATTAATTTTGGATAACTCATCAAGATCAGTTGTTGTATAAAACTTTTCATCTAATAGCTGAATCAAATATTCTTTCAATACATCATTAATATTTGCCTTTATAATAACTACCTTCTTTCTTTATAATATCATCAACGGATTTTAAAAACTTTCCGTCAAGAAATTCATGCACTTTCTTTATATGTATTGGTCTCAATTTCCCTTCTCCACTTAACCATCTGCTACAACGTGATTGTTCGCATCCGATATAATCCGCAAAATGACCAACTCTAATGCCATTAATTTCTAAATATTTTCTCACAATAATATTCAATGTATCCATTATTTCACCTCTTTCAATTAATATATCAATGAGAAAGATAGGAACTCTCTCACCTTCCCTCTCTTTTATATGTAAATCTGCAATTTTTAAAAGAGTGCTAAAAACGCCCTATTTCAAAGGATTTTCAAGCACTCTGGGAAAAATCAAAACTCTTAATTATTCTATCTGTTCTATAACTTATTTATTTTTATTTCTCAGTTCGTTTATACGTGAACATTTTAGGCTACATGTTTTAACATTCCCGCCTTCCACAACAAAGTCTTTATTACACACTGTACATTTTTTTATTATTTTCTCTCCAGAATATATGTAATAATCGATCATAGGATTACTATGCGTTACAGAAAATAATTCTTTTGGAACAGATTGAGGTTCTTTTGGCAAATTTAAATATATTTTATCATAACTGTCACAATATATTATCTTCTTAATTATTTCTTTTTTTACAAATCTTTCTATCCCCTTTTTTGCAATAACTCTATCAAGCCAGTGATCAAGAGTATTCCGAGTTACTTTCTTATATCTTGCATTATTATATATTTTAAAATGATTACGGTTATCATCTGTAATTGAATCCTGATCCTCTAGTCCATCTATATACTTCTTCTTTCTCTTGTATAGCACCAGTAAAAGATATAATAGATATCGATCACTTTCACTGCCCTTTCTACACAGGAGATTATTTATCCATGAATATTCATAATCCATAATAGAGACTTTCTTTTTCTCAAACATTTCCTCTTGTACAGATTCAACCATATCATTTATTTCTTTTTCTCTCTGGTCTGATTTTTTATAAGCATTCTTTTTTATTGCAAATAATTTTTCAGGTTTATGCTTTAAATTAAATATTAAGTTTTCATATAAAACATCCCCAAAACAGTTCCAAAGAATTGATTTATCTGAATTGATATTCTCTTCCTGAAAATATTCAATATCTATAAGATATAAAGCAGTTTTACGCCTATAACCAATTCGTTCTTTTATATTATAACTTTCTTTTACTATTTTCTGTAATACTGAATGACAATGGAAAAAATAAACATCATAACCTAATTTCTTGTCATTTCTACTTGCATTATATTTTTTTCTAAGACGTTCCCTAAATTTTTCTGTATCATTAACTTTTAACTCCGCTAATTTATCTCTCAATGCCTTATATATATCTGATGAGCGATCAATTTCAACCTCTGTATCTTCAAAATATCTTGGATTAAATTTCTTCCCTTCTACAGTCTTTATCCATATATTGTCCTTATTGATTCTTGTGCATTTCTGTATATATCTACTTATTCGATTCACATTACTTCTTTTATTGACAGATTCATCATTACAGCATTTTTCTGATTTTTTATCTTTTGCGTATTTAAAAAAGTATGGATACTCTCTTTCTATCCATTCATTATACATTTCTTGATATTTGCCCAGAGATGGCATATATTGTGATTTTGGATTGTCAATACAAAAATTATTATACGCCGTCATAAAACGTATAAAATTAATATCTATTTCAGATGCTAAATTCAAATGCTTAGTAATAACATTAGATATATCTCCGATTTTCACATTTTTGAAGCTACGAATCAAACAATCAAATATATTTTTCATGCTTACTTCTGATGGCTCTGATTTTTTCATTTCATAATAGAGCGGTAGTTTACTTCTATCCAACAGGTCAATAAATGTTTTATCCGGCGTTAAAAGCATTTCGTCCCCATCTACATCACACTGTAAAATTCTTGATAATAAATCATGTGTACTAATCACTGTATCCAATCCATGAAACCATTTCTTACATTCATCCGATTTCTCTAACATTCTGATTCCATGCTCACAATCAGATAAATGAGGGCTTCTGAGGCAACATACCTCTGTCACTTTTTCCTTTTCGCAGTATAATGAATTGTACACATGATTCCTGGGTATAAGTCCTTTTGGCTCTTCATCACCACAAAGCCAATATTCACAAGCTGCATATAAGTCAGGACAAATATAATTGTAATATCCTTTAATATATGGCCTTCCTGACATAGCTTTTTTTCGTTCAGATTGTATTTTCTTTTCAATACGTTTTCTCACATATGAATCTTGAAGCATCTGGGGATAGGCTTTTATTGATGCATAAAAGGGATCAAGACCTTCTGTTTCGCTTAAATCAGCCCCCATAATTTCTAAAGCCGTATCAGGATTCATTTTTGCATCGTTAATTTTTTCGACCGTCAATTTGGATAGTCTTTCTATTTTTTCAGTAATGACATTTTCTCTTGGTATCGTCTGATAAAACTGGTATGCTGATGAGACGATAGGATCATTATTATTTGGATAGTGCATCGTGTTATTAACACATATTTTTAGCCCATTATCCTTAAATGCATTTTTATATTCTTCCCATGATTTATAAAATTTCCACATTTTCAATTGACTGCCATTCAATATTATCTTGATGTTATCTCTAATGTAGTCTACAGAAACCTCATCGCCCCATATATCTCTAACCGTATCTTTCGCATGTCCTTCTTTCTGTTTTTCTATAATAAACTGCCGGAAGTCAAATGGAAAAACTGCGCCCTTTATCCATCCTCCACGAATCTGGCAACTTTGTGGGAATACTCCTGGCATGAACATACCCGCACCATCCATATGATTCACAGGAACAGACATCTCTTTTTCTTCTATCATCAGTGATTCCATATCCAGATAATTTACTTTTTCAGTCACTTCTGTTTCAAACTCCGGAAGAACCAAAACTTCATCTATTTTTATTTCAATAGATGGCTCTACACTTTTTGAAAATATTAAAGACGTATATGCAAGATATTTTCCTGTATTACATCCACCATTTTGATTTATAATATCTAGCGTCAGCCCACACATCAAACGATTTTTAAATTTGTCAAAAAAATCAAATTGCATCAAACATACCTGACGTTTCTTCATTTGATTAGCCGAAGAAGAATATACAATATACTTCTCTCCGTCTATCAGAATATCTCGATCCACAATTTGCTTTAAAATTATTTCATGCCAACTAAGTTCGTTTTTATTTGGTGTTCCTGGACAGTCCAATATAATGACATCTCTAATTAATGGAATATCTTTAGGGCTTTTTTCATCACAAAGAAATGATTCAGATAATCTAACACACTCATTTTCAAACCCGGCTATTAATTTACTTATTATAGGTTCACCATTTTTGTCGAAGAGTGTTTTTCTATTAATTTCTCTAATCCCTGAAAAGCTCTTTACGCTCATTAATATTTTCTTTTTTATTTCTTCTCTCACATCAATCTTATTATTTATTTTATATTCGTTATACAGATTTCTTTCTTCCTCAGTAAGACAATCGAACATTGACAAGTTAAACATCATGTATCTTCTTGCTTTTGGTATTGTATTTCCTTTTATAGCGCATTCCTCCAACTAATATTTTATCCACAATATAACCTCTTATTTTCACTTTTACCACTCTATTTTCCTTTAAATACTATCCAGCCTAACCTTCTTCCACTCCAATCATTCAATTCAAAATGCAGTACAAAAACTGTCATATACCACAATACATATGACAGTTTTATTTCGCACTTGAAAGTAGAATTTCATTGCTTATTTAACCATTTACTTTTTCTTTGCATCTTCTTTATTGATCCATTTTTCAAATTCCACTATCTCAGCTTTTCCTCTTTTATTGATTAGCTTTACCCGATATTTTCTAAATTCTGATATATCCCACAATTCATCTTCTGGAACATCTGCAGTAGTAAAATCTGTTTCAACCGCTTCTATGGTCATATAGAAAAATGATATCTTTTCTATTTTGTAAATTTTGTTTGCTACTTTTAGATATTTTATTTTTGTGCTGTTAATTTCTGTATTCCTCCAATTTTCCTTATATTTTCCATACAGGTCACACTATTTGCTATATATTCCATTCGCACAATTGCTAAATCAAATAACAATTAAGCTGCGCTTCCATATGTAAATAACTCCAGTTTTTTACTCTCGTCTAAATCAGAAAATAATTTTCTCATATAATCAGCGCCCTCTATAGTGAACACATAGTTGTAAGTAATGCCATCTCCATACTTACTGCATCCAACAATCCTTAGTATATTTTTATTCAAAGCGTCTTCTGTAACAAACGAAACTCGTTTTGACACTCCCTTAGACTCCATTTCTTTTATTGTTATAATACCTAAACCAGCCATATACTCCCTGACCTTATCGTAAATGTAATCTTTAGGTAATATTCCCTTTTCCGCAAACTCTTTGAATAAGAGACTAAACCTAACTTCTCCATCTTTAATGGGGTTATACTGATTTTGGGAAGAAACCTTTTTATCTGATGAAATATTCTTTTCCATTTGTACCTTTTTTCTATATTCCGAAAACAATACAGCCATTTTTTCTAATTCTTTTAACTTATCATCTCTGACAACATGCTCTTCATATCTCATTTTTTTACCATTAAGTACATAACATACTGTATGCACATGGGTATACTGACATTTATTGCTTCCACTATTTTTCAAGAAATTTTCAAACTCTTTAATGACTGAAGCCTGAGATTCTTTTTTGAATGTAATATAATCAAACAAAACACTCTTAACAGTCTTATACTTCTCAAAATATGCAAAACCCTCACATTCCTTAACTGCATAATTCACCAAAACATTTGCTATTGCACAGACTAATACATCCCCTCCGTTCTGTGGAATTTTGTTTCCATTTAATATTTCCACAAGTGTATTTTCTGAGTTATATAAACTAATTCCAGAATTTTGAAATTGCGTAATATAATAACCTTCTAAAATTAATATTTTGGCCTTTGTTGAAATTGGATTATCATCTGAATAACGTTCCAATATTTCAAAACTAAAGTTATCTTCGCCATATTCATTAAAATCATTCTGTAACCCTTTGTTATAGTGGCTGTTTCTTCTCAAATGAGGAATATGCTCTGTATGCCATCTTCTGAAAACATCCAGGCTTTCACCAATATATATTTTTCCATTTATTCTATTTGTAATAGTGTAAATACCAGATAATTTCTTTGTTGTCATTATGTATAGTCTTTGTTCCTGCAATAAACCTTCTCCTTTCGTAACGATACTTTTTACACGCCCATTTCATGGTACTTTTTAGCACGGTTATAATATTTCTCATAATCATTTAGTCCAGGAAATTTCTCTGAAAGTTCTACTATAAATATAGATTTTTCATATTCAATACCGTATCCATGTTGCTCATACAAATCATCCGCATATTGTTGAATTTTTACATCTAAAGGTATTTCCCTATTTTGTTCTTTCTTTTTAATGGTAATTGTCTTTACTGGATTCATAGGAAAAGTATCTACATCAGCATCTTTATCTTCTGATATCAAATCGCTTTGTATTGGCATATCAAGTATTTCTTCTACTATGAACTTATTATCTTCTGTTTCCATAGAATTCGATTCTCCCCAATCATCATAAGAAGTAATTTTGTTTTTATTTGATTTTTTACTTTCATAAATAAGTATATCAAATCCATATTCTTTGAACACACTCAAATCAAGATAATCAATATTATCATTAGGAAAATCCTTAAATGACTCATTGTATCTAATACATTCTTTATATAGTTTTTCTACTTCTTCAAGGGAATTATATTTTTTAGAACCATGTAGAAAATTATTATATTTGAGTTTTACGGATGTCCTATTAAAATGAAATGGCTTAATGGGATGATTAGGAACTGTTGAGAGATAATGTATTCCTTCTTGTATCACTAATTCTTTATCATAATATCTTCCATACACATTACCTACTCTATGAAAAGTTTCATCAGCTTTTCTAGCTTTTGAACGGAATGTATATAGTAGTTCTAATTCTTCTAATTTATACAAGTATTCATTTACCGTGTTTTTGCTAAACCCCTAACTAAGCACCATATCATCTTGTGTCATATGCCATGATTTACTGTTACCGTTAATAGTTCCGATTATATTTACAAAGAAACGCAATACGTTAAATCCGTATGCTCCTAAAGAGGAAAATATTTTTTGTATTTCCCATAAATGAACAATTATAAAATTATTTTTCTTAGTATCTACACGACAAGATTTACTGTTAATTATGTAATTATTACGGTTCTGATCCAATATAGAAACATCTTCTTCCTTTTTTAAACCCTCAAAACCTTTCTTGATACCTTTAATAAGGTTTTTATCAATTTGACTATCAATAAATTTTCCAGTAAGAAAATATCCTATAGCATCAACAGATATAAATAAATTTTCGTTTTTATCATTTTGTAGATAATTTAAAATCAAAAATACTGCAATTTCTTCACCTGTGTATTGTGGTTGTAAATCCTTTCGTATTCCAATATCAACATCCACTAAAAACAATCACTCCTATCTGTAAAAAATTATTTAAAAACTATATATCTCAACTCAATGTTATATTGAGGTGAGAATTGGTTATATTATAGTAAAGGTTATATTATTGTAGTAGCTCATTTCCGTCTTATTTTAGGACGCTTATTTTAAGTTGTCCTCCAAAAATATCCTAATCTAAGACGGAATAGAACTTTTGTCTTTTTCAATTCATTCCACAACATCCAAAGTCAATGGATATTCCACATTTCAAAATTACAAATATCATCTGTTGATCGTATTCGTCTGTTTCATCATAGCAAGCCAAAATATCATCATATAAAACGGACAAATTATTGTATGTTATATCCTTTTTATTATCCCATTCCAACGTAAATCCTTTATCATCTGTTTTAAATGTCCTATCAGTCGCAACATACATCCTTCCGATTATATGACTTGTATCAGTATTATTTATGTACGCTTCAACTATATATTCTTTATTTCTATCCAAGAACTCACCTAATATCTTAATAACTCTTCCTTTCACATCAATCAATCCCATAGTTTTTCTCCTTTTCAATTCATACTAAATACATAAAAATCCAAGTTCCATAACTGTACCATTCTTAAATGCAATCTCCAAAACATGAGCCACAATATCATCTTTTGTTTCACCTGTCCTAACAGTAGCTTCACATCTTGTAACTTCTTCATAGCGAATTGTTACATCATCAGGAATCAGTGATAACGATGGTGATGCATAGTTACTGATAATCAATTCTGTCTTTGTAGAATCTTCCACTATCTCACTTATCTCTAAATCAATATGGAAATTACAGATTGCTTTCCTGTTGCTTAAATCCAATGATATTGTTACTATTAATTCCTTTTCTTCATGTTCTCCAAAAAAATCTTCTACTGTTTGTTTGATTGTTTTTCTCGTCATCGTTTTAATCTCCTTTTTCTATAAAATGTTTTATTCTTAATAGGCAGAAATTTAATTATCTGTCTATTATTTACTTCTATAAAATCTCTATATCTCTTCTAAATATGCATTACCTTATTTTTACATAGCTCAGAAATCACACTGACATTACATAGAAGTATACTTCTCACTTCTTCATTTTCTTTTGTAATACTTCCCATTTTGATGGTTTTTTCTTTTTTTGTTCTACTGTTTTAGAGATCTCAGCTTCCAAGAAATCTAATTTTCCCAGTTTTTCAACATGTTGCCTGTTCCTTTGCCTTTCATCATAAGCTGCCTTTGCCATGTCTCCAAGTTTTTTGACATACGATACTGGATAATCCAGACCACTGACAGCCACCAAAGTGTTTTTGTTATTATATCCTTCAAAAACATTTTTAGGTTTTCCGACCTCAGCAATCACATTTTCTTTCTGTATATCTGAATTGTTGCGCCCAGAATGAATGATCGCAATATTCTCACAAACCATGTTTAACTCAATCGGTGCAAAAATTCCGTCTTTCGTTAACTTTTCCAACATCAATGCTTGGTCTAAACTCTGGTTATCCTTTGTTCCCATAAGGCTAATAACCATCATTCCACTATCTCTAAGCATTTCAAGACGTTCTGATTCATCGAAGTTGTTCAGATCTCCATATGAATCATTTGTCAGAAACGTATCAAGAAATTTTGTAAACGTACTGTTGAGGCTTGTATAATCTTTACCTATATTATTGTTAATAAAAAATGTTGCTCCCAATCCTTCTATCTCTTGTAATTCTTGCACAGCCTGATAAGCATTCCTATGTCTTACAATCGGCTCATCTAAAGAAGGTAATGCAATAACCGGACATACAATCCGTGAATGCATATTCTCATCATTTTCCCTTTGCTGTAAAAGCATTTCCGATATAATAGTGGCACACCCTGAACCAGTAGAACCGCCTCCACCGAAAATCACAAATACAATTTGCTCATTTACATCTTCTAAAAATTCGATAAACTCACCATTTTTTGCCAGACAGTCTAACGCCTTCTCCCTATGACCACCAAAACCGTCAAATCCTTGCAACCGATACTTTGGGATGTCACCTAAAGCCTTTAAATCCTGTTCACTTCCATTCGCTGCATCACCTTTATAGCCTAAAGCTATAAATTCTTTCATCTGTTTACCTCCATAACACCCCAAACCCAACATTCTACATTTCTCTTTCAAATTCATTCTTCTCGTCCTCCTTCAACTGTTTTGATTCCTTTTTCTAGCAAATAATAAGTATCACTATGGTTATCAATGATTCCTTTGCTTATATACTCTGCTTTTACTAACTTTTGTAACTTCTTATACACTGTCATTCTTTTAAGAGCACCATTATTTAATTCCAACATTTCCGCAATAGTTATTGCATGGTAATAATCTTTAAAACCGCCATCATATAACGTATCTAAAATTATGTAATCCAAGCGGTTCAACTCATATGTTTGTGTCACATATCCATTGCCTTTTCTACGCTTCATTTCATACACATATACCACTCCTTTCTTTGACATTATCCTTATATTATCTTGGCATTGTCAGTTCATTGCATTAAGATATGCCTGACATTTCCTTTAAAACCTAAAAATATATAGGCTTCTCAGCCATACAATCTCAGGATGTATCATATTCTTCTCTATCAAAAACGACTTTCTTCCTACTACAATATATTTATGGTTAATATCCCTTACAGCCAGTAAGGAATTACCCATCTTGTTGCTTAAGCTGTTAGAATGTAGAGAGCAATCGGT
>CAJTGD010000077.1 GCA_910575475.1 Lachnospiraceae bacterium | reverse complement strand
TTTCCTTCGCATAATAACCCATCCATTCTTTAGTGATAGAATTATTATGTACCGACAACAATAAAAAAGCAACATTTATTCATTATTATTTACGCAACGCTGTACTAGAGGTATTAATAAATCGGGAAATATGGAGTTGTATGATAAATTTATTGATAAACTAAGCAATACAATATATCGATATCGTCCGGCAAATCCAAAAGAAGCTCTTGTAAAAGAGAGAGACAAATTTGAAGAGTTGGATTTGGCAGAACAATGTGTAGTATTAGGTGAAATACTACATTTATTCCAATGTAAACCAGTGAGTGCAGATTTAGTATTAATTGGGGCAGCGTCACGTACAGGTGTAATAAATATTGGAAAGAAAGTTAGTAATTGTGATTCTGTAAAATTGGTTAGTCATTCAGTAACAGGTATTAAAGAGCGGGTAATAGACCTGCTTAGAGTATGAGCTGGCGGACAATTGTAATATCACGAAATGCAAAGTTAGACTACAAGCTGGATTATCTGGTAGTGCGGCAGGAAGAGATTACCCGTATTCATCTTAGTGAAATATCAGTTTTAATGATTGAATCCACGGCAGTATCATTAACTGCCGCATTACTGAATGAATTGACAAAGAGGAAGATTAAAGTGATTTTTTGTGATGAGAAAAGGAATCCTTCCTCGGAACTGATTTCATATTACGGCAGCCACGATACGAGTGTAAAGGTGAAGAAACAGATGGAATGGCCGGCAGAAATGAAATCCATTGTCTGGACAGAGATTGTGACAGAAAAAATCCGGAAACAGATGGAACTCTTAAAGAGTTTGGATAAAAAAGAATTCCATCTTTTAGAAGAATACATTGAAGAGGTATGTCCGGGAGATTCGACCAATCGAGAAGGGCATGCGGCAAAAGTGTATTTCAATGCGTTGTTTGGAATGAAATTTACCAGAACAGCGGATGAACCTTATAATGCAGCGTTAAACTATGGATATAGCCTGCTCTTGTCCGCATGCAACAGAGAAATCACGGCGAACGGATATATCACACAACTGGGATTTTTCCATGAAAATATGTTCAACCAGTTTAACTTTGGGTCGGATCTTATGGAACCATTTCGAATTTTGGTAGATGAAGAGGTCTATCGGATGAAGCCGGAGAAATTTGAGCATGATGAAAAAATGCGTATGGTGAATATATTAAACAAAGAAATTATGATTGATGGAAAACGGAATTATTTGAACCATGCAATTAAAATTTATTGTAAAAGTGTATTTGATGCTATGAATGAACAGGATGTTTCTTTGATCAGGTTTTATAGAAATGAGTTATAGATATATGAGGGTTATGGTGTTTTTTGACTTGCCGACATTAACGACAGGTAATCGGAGAGAATATACAAAGTTCCGTAAGTATTTGATAAAGAATGGATTTATTATGATGCAGGAATCGGTCTATTGTAAGCTGGCATTAAATGCTACAGTGTCAGAAGCGGTCATTCAGGGAATCCGTAAGAATAAACCATCAGATGGACTTGTACAGGTTTTGACATTAACAGAGAAACAGTTTTCAAAAATGGAAGTGATAACCGGAGAGTACAAGTCCGAAGTCCTACAGAGTGATAAAAGATTGGTGATTTTATGAAATTAGCTCATAAAGATTTTAACTTTGTGTTCCAGTTTAAAGAAAATGAGAGAAGTCTGTTAGTGGTAGAGCATCCAGCGATATTTTTGAACCTGATAAGGGAAATGGCTTTCAGTGATTATGAGGAGACAAGGCTTGTACTCTCAGAGGATGATACATTGTTAAAGATAAAAGACCATTTATGTTGTATCATTGATCCGTTGTCGATCACAGTGAATGAGCGAAAGCTGTTAAATAAATTAGGTGAGATATTGAAAAAAGAGATATTGTCATCCGATTTACTGATAGAAGGGAATCAGATTATTTCTGATTTAGAGAACTATGTACTTCATATTATACAGAGTATGGATTGGGATCTGGTGTACTCTGAAAAAATGGATATCCAAAGTTTGCTGAAAATTGCGGAAATCCGATTTGATGATGAACAGGAGACATTAGTTGAGAAAATTTTAGACTATATGAAAGTGTCATCGGAGTTGCTGGATATAAAATGTTTTGTCTTTGTACATTTACTTTCTTATTTGACTGAATATGAAATTGAAAAATTTTATGAATATGTTCATTATAAAAAACTATGTGTGCTGTTGTTAGAGAACAGAGTGCCAGATACAGTAAAAAAGTTTTCGGAGACAATAATTATTGACAAAGACTCTTGCGAAATTGTGTTGGATGTGTAATGATATAGTATAGTACGGAGTTACGGTGTTGTAGTGGCATTTTTCTACTCGCCCGGCTTAATATATGTAAATTTGGCATTTGAGGTTTGAGGTTTGAGAGTAGTGTAATTTCGTATGGTAGTGAAACAGACATTGCCTTTGCCTGTACTTCTGACAGGTTTGAGAGTAGTGTAATTTCGTATGGTAGTGAAACCTCGTCTCCGCTTTCCTGCCACTGCGTTTCGTTTGAGAGTAGTGTAATTTCGTATGGTAGTGAAACTAGGTCAGATGATGAATGGCGGAATGAATCGTTTGAGAGTAGTGTAATTTCGTATGGTAGTGAAACGGTATACCTCTTTTTCGCCTTCAAGGGATAGTTTGAGAGTAGTGTAATTTCGTATGGTAGTGAAACATCTCTTGTTGTAATATAATGGATAAAATAGTTTGAGAGTAGTGTAATTTCGTATGGTAGTGAAACTCCTGATGTTGCTACAACCATTAGCTGCAGTTTGAGAGTAGTGTAATTTCGTATGGTAGTGAAACCAATGAATCCTGCACTGAATCAGCAAATGGGTTTGAGAGTAGTGTAATTTCGTATGGTAGTGAAACATTCTGAATCACCGCCCCTCTCATATTCTTGTTTGAGAGTAGTGTAATTCGTATGATAGTGAAATGTAGAAAAATCTACAACTTCGTATATGACAGAACACAACGGCTGTTTCATTATTATTAAAAATGTGCCTTGCTCCAAATGTACTCAGTGTGGGGAAGAATACCTTAACGGAGCTGTTCTTCAAGAAATAGAAGATATTTTGGAAAGAGTAAAAAATACATTGACAGAAATTGCGGTTGTAGATTATAATGCCGCCTGACCATGCTTCAGCTTTCGGTGAACATGAGGCTCATGCCGGCGGATGCTGATGATATACAGAAAGCCTGCCACTGGCAGCCTTTCTGCATACGTTGATATCAAAAAGTGAGAAAGCCCCCGAACAAGGGGCTTTTTCACTGTAGAAGAGCCTACGCATTCGAGCGTCTGTGCAGAAATCGTGATATCAGTACAATACCAAGCCCTATCACTGCACAGACTACACCCTTTGTAACCGCGGATATACAGCCCGAGAGAATCATATGCAGAGTTTCTGCGCTGTAAGTAGGATCCACTGTAGCTGCGGAGTAATTCACAGCGCCGATTCCAACGCCGGACAGCCCCCAGACCATAACCAGAATCCCAATGACCGTAAGGATATTCCAGAGAGTTCGGAGCAGCCGGCTGCGGCCTGCCATCTGGCCATTAATCTTTTCCAGTTCCTGTGCGATGGCATCCTCCCGGTGATCCGGGATCGTAACCGTGCCGAGCAGGTCAGATACAGGAACCTCATAGATTTCAGCCAGCCGGGATACAGTCTGTGCGTCCGGAACAGACAAGCCCTGTTCCCACTTCGAAACTGTCTGCCGGACCACGTGGAGCTGCCCGGCAAGCTCCTCCTGGGTAAAGCCTTTTTGCTTTCTGAGTTTTTTTAGATTTTCGTGCAGCATGATGCTCACCTCGCTATTTTAGAATATATGCAATGTTATAGTAGAAGTATAAGCTATTGATTGCATATAGTCACGCAACCAATGTTAACATCCGCGCATTGTGGGGATTTATCCGGATTAAGAGGAATCACTTCAATATGAAGATATATTTTCTGCCTCGCCGTACCTTATCCAGATATTCCTTCTCAACCAAAGCATTCAAAAGCTTCCCGGCAGTTTGCTCAGAAACGCTCAATATTTTAGCAGCCGCAGTTCGGTTCAATTCTGCGCCTTTTCCGCGTTTTCGCATTTTATGAATAATGATTTTTCGTTTTCACTGAGATGCTGATCCTCCTTCATAGAGGTAATCATACTT
Organism: Lachnospiraceae bacterium; assembly: GCA_910575475.1. Lineage (GTDB taxonomy): Bacteria > Bacillota > Clostridia > Lachnospirales > Lachnospiraceae > Schaedlerella. The sequence goes on along the minus strand of CAJTGD010000077.1, from coordinate 8,080 downwards.
TCTTCTACGATTTCAAGAAAATAATCCAAAAAAGGTGTAATATCGATCCACTTCTCACCATTCACAAGAATACGTTCCGATTCTTTCAACGTTTGATAATATCCGGACAGCCTTTGATTGATTGCTCTGGATAACGGCAGATATTTTATTTTTTCCTTTCCGCAATGATAGAGACAGGACTGGGTCAGTATCCGGACCATGCGGCCGTTTCCGTCACAGAAGGGGTGGATATATGCAAAATAAAAATGAAAAACCGCGGTTCTCAGCCAGATATCATACTCATTTTCCTCAAAAAAGTGAAAGAGCTTTTCCATTGCCGCTTTGATCTGTTCCGGTCTGGCCGGAGTATGGATGATTTCTGTACGGCTCCCGACATAGACCATTCCGTCCCGAAACAGTTCGCCCGACAGATGTGCATTTTCGCATACATCCTTCGTGACGATTTCCCACAAAGACCGGATGTTATGGATCCGGATGGGCGTTTCATAGGCATAATTCATCGCATGGATTGTATTTACTACCATTTTGTCGTCTTTCGAACGGGGATTCTCGTATGCACGGCGTACATTTTCAACAGTTGTCCGCGCACCCTCAATGGTTGCGGAATGATATGCGTCCAACAAAATGACCTCTTTGACCTTCCGGCGGCTGTCCAGGCGCTGATATAAATGCTCGATCGAAAGCAGACGTTCCGCTATGTCATCGGTTCGTACCATATAAAGCGCTGTATGTTCAAGTCCGGGCAGGGGAAGCTTTTCCCTGTGTGTCCTGCGGGACTCCAATTCCCGCCGCGCGGAGTCAATTCCGGATTTTTCTTTGATCTTTAATACATCGTAGGATTCATACATATGAGATACCTCTTCCGTCTGTTCTAAGGAACTGCCCCCGATTGTTTATAATTCGTTCCTGGCTGCACCCTGTAACCATACCTTGTGAAATGGCCATAAGGGTATGCCCCTGGGTATAATTATCCCCTGTTTTGCATCGCGTGTCAAGAATCAAGATGCGGAAAATGATTGACAGAAAAAGAATCCGGGTGCTATTCTTTTTTATGAAACAGATCAGATATTTACAGAAATGATGGCAGGTGAAAACAGATCATGAACAAAATTTTAATCATAGATGACGACAAAGAGCTATGCACCCTGATCCGGCAGGGCGTTTTACGGGAAAATATAGAAGCGGACTGCTGCTATTCCGGGCAGTCCGGCCTGCAGAGGCTGAAAAAAGACGAATACCAGCTTGTCATACTGGACGTCATGATGCCCGGTCCGGACGGCTTTGAAACATTGGAGCAGATCCGGAAAGAAAATAGTCTGCCCATCCTGATGCTTACCTCCAAAAACGACAGCGCGTCAAAGGTCCGGGGGCTGCGCGCAGGCGCCGACGATTACCTGACAAAGCCATTTGATATGGAAGAACTGATTGCCCGCGTCCTTTCCCTGATCCGGCGCTATACCCGCTTTAACCAAAAAGACGGACAACCCCTGCAGTTTGATTTTGACGGTCTGACGATTCATTTTGACAGCCGCTCCATTACCTCGGTAAACGGAGATTTTGACCTGCCGCCGAAGGAATTTGATGTGCTGATGTTCCTGGCGAAAAATCAGGGAAAGATCCTCACGAAGCGGCAAATCTACGAGGAAGTGTGGGGAGAGGAGTATGTTTATGACGACAGCAATATTATGGCGATCATCAGCCGCCTCAGGAAAAAGATCGAAGAAACTCCCGGCAATCCAAGATATATACAGACGGTAAAGGGAATCGGATACCGTTTTCACAAGGAGGTCTGACCATTGAATGCTGAAACGTTTGCTGTGATCGGAATTGTCATTGCCCTGTTTTCCATCTGCGTCGCCGTCTTGACTGTCCGGCGGACTAAGACGCAGATTCTGGAAATGTCGGACATTTTAGAGGATATAAAAAATGGGAACGGAAATCGGCGTATTTTGGCGGAAACACACGAGCTTACGGCTCCCCTTGCCTATTCGATCAATGACATTGTCCGGTCTTACGAAGACCGGCTGTTGGCACTCCGCCGGGCCGAGGAAACAAACAGGCAGCTCATGACCAGCCTTTCCCACGATGTCAGGACGCCGCTTACCACACTGATCGGTTACTTGGACGCCGCCCACAGGGGAATGGTGGAGGGAGAGGAGCGGGACGGCTATATCGAGACTGCCTGCCGGAAGGCCCATGACTTGAAGGAATATATTGACGTGCTTTTCGACTGGTTCAGGCTGGGTTCCGATGAATTTTCCATGAATGTCATGACAGTGGATCTGACGGAGCTGACACGGAATATCCTGATCGACTGGATCCCGGTGCTGGAAAACGCGGGGATTGATTTTGAGGCGGAGATTCCGGAACAGCCCTTTCGGGTAAACCTGGACCCGGAAGGATATATGCGGATTTTAAACAACCTCATGCAGAATGCGGTTTCACACAGCCATGCGGAGAAAATAGAACTGACATTGTCCGGGGAAGGCGGGAATATAAACATTCTTCTGGCGGATCATGGTGTGGGGATCAGCAAAGAGGATCTGAAGCATATTTTTGAACGGCTTTATAAATGCGACAAGGGACGGTCTGAAAAAGGCAGCGGCCTGGGACTGTCCATCGCGCGCCAGCTTGCGGAAAAAATGAACGGGACGATCACGGCAGACAGCGAACCGGGAAACGGAACTGTATTCAGCCTGACTTTCCCGCTGGCAGGAATCTGAAGAAAAAGCTTAGGGACAGTTCCTTAGAGTCTGCGGTTCTGAACAGTTAGGAGCTGTTATCTGAAAATGCAAGGTTTATGCAAGGTTCCGGCAAGGTTTATGCAAGGTTGACATGATAGAATTTAGCATGTCAGAGAAATAAATAGGGCCTGTTTCCCACCGGAGAAGTGGCCGGGAACATTTCTATGCATAGCAAAAAGGAGGTTTTGCAATGACCAAATATATCATTGAAACAAAGAATCTTACCAAGCAATACGGAGCGCAGAAAAGTGTCGCCGATCTGAACATCCATGTGCAGAAAGGCCGTATTTATGGTCTCCTCGGGAGAAACGGAGCCGGAAAGACGACCACGATGAAGATGCTGCTGGGGCTGACGGATCCTACCTCAGGGGCAGTGATGATCTGGGGGAAGCCCTTACAGGGCAATGAAAAAGAGCTGTTGCCGCGGATCGGCAGCCTGATCGAGTCTCCCGGCTTTTATCCCAACCTGACAGGCACGGAAAACTTGCGTATTTTTGCCGCCCTGCGGGGAGTTCCGAACCGCGGCGCAATCAAAAACGCGTTGGATCTGGTGGGCCTGCCCTACAAGGACAAAAAGCTGTTTTCCCAGTATTCCCTCGGTATGAAGCAGCGGCTGGCGATTGCCCTCGCGGTCATGCATGACCCGGAGCTGTTGATCCTGGATGAGCCCATCAACGGGCTGGATCCTATCGGCATCGCGGAGGTCCGTTCCTTTATCCGCGGCCTCTGCGACGAACGGGGAAAGACCATCCTGATCTCCAGCCACATCCTTTCGGAGATCGCCCTTCTGGCGGATGACATTGGGATCATCGACCATGGAGTGCTGCTGGAGGAGGAGACGCTTGCGGAGCTGGAGAGAAAAAGCAGCAGGCATGTGCATTTTCTCGTATCCGATACGGCTCAGGCCGCCAGAATCCTGGAGCGGCATTTTCGGGAACGGCATTTTACGATACAGGACGACCACAGCCTGCAGCTGCATAACATGAAGCTTCCGGTGGGCCAGGTGGTCACCTCCTTTGTGGAAAATGGCCTGGAGGTACGGGAGGCGCATATCTGTGAGGAAAGTCTGGAAGATTATTTCAAACGGGTCACAGGGGGTGAGGGAATTGCTTAAGCTGATCATCTGTGAATTCATGAAAACAAAACGCAAAAAAATGTTTTATATCGCATTTATGACCACGTTCATCATGCCCGCCATGTATACCCTGATCCTGACCGACAGGAGCCTGGAAAATATGATGTCCGTGATCCGGCAGGAGAACGGTTTTCTGGTTCTGATCCCGCTGTCAGTCATTGTGGCGGCCAATCTGCTTTTTGAGGAGCAGGATCATGACACTTTGAAAAATCTGATGTGCGTTCCCGTCACGAAGGGCCATCTGGCGGCGGCAAAGATTTTTGTGCTGCTGATTTTCAATGTATGCTATGAACTGGCGGGAGCCGCGGCGGCTGTCCTGCTGACAGCCCTCTCAGGAGCATCAATGGACGGATTGGGAATGCAGCTCCTTCTGACTGCGGGAACGGGAATCCTGCTCTGGGCAGCGGAGATGCCCTGCCTGCTGCTGGTGGTCTGGTGTAACAAATCCTACATTATATCCGTGATCATTGCGTTTGCCTATACCATGGCGGGATATATCACGCATATCAGTGATGCTTTTGTGAGGGTGCCGCTGGGACCAAATGTAGCCACACTCCTTCCGGTGCCCATGATCTTCCGGTGGCTGTATCAATTTATTTCGATAGAAGACGCGGGGGAGACGCTTCGAACATTTTATGAAGGCTTTCGCCCCTACTTCGTGTCCACTCCGGCAGTCTTTGCCGTGTTGATGGCGGAGGCGGCAATCTGCATGCTTCTGCTGACAAGAGTCTACCAAAAACAAGAGATATAGGAGGAAATGGAATTGCGATCGATCATAAAAACAGAGTTTCTAAAAATGAAAAGATATCATATCCTACTGATCGGGCTGCTGGGTATGGTGTGTTCACCGCTTCTCCAGTTTTACTCACAGCTGGTGGTGAATGAAGAGTTCAAATGTGCCAATTTTGATATCCCCGCATTGGTGGAGAATACGATCTGGGGAAACGCGCAGATATTCATGCCGGTTTTGTTTACCCTGATCGGCGGGTATCTGGTCAACCGGGAGTATACGGACGACACCCTGAAAAATATATTGACTGTCCCGGTTTCCTTCCGAAAATTTCTGGCAGGAAAGCTGGCCGTCATGGGGCTTCTGGCAGTGCTCTTCGGTATTTACAGCTTTGCGGTGACACTGGCGGTAGGACTTTTCGGGGGGCTTTCGAATCTGAACCTTTCCGTGTTCATAAAGGGGCTACCGCAGATGATTGGGCTCTCTGTCTGTATCTACATTGTCGTACTTCCGATCATCACGGTGTGCAGCAAGAAGCCGGGACATTTTATGGTCGGTTCGGTCATCGCGTTCCTTACAGGATACTGCGTTCTGTTTTTTAAAGAGGGACTTTTGCGGAATATTTATCCGTATTCCGTTGCGCTGACGATGATCGGATTTGATACGGCGTCCTATTCAGGAACCTCGGGAAAGGGCAGCGTGCCGCTGGGGGCGGCTTCCCTGGGAATCATGCTGCTGATCACGGCAGTGCTGATCGTGACGTCCAAGGCACCGGGGGATGTACACGGACACGGGAAAAAGAGCTCCGGGAAAAAAGGGATTACCCTGCGCGCGGCCCAGCGTGAAAAATCGAAGGCCGGGAGGTGACGGCATGAAAAAAATCTGTGACAGTTCAAAGCAGGACAGGGCATGTTCGGCTCTGTCCCTACGAAAATCTTTTCTGCTGTTTTTTTGTATTCTTTTGTACATCATCGGATTATGCGGCTGCTCCAAGGATGAAATTCTGGAAGAATACAATGAGGTGATTCAATTTGCCGGAAATTTCAGACTGACAAGCGATTTCCTGTTAAAGGGCAGACGGAAGTGCGGTGTGGATCGTTATACCGGAGAATATACCGCAGACTATGACAATTTTTCCAAAACGGAATATCTCTTCGGCGGGACTACGATCGACCGGGAATACGGCAAAGAAGTCAGCGTGTTCTGCAGGATAGAAGGGGAATCCGGAAGCGCGGAGCTCTTTTGGGAATCTGGGAGTGAGGAGACGACGGTATTGCTTGACGCGGACGGGACATACAGGGAGACACTGACACTGCCGGAGGGAGGAAATTATATTGGCATTGCAGGGGAGCATTTTACGGGGGAGGTGGAGTTGCGGATTGAATGATCCATGGGCGTATATGCCCGCCTGCGCGCAACCACTATTTTACTGGCCGGATGCCTTGCGGCAGGGCGCAAGGCAATAAATTCATGATGATCATTGATGAATGGGATGCGCCGATCAGGGAGATACCGCGGATTCAGAAGCGGTATCTGGAACGGAGCGCAAGTAAATATGCCCAGGAAATTTAATACGGACGGATACTGCGCCCCTGATCTGCGTTATATGATCAACCTGTCCGGACGCCTGAATGAAATCAAGTCTATGGTGGATGCCGGAAAATAATCAGCTATGCGGATTTTGAGTCTGAGCAGAGTTTTGTGGCTGCGTTTTCAGGGGAATTGCTGGAATATGCGCGGAATATTTCAGGAGAAGCGAAGGAAAAATTAAAGCAATACGCCGAAGAAGGGGTGGAGGAGATTAGAGGGGATTTTATCCGCTGTAAAAATGCTTCTGGAGGCTCCCTGCTGGCTGCAGTCCACGGGAAGCTGCTGATGTGGATCTTTGAGAAAGAGAAGATGATCGAGCCTTGATTCTGTTTGCGTGTGCTGCTGCTTCATGAAAGGGGCTGTAAGGAAATGACTGTTTCGCCGCAATCTGCTGCGTGACCGGTTGGAGGTCACAACAGGATATTGCGCGGAAATACCATTTCCTTACAGCCCCTTTGAAATTGCAGGTATCAAACCATACGGCAATTTAAAACTCGGCCCTCATCCGCCGCTCCAGAAGCGCATGGATCTTCTCCGTCGGCGTCATGACGGATCCGATGGGCGTGTCATGATTCAGGGAATCAATGATGATCGCAAGGTACTTGCTTAAGTCTGCCGTGATAAAATAAGGCTTCTCCTTTGCCTCCGGCGGCAGATAGGTCAGGTTGGTGGTAATGACCTTGCTGAGATATCCGTTTTTATAGTATTCATCGAACTTTTCAAAACCATCGGTAAACAGGCCGAAGGTGGTGCAGGCGATGACCCGCTTTGCCTTCCGTTCCTTGAGCTGCTTCGCCACATCCAGCATGCTTTCCCCGGAAGAGATCATGTCGTCGATGATGATCACATCCTTATCCTTCACGTCGTCCCCGAGAAATTCATGGGCCACAATGGGATTCTTTCCATTTACGATCCTGGAATAATCCCTGCGCTTGTAGAACATTCCCATATCCACGCCAAGCATGTTGGAAAAATACACGGCCCTGTGCATGGCGCCTTCATCCGGGCTGATGACCATCAGATGATCCTTGTCCACAGTCAGATCGGGCACCTCGCGGAACAGCGCCTTCATGAACTGGTAAAGGGGATTGAAGCTGTCAAAGCCATTTAACGGGATGGCATTCTGGACACGGGGGTCGTGGGCATCAAAGGTGATGATATTGGCAATCCCCATGGCAGCCAGCTCTTCCAGTGCCAGCGCGCAGTCCAGGGATTCCCGCGCGGTTCGTTTGTGCTGGCGGCTTTCATACAGGAAGGGCATGATGACGGTGATCCGGTGCGCCTTGCCAGTGGCTGCGGAAATGATCCTTTTCAGATCCTGAAAATGGTCGTCCGGGGACATATGGTTTGGATGTCCGTTGACCGTGTAGGTCAGGCTGTGGTTGCACACGTCTGTCATGATAAACAGGTCCGTGCCGCGGATGGTCTCCTTGAGAATGCCTTTGCCTTCCCCGCTTCCGAACCGGGGACAGCAGCAGTCTACGAGATAATTTTTGGAACGGTAATTTACATACAAGGGGGATTCTGAGACTTCATTGATCGTATTTTTCCGAAACGATACGATGTGGTCGTTCACCTTCTGTCCAAGCTCGCTGCAGCTTTCCATAGCAACAATCTTCAATGGCGCGACCGGGAGGGTTTTTTCTAATAATTCGATGTTTGACATAAATTCTCTCCTGTAGTTTGTGCATACTCTTTACAATGCGGTGCCTTTAAAACTAGTCTTTTGTATATTTTGTCTCCATATATGGTTATATCATTTTTTTCACCGAAATTCAAGTTATTATGATATTCACTTAACAGAACATCAATAAAAAACATCAAAAGATAAATTTAGGTACAAGTATTCGGCCTGTCAAAAAGGCAGGCTTTTCAAAGCTT
>CAJTGD010000076.1 GCA_910575475.1 Lachnospiraceae bacterium | reverse complement strand
GCCTTTTGCATTTCAGGCGGAAAGCAATACTGGCAACAACGTGCAGCATTTTGGGCAGGATTGTGCATTTGCAGACAGCACTGCGCAGTCAATGAGATAAATGTCGGAAAAATAATTCGCTGTTTGCTTCTCCCTCAATTCGCCGTCCGACAGTATTCCCTGCCCGTAGCTTCCTTCAGTTTATTCCTGATCTTTCGGATATGCTCTTTTATGACTCCACTATCTCCTTCGGCATTCAGCCCCCACACGGCTTCATAGATCCGTTCCCTGTCGAATATCTGATTGGCGTTACGCATCAGAAACTCCACAATGTCAAACTCACGGTTTGACAGGTTCAGCGGCTTTTCCCCATAAAAACAAGTACGTTCCGCAAGATTTACGATCAAGCCCTGAGAAGAAACGATTTTAGGCGTACACTTGCTTCGTTCATCCCTTCGCAGGTGAGCCGCCACTCTTGCAGTCAACTCTTTCAAGCTGAACGGCTTGGTTATGTAATCATCACCGCCAACCTGCAAGCCGATTATTTTGTCCTGCTCCGTAATCCGGGCTGTCAAAAACAAAATGGGGCAGACGACATTCTGGCGGATCATTTTGCATAACTCCAGTCCGTCTATTTCCGGCATATTGATGTCAAGCAGAATCAAATCCGGATAGACATTCAGCATGGATATTGTCTGTTGTGCATTTTCCGCTACAAAAGCCTCATATCCACACTTCTGTAAGTGACTTGACAATAACTCTGTCAGCATTTTTTCATCATCAACAATGAGTATTTTGTATGCCATAGCAGCCTCCTCTCCCAGAATATGATACTGCAAATAAGTCAAAAAGTGGTCAATTTCCTGCTTTTCAGAGCGTTCTCAACCGCTTTTTTTATGACAGTGCTTGAATTTGTTGCGCCTGATATTGCGTCTACATCTATTTTCTGTTCATCAACTATACTGTCAGTGATAACTTCTGCAGTCTTTCCACGTTCATGCCTGTGCTCCAAAATGTTAATATTTGTGATTTCTCCATTTTGCACGGTAACTTCCACTTTGGCATATATAAAATCCACGTCATATTCACCAACATAAGCTCCGTCAGGAATATCAGAAATATTTATATCTTCAAAGGTGGTTTCCCTTACTGCCTGTTTATAGTCCGAAACACTTTTAAGGTAGAGGATTCCCAAAACGAAACCGACAAGCAAAAGGAACATGATAACAAATAATACTGTTTTCTTTTTCGATATTCTCACTTCATCACTCTCCACTATCTACAATAGAACAATACAACATATGAAAACCATGTTCTAAAAACTGGGCTTTTGATAATCCCATTGCTTTTTTAATATATTCTTCTTTATTTTCTGCAAGCTGAATAAGCCCGGACAACATACCCCAGAAAATAAAAATTGTAGGCATGATTTTCAGATCGCTGCGTAAATCGCCTTTATCTATGCCAGATATTAAAAATTCCTTTATCTTTTCGTTTATTTCTTCCCCTATTTGATAAGTTTCTTTTTCCTCTGGAAGATAATCGTGGCTCTCAAAATCAATATTGATTTTATCCAATACCATTTTGAAGTAAACCGGAAATTCTTCCTGATACTGAACCAATCCACGACAAATGAAATTGTATTGTTCTTTTGTGGTTTGCTGCTGCTCCAATGCAGAAGCGATGTAATAATAAAGTTTTTTCATGCTGTCCAGCACTAAGATACCAACAATTTCCTCTTTGTTCTCAAAATACACATATAAAGTCGCTTTGCTGTATCCGGCTGCTTTGGCTATATCGTCCATAGAGGTTGCCGCTATGCCTCTCTCCAAGAACAATACTGACGCAGCGGAAGCAATTTTTTCCCGGTGTACACTTTTCGGCTCTTTTTTTCTCCGTGCCATTTTCTGCCTCCTTATAATTGAACTCAGAGTTTAATTATAAGAGTTTTAAAGAATACTGTCAACTTTTACCTCCAAAATAATCTGGAAAATATTTGCCTGAATGAGATGCCTTCACTTTAATCGGCGTATCTAGTACAGCATTGCGTAATTAACGGTGAATTCTGCACCTGCTATTTCTGCCAATTCTGCGTTGTCGTCAATCAACGATGCCACCGCATCGCCTCTTTCCTCCGCCTTGTCCTGACAAAAATAGCAGGCACATTATTCACCATTATATACGCAATGCTGTACTAGTCTTTGCTTTCTCCAACAAGTTCGCCTAATTCTGTATCAGACCGTCCGCTTTGCAAAATTTTTCCTGCTCCTGCATCAGTTCCCGGTCACGCTGCAATTCCCGGAGCTGCCCCTCAATCCCCGTGATCAGTTCTGATGCCGTCCTGCGGATCGTGTCAAGGGAAGATTTCAGTTCCCTCATGTCACGCCCTGTTGACCACCCGGCAATATGCCCAAAGGAATAATCCGAAGTATCTATGCCGAAATGCTGGCACACGGTGTAGGCAATGCTCTCCGCCTCTTTGGTGTTCCTGTCTTTTGCGGGCGCAAGGATATCCTTGTTTACATCTTTATCATGCAGCATGGAATGGGCGGTTTCATGCACCATCGTCTTTAAGGTCTGGCTCTCGCCCATGCCCTCCTGCACCGCAATCCGCTTTTCTGTGGGGCTGAAGAACCCTTTGGAATCGCCGGGAATGTCCTCAAAGCTGACCGGAACCGGGGCAACATAGGTGATCGCCTTGATAAAGTCCTCATACCCTTCCACTGTGGACAGAAGCTCTTTTGCCTCCAGCTCCGGGATTGGCTCCCCCGATGTCCGCTTTACGTCAAAGACTGACACAGCACGGAAAGCGGGGATTTTAACCTCGACTTCCTCCGTCTGCGGCATACCGTCCTTATCCAGCATGACCTCCCCGGTCACAGGGTCTAACTTATCCCGTTCCTCTTTGATCTTATAAGGGGCAGGGGCAAGGATACGGATTCCCCTCTCCCCCTTGTTTACATGGCGGTTGAAATTCTTCTGCCATGCCTGGTAGCCTGCCACTAAGGTTGCGTCAGTGCGCTGTAAGGCTATCAGAAGCGTGTTGTCGACACTGTAATTATGGAATTTTGACATAGTGGAGAGATAGCTTTTGTATTTCCCGCTCCCGAAAAGCTCTTTTAAGCCTTCCTCCAGTTTGTCAGTGATCTCTTTTACTTTCTGCTTTTCTGTTTTTGCGTCTGCCATATTTGATTTCCTTTCTTTGCATGAAAAAAAGACAATCTGTTATGACTGTCTTTCTTCCCGAAAACAAAAAAGCAGCGAATTGTTTTATATAACGCAAAAACAAATTCACTGCTTTACTGCTTGTGTTATTAAGTTGCTGTAATTATGCTAATACTGGCTCTCTTTTTCTAATGACAGCCTCCACTTCCTCTATGGTCTTTTCAACAATCCTTGCTATTTGTTCTGATGAATAACCATCTCTGTGCATATTCATAATCACGCCAGTTATAGCATTATCTGTTGCATTTTCTCTGATCCCCTGTGAAAGATTACACATAGCGCTCATATCCTTTCTCAATTTTTCATCTACCGGAATACTGTACTCAGTTTTAATAATCCCTAATTTCTCATCAACGGTCAATTCCGCCGAAAGCAACGTACTCAGCAAACGGTGCAGCTCATACTTTTCATCATGCTCCGGAAGTTCATTTGATATACCTATCAGGACAATATTCAGCAGGTCAAGCCCGCCTTTCCACGGATAGGAACCGAGCAGATCGTCTTTCGCAAGATGCACATAAGCCATACTGCTTTCGTCCATGCCCATACACACCCAAATCGAAAATACACGCCTGATGTCGTTATAGTTTGTCTTGACAAAATCCCGTTCCTTCTGCGAGGAAACAAGGCGGCTCACATAGAAAACTGCCCTGTTTAAGATATGGTAGCCTGACGGTTCATCTTTCTGTGCTTCCACGTTTACGATAACCTGTGAAATGCCGTCTTTCATGCGCACATAAAAGATAATGTCAAACCTTACAAGCCCCTCGTTTATCTCCGCATTTTCCGTATTCATCCCGACAATGCGCTGCCCGTTTTCCGAACTATCCTTAGATAGTTTGCTGTCGTTAGACGGTATTTTTTCAATATTGGTCAGCCCCGGCTCTACCGGAACCACGCTGATAAATGGCTCTCCCTCAATATAAGACACCACATCTTTCGGGTTCATTCCCCGGAACTCATCAACCGTCTTTACCAGGATATGCGCCAGAATGATCTTATTTCCCAACAGGCGTTTTGCCTTATCATCATACTGTGCGTCCTGGTCTGCCATGCTGACCGCATTCTTTATTTCCGTATCCATCAGCCATAAACCTCCTTTTTGTATGGTGGAAACGCAAAAGCCATTCCCAAAAGGTATATGACCTCAATGCCATTATACCCCGAAATCCCGGCTAAATCAATCGGAACTTTATAATTGCCATCCCGGACAATAATTGAAATTTGATTAGTTTTATGATTGTTACAGCGTTTCCTCCTTCCTCTTCGCTTTATCAGTATCTGCCCGGTCTGCCCCAGACACTTGCGCTTTGTATGCTGCCAACTTTTCTTTTAACGATGCCCTCTGCGCAGGCTTGTCAGCCATTGCCGCCGCAGCTCTCAGTCCTCCACTGCCCATTGTCTAATCATGCCTTGCGTTTTCTACCGGGTACGGTATCGGTGCATTGGCGGCTCTTTCGCCTGTTTCCGGTCTTTCGGAAGTCTTTTCTTCCTGTGCTGACTTCTGGACATCATGTCCAGAAGTTTCCTGCGTTTTGCCGGACAGCATCTCCTCTTTCCGGGTAAAGTCATTCCAGACACGCTCTGAAACAGCAGAAAAATAAGGCGATTCATCTTCCATGATTTCATACTCAAGCTCCTTCAGAGCCTCAAGGCTTTCTGCCCCTGCTATCTTTTCATGGTATTTAAAGTAAACCGCTTCCCTGCTGAGAATCCCCTCCAGACGTTCCAATTCCGGCTCCGGCATCCGTTCCCATATATCATCCTTTTCTGTATGAATGGTAAAACCTTCTCTGTCATCGTGGTATTCCAGGGTATATTGCAGAGTATCATGCTCTCCCCGTATGTCACATTCAAAGTCATATACCGTAGTCCGGGAACCCGCAAAATATTCTCTATTGGTCAAGACCAGATTCTGTATATCATCTGCGGTCAGCGGCTTTTCCGTACCATCTTTCTGTACCTGTCCATCAGGAACCGCCTTTGCACGTTCAATCTCAATGGTATGCCACTGATCCACCTCTGCCGCATTCTCGAAATCAATGCCGTTCCTGTGGCAGTAATCTACCGCTTCATCAACCGTTCCAAAAGTAGGCATATCCCCGTGGCTGTCACGGTAGCTCTGTATTTCCTCCCCTGTGCTTCCGTCCATAACGGAAATATAATAACTGTCAGCAGAAGCGTCCGATGTAAGGGAAATAGCATAATAAAACCCCGGCTCTGCCCCGCCCTCAAAACGGGAATATACCTCCGCTTCATGGCGGTCAATATCCCGCATGGCTTCCAGGTCAATGTAATCATCTTCCACTTCATCCCGGTACGGCTTATGGTCATACTCAAAAAGTCCTTCCCATTTACCGACGCATAGAAGAAATCACTGTCCTCCACGGAATTGCCAACGACATATATGTTATCCCCGGCATTCCATTCATCTACCTTTACGCATTCCTGCCCGTCAATGGAAATCGTTTCGCCGGACTTCAAATCCTTCTGCATTGCAGAAGGATTGACATCATGTCCAGAAGTTTTTTTCTGCCCCTGTTCTCTTTTATACCGGCTCTGCTTCTGCATGGACTGGAATACCATATCATCATAGGGGATCACATCAATCAGATCGGCGTGATTGTCTATGTACTCCTACGCCAGCTCCCGGTTGATAAAAAATCGGCCATGCTCCAGATAAGGTATCAGAAGCCCGTCCTCCGCCGTTGTCACAAGGCGGTAGCGCCCCCCTCCCTGCCATCCGCATACTGGTGGGTATAAAATCCTATCGCCGGTTCCGCAAAATCCTCTGAGGATTCCAGCGCAACCGTGGTTTTCTCCATTTCTTCCGCATTAGCAGATTCTAAAGCGTAATCTTCCCCGCTTTCCTTTGCCCCGTCCAGCGTTTCCGAAACGGAAACCGGGCTTGCATCCGTATCGTGGGTGTCATACAGGGCATACCCTTCTACTTCTTTGTCAATCCAGAGAAATTCCCCATTTGGCAGCTTAGCGCTCCACTGTGCAGGCTGTCCGTTATCATCATCCGCTTCATGTATGATGTGCCACTCTAATTCTCCTTCCGCAATCTCCGGCACATCTTCCTGCGTCTGCTCCCGTTCCGCTTCGATCTGAGCCGCAAGCGCTTTCTCACGCTCAATATATCTCCTTGCCTGGTTGATAAAGCCGTTCAGCACGGCAGGGTGGGAAGCGGCGACTATATCCCGGCTCTCATACATGGCATACGGTTCAATGGACTTTGCCCATTCCTTATTCTCTGGGGAAATCCGTTCTTCCTAACTGCGGTGCATGACGGTATTCGCAAGCACATAGCTTACACGCTCTATGCCGTATTCCCGGATAACGCCCTCCGCCGTTCTCTTTGGCAGACGGTGTCCGTCAAAATTCTCTGCGATAGCCCGGTCAATGGCATCCTTGCAGGAAACCTTTGTGTCACGCTCTATCTTCGCCTGCGCCTGTTCAAGCTCCTTCTGTGCCTGTTCCTCTTTATACTCCGCATAGGCTTCCTTACCTTTCGGGGATAAATATTTATCTTCCCGGATAAGTTTGCGGATACGCTTCTCTACCGCTTTCCACGGTAACAGCACGTCCGCATAAGGGTTTGATAAATCCCCCTTTTTCAGACTGATGCCCTTAAAGTTATGATCCTCCCAACTGTGGTCAGCCCCCGCCAGCGCATGGGAACTGCCGCCCGTGCCGTATTCATGTTTCAAAAAATCAGCCGCATCCTTGCTGTCATGCCCCTCCATGAAATAATCATAGATACGGAATGAGCCGTGTACAAAGCCGCTTCCTCTGCCGAGCCTGTGGTCTATTTCGTCCTGCGTGATAAAGTCCTCTTTCTTCACCTCCACATGGTCAGATACCGGGAATGTTTTCTTCTGTAAAAGCAGGTTGTCAAGCTCCGCCCTGAGTTCTTCTTTTGACATAACAGAACGGAAACGCAGCTTCTTCTCTCCGCTTTCAAGCTGCGCCAGCGCTTTATCCATATGAGAAGTGACAAGATCAATCCCCTCCGGTGAGGATAACAGTTCCACCATTCTTGCGTGGGCATCCGAACGGTTCCCGACTTTCTCAAAGATTTCCTCCGGCAGTTGGCAATAACCGCAACTGCGTCTATGATTTTCTTCTCTACGGTCAATCCATAGTTTTCTTCAAAATATAGGAGCAGATATTTCACATCCACATCCGTCAATGTCGGGCTGTCACGATACCAGCCGAGGGACTTCACAATGTCGATTCTTTCGGTCAGAAGATTTTTTCGGATAGCCCCTTTCAAAAGTGGGTCATATTGCAGTACACGCTTATAATTTGCGGCAGTATTATAAACCTTACCTTTCTCGCTCTGCTCTAAGCTGTTTCGGATTTCTTCTACTGTGCATGGTTCTGTCTGCTGACAGTTCTGCAATTCGCTGTTCAAGTTTCAACACCTCCTTTCTCTGTTCTGCCACAAGTGCTTTTCGTTCCTCCAATGAACCATACAGAAGAATATCAAGCAGATATTCGATATAGTTCTTCTTATGCAGTGCTTCTGCAAACAGGGGATTCCATTCCTCATCCGGCTGTTTAGGAGCGTATTTCTTTTCCCATTCTCTAAGAAGATGAAAATAATCCGTCAGCACCTTGTAGCAATGATTTTCTTCTTTTTGATACTTCTGTTCCGGTGTCGGCTCACGAATACGAGGGCGGACACTGGGCTTTTGTCGGCTGTCATAGTTAAGACCAAAATCTTCAGCAAGTTTGACAGCAGCTTCCCTCAGCCCAATACCGAATAGCTTCGCTGTGAGATCAACAGCGTCTCCGGTCACTCCACAGCCAAAACAGTAATAGCGTTCATCCAGCTTCATACTGGGGGACTTATCCGAGTGAAACGGACAACACGCCATACCTGTACGACCCACTTTCAAGCCATAGGCTTCTGCGGCTTGTCGGGCAGTAACATTTTCTTTTACAACTTCAAATACATTCATGTGACTCCTTTCCTGAAACGAAAAAAGCACCTGTCATTTTCAAAACGAAAATAGCAAGTGCCTTAAAGTTCCATATTCAATTTTAGGTGCAAAAAAGCAGGAGACCTTTTCAGATTTCCTGCTTAGCAAAGCTGTGAAGATTTAATTGTGGTTGGGTTGCCAGTTATACAAACTGGGATTTATAAATGAGGTAACACAGATTGGATAAATCCTTTGTCAGATAGAACGGAAAAAATTTGCTTATATTCTGTTACAGCAGGGTCTATATATATTTTTTTCTGTTTACCAAAGATAGAAATTGCTTTAGACCGTCTAATTTTGACACTTTCGATTTCTTCAAATTTTATCTGTTTCTTTTTACCAAGAATAGGTACTTCAATAATTTCATCGCTGCTAAGGATTATTTTATATCGTTTAAATCCAATGCTCAATATCAATAAAAGAACTGAAATTCCTAAAATTAACGAAATTATTTCTTCCTTTTGTTCTGGCGGTGCAATGAGGGAACAAATAAGCAAACAGAAAAAATCCTATACCAGTAAGACCGACCATTATATAAATATACTCCGATGGATACCTCGCGGTAATTTCTTTTTTATTTTCTGATATATTCATCTAATAATTCTCCTTAAATTCAAATTTTCCTATTACACAAACTGATATTTTAAGCTTAATTATTCTTTGCAAAAAGCATTTTTAACGCCTTAAAGCCAAAATACACTCCAACTACTCCATATATAATTCGGTTTATTTCATCTTTTAAAAATGGAAAATATGCTGGTGGCTTTATGGCACAATAGAGTAAAAAAACACAGATTATCAACACTACAATATATACTAAAACTGCTAATCTTCCTCTTAGTGGTATTGTTTTTTTCTTTTCCCAAAACTTTATAATCATATCTATCGCTTCCTAACTTTCAGTTTGTTGCTTATATTATACTTCATCAACCTAAAGAATGGAAGAATTTTTCTTGCTCTCCAATGCAATAGCACCTGTCATTTTCAAAATGAAAACAGCAAGTGCTTTAGAGTTCCATATCCTGCTTTTTGCTTTTCGCCCGATTTGTCCGGTTAGCTTCACGCTCTACAATTTCTTTCTTTTTGCGGCTCAACTGCTCTATAATGGAATTTTGGGCTTTCTTCTTGATTTGCTCCGTTCCGGCTTTTTTGACCTCCGGTTTCATCAGCGTGGTTTGGATTCTCTGAATGGTTGATTTCATAGCGTTTGTGATTCTGGCAATCACGCCATCCAATCGTTTCGTTGCATACTCGATTTCTTTCTTTGAAGCCTTACGCTCAGGGGAGAGAACCCACGCTTTAGACTGCTCCACCAGCTTAATATCTTCCTTGTGCGTTTCCAGTTTTACAGTATCAGCAACGACCTCAACCGCCTTGTCGTAGGCAATATCGGCAACCTCGTCCACCAGAGCTTCCACATCTTCAATCTTCATCGTGAGTTCTTCCAACTTTTGCTCCTGTGCTGCCAGTTGCTCCTTTTGCTTGAAAAGAATATAGTCCTGTTTTTCCAGATAAGCACGACCACCATATTCCGGTTCTTCTTCCAGTCGTAAGCCATGCTTTTTCGACACATCAAACAGCAGCACTCGGCAAGCTGAATCGAAAGTCATCTTGCGGTTGTTTTTTCTTCCGACTGGCTTCTCCGGTTCCGGCAGTTCAAACCCCAGTGCTTCCAAAGCCTTTTCCTGTTGTGGGGCAATCTCCCCATATTGATTTTCACAGTCGAACACATGACGCTCGTGAATATGAGGGGTGCTTTCATCCAAGTGCAGCGCCCAATTCAGGATATGGACATGAGAGCCGAAACGCTCATTTACGATTTCCATAAATTCTGTGACGATCTCAATGAGCAATTCCGGTGGAACATGATTATCAAGCGTTCCAATCTGATAGACCGTTTCCTCTGGACAGGTCTTTTTGCTTTTGAGTAAATCTCCTGTTTCCTTATTTCTTTCAGGGTGTCGGTTCTTCACATTTCTTTCGTTCTGTCCAGTCACAAAATCACGATACCGCTGATAATAAAAAAGCTGTTCCACATCTTCAAAAGTGGCAGACAGCTCATTTTCCTTTTCGGAATTTTTGAAATTGCGGAGGCCATTGTAACAGTCCCAATAGAGGTTTAGTTTGGCTCGTTCTTCGTCAATGTGTTCGCTGTTGGCAATGTCAAAACTGCGGTCATTGTGCTTCGTATTATAAACGCCATTCTTTCCGGCTCGTCCATTGTGCCTTGTTAATTTCACATGAGTTCCTCCTTTTCTTTTTGATTTCCCCGACAGGGGAGAAGGGCAGCGAAGCTGATTCCTTGTGGCTTTCTGCGTCAAGTAATACCCAGTATTAAGTGGCGAAACGCCACTTAACTGGGCAAGGCTGCCGCCCTTGACCTGCACAGGGGTATTGCATTCCCTGTACCCATGCACAAAGGGTTGCACCCTCTGTACTCCCGCCCGAATAAACTGACTTCGCCCCGTCCCAAGCTCTGTCAGTTCCTTCGGTTTTACAAAACAGTCCACCGGACTATTTTGCAAAAAGAAAAACCGACGCATGATCGCTTTACGCTCAATACATCGGTTTCTTCATCTGACCTTGACGGTCATATTCAGTTGCGGCAGATTGTTATTACAATGCCTGTTTTAGAATGTGGCAAATATTTTACTTTTATAAAATCATCTTTATGAATACCATTTTCCCAATACAAATTTAAGTCATGTAGTTTACCATTATCCTTTTCTTCCACAACAACATTGTAACACTCTAACTTATTTGATGATTCTATATTTGAACCTTTTACTACAATCCCTTCCGTTATTACTGCTCCTTTGCTTACCACAATCGGAATATCCATCAACGCTGATAATCCAAAACTGCAACTCACAAAAATCATATTAGAAATCACTATCAAATTGATAAGAAAGTCAACTATTCTTTTCCGCTTTTTTAGCATATCTCTTAGACGACATTGTATCATCCTGTCTGGATTAAATCTAATCCACCCTTTTCTTATATATCTCACTAATAAATATCCTACAAACGCATAGATGATAAAAACTTTTCCATAAAACATTAACAAAAACCTGAATCCGTGAAATTGGTTGTTTTATGAAGCCAATCCTAAATCTGATTGGCTTACTCTTGATAAATGGTCTTTCAAAGACAGTATTTTAATGAATGATGATTGATTTTGGCTCTAAATGACAGTTAGGAATACTGGAAAAACTTAAAAAATGGCATACTTTCCCCTTGGTTTTTCATATGGTTACCTGGTAGGACGATTTTACAATTGGAAATCTGCGAAAGCTGTATATACCTCCGCAAAAGCATGCCGCCATATATTACTTCGGCCAAGACCTATCAACAACTGACGGGCATGCTCTGTAACGTGGCTTGCCATCATGATCATGTTTCCGATTACCGTGCGCAGCCTCCTGCGTCTGACTTTATGTTTTGTCTTGGTTCCCTTCCTGCCGATGCTTTCCTGTCCGATCATTTGCAGGATGTTATAGGCCAGGATTGTCAGTTCCAGTACCAGTTCGTTGGTCTCAAATTTGCCGGATGGCAGCCGCTCCACATCCATATCAGTCTTGATCTCGCTGTGGAACTGTTCACATTCGCCGTGGGCATGATACAGGCCGATGACTTCGCGGTCCGTCATCCCAAGGTTTGTCCACCAGGTATTGACCTCTGTGTCGCCCAGCCAGTCCTCTTTGCTTTCCTTGCGGAGGTTGCGCTTTATGATGAAATGACAGCCCGCTTCCACCAGGATGCCGATATTCTCTGCGGCATCGTTTCCTGAATCCAGGCGGACCAGAAGCGGCTCATCCGTAATCTCCCTGCACATACGGATGGTTTCCCGTAAAAATTCAGGGGTATGCTTCTGGCAGTGCTGTTTTCCTTCCCGGAGCTCACAGTTGACCAGATAACCTTCCGTTCCAATATATGCCATGATCGGCGCGTAGCCGTCATATCCTTTATAAGTTCTGGAGACACCCTGCTTTTTCGTCTTGGAATTATCAAAGGGCGTAACATCAATATCCACTGGCACATAACCATTTGGAAGTTTTCCCGGTACAATGCCATTTTCCCTTAGCATCCGGATGTTTTCCGCAAGGATATAAGAACGCATGGAGGAGCCAATGTCATCCATCCGCTGGCGCAGGGTTTCCTCAGAAGGGATGCTTCTGACAATTCCAAGTGCGTATTTGTAAAAATCCGGGTCGTCATCAAACTCATGGACGGACTCATAAGCAGGTTTTCCCATCGTGAGGAGCCCGATATAAGTGAGCAGGACATCGCCGTTCTTGATTTGGTGCTGTGGACGGTTTGGGGTTACATCCATACGGTTGCAGCGCTTTACAAAGTCGCATTTGCCGAGAATAGCACCGACAACTGCAAGGCCACTGGCTGGGATGATCCGCTCATTGGTAAACT
>CAJTGD010000075.1 GCA_910575475.1 Lachnospiraceae bacterium | reverse complement strand
TATAAACATTTTAAAATCAAATGCCCTGAAGAAATACCATATACTCCAACCGAGGATGAGTGCGCCAGGATGTAGAGAGAATTAAGTAGCGGGAACTACGGATTATGGGCATCCTATTGGGAACGTTTTGTCGGAGACGCGCTTGTCGGCAACTTCGACCGGCATATGGGAAATTGGGGATATCTCACAGATACGCAGGCCGAAAGAATTTACGCGTCGCCGATCTACGATAACGGCAGCACCTTGTTTCACGCTTTATCAGAAAAGGCAATGCGGGAGGATATCCTGCCGTCCGAAAAGGAGATCATGAAGAGGACGCTGCTGTTTCCCAAGGCAGCCCTTACTGTCAATGGAAATAAAGTCAGCTATCTTGATCTGCTCTCCTCCGGATACGAGCCTGCCCTGACGCAGGCTGTGACCAAAACGGTTCCTGTTATTTTGGAGCAGATGCCCGGTATCCGCAAGTTTATTGACGACCAGGGATTTTTGTCCGATACAAGAAAAATATTTTATAAGACCATGTTAAATACGCGGGCGGAAGCGATTTTAAAGCCTGCTTATGAATGCTGTGTTTCCGGAAAATTTAACGCAGACGCGCGGGACAGGCTGGAAAATGGAATCGATTATACGGAAAATGATTTTGAACAGAAATATAACGAAATGTATGCTGCAAAGAAAGGGGATTCTTCTTCATTATAATGAACAGGGGCTGTCGGAAAATATTCCCGGACAGCCCCTGCGATCCCCACTTTTTTACCTTCCCCATCCGTCAAATGCACCGGCCCTTTTTTCTTTTCGAGCTGTCTCTCATAAGCTCAGTACACTTGCTTTGCCGCAGGCGTAAAGCATTGAAACCCTTTCCGTCAGATTTCCCGGATCTCATTTTCCTCCTCCGTAAACTTCCCGCCATCCATATGCGCCCTCACAAACGGCACACCCTCCCGTTTGATGAAGGTATTGTGATGGAGATACGCGTCCGGATTGCCTGACGGGCTGATGGTTCCCCCCAGGTCGTCATCGCTCACATTATAACGGAAGGTATTGTGGATCGACTCCTCCAGACAGAACATCACGCAGCCGCCCTCATTTAACCGGCTGTAATTATACTGGTAAATGGTCCCGTCGCCGGAGTCCGCGTCCCAGGCCATGCCGTCCTGGTTGAGCCGGGTGTCCGCTGCCTCGTTATACTGGAACAGGGCGTCCCTGCATTTCCAGGGCCAGATTCCGGCGGCCACCTTTCCGCCGCGTCCTTCCGGGTATTTGTAAATACGGTCGTTCATTTCGCCTGCGCAAGAGTCCGCCGTGTTATGCTCCACCAGGGGCCGTAGGGCGTACATCACCGTAATACCGTCCCCTCCGGCTTCCTTCACATAATTGTCTGCGATCCGGATATCCCGGTGCCCGTATTTTTCAAAAAGCTCCTCCTCCAGCTCCGCCTTCATAAATTTTTTACACTGGTACGTATAACCCACGGCAATCCCCCAGCGGCTCACCCGATGTACGAAGCACCCCGTGACGCTGACGCCTTCATATCTGGCGATCCCTGTGGCTTTCTCGTCATCTGGCCTGAGGCAGGTAAAATAAATGCCGCCGTTGTTCATGTGCTTGTCATAGACATTTCCATTCACATCCCGGATTTCCAGATCCGCAAGATGGATCCCCCGCAGGGTTCCGCCGTTTTTCGCAACGACCGCGACACCGGTGCGGTTCATTTTGCGGGGAGCCTCATAAATCTCGCCGATGAGACTGCCATGATTGGTGATCGAGAGACCCCGCAGGGTGATATAGGCGCAGTCATAGAGCAGAACCGCCGAAGAAACATAACCCTCCCTGGTGTGGGCGGGCGAATCCAGCTCCGTCCCGTAATCCTGATACCAGATTCCCTGACCCATGGCTTCGATCCTGGGACGTGTTCCCTCACCGTAGGCTCCGATCAGGATCGGGGCGTCCTCTGTGCCGCATGCCGACAGGTGCAGAAACTGCCCCCGGAATACGGACCCCCGCTCCAGCAGCACCTGGTCTCCCGGCCTGAGCTGCAGCCGGTTTACCGCAAAAAGTGTCGCAAACGGATGCTCCCGGCTTCCGGTATTTTCATCGCATCCGTTTGCGGAACTGACATAATAAATCCTGCGGATGTGTCCGGAATCCGAAACTGCTTCACTGCTTTTCTGCAAAGTCTGTACGTGTCCAACATTCTCAGCTATAAGGCAGCCGTTCCGCAATGCCTGCCCGTGTCCGCTCTTATCATCCACCTGACAGCCGTTCTGCATCGTCTGCCCGCTCAGAAAACCCGTACCCTCTTCCGTCGGCAATTCCGGACACGCAGATTCCTGTACGGAACAGCAATCCTGCACGATCCTTTCATATTCCTGCTCCCGCAGCCTTTTTTCAATGATCATGCTCACCTCGTCAAAAGCAAAGCTGTCCCCCCAATATCTGGTAAATAAATCTCGATTTTGTTCGTAAAAAACCCTTTTCTCTTCCTCGGTGATCTCCCGGCAGGAATACCGGGCCGGATCAATTCCGTTAGTCCCGCCGGAGCGTGTAACCTGGGATTTCCCCTGAACAGGATTTAGCGGGTGAAGTCCGTCTGTTCCGCCGAAGCATGCATTGTCGGCACTTCTTCGGGTATCATGTTCCAGACAGGTTCGTGCATGAACCGTATAATCCAGTTTCAAACGGGTCAGCTCATACTGCAGGTACATGGCAGGCGTATAGTGGGTCAGGCCGTACACAGTCCCGCCTTCTTCAAACAGCTTTTCTGTTTCCGCGTTTTTTCTCTTTCTGCGCTCTTCCACCGCCTCCAGGCCCGCTGAATCGATGAGCCCCATCCACGCTGTTGCCCGGAGCCGGGCCAGGACCTGCTTTTTCTCTTCTATAGAGATCAATCCGTAAATGTTTTTTTCCTTCCTCATATCATTGCACCAAACAAATGATCGTTATTTGTAACTGCCAGTACATCGTTGCATTAATAATCGAGTAATAAACGCTCGATGTACTATAGCAGATACAACGATCTCCCTACGCCGCGCCCATTTCCATGAAACCCTCATAATACGCGAACATTCTGTCATAAAATGCCTGCTCTAATACAGACATCCTCCTTTTCCTGTTCCCCACGACCAAATCATCCATCGGCATCTGAAACAGCCCGGACAGCGCGTACAGGTTGTCGATGGTGGGCAGATTGCGTCCGCTGAGCCAATGGTATACGCTCTGCACACAGGAAAGGTTCAGATATTTTTGGATGTCCTTTGCGGTGATCTTCTGCTGTTTCATGATCTGCCGCAGCCGGAAAGCGGTGGCTTTCATGTTGATTGTCGGATACATATGCGCTCCTTCCTGTATGCTTTTTGGCGAAATACAATAGTTTTTTAATATTTCTTTATAAATCACACCAAACCGCAATTATCCTTTCAAATTCATAACAAAAACTATGCAAATTAATGCAAGTTAAATCATGCCCGCATCCGGGAAAGCCACGCTTCCAATTCTTCATTCCCCTTTTTCATCTTCCGGTACTGAAATTCTGTACCTACGATTTTATGCGTATCATCCTGCACACCCCAAACTAAATAAGCTTTTGGTCTTTCACATAATGCCGCTGAATTGCTGAGGGCAGAAATATATTCTCCTATCATTTGTGGTTCTTTGTTATTACATTTAAACTCTACCCATTCTGTCTTACTCGGTAATTTTACGAGTTCCCGCACAAGACTTTGGAGATATTCCATTGAACGAATTGCCATTTAATCACCTCCACAGTTCCAATATCTTCCACCTCTTGCGCACGGATGATCTGAGTTTTCCTGTATGCAGGAAAAAACGCGGTTATAGCAAGCAAAACTCCCGTCGCGCTGGTGAACAAAGGTATTTTACATGACGCGGACTTTTGTATCCTCCCGTCCAATCAGCATGGTGATCAGCCAGTGTGCAGCATATAATCATTATATTTCACACGAAAAAGTAATTCAATACTTTCTCCTTCATCTTCCAGAAAATAATCCTGAGAACTGAATTTTCGATAGAAAATACTTCTGACTGCGTTCCCCATTTTTTACTCCAGCATTTCCACATATTCCTCCAGGCACACCTCCTGGGAAACAATCTCCCGGGCGGCTTCTTTTCCCACATACCGGTAATGCCACGGCTCATTGATCGTCCCCGTGATCTCGGTCTTGTCCGACGGGTAGCGCTTGATAAATCCATACTGCCAGCTATTTTCGGCAAGCCAGGTATAGACCTCGTCGTCCGTGCTTCCTGCATGATCGGCATTGATATCCACGGCGATCCCCAGCTGGTGCTCGCTGAACCCGGGGACTGCCACCCACTGTTTCGCCAGCTTTTCGGCCTCCGATTTTGAGTGTCCTTCCATCTCATAAGCTTCTGTTTTTTCATCCAGCAGAAGCTGCTGTTCCTCCCGGGTCCTGTATCCCTCCGAAACGAAGAGATGCAGCCCGTCCGCCCTTGCCGCGTCAAACATTTCCTGCAGTTCGGGATAGATCCGTTCGTCAACCTGCTTTCCATTTGACAATTGGATCAGCTCCGCTTCATAATCGCCCGGGATACGGTTTTTCGAATTGACAAGGATCAGATTCCATCCGTGATCCAGATCCGCAGTCTTCGTCCCTGACAGCATGGCCGGCAGCTCTATGCTCTTAAATTGGTGAAACAGATTTCCAGAAATTGAAAATGAGAGCATCTTCGCGGTCATCACGATCACGGATACTATCAGGAAAATAAGGGCTGTGACAAGGAACCCTTTGTATATCGATCTTCTGGCTCTTCTTCTGATCCTTCGCACGGCATATCCATTCATCTGCATTTCCTCCGATTCTCTGTTTTTGGCAGTATGAATCCATCGCTGAAGAGATCCACATTGCGATGGTTTTATATCAAATGCTTCTACTATTTATAACGAATGGGATTGGTGAATAGATAGCCTTCGAATAAATATTTGTTCATAGCAGCAGTAATCAGAAAAGGAGAGCAGCATCTCACAAACGAGTCTGCTGCTCTCCAATGATACATCAGAAGTTTTTATGGAGTCAGTGCAATATGATAAAGTAACGCATTTCCCGATATTCGCCTTGCGTTTCTTTCTGAATATCACTTCCTCCTGCACCGCAGATATACCCCCGCCGCCATCAGCACCACCGCTCCCGCAAACAGGAAGTATTTCTCCGTATAGCTTCCGGCGGACATGGAAAATGGATAAAACAGCTTCAGAAACGGATTCGTGCTTCGTATTCCGATCGCGGAAATATAATAGACCATCGCTGCCATATATCCCGCCACAAGGTGATCGGTCAGGCCGTAAAAACCGAGCCCCAGTCCGCCGAAAAACAGCATTTCCGCCAGAGTTCCCAGGAAATATTTTACCGCCGGGAAGCTGCACTGGTTCAACCGCAGCATAACAATATAAATCCCCAGAAAACATACCAGCACAAGTACATTTCCCAGAATGCGGACCAGGTAAACGGCCGCGCAGTCCGTATATCTGGCGCTCACCAGTTCACGCAGATTTTTGTCCTGCTCGGGCAGAAACACGGGGGTGAGCATGACGATGCCGATCAGCGCCGTATACCGTTCCAGTACCTTTGCCGTATCCTCCGCCGACAGGTTCGCCACCCCCATGAGAAGCGGCGAGACGCCGAGCAGCAGCACGCATACAAGAATATGCAGTGGAATATGATATTTTAAATTGACTTTTTCAATCTGCCAATATTTTTCCATGATAAACGATACCGTCCTTTCCGCTTCTGATCATAGATCAGGATTGTAAGCGCAACCAGCGCCAGTGACAGCAGAACATACAGGATCCTGTTTGCCGCAAGCTGCGCGAAGGCGCTCTGATACCCGCTCCAGTTCAGCTCCGTATTGTGCCGCGGGATCAGGTTCCAGCCATACATCCCGCCGTGCAGGGTATTTACTCCGCCGAATGCCGTGTAAAACCACCACACTCCCTGCACAAGAACGCCCAGCGCCGTATCCGTCAGCTCCGTAAAAAACATCCCCACAGCCGCGGCGGTCATGATCGTCGGCGTCAGCCACCCGAAGGTATATTTTACAAAGGCAAATGCATCTGCGGAAATGCCTGCCCCGGAGGCATATTTCATACATCGGGAGAGGAGCGGCAGGGAGATCAGCAGCACCGGAAGGATCAGCATGACCACCATGGACACATAACGACTGGCAATGATCACGAGGGAGGAGCATTTTCTGGAGCAGATCAGCTCCTGCATGCCGGAGCGCCGATCCCTCAGTTCTCTGGTCACGGTCAGGAATACGGGCAGAAGCCCCAAAAAAATCCCCATGTAATCGGAAAAAAGCCTTGCATAGCCTCCGGTCAGCCGGTCCTTTTCTGTCAGCTCCCGATATTCCGTTATTGCGTCCTCGTAGGTCTTGGGAACCTGGGCATTGCTGCTCCGGTAGGTTTCCCCATAGCTGGAACCGCCGCCCAGGATCGCGTCGGCCTGGTCCATCAGTTCGGTGAAACGGTCATAGGACAGGCCGGCTGCCGGTGCGATCTCCAGATTATTCATCATGATCTCCTGACTGTCCCCCGCGGCGGCGCGCTGGGCTTCATACCAGCTTTCCACGATCTCCTCTGCCTGCTCCAGTCCGGAGATCCCGGTGGTTTCCCGCACGATCTCACCGATCTGCTGCTCTTCCTTTTCATTCAATGTGACACTTTTGTAGAAGCCGATGGGATAGGTGGTGTAGCTGCCCCTCATATATTCCTGCACCAGTGCTCCCAGCGTGAATTTCATGATATCCGCCTCATCGCTGCTGGCTTTGTAACCGTAGTCCGCCTGGCCTTTTTGAGGCTCCGTGAGGATATCCATTTCCCCGATCTGTGTCGCAAAGACGAAGATCAGCACCAGGATGATGAGCCAGTAGATCAGGCTTTTTGCGGTCTGACGGCATTCCTTGATCAATAGCTGTCCGAACATGCCGCGTCACCTCCCCTTCCCTGCATCAGATACATATATGCGTCCTCCACGCCCGCGTCGCAGCGCTTTGCCGACGCAAAGGGATTTTCCTCGGAAAGGAACCGCACCATGACGTTATTTCCCAGAGTCAGCATACTGGTCACGGTACAGCGCTTTTTCAGGTCCTCCAGCTCCCTCTTGCTGATCTCCGCCTGATACACACGGCCCTCCGCCCGACTGATGAGCTCCGGCACCGTTCCCTGGTAAATGATCTCGCCCCGGTCCAGAACGGCGATATTTTCACAGGTTGCCTCGATATCTCCCACGATGTGGGTGGAAAGGATGACGATCCGCCCCTCCGCAAGCTCGCACAGCAGGTTGCGGAACCGGACGCGTTCCTCCGGATCCAGCCCGGCCGTTGGTTCATCCACAATAAGCACCCTCGGGTCGTGCAGGATGGCCTGGGCAATTCCCAGCCGCCGCTTCATTCCGCCGGAGAGCGCCTTCACCTTTTTCCGCCGGTCGTCCTGCAGGTTCACCCGTTCCAAAAGCTCCGGGATCCGTTCCTTCCGCTGAGCCTTTGAAAGCCCGGAGAGCACACCCAGGTAATCCATTGCCTCATACACGCTCATATTGGGGTACATGGAAAATTCCTGGGGCAGATAGCCCGTGATCTTGCGCACTTCTCTGGCGCGCTCCACCGGCCTTTTGCAGATGGAGATCTGCCCTTCCGATTTGGGAAGCAGGGTCGCCAGCACCTTCATCAGCGTGGTCTTTCCGGCCCCGTTCCTCCCCAGAAGTCCGAACATTCCAGACTCGATGGTGAGGCTGACATCCTTTAGAGCCTGTTTTTTTCCGTAGTATTGGTTGAGATTTTCTATCTTGATTCTTGCAGCCATAGGGTCCTCCTTTTTTAAGAACTGTAGGAAAGCGGCCTGAACATATTGCGCAGGTTCTTTCCATACAGGCAGTACCAGGTTCGCTATCTTGCTCTGAACAGACACAAGATCGTTTCCTGTGCGATAAGCATAGGATACGATAAAAATCTCTATAATTTCCCTACAAAAAATGAAGATTTATTTAGGAACTTACAAACAATTTTTGTATTGCCTTTTGGTTATGATCAGGCGCCCCGGCCAGAAACGACGCGGTTACCACCGCCCCGCCCCGGATGCTGTTGGCTACGTTCAGCGTGCCGCCGTGCTTTTTGCACAATTCCCGGCAAATGTGCAGGCCGATTCCAAAATGCTCATCCGGCCCGCCGTCTTCCGTCTCTTTATAGTACGGCTTCAGCGCCTTGTCCATCTGCTCCTCGGAAAATCCGGGGCCGTCGTCCCGGACGGTCAGGATCCATTCCCGGCTGTCCGCGTCATAATCGGACATGACCTCAATCTGTTTCCCGGCATAGCGGATGGCGTTGGAAAGCATATTTTCCAGCACCTCCATGACCAGGCTGTCGTCCATATAGATAGAAGCATCGGGCCGCGGCTCTGCTCCGGAACCGCCTGACCCGGCCGGATGCATTTCCCCCGCCAAAGAGCCCTGATGCGGCAGATTTGCTATATAAATGATCTTCACATCCCGCACCTGGTTCAGCGCAAATACCACTTCTTCTATTTTCCGGTCCAAACTCTGAAATGTGGTTTTTTCCGGGGAGAACGGAACCTCCTCAATGCTGCGGATCCCTTTCATGGTGCGGCTGTAATCCTCCAGCCGCTTCAAGTGCTCCGCCATCAGCCCCAGCGTGGACTGCAGCTTTTCCCGGCTGATCCTACCCTCCGGGATATATCTTGCCAGAAAATCCGTGTAGCCCCGCAGGACGGTGAGGGGCGTCCGGAGGTCGTGGGCAAACGCGGCGTTCAATTCCTTCTGCCGCTCCATGAGCCGCCACATTTCCTCCTTGTCACGAAGCAGCTCCAGCCGCATGGTTTCCACGGAATCACAGAGCATTCCCAGCTCGTCCCGGCTGTCATAGGACACATGAAAATCCAGGTCGTTCCTGCGTATTTTTTCCACGCTGTCCTCCAGGATCGACAGGGGGCGCGCAAGACGTTTCCTGTAAAATAAATAAATGGCCAGGATCATGCCGGGAACCGCATAGATCAGCGGGCACCACACCCGCAGAAAATCCAAACATAAAAGAGAGCGTTCCTCTGCCGTATATAAAAAATCATGCTGATAGCTCCACAGCAGTCCTTTTTGATACACGATCAAAGGTAAACTCTCCGTTTTTCCAAGTCTTTCCCATATGCCGATCTCCCAATGCCAGCAGAAGACCATCGTAAGGTAGGACAGCCCCCACACAGCAGCGGAGATCACCAGGATATACGCGACCATTGCTTTGCGGAAGGAAAGGTTCCGGATATAGACGCGCAGTTTTTCTGTCTTTTCTTCTAACCAATCCATCGATATCCCACCCCCCATACGGTTTCGATATATGCCCGGTTCGTGTATTGCGCGAGCTTTTTGCGGATCCTTCGGATGTGCTCCGTGACAATGCTGCTGTCGGCATTTCCGTCAAAGCCCCGGACATTTTCGTAGAGCTGTTCCTTGCTGAATACCTGCATGGGGTGCAGCGACAAAAAAGCCAGGATCCCATATTCCGTCCTGGTAAATGGGATCGGCTGGTCTCCGTAGTAGACTCCTGTTTCTTCATAATGAATGGCAAGCCGGTCAAATATTTTCACGGCGCCCCCGGATCTGCGGCGGCGCTCCCGCCGCAGATGGGCTTCCACCCTTGCGCCCAGCTCGTCGATACTGAAAGGCTTTAAGATATAGTCGTCGCCGCCGGATAAGAGTCCCCGGATCCGGTCCGCTTCCTCGATCTTCGCGGTCAGGAAAAGAATGGGGCAGGACACATGGGCCCGGATCCGTTCGCACACCTCAAATCCGTCCAGCATGGGCATTCCTACATCCAGCAGGATCAGATCCGGCCCGGCAGAGAGCTTTTCCAGCACCTCGTATCCGTTGGCGGCTTCGATGACCTGGTAGTCCTGCATTTCAAAATAATCCCGGATGAGCTGCAGGATCCCCGGCTCGTCATCGGCGATCAAAAGCTTTCCTTTGATATGATTTTCCTGATGCATTAATATCCCCGTTCCTTTCCTGTTTTTTTGATTGGCAGCTGCAATTCCTTAATCATTACAGCAGGTAATTATTTTCCTTGTCCGCTACCTGCAGAGCTGCAAGCGTATACGACGCAAATCCCTCAGCCACAAGCGGTTCCAGCCTGCACAGCGCTTCGGCCTCCTCATAGCTCTCTGTCTTAAAAATGACCATGCCGGCGACACCCGGATAGCCCTTGAACGGACCGCAGAGCTCAATTTTCCCTTCGGTGTCCAGATTTCTCAGATTCTCTACATGCCTTGTGATAACAGCCTTCGTGACCTTGTTAAATGTTTTTCCCTTTTTGATCATCATCACATATAACCATTTTTCCATGCTCTTACCTCCCATTTTGTATGCCCTTATGATGCAGGGATACTATAACATAACCAATATGACATATAGCTGTCTCATTCGATAAAAGCTCTTTATAATATAACGTATTTCCATTTCATTTTCAATCCTATCAGTCTGCACGGGCGAAAATGCTTGTAAATATCCCCTCTCTATGTTATCATCATTGCAAAGCATAAGGATTCTAAAGTTCTATTTCCGTTGATTTCTCGTCATTCAACATTTCAGAAAATCTATGCTTACTTCAATACTTTTTAAAACAGCATAGGGTTTCTGGATTGCTGACGGATTGTAAAAATGCATTGTTTTTTCCTTGTATACGGAATCGCAATGGGAATGACGTCTGTTTTTCAGAAGCCCGGAAAAGGAGGGGTTTACGTGAATGAAAAACAGATATTTGTGAACAAGGAGCACAAGGATAATGTCTTCCGTATTTTATACCGCGATGACAAGACGCGGCAGATTGAGCTGTATAATGCTGTCAGCGGAAAGAATTATACGGAGGACGCGGATTTGGAGGTCGTCACTTTGAAGCATGCGATCTATATGGGTATGAAAAATGATCTGGCGTTTATCGTATCCGATGATCTCCATTTATATGAGGATCAGTCAACTATAAATCCGAATATGCCGCTGCGTTTTCTGCATTATATTTCAAAAGAATATGAAGGGTTGGTAGAGAGCAGAAAGCTGTACGGCAGTACACCAGTGAAGCTGCAGACGCCTTATTTTACAGTATTTTACAATGGCACCAAAAAATATCCGGAACGCCTTATCCTGAAATTGTCGAACCTGTATAAGATGAGTGAAATGAGTGCTGACGGCACGGCGGAAACCGTGCAAGCCGCGGGCATTCCATTTATTGGTTTTGCCGGAAACAATATGGAACATATATCTGATACCGTCGTCAAAAGAGGCAAAGATACCGAACTCTGCAGTGATAGCGGCAAAGCCCCTAGCGAGATCAGCCGGATCCTGCAGCAGGAATCCCCGCTCTTGGAATTAAAGGTACTGGTGATCAATATCAATCCGGGCAATAATAAGGATTTTCTGGAACAGTGTCCGACGCTGCGGGAGTACATGGAATATGTAGAGCGGGTCCGCAGGTACTGCAGCGATATGGATTTGAAAGACGCTGTGCAGCGGGCAGTGGACGAGTGTATCAAAGAAGGGATCTTAGCGGATTTTTTGAGAATGAACAAAGCGGAGGTGATGGCCATGAGTATCTTTGAATATGACGAAAAAGAAGTGCTGGATTATATCCGGGAAGAGGAACGGACAATGGAAGCTAAAAGATACGGAAGTTTAATCCTTCATCTAACGAATGAAGGAAAAAGTGACCTGATTATTAAGATTGCCACTGACGATGCTTTACGTGAAAGCTTATATCAGGAATATCAATTATAATATGGGGCTGTCGGGAAATAGATAGTTCCAAACAGGGGTAGGTGTGATTCGTGCGAATCACACCTACCCCTGAAACTTTTTGCAAAAAAGAAAAAAGATGGCTAACGACAACCATCTTTTTCCCCGTTTCATGTTATAATGAAACTATGTTAAAACAAGATTATTATAACGACTTTTTTGAGTTTGGGCAACAGAAAATCAACTTCAGTTTTTACGAATTGGGTTTACCCGACGACGATCCAGTCTATACCCTTAAAAAAATGATGGAGGATTTAGATTTTTCAGGCCTGCTGGCCTGTTATTCTGATAAGGGAAGAACCGGGTTCAACCCGATCATGCTGTATTCTGTTGTTACCTATGCCAACATGCGCGGGGTAAGGGCTGTTGACCGTATTGTAGATTTATGCCAGAGAGACCTTGCTTTTATCTGGCTCACCAAAGGCGAGAAACCAAAGAGGGATGCTTTTTATGATTTTAAAGGGGAGAAATTCCCCAGGCTCGTCTTTACTTCCAAAAGCTTCGGGAAATTCTCCTCAGGCCGGGGCAGGCAGCGCCGGAGCGCTTCCCGGACAGCGTCCTTTGTCAAAGGCTTCAGAAGATAGTGGGCCGCGTTCAGCGTAAAGGCCTCCAATGCGTGTTCCCGGCTGCTTGTCGTAAAGATGAACCGGCTCTGTCCTGTCAGCCTGGTATCCCTTGCGGCCTCCATGCCGCTGATCCCATTCAGATAGATATCCATGAAAATAATATCAGGGGGTATTTTTCCCAGTGTGGCGAGAAACTCCTCCCCGGAAAAAAAGCGGGCGATCCGAGACGTCAGATCCCATTCGTCGCACACAGAATGAAGGCAGGCTTCCAGGGCCTGAAAATCGATATCATCATCCTCGCATACCGCAATATTCAGATCCATAAGTTCAACTCCTTTCCCGGGTTTCTTCCAGCCCCGCCATTACCGAAGCGTGGAACTCAGTTCCGTCATGTGTAAACTCCACTCCGCCGTGATATTTTTTAGAAATATCGTCCAGGCTTTTCAGTCCCATCCCCAGATGCCCAGGCTTGGTGGACAGATAGCGTCCGCCTTCCAGCCGGACATTTCCGTCAAATCCATTATCCACCGCAATGGCAAGCATTTTTCCGGAACAGATCATATTCAGCCGCACGAAACGGTTTTCCTCCGGGGCATGCGCCGCCGCTTTTTACAGATTTGTTCTTGATATTCCCCGTATTCTGCCACATTCACCTTATACCCTTTATAATCAATTTCTCTTACATAATCATACCATTCCTTCCCTGTCTCTCTTTTGCGCTCCTGGTAATTCTGTTCGATTCCCTTC
Source organism: Lachnospiraceae bacterium (assembly GCA_910575475.1). Classification (GTDB taxonomy): domain Bacteria; phylum Bacillota; class Clostridia; order Lachnospirales; family Lachnospiraceae; genus Schaedlerella. The sequence continues at coordinate 395 of CAJTGD010000075.1, read as the reverse complement.
AATTCCCGATATTCCATTCCGATCGTAGGGATACTCCCTTCCTTATAACGCAGAATATATTTCCAGTTCTTTTCCTTGCATCTTTCAAAGAAACCTTCACAGGCATACAGGCTGTCTCCACACAGGCAGATGGGCAACCTTGGGAATGCCTTTTTCAGCTTCTCCATCAAACGCCAGCACGCTTTCCGTTCGCAATCCTGCTTCTCCATCTCCTTCCCCTCTTCATTGTCTACAAATTCCGTTTAGATACTGATGAGGATTTTCGGGTGCAGTACCAATTTCGCCTCCAGCACAAAATAATAGTTCTCCCGGTACTCTTTTTCCGTCCCTTTGTTATGAGTTCGGTGCAGACTCTTCCCGTCCAATTCCCCGCGGCTGTTGCAAAGCTGCGTCCC
>CAJTGD010000074.1 GCA_910575475.1 Lachnospiraceae bacterium | reverse complement strand
TATCACATCATAGATAAATTGCAAGATAAAAATGGAAGAAAATCCCATAAATAAAGGGCTTTATGCTGTTATCAGATTGTCTTGAGGGCGTGTAGAGGGAATTATGTAGCGGGAACTACGGATTATTTTTGTCCTCCTTAAAATACTGCTTCTCGCAATCCTCCACAAATTCTGTCATACTCTCAAAATGTCTTGGACAAATTCCTACTTTTTCATACTCTGCAAGATAGTTACTCAGAGCATTGTTGAAGACTTCCACGTTCTCTTCCAGATTTTTGGGGTTAAATTTATCCATAATTTCAAAATCATTCACTGCAATACATTCTGCGATTTCATGAATCATATACTGTAAAGAAAGTAAATTCATAAATGAAGAATACACATCGTCTCTGCCTGCTGCCTCGGCCATTTTGTTTTTCCAGTTAGAATACATTTCCTCATATGTTCCTCGTAGATTTTCTGCAGAAGAGAGTTCTTTTTTCTTCGGAACCTGCAGATACCCGTCTGTCAAAATGAAAACTTCCGTCAGTCTTTCCCGTATCTTTTCCACCGTCTCTGCCTGAATGACGGCAAGAATCCTGGTTTCAAGGTCAAAAGGAAGCATAAGCTGTTTCAGCTCATCCAGAGCTCTTTTCGTTCCTTTTCTGAAATACTGGCCGTTATACAACATTACAGCATTTTCTATAAACTCAATAGCCGCTCCTGCACAGCTTCTGGCTTTTGATAAAGACTGTGCAAGACAGACCTCCGCAAACATCTTTTTTGCATCACTATATACTTTGTCAGCTTTCTCATACCGTCTGTCCGACGCAAGCAGCTCTGCCCCCTTTCTTCTGATCTCATCCAGCCTTTCCAATGCACTTTTATCTTTGCAGTAAACGATTCTCGAATCGAACAGCTTAGACAAATGTGCGTGGCCACACTGTGCATCTTCTTCAAGCATATCCCAGCTGGTACAGTAAAGGTCATACCCTATATCAACATCATCTATAATAAATCCGTCAGCCAGAACCTGTCCGTTTTCGTCATTGATCAGAACCATCAAATCAAGATCGGATTTTTCGTACTCATCTCCGGTAACAGCTGAACCATACACACCAATCAGGACCAAAGAATCAGGGCACAAAACATCCGCTTTTTTTATAATAATGTCTATCATTTTTTCATTCATGTCATTCATTCCATACCCTCCAATATAAATCTCAATTTTTGATTCAGGCAGAACAGGACGCTGCATTTTTCTATTGCACTGTAAATTCAGTCCATTCCATATGATTATATTGCATTACATCATTTGCCTTTTTCATACCTACAAGTTTGGATATTCTTTCCTCAAACCGTTCCTTTGGGTATTGTGAACCTAAGTCTGTCCTTTTTAAAAAATTAATATATTCCGCTGAAGATATTCGTTCTTCTCTTATTTTTATTTCTTCACACATAAAATTTGTATATTTCATATAAGAATATAGACAATCGTATTCTGTATTCATAAATGCCCAATCTCTAACCGCGCTTGCGGCCTCACTCCCGAAACCTTTCCTCCAATGATTTTTTGAAATTCCTCTCACATTGATTAAATTTACCATCTGCTCCCTTTGAAAGCGGTCAGTCGATCTTATGAAAACACACTGTCTGCTCTTTCATGGATATTTTCCCAACCTGCCAGCCATATTCCGTAAGTTCCTTCTTATATTTCAGAAAAGAGTGATCGATCGGTATCCCTGCAATATTCTGAATCTCCTCAAAGGTCAGCCGGAAAGATTCCTTTCCGCTTTTCTGCACATATTCCCATAATGCGTTGTATTTACTCATTATTTTTCATCTTTCCTTTCTGCCCTCTCTTTTTCTTACAAACATCCGTGACGGTATTGATGATACACAATATTACAAAAAGACTCGTAAAATTAATCCAGATATCCCTGTACGCTGTTTTCGCCAAAGGTTCCCGCAGTCCGGTAGACCACACATATGCGAACGCCAGTAGCAGGGATGGAATATACGCAGTCACATATCTGAGAATCAGGGGCTTCACAGGCAGATTCGTACACAGTTCAAATGCCGCGATCCCGATCAGAAGGATCATGGCCCTGTCTAACTCATGCAAGTTACCGCTTGGGTCTTCATAAATACCGTTACAGAGATACAAAACGCTGCTTAACAATGTGATTCCTGTATATATAATTGAATAAATCGATACAATACGGATCCATTTTTTCTGATTCATTTCTCTCCTCCAATTGAAGCAATCCGAACGGCCGAAGCCATTCCGCCGTCACCATATGTCGGACTCTCCAGAAAATCCTCTGATGACCGGCTTAATTCCTGATGATTTGCTATTGCGTGGATGACTTCACTTTCCCAATGAAATAATCTTGAATTTGATATAGCTTCTATTCCCAACAGTGCGTCTACGATATGGTCATGATAGCTGCCGATATGCTTTTCGATCAGAAAGCGCATAAGCTCCAGCCGTTTATCCATGCTTTTTATATTGGATGAAGCAGGAGCGGTTCGATACCGGATCAGCGGCTTATCCACCATCCCAATCCATGCTTCCGGAGAGGTTTCCAGCATACTCAAAAAGAAATCCCAATCCTCAAAACCAGAGCGCATGGATTCATCATATCCCCCGCACTGTTCAAAGATGTCCCGGCGGAGAATATGTGTCGCCGGGCAACAATTGCGGGATAAAAATGAATTTATTTTCCCACCGGCAGGACATACAATGGAATCCAAAATCCCAAATGTATGCATCCAGGAGGATGCGGCGACCATGGATGGATTGTCACGAAGCAGTTGGCTTACATACTCCGTATATTCAGGTTCCAGTTTATCATCCCCGTCTAAAACTAATACCATTGGTACCTGTGTTTTCTTTATACCGGTATTTCTCGCGGAGGATACTCCCCCGTTTTCCTGGTAATGTATCATGACCGGAACCGGCAGATCAGCCTTTTTTTCCATATCTTTTAATATGCGGATGGAACACCCATCTGTAGAGCCGTCATCAACAATGATTATTTTCTGTGGCAATACTGTCTGGGTACATAAAGATTCAACGGCTTCAAGAATCATCGTACCCTGATTAAAACTGGTTATGACCGCCTCAATGCCTGTTCCAAAACCATCTCTGTTCTGATCCACTTTTATTTTCCCCTTTCCTTCGTAACTGTTAAGAAATAACTTTGCAATTGGCGAAGTATGAATCTGCAAAGGTAAGCCAAATGTAAAGTTTTATTTCTTAACAGTTCCTTACTATGCCGAAACGGAAATATTCGTACCGGATTCCGGCATAACTGCTTCTCCTGCTTTCGTATAGATTACAGGCTCAGTCTTAACGGCATCCGCCGTTTCTTCCACAGGTCTGCTGCCTATACCAGTCTGAGCCAGATCAGACGTCTCCCCCGATACTGCCTTTCCACTTTCGCTGATGCTGACGGTATCCGTGTTCCCATTCCTGCTCTCCTCTATCCTCTTTTCCTGTTCCCCGCGTTCTTCTTTACGCTTTCGGATCGCGTCTTCCTGCTCTGATTTCGCCTTTTCCCGCGCCTCTTTTGCCTCCTCCTTCATTCCTTTCTCAACTTTTTTCTGATAATCCTCTGCCTTGTCCGCAGTCTCACCGACATACCCCATTGCCCGCTCCATAGTGGCTGTATCGCCTCTTCTCTCTGCTTCCTGATAGACACGGAACGGAGTATTCATCATTTTCATGTTCATATTTGCCCCTACAAGGCCTTCCATCGTTTTCGCATGCATAATAATCCCTCCATCTAAATTTTTTCGGATATCATCTTATCTTAGAATCCCAAAAATAATTCTTTCTATTTTCGAAAATACCCGGCTTTTTTTTCATTCTTCGGCTGCAAAAAACAGCAGGTTAATCCATTTGCTGTGAGATACTTTCTGGATGCCGCGGAATGATCAGCAGCACCTGCAGGACAAACACATTTCCCTGCGTCTCGATACTCATGGCGCCGCTATATTTTTCGGCTACCGCTTTGATATTCGACAGGCCTGTCCCTTTTTTGAACATGTCCTTTCCGCGGAAGCTGTTTTGGACCTCCAGCATAAGAAAATCTCCCTGAATACGCCCGGATACCTGGATATACCCATCCGGGCACCCCATACTGCATGTCCCTGGCGGGACGGGCGGACTGCTGTCCGACAAGGTATCTGTCTCCATATTTTTACATGCCTGAATCGCATTATCCAGCGCATTTGACAGAACGATGCAGATATCAATGTCCCGCAGGCCGCAGGGATATGGCAGGAGAAGGGAACAGTCCACGCGGATCCCCATACTTTTTGCAATCCCCAGCTTGTTTCCCACCAGGATATCCACGACCGGATTATTGGTGCTGCAGGGAAATGACATAGTTTCCGCCATATCATCCATATCCTCAATATAGCTTACCGCCTCCTTCAGTTTCCCGCTCTGTAGAAGATTTTTTACCACTGCAATATGGTTCCGGATATCATGACGGAATGATCTTGTCTCATCGTAACGGGCCTTCGCCTCCTCCACATACTGGTTCAGGGAATGCTCCTCCTGTTCCAGCAGTGAAATTTTTGTGCTGAGCCGGAAATTCTGCTGCAGTTTTTTGTAAGAAAACAGAATGCAGAACAGGCTTAAAAGCCCCAGAAGATGCATGGCGAACATCTGCCCGTGGCTGAACATATACCGGAAAGGCCCGTCATCCATTAAGACCATATACTGGAATTCAAATTCTATCGTATTGATGTACTCGCTCATAATAAATATCATCAGGATCGGGATGAAAACCAGAAACATCTGCTGCATTTCCGCTGAGATATAGTCGGAAAAATAGCGGTACACCATATAATAGCAAAAGCCGGTCAGAGCCAGCGACACCGCCTCGTTGACCAGCATGACCGCAATCCCCGCCCCATCCTGGAAAACAGCAGGCAGAAACGGACATAAAAGGCTCATCAGGGAATTCACGATCCCATAGCAGAGCACCATGATCTCCGTCGTCAGAGCCGCATACAGAAGGGAATACTTCCTGTCCGCACGGCAGACAAAAGTCCCGCAGGCCGTAAGCAGAAAAACAAGCACCATGAATCTGATGATCGTCCCGGCCGAAAGAAAATGATCAATAAGCACCGCACATACTGCGAACAGGAAATACAAGGGAGGCCATAGTTTCTTGTTCAGGATTTTGATCAGGAAATAGAACTGGAAGGACATCTCGATGACGCCCATAATATAGATATTGAAAAAATCCAAATACTCCTCCATGACAGCTCCTTAGATGTTCTTCATATACTGCAGGACAACACTGGAAAAATCTTTGCTCCGCAGCCGTGATACGGGAATCTCCCTGCCGTTATCCATATATGCAGTCCCGTTTTTATAGCCTTTTAAATGCCTGAGATTGATGAGATAGCTCCTGTGGCATCGAAAAAAATGATCGTCCAGTTTGGTTTCCAGATTTTCAATCCGCTCATAATAATCGACCACCTCGCCGGACACCAGGTTCAGATAGATCTTCCGGTCTATGATCTCACAGAAAATGATCTCACCTTTTGGGATAATGCGCCCCTCATACCCCTTTTGCACAAGCAGGCTGTCCTCGCCGGCACTGTGCATGGAGGCGAACAGGCGCTCCAGGGTTTTCTCAAGCTGCTTTTCCTCCACCGGTTTGACCAGATAATCGTAGGCCTGCACCTCAAAGGACTGGAAGACCATCTCTCTCAGCACCGTAATGAAAATCAGAAATCCCTGGAATCGATCCGCCCTCAGTCTTCTGGCTGTTTCCATACCGTCCATATCCTTCATCTGGATGTCCAGAAACAGGATGTCGATCTGCCCGTCGCAGTTGAGCAGCTCTTCGCCGCTGAAAAACGTGCGGATGCTGATCTCCCGGTTTTTTTTACGGAAAAAATCGGAAACGATCGTCTTGATATGATCGGACATATATTTTTCATCATCACAAATTGCAATATGGATCAATGCGCCGCCTCCCCGCCATACTTTCTTATATCATTTTATTATAATCCATTCAAAAAATCAAAACAATTTCATTGCCGTGAAATGCTTTCTGCTTGCCGTGAAATGTTTTTGGGCCAGCACCATGCTGCACGGTCACGGGCCGGTATATACTGCAGCAGAATCCTGCACCATTACTCCAGAGCCCGCATCTGCTCTACCAGCGATTGTGTTTTCTGTCTGCGGATCGTCCAGACGGACAGGAGCAGTTCTGTTCCGAAGAGCGCCAGCAGGAACAGTCCCATTTCCAAAACCGGGAATTGATACGGGACGATCTTTCCCGCAAACACTGTTTTGCTGATTCCTGCGCAGACCACAACCGCGATCGGAACCCCTGCGGTCAAGGTCGCCAATGCCGCGAAGAGCGCATAGCACAAACCCTCGCAGAGATTCATTTTACACAGCTGCCTCCCGGTCAGGCCGATGGATCGCAAGATGCTGTTTTCCCGTTTTCTGGACATCTGGTTCGAAAGGGTCGTATTGATGAGATTGATCACACCAAACAGGAATACCAGCCAGGAAAGCGCCTCCATACTGCCGAACATGATCCTGCTTTGCATTTCCTCATATTCCAGACTTTCAGCAAAGGTCCATAATGCAATGTCTCTGTGGTTTGCGATCACATCTCTTAATCCCGCCTCCACACTCTGCGCCTTTTGGGGATCGCTTACAATATTCCACGAATAATCGAAATTCTCAATTGCAGGGAATAATCCCTGTGCAAGATCTCTGCAGAGAAAAACCTGCGTAGAATCCATCGCCAGACTGCCATGCCCGTTTGTAACCTTCTTTGTATCAAACGTACCTGCTAAAGTAACCGGAACGGTCTTTTGTTCTACCGTAAGTTTTAATGTCTGACCGATCCTGATATCTGCGGATCGTCCGAGGTATTGATACACACTTTCAGCGATTAAGATTTCATCCTGATCCGCCGGCATCCTGCCTTTGACCAAAGCCAGTTCTGCCTCCTGTTCGTTTTCCTCATCCAGAATATCACACATACTGGCGACAGGCGTGGCCTCCGAAACAGCAGCCTTCCCTAGAAAAGCTTCCCGTTTTTCAATGATATCAGTCACTCCGTCAATGGACATAATTTCTTCTTTCAACCGGGCATTGAACGGATTTCCTTCGGTCATCAGTTCAATTTCCGATTTTTTGGAGTCCAGATACATTTCATAATCTCCGTCAGGAAAAAACTGCCGCGCATACTGCTCAGGTGATCTTGTCAAAAGAGCAGACGCAATGATCAGCAGACAAATGCCGCCTAAACTTAAAGAAGCCACAATTGCGATTGTCTTTTTACGGTCACGCATGAAGTTTGCGATTCCCATGGAAACGGGACCCAGCCTGATGTTTTTCCTCCGCCTGCGGATGGCGTCTGGCTCCGGCGAAAACCGAACCGCCTCTACCGGGGAAATGCCGGAAGCTATGTTCATCGGCTTGCGGATAGAGACGGATACCATAAACCAGCAGATTACTGCCGCTGAAACAGCAGCTATCGCATAATACAAGGCATGAAAACCCTTGGGAAATAAGAGGAATCCGCCGCATACTCCCATCGCTGTCCCAATCAGAATCCCGATGCTGCCAAGCTTTCTCCCCTCGCGCTTCACGATCTGTTTGATCTGCTTCCTCGTTGCGCCAATCATCCGTAGCTGCCCGAAGCTTTGTATTTTATCATTGACGGAGATACGGAAAATGCTCTGGATCACCACATACCCGCCAATCAGGACGAGCAATGCGATACCGCCGGCAGCCGTAAAATCTATGGTTCTTTTATAATAAGTAAAATATCTGTCATTCATTCCTACCGGCGGCAGCCCGTATTTTTCCGTAATCTCACGGCAGCAGGCCGTCATGACCGCTTCATCCGGTTTCGTATCATTCTTGAAATGCACATATGCACGGTACCCCGCAGGATCGAATCCTGCCCACTCTGTCAATGCAGCTTTTGACAGGACAAAGGGACAGGTATTCATCTCTTTTTCACCTGTGCTGTCCATAATGCCGGTAACGACATAATCACCTTGAAAACTCTCTGTATCTAAGGTCACAGTGCCCCCGATCCCGGCATGATTTCCATAGGCGGAAAGGAAGTATTTACTTACAGCAGCTTCGTTTGCTTTTTCAGGAACCTGTCCCGTGAGCAGCTTCATCTGGTCACGGGCAGTATACATCATTTCCCTGTCCATATACACATAAGACGCTGTATACCCTTGTTTGGAAGATTCCTGACCGATCATATAGTAGCCGCCCACGCGGGCAAATTCCGGCTGTCCTTTCAGGATTTCAAGATCCGCTTCATCAATCCCCTGCCAGACCGCCTCATACGTATCCGCAACCTGATTACGCTGCATTTGTGCCAGAGAAGCAGATGCAGTTCCCACAAAGCAAAGCAGGAACGCCGCCAGGGCGACCGCGATGATCACCATCCGGTTCCGGCGTTTTTCGCTTCTCATGCTTTCTTTTGCCAGCTTTTTTGTAATGGCGCTGGTGTCGTTTTCAAAAGGCCATGTCATAACCTGTCATCTCCTATTCCGTTATGCGAAGCTGCTCCACCACGCTGCTTTTTCTGCAATACCGATCCGCCCATTTTTTCAATCATCCCTGATCGCAGACAATATACTTGTTTTCTTTAATTCTGACCTGGCATACACAGAAAAAAGCAAATATATGAACGCCAGCACAGCCGCCAGGGCCAGCAGAAATATCCATGGCAGTTTCAGAGTAATGCAGTGGTTCATCCTATCCAACCGCCTGCATACAATGACGCTTAACACGCTGCCGCAAAGAAGGGAAATTGCCAACGAACCGCCAAGATAGATCCCAATTTCTCTGTCCAGCATTTTATTTAGCTGGTTCTTCGTTGTTCCCACAACCTCAAACAGGCCAAATTCACATTTTCTGCTCTGGAAATCAACCAGAAACATGTTCATCAGGCTGATACTTCCAAAGATAAATAAAATGGCTGAAATCATATACATCGCCCTGATAGACGAATGATATCTGTACTGAATGTTGACAATCGTCTGCTCAACCGCATTTACCTCTATTGTCCCGTTCCTGTCCGCGATCCCGCGGACTGCATCCAGAACCTCCTGAAAATATCCATCGGAAGCTTTCACGGCGAGGATGCCTGTCTGCTCTGTGATTCCTGTCAGTTTTTTTGCCGTATCATACGTCATGATAAAATAAGGGCTTCCCGGAACAACCGGGCTGTCTTCCATCAGATCGGCCCTGTCGTATGTCCCGACTACGACAGCTTCTATATCAAAGCTGCTGCCGTCTGAAGCCCTTCCGCTGATTTTTAAGGTATCTCCGACTTTGGCCGTATCTTCTTCCGCTAATATTCCGTTTCTTGCGACCATATCATCATAATCCGCCGTCCCGTCAGATAAAACGGTCTGCTTCTCTTCTACCTGTTCCCGGTTTAAGGTCGGGAAAAAGTCGGTAATGCTTGTAATTGACCCGCTTCCGCCCGGAAATGTTATGGTCATATGGATACAATCGCACTCCGTAATTCTCTCTATTCCATCTATTTCTTCCAATTCCTGAAGCAATATCTGGCTTTTCAGCGGATTTCCCTCCAGCTGCAGCTTTGAGCTTCCGTATGGCTCCGACTCCTTATCAAACGAACTTCCCACCGTGTTTTTTATCTGTATCAGGATATTCCCATAGGGGTAGTATTTGAAGTTCGCCTGCTTTTCCGGATCAATCGAACCTGCAGCCGTGGAGGTGACCAGCAGAAGCGCCCCGCTCATCCCAAGCATGAAAAGTGTCAAAACTGCTTTTTTTCGATTCCTCTGTATATTCATTTTGGCTAAATTGAACGGTGTAAATCTCCGGTGCAGCCCCCGGCTGTTTTTGACCTTCCCTGTATACGCAAGATACCTCGTACCCTCTACCGGGGACGTATGCATTGCCACCCGTACAGGCTTAAAAATCGCAATATTCACGGTCAAAAAAGCTGCTGCCGCAACCAGAACGGCATAAAGAACTGCCGTTTTCACACGAAATCCATCGGGACAGCCGGCAAACCCGATCAAAACACCCGCTGCAAGCCCCATCGGGATCCCTGTCAGGGCATACAGACGCCCCTCTTTCCCCGCCATCCTTTTCATCTGCTTTTTTGTCATTCCAATCGTCCGCAGCCGTCCGAACATTTGAACATTCTTTACAATCTTTGTATAAAAAACGCCATAAACAATCGTCGCGGCCAGAACCGCCGTCAGCGCAGCCAGAACCGGAACCGGAATGGGCATCCCGGATTTGATTGCCCCCGACATAACCGCAAAATATTCCGTAAGGTTGATCTGTTCTTTTACAATGCCCGTATCCTGTATGACCTCTTCGGCAAAATCAAGAATCTCCCCTGAGCTTATGGCTTTCGTACCCAGCCTTGTATATGCGGTTACCTGAAACATATTTTCTGATAGGCTGCGCGCAAGCTCTTTATTTACATAGATGAAATATCCGTCGCTCTCTTTCGTATCATTCAGAACACCCGAAAGTATATATTCCGCCTCCTGACCTGTTCCGGTCAGGTCAAGCGAAACCGTATCGCCTGCCTGATACGATTTTCCCAGATAATCTATATAATTTTGCGGCAGCATGATCTCATTCACTTTTTGCGGAGTATTCCCCTGTAAAGTCTTTTCTTCCTGATGCAGGAAATAATCCTGGTTCCCATATGCAACCGTGATGGTCTTGTTCTCCACATAAAACAGTCCGATTGCAGAGTACTCGCCAATCCATAAAACATCTTCCTTTTCAAGCAGCCGGGCCGACTGCTCGTCTGTAATTCCCAAAATGCCGATCTGCGCTTTGTTTCTCTGGGTATTTTTAAATTTTTCCTGTACACCTGACGAGATTAAAAGGATGGAAAAGACCATGCAGACAGAAAGCGCGATTGTAAAGAGCATAAGCAGCCTGCTTCTCTTATCTGCCCTCATGCTTCTGTTCGCCAGTTTCTTTATAACAGAGCTGGTGTCGTTCTCAAAAGGCCATGTCATGATCTGCCACCTCCCCTGCGACGCTTCGCGCTTGCCTTCCTCCTTTACAAGGTTGCGCCCCCTCACTGGCGTTCGAGGGCAAGTCGTCGGAAGGCATTTTAAAAGCGCTTCGCGCTTGCCTTCCTCCTCCAACAATCTTCCCGTCCTCGATTCGGACTATGCGGTCGGCAAGCTGGGCGATCTCGTTGTTGTGGGTGATCATCACAATCGTCTGGTTAAACTCCATGCTGGTGCGTTTCAAAAGCCCCAGCACGTCGGCGCTGGTCCTGCTGTCCAGGTTTCCGGTGGGCTCATCGGCAAGTATGATGGCCGGCTTGGTGATCAGGGCGCGTGCGATGGCGACTCGCTGCTGCTGTCCTCCTGAGAGATTATTCGGCATATTGTTCAGCTTATCTTCCAATGCAAGCATCCCCACAATCTCGTCCATGAATTTCTCATCTGCCGTATCGCCGTCCAGCTCCACGGGCAGGACAATATTTTCATAGACATTCAGGATCGGGACAAGGTTATAGTTCTGGAAGATAAAGCCGATGTTGCGGCGGCGGAAGATGGTCAGCTCCTCATCATTCTTTTTCGCCAGCTCATCCCCGCGGACAATGACGCTGCCGGAGGTGGGCGTATCCAGCCCGCCCATCATGTGGAGCAGGGTGGATTTGCCGCTGCCGGAAGTCCCTACCACCGCCACAAACTCTCCCTGTTCCACAGACAGGCTGACGCCGTCCAAGGCCCGGGTGATATTGGGCTCGCTGCCATAATACTTTTTCAGGTCGATTGTTTGCAATACATCCATGATCAGATACTCCTTTTCCTGTTGATAAGGACATTGTAAAACCCAAATGTCCGCGAAATGTTACAGCGGACAGATTTATTATAAAAATCATAGAAGATGGAATTAAAAAACGCCGCACGGGAAAATTTCCGTACGGCAGCCGATATGCTATTTGCCGAACAGGTCGCTGTGCGTTCCGGTACGGGCTAATGTCAGCACCAGCACATCATCCTCAATTCTGTAGACTAATAACCAATCTGGCTGGATATGACATTTCCTGTGTCCTGTCCAGACAATCTCTCGATTCATCTTTTCAGCTCCTGAAGTGCTTCTTCTACATCAGAGTAGTGTTTTACGCCAGGATCACGTGCAATCCGCTCTGCTTCCAGCATAGCCGCAATCGTCTCTTTGTTCGGCTGTTCCAGCCTGACTTCAAAGGGAAAGCCACCAACACGGAGAGACTGGCGAAGAAACACATTGATTGCTGTAGTCAAATTCATACCCAGTTCTGTGTAAAGCGTTTCGCACTGCTTTTTGATGTCACTGTCCATGCGGACGCTAAAATTTGTTGTATTTGCCATAGTATCAACTCCTTTTGCATTTCACTGCACACATATTATATACTATTTGCAATGCAAAATCAACTCAATAGACGCAAACCCTACAAGTTTTCCATTAATTGTTTTCCGTTAATATTTATACTGTATACGTTTTTTCAATAGTTCTTCCAAAAATCAATAGAGAAACAGGCTGAATTGTTACAAAAGCTCGGACAGTTATTCCATCGCTCTGATCTGCTCAACAAGCGATTGTTTTTTCAAATTTCCAGTTGTATAAGAACTCAGGATAAGCTGCACAATCAGTAGAATTGCTAAATATATCAATACGACCGGCCACGGGAATGAATAATAAAAGTATGGATTCATCGTTTTCACAACTACCTGTACGGAGAGGAAGCCGAGCCCGTTTCCCAAAACCAATGTTACAAGCGTAGCAAAAGCTGAATAAATCAACCCCTCATAACACAGCATTTTGATCAGCTGTTTTTTACTCAGACCAATCGCCTGTAACATTCCAATTTCCTGCCTCCGAGACAGAAAGTTCGTGATTGTCGTATTAACAAGGTTGATCAGAGAAAAGCACACAACAATAACAGCCACGATCAACAACACCCCGAAAGATAGTTGTTGAAGTCCACTATAATAAGTGATACTTTCTTTTATGGTTTCCATAACGAAATCGCTGTTTCCGTCTATTAACCGATTTAATGCAGCTTCAACCGTATCGAATTTATCTGTGTCAGTGATTACGGAAATCGTTCCTGTGCAGTCTATCCCGGCCGCTTCATTCATAAGCTGCTCTGGGAGCGTAAAGCATTTTGAGAAGCCAGAGTAAGAATATCTGTTTACAATGCCCATGACTGTATAGGCCTTTGTGCGAATTTGGCCAGATTCGGTTTCAAACTTTACTTCAACAGTATCGCCCAATGCAGTCTCTATATCATAGAGATCGGCACGCTCTTGAAGCAAGACAATTCCATTGCCCGCAACCAGTTCATCATAATCAATCGTTCCTGCAATTCGTTCTTTCTCCAAATTCTGCTGCTCATCCCGGCGAAAGCCCTGAATCCATTTTCCAGAATTGCCATTTACGCTATATTCTGCGTCCGTATAATACCAGCGCACTGTTTCGGTAACGCCGTCAATGGATTCGATTGCTTTTTCAAAATCATCATGATATAGATTTTTCTGCTGTAATTTGGTTAAAGAAATGTGTGCAGTATCAAAGGATTGATTCGCGTTAAGTTTTATATTAAATTCACCGACAGGGAAAGCCCTGCCTCTTGCCTCTGCAGCGCCGTCATATGAAACTAACATGGTCGAGATCAGTACAACCAATACCCCGCCGAGCGAAAGAGAAAGTATTGTTAAAATGGATTTTGCCTTTTGTCTGGACAGATTCATTTTCGCCAGTGAAGCAGGTGTTATTTTACGGTGC
>CAJTGD010000073.1 GCA_910575475.1 Lachnospiraceae bacterium | reverse complement strand
AAGTCCAAGGAGGAATCCGATATACCGATTGCTCTCTACATTCTAACAGCTTAAGCAACAAGATGGGTAATTCCTTACTGGCTGTAAGGGATATTAACCATAAATATATTGTAGTAGGAGGAAACAGAACAATGATGAAGAAGAATGAGAACAGCAAGAAAACCAGCAGGCAGCCGATGGGCAGAAAGACAAAGCGGGCAATGGCGGTGTATGCCGCACTGGTGCTGATGATGACAGCCGGGGCAACAACGGTGTATGCGGCGGGAGATCCGCTTTCGGTAATCAACAATTTATCCGATTTCATTTTCGGCTTAATCCGTGCGGTGGGCTTAATCCTGTTAGGGTGGGGCATCGTGCAGGTAGGGTTGTCTTTGCAGTCCCACGATCCGAGCCAGCGTTCCAACGGGTTCTTAACCCTTGCGGGCGGCGTCATCATCACCTTTGCAAAGGAAATCTTAACCCTCATCACGGGCTGATGGAAGTTGCCGGATAATCATGTAAAAAGAGTGGCGGCAGGGGGCAAGTTTTGGAAAGCTCCCCTGCCAAATCCAGAAGCGAGGTGAAATGAGTGGATTCAGATAACTGGGTAGTGCAGAATTTAGTCAATGCACTGGAAACATGGAATGAGAAACTGGCGGAGATATGGCAGCTCCTCACGCAGTCCCCGGAGAATTTTAAGGGCGGCGGCATCTGGACTGCCATCGTGAACATCCACGGGGCGTTGCAGGCAATCGCCTATGCCCTGCTGGTATTGTTTTTTGTTGTCGGCGTGGTAAAGACCTGCGGCAGCTTTGTGGAAGTGAAAAAGCCGGAACACGCATTAAAGCTGTTTGTCCGGTTTGCCATAGCAAAAGGCGTCATATCGCATGGATTGGAACTGATGATGGCGTTATTCAACATCGTGCAGGGGGTAATCGGCACAATTATGCGAACCGCAGGCTTTGGAGTCGCACAGCAGACCGTGCTTCCGAATGAGATTGTGGAGGCGGTGGAGGACTGCGGCTTTTTCGAGAGCATACCGTTATGGGCGGTGACGCTGATAGGCGGGCTGTTCATTACGGTGTTAAGTTTTATTATGATAATGAGCGTGTACGGGCGGTTTTTCCGTCTGTATCTTTACACAGCGATTGCGCCCATCCCCTTATCGACCTTTGCCGGGGAGCCGTCGCAGAACGTGGGCAAGAGCTTTATCAAGTCCTATGCGGCGGTGTGCTTAGAAGGGGCGATTATCGTGCTTGCCTGCATCATATTTTCATTGTTTGCGGCGTCCCCGCCCGCAGTCGATCCGGATGCAGCGGCAGTGACAATGGTTTGGAGCTATATCGGTGAGCTGATTTTCAACATGCTTGTGCTTGTAGGGGCAGTAAAAATGGCAGATCGGGTAGTGCGTGAGATGATGGGACTGTAATTGATTTTTCAGGTGTTTGGTGCTAAAATGTATTTGTTTGATTTACTGAGATTAAGCGGGCATATATCGAAAGTAAATCACTCCTACCGCAGAGTAAAATGTATTGCAAGAAATTCTGCTGATATTAAGTTGCCCGTCGTCAGGCAGTTGGATTTAAAAAGGGTTCTCGGTAGCCGATCATTTCGTATGCAATCATTGAATGATGAACTGTGGAGAAAGGAGATTGTCATGGCTCGGAAAAAAGGCGTGTCAGGCAAGACACATACAGCACAGCAGTTGAACGATTATGCAAACCAGCATAACCCAAACAGCAAAGCGTACAAAGCCAGAGTAGCAAATCAAAAACAGATGAGCAAACAGAAGAACCACAAAGACTTCGGTTATGTTGCAGATTTGGACTGGATGTGCTACGGCAAGGGCATGTATGAGTTCGATTAGTAATTAAATATGCTGCACAAGGGCATCAATCAGAAATGGTTGGTGCTTTTTGTTTTGTTCAAATTTAAGGAGGGAATTTATTTGGAAGTAAAAATAAACCGGGAAATCCGTAATTATACGGAATCCATGTTTTTCGGGCTGTCCATGCGGCAGTTCGTTTTTTCTGTCTTAGCCTGCGGCGTTGCCGTCGGGCTTTATTTTTTACTCAGCCCCCATGTGGGGACGGAAACCGTGAGCTGGATGTGCGTTTTGGGGGCGGCTCCCTTTGCGGCGTTGGGGTTTATCCGCTACCACGGGATGAACGCAGAGCAGTTTTTGTGGGCGTGGATAAAATCGGAGTTCCTTATCCCGAAACGCCTGCTTTTCAACCCGGAGAATATCTATTACGAAGCGGTGAAGCCGTGCATTGAGAACCATGAAAGGGAGGAGCGGAAACGGAATGATTAAGACATTGAGCAATATTTTCAAGCAGGACAAGGAGAAATTTGTCATCCCGAAAGGAGTGCAGCAGGCAATCCCCATTCAGGCGGTATGGGCGGACGGCATTTTCCAGATCGGGCGGAACAAATTTGCCAGAACCTATAAATTCGTGGACATCAACTATGCGGTGGCGAGCCGGGAGGACAAGGAGGCCATGTTCCTTGAGTACAGCGAGCTTCTCAATTCCTTTGACAGCGGCGCAACCACGAAAATCACCATCAACAACCGCCGCCTGAACAAACAGGACTTTGAAAAAGCAATCTTAATTCCCATGCAGGAGGACGGCCTTGATTTATACCGGAAAGAGTACAACGCCATGCTCTTAGAGAAAGCCACGGGAGCCAACAGCATTGTGCAGGAAAAATATGTGACGGTATCCGTGTATAAAAAATCCATCGAGGAGGCGAGGACGTATTTTGCCCGCATCGGCACGGACTTAGTGAGCCATTTCTCACGGTTAGGCTCCAAATGCGTGGAGATGGACGCAACGGACAAGCTACGGGCGTTGCATGACTTCTACCGTACCGGGGAGGAAACCAGCTTCCGGTTCGATTTATCGGAAACCATGCGGAAAGGGCATAGCTTTAAGGACTTTATCTGCCCGGACAGCCTTGAGTTTGAAAAAGACCATTTCCGCATGGGGAACCGTTACGGGCGTGTGCTGTTTTTAAGGGAATATGCGTCTTATATCAAAGACAATATGATTGCGGAGCTTACGGATTTAAGCCGCAACCTGATGATGAGCATTGACGTGATACCCATCCCCACGGACGAGGCGGTACGGGAGGTGGAGAACCGTCTTTTGGGCGTGGAAACCAACATCACCAACTGGCAGAGGAAGCAGAACGCCAACAACAATTTCTCCGCAGTCGTACCCTATGACATGGAGCAGCAGCGGAAGGAAAGCAAGGAGTTTTTGGACGATTTGACCACCCGTGACCAGCGGATGATGTTTGCGGTATTGACGCTGGTGCATACCGCCGACACGAAAGAGCAGCTTGACGCAGATACAGACACAATCTTAACCGTGGCGAGAAAGCATTTATGCCAGTTTTCTACCCTGAAATACCAGCAGATGGACGGGCTGAATACCGCCCTGCCAATCGGACACCGGAAAATCAATGCGCTTAGGACGCTCACCACGGAGAGCCTTGCGGTTCTCATGCCTTTCCGGGTGCAGGAAATCATGGACGAGGGCGGCATTTACTGCGGGGAGAACGCAATCTCCCACAACCTTATCATGTGCAACAAAGCGAAGCTGATGAATCCAAATTCATTTTTGTTGGGAGTACCGGGGAGCGGCAAGTCCTTTAGCGCAAAAATGCTGATTGTGTTCCTTGCCCTTGCCACCGGGGACGACATTTTGATATGCGATCCCGAACGTGAGTACGGCTCTTTGATTGAAGCGATGGGCGGCGAGGTCATCCGCATAGCGGCGGGGAGCCGTGACCACATCAATGCGATGGACATGGTGGAAGGCTATGGCGATGGCGGGAACCCGGTCATTGACAAGTCCGAGTTTGTGCTGTCCCTGTTTGAACAGCTTGACAAAAAGGGCGTCAGCGCAAAGGAGAAATCTATCATCGACCGCTGTACCGCCGCAGTTTACGAGGATTACCAGAGCGGCGGGAATGTGCCAACTTTGTGCAGGCTCCGGGAGAAAATGCTGGAGCAGCCGGAGCGTGAGGCGAAAGACCTTGCGTTGGCGTTGGAGCTTTTCACCAGCGGCAGCCTTGACGCATTTGCCCATGAGAGCAACGTGGACGTGAACAGCCGCATGATTGTCTATGACATCATGGATTTAGGCAAGCAGCTTAAGACAATGGGGCTTTTAGTCATCACGGACGCCATGCTGAACCGTGTCACGGAAAACTGGAAGAAGGGGAAACGTACCCATATCTTTCTGGATGAATTTCATGTGGTGTTTGAGAACGAGTATTCCGGGGCATTTTTCAATTCTGCATGGAGGCGGTTCCGGAAAAGAAATGCGTTCCCCAACGCCATCACGCAGAACGTGGAGTACCTGCTGGATTCTGTCCTTGCCAGCACGATGCTGTCCAACAGCGAATATATCGTCATGCTGAACCAGGCGGCGTCCGACCGCCAGAAACTTGCGGATTTGCTGAACATCTCCAACGAGCAGATGAGCTATATCACCAATGCGGACGCAGGGTGCGGCCTGATTAAGTATGGAAGTTCCCTTGTGCCGTTTATCAATAAATTCCCGAAGAATACCCGCCTGTATCGGCTGATGACAACAAAACCGGGGGAGGACAGTGCGAACCGGAGCAGGTAAACATTCACAACCGGGACAGATAAAAGTCTATAATCGGAGCAGATAAAAATATTCAGGCGGCTTGTAAACAGCGGAATAGTTGTTAAAAAGTCGCCTTTTTCTATGGAGGGATCAGAATGTCAGAAATGAGGTTTGCTTCAAAGGAGCATGAAAATTTCTTTTTTACCATGCTGCACAAATGCGGCAATACGGACTGTTACCACCGTGCCTTTTTCTACTGCGTGGGAATTTCCGACACGGCGAGGAATAACGTAGGCAGGATGTTTGACTTCAAGCAGGACTGCATCAAGCCGGAGGGACTGCATGAGGGGTGGCAGACGGGAGGGACGGTGCGGCTCACCCGCCTTGCGTTCAACCTCTGGAACGGCTATGTGGAGCAGGGGGACGAGCGTATGTCAACGCCCTATGAAATCTTTGAATGCGGCTATGCGCCCTATTTTTACGAAGCCATAAAAATGCGGTATCCCGAATATTGCCGGGATTTGCCCACAGTTAAGACGAGGACAGACAATGCGGAAAGGGGAGGGCGTTAAGCATGGAAACAGCGGTTGCGTTACGGGAACAGCCGGAAATCCGGGAATTGTTTGAGGTTCTGGAGGGGAACGGGCTGAAAAAAGAGCGTCAGGAAGTGGAAAGCCTTGTGAATTATCTGGAGGGCATGGAAAGCCAGTTCGGGGAGGTCATAAAGGAGCTGAAAGAGGTGCGGGGGCAGTTAGAGCAGATTCAGGACAGGGGCATAAAAGCGACCGCCGCCCGCCTGCTGGACAGCGCAGAGGGCAAGGTGCAGGAGATTGGCACTCAGATAGCCTTTGTAAAAACCAACCTTGTCCGTTCTGCGAAAAATGCGGTGCAGGAGTTTAAGGAGAAAGGCGTGGAGGCATTAAAGAAAGCAGTGTCCGCCATGAAAATCCCCACTGTCCTGTCCGCCTTAAAAGAAAGCCTGCACAGCGGCATGGAAAGCATGGAGCGGAATGCGGCGAAAATCGGCATTGTGGGAGGCGAGCTGAACAGGGCGGCGCAGCATACGAAAAATGCGGGGCGGGCGTTGATCGGCAGGCGCATCAAAGAGCCGGCAGAGCCGAAAGGGGATAAAGGAATCCTTGCGAAAGTCTAGAAAGCATTTTTATCTTTCAGTAGGTCATTTGCCGCTATGGAAAAAGCGGCGGACAACGCACAGAAACGGATGGAGTAGTTTTGCCGGGGCGGGGATAAAAAGCCATCGGTGAAAGCGGAGCTTAGGCAGATAAAAAGCGGGAGGAGCGCAGGGCAGAAAATGCAGCCAGCCAGGGAGCAGGCAAGGTAACCAGTGACACGCAGGCGCAATGCCTGCTATTTTTATGAAAATCCGCGGCAGAATGCCAAAGGAAAGCGTTTTGCCGGGACTTTATGGAGGATTTTTAAATGAAGAAAAAATTTTATATCTACACCGCAGGGGCAGCACTCTGTACCCTGCTTTTTGGCATTTCCATGTTTCAGGTCATAAGCCACTATGCTAGCGCAGGCAAATCAACCAGTGAATTTGCAGAGCTGGCAGAGATTGTGGAGCAGGCGGGGGAAACGGAAGAAAACGGGGGAACCGGGGAAACACCGGAGGATATGGCAGAGGGAGAGAACCAGTCCCCGCTTGCCAAATATCAGGAGCTTTTCAACCAGAACAACGATATGGCGGGTTGGATTTCCATTGACGGGACGAATATCAATTACCCGGTGATGTTTACGCCGGACAGTCCCGACTTCTACCTAAAGCGCAGCTTTGAAAAGGAGTACAGCGCATACGGGGTGCCGTATATTGCGGAGCATTGCAGCCCCTTTGAGCCCAGCGACAACGTGATTATTTACGGACACCACATGAAGAACGGGACAATGTTCACCGGACTGATGGATTACGAGAGCCGGAAATTTTACGAGGGGCATAAAACCATCCATTTTGACACGCTCACGAAAACAGCGGATTATGAGGTGATCGCCGTATTCAAGACCACGGTGTATGACGATACGGGATTCAAGTATTACCTGTTCGCCAATGCGGAAACCGAGGAAGATTTTCAGGAATATGTAGACCAGTGCAAAGCGTTGTCCCTCTATGATACAGAAGTAAGCGCAGAGTACGGGGACAAGCTGATTACGCTCTCCACCTGCGAGTATTCCAGAACAAACGGGCGGCTTGTGGTAGTGGCGAAAAAGATTGCGGAGTAACGGCAGGTTTACCCCAAAGGAGGGCGGGCGATGAGCAAAGAAATCAAGACACGCCAAGTCCATAAGGATGTAAAGGCACTGGATAAGACCATGACGGGCATGGAACGTGTGAAACGTGCCTATGTCCGCACAAAAGAAAGCGTTGAGGGCGCACAGCCGCAGGAAAGGCGATACGCTTCCCCGACAGAATATGCCGAGGACAAAACAGAGCGGGGAGCCGACCGTGCCGCCCATGAAGCCGCACATCAGGCAAGGAAACAGGGGAACAGGCTTGTGGATAAGGCAAAGGAAAAACACAGGATTTCCAAAGAAACGAAAGAAATCAGGCGGTCAGCCCGTGGAGAGGGGAGCAGTCCCGCCCACGGGGAGCCTTCCACATCTCCCCGGCCTTCCGTCCCGTCAGGCAGGGGAGAGCCTTACCAGCCGAAAGAGCAGATGAGGAAAAAGGCGCAGGAGCAGGCGGCAAAACAGGCGGCACAGAAGAAGGCCGCAGGGCAGAGAGCAATGCAGAGGGCGTCACAGCAAAGAATCTCCCAACAGAAAGCGGAACAGCAGGCGGCGCAGTTTAGGGAGCTTCCCAAGCAGACCATAAAAACCATAGACCGGGGCGAAAAGACGGTCAGAACCGCAGGGAAAACGGGGCAGACGGTGAAGAACACCGGGAAAGGGACAATCAAATCTGCCGCAAAGTCCGTAAAAACCGCCGAGCAGACCGCAGAGAAAACCGTAAAGACCACAAAGGAGGCGGCTAAGACCGCAAAAGCGGCGGCGAAAGCATCCGTCAAGACCGCAGAAAAAACGGTGCAGATGGCAAGGCAGGCGGCAAAGGCGGCAGAACAGGCGGCAAAGGCAGCGGCGAAAGCCACGGCAAGAGCAGTAAAAGCCATCATTGCCGGGACAAAAGCACTGGTGAGCGCCATTGCTGCAGGGGGATGGGTGGCCGTCCTTATCTTGATTATCGTCCTTCTGTTCGGCGGGCTTCTCTGCATGGTGGGCGGCGGCAATTCCAGCACGGTAAGCCCGGTTAGTGCGGAGGTGGAAGCCTATGAGCCAGTCATCCGCATTTATGCAAGGCAGTACGGCATTGAGGAATATGTGGAGCTGATTAAGGCGGTGATGATGCAGGAAAGCGGCGGGCAGGGCAGTGACCCCATGCAAAGCTCCGAGAGCGGCTATAACACCAGATACCCAAGAGAGCCGAACGGAATCACCGACCCGGAATATTCCATCGAGTGCGGCGTACAGGCATTAAAGGACTGCCTGCAAAGCGCAGGGGTGGAGAACCCGGTGGACATGGAGCATATCAAACTGGCGTTGCAGGGGTATAATTTCGGGAACGGGTATATCTCATGGGCGCAGAGTAACTATGGGGGATACACTGCCGCCAATGCCGCAGAATTTTCCGATATGATGGCGGAGCGGATGGGCTGGGGCAGTTACGGGGACAAGCAGTACGTCCCCCATGTACTCCGGTATTATATTTTCGGCAGAATCCCCACCGGAACCGGAAGTGGGGCAATCGTGCAGGTGGCGTTGACGCAGGAGGGCAACGGAGGCGATATCTACTGGAGCTGGTACGGGTTTGACAGCAGGGTGGAATGGTGTGCTACTTTCGTGTCGTGGTGTGCCGAGCAGTGCGGCTATCTGGAAAGCGGCGTGATACCGAAATTCTCCCTCTGTTCGGACGGCGTGGACTGGTTCCATGCCCGTGGGCAGTTTCAGGACGCAAGCTATGTCCCGGCAGCAGGGGACATTATTTTCTTTGACTGGGGAAATGACGGAACCATAGACCATGTGGGGATTGTGGAGAGCGTGACGGATGGCGTTGTGAATACCATAGAGGGGAACAGCGGCGATATATGTGCGAGGAGAAGTTACAGCATGGGCAGCGATTCTATATACGGATATGGTGTTCCGGCTTATTGAAATGTGGCAAGAGAAAACCAGAGGTTATTCCTCTGGCTCTTTTGCCTTACATATTCCCTGCGCCGTCCCTGCTATGATGGTCAGATCCGAATCATCGAATGTGTCAAAGAGAGCATCCAATTGTCGGCGTAATGTTGTTTTTTCTACCGGAGATTCTGAATGTATGTACTGGTCAACGGATATGTGGAACATGGTCACAAGCTGAATGAACAGTGGAAAGCTGGGATATTGACCCTCTTTTTCAATGGACTGCAAATGTCTTGCGGAAATGCCAAGTTCTTCAGCTAATTCTTCTCTTGTAATCCTCTGTTTTTCACGGGCGTTTTGAATTGCCTGCCCTAATTCCAGAAAATCAAAATCATGACTGGTCATATTTTCACCACCTGTATTTAATATTGGGTACTTCTATTGTACAGAGATGAAAGTTCTACTTAAACGATGTGAAAGTTCTTGTAATAAGAGGTTTGATTTCCTCTTATAAGAAGTTATATAACTGAACAGAACATTTTTAAATAAATTGTGATAGCCTCTTGATTTTTGCTATCAATAATAGTAATATTGATGATGGTAAAAACGGAGGTGAGAATATGTCATCCATAGATTTGGTAATTCTCGGAATTGTTATGGAGAAACCGCAGAGTGCATACGACATCCAGAAAGATGTGGAATACCATCATCTTTCAAGATGGACAAAGGTTAGCGTCCCATCCATTTATCGGAAAGTGCTTCAAATGAATGAGCAGGGCTATTTGGAGAGCAGTATTGTGAAAGGGGATAAATTCGCTGATAAAGCGGTGTATTCCATCACGGATAAGGGGCGGACGTATTTTGGGCAGCTTATGGAAACTTACGCAAACCAGAAAGTCCCATTGCTGTTTGACTTCAATGTTGTCATTACAAACTTAAATAAAATGGAAAGGGAAAAAGCACTGGATTTGATAAAGAAGCTGCGGGACAATTTTACGGCTTCAGCAAAATCCATTGACGAATATGCCGCCAGCTATCCAGATATTCCATTGGGTGGGAAAGCGATTTTTGAACAGCAGCGTTTATTATACCAATCCCTGTTAGAATGGCTTGATAAATTTGAAAGCCAGTTTAGGGGGAGTTGATGGCATGGCGATGAAAAGCAGCTTGACAATTCTGTTTGAAAATCCCTTTTGGATTGGATTGTTTGAGCGCATAGACGGCGACAAATATGAGGTCTGCAAGATTACGTTCGGCGCAGAGCCGAAAGATTATGAAGTGTATGATTTTCTGCTCAAAAACTGGCATAAGCTGAAATTCAGCCCGCCAGTTAAAACAGAAAAAACCGAAGAACGAAAAATCAATCCCAAGCGTATGCAGAGGGAAATCAACAGCCAGTTGGAAAACAAGGGCATTGGCACAAAAGCCCAACAAGCCTTAAAGTTCCAACATGAACAGGGAAAACTGGAACGGAAAGTGAAGTCCAGAGAACAGAAAGAAGCAGAGAAAGAGCGGCAATTCGCTCTGCGGCAGGAAAAGAAAAAAGCAAAGCACAGAGGGAGGTAATGTTCTGATGATAGCAAAAGAATGGGTGCGCTGCCCGATTTGTTCTAATAAGACCCGTGACAGGATTAGGGAAGATACGGTATTGATAAATTATCCGCTATACTGCCCGAAATGCAAGCAGGAAACATTGATTGAAGCGAAAAATTTAAAAATAACAGTCATCAGAGAGCCAGACACACAGATGCAGAGCCGATGAATTTGTGAGATAGTTTGAAATCACAATACATCGGCTCTGTTTTGTATTCCGCAATTTTTTACAATTCAAATAATAAGCCTGTTGGTATGATGTAAGCAGGCAAAAATATTGCCCAAAAATTTGAAAGGAAGTGTTGGAAATGGATTACAAAAATCTGTTTGAAAAATTCAACGAGGGAGGAAAGCTGCTGTTAAAAGATGCCACAGTTACATTTGATGCTATCCCGTGGTCGAAGCATCCTACTTTTGAGGGTGTGGAGCTGAAGCACATTATCACATCCGAAAGGACAGGCGGACAATTTAGTTACCATCTTGTGAGGATAGCCCCTAATAAAAAGATTGGCAGCCATATCCACGAGAAACAACTGGAAACGCATGAAGTAATCTCTGGCACGGGCGTGTGCGTTAATGACGGTGTGGAATTGCCTTATGAAACGGGCGTAATATCCATATTTCCCATAGGCGTACCGCATGAAGTGATTGCAGGGGATGACGGGCTTTGCCTGTTCGCAAAGTTTATGCCCGCCCTCTGCTAATAGCTTTATCTGGTTATATCTCTTTCGTATCGCTGAATGGCACGAGTGCCCCAGAGGGTATAGGGGTATTTTGAGGGATAATTCCAGAAGAATATTTATAAGTTAAAGGCGGCAAGCCTACCTGTTTTTCAAATTGCTTTATGAAGTGGCTTTGGTCGCAGAAACCCGTGGTCAAAGCTACTTCGGTTATTGTATCGGCTTCGTGGATTAGGCGTTGCGCTTTGCGGATGCGGTTCTGGATTTGGAACTGGTGCGGTGTAAGCCCTACCTCTGCCTTGAAGCTTCTGATAAAGTGGTATTTGCTTAGAAAAGCGTTTTGTGCCATTTCCTCGACAGAAAGTTTGCATTCTGGGTATAACTCCAACTGTCTTTTTAAGTCGTGGATATAT
Organism: Lachnospiraceae bacterium; assembly: GCA_910575475.1. Classification (GTDB taxonomy): domain Bacteria; phylum Bacillota; class Clostridia; order Lachnospirales; family Lachnospiraceae; genus Schaedlerella. The sequence goes on along the minus strand of CAJTGD010000073.1, from coordinate 2,543 downwards.
GGGGTATGGATTTTAAGCTGCCAGTTGGAAGAATCCGAGGTTTTATCCAGACAGCTTAGTAGTTGTAATATTTGATATTGATTGATTTTTCCCATATTCAGAGCCTGCATCAGAAGAAGTCCGATATGTTTTTGTATGGTGATAACATCTGCGTTGTTTACAGTATTCTTATCAATGCACAGGGTAAGCAGGGAATAGCTGTCATGTGCCGAAATGCTATGCGGTTCATACGGAAATATTGTAAATGTTTCGTTTTGCTTATAAATCCTTGTTTCCTTATTCGTTGTAAGGACTACGGAGCCGTCCAGTATGATACCGATTGTTAGTACGGAAACATGATTATGCAGCGGGTAGGATATAGTTGAATTTTTGCAGAAAATCAGCTCAATGCCTGTTTCTGCATTATATAAATAGCGGATATTGTTTGTAGTCATAGGTTTTCCTCACGGTCTGTTATCCGTTTCATGGACTTGTGTTATATGTTGGCATTGCAGCTTTCAAGTAAACGGTTTGTCCCTGTTATTTCAGCATCTACGAGGTCAATCATTCTTTTTACATTTGCAGAATGGGCGGAAGAAACTTCGTTTTCCCATAACGGATTGATTTGTTTTTCAATCCCTGCACGGTACTTTTGCAGAATATTAAGCCGTTCCTGCAAAAGTTCCTGCTGTACATCAGGTGTAAATGTACTTAGAAAAAAAGCGGCAATAGAAAAGATGTTTGTATCGTAGTTGAATTGCAGGATTGATGCTTTTAAAGTGTTTATAAATTCGCTTTTCCCCTTATCAGAAAGTTTGTAAACGGTGCGGTCTGGCATATTTCCGACTTTCTCGGTAGTGCCAGATATAAATTCCTTTTTCTCAAGGGTTTTTAATGTCGAATATACCGTTGAATCAGCGATATTAAACCACCATTTCACATTCATGTAGTTTAAGAGTTTTATGATCTCGTATGCGTTAAGTGGTTTTTCGTATATGAAACCTAAAAGCATTGTGGCAGGTTTGGACAGCATATTTTTTCCTCCTTGACATTGTGTTGTATTTATAGTACTTTATATATAAAGTAGTTTTTATGGACACTACTATTATAACATATCAATGTAGAAAAAGGAATACTGGAAAAGGAGGTTTTTTATGCCGCAGCTCAATAAAGGGGGTAAATTTGTATTTGGTCTTTCCGTTATAAACCCCGATTTAACAATACGCATCCCGCCACAGGCATTGTTGGAATATGATGCACTGCGGGATGGAAAAGTGATAATTTTCACGGGAAGCAAAATAACAGGCGGCTTTTGCGTGACGACATATCCGCTGCTGTCAAATTCAAGACTCAGCCATATATTGGAAGAATGCCCTGCGTTAAGGGACTGCCAGCTTTCCGAGGGTGAGTTTACCCAATATAAAGGGCGTAAATATGCGTGGATTAACATTGATAAGGACGGAGCTGTTAAATTGCTGCAAAATACGTTGGACGTTTTAGAATTACAGTCTGGAATGGAACTATTGTCAATCCGCAGCAGTGATATTGCCTTTACAATGGGAGCAAAAGGACCGCTGCTTGAAAAGGCACATAATTTTCATGGAGAAATTAAGAGATATTAGGAGTGATTGGAAAATGGGAAATATAATAAACAGTAAGTTGTTTCATTCAATTTTACTCTTTACAGTCATTGGCGAGATTTTTCTTCCGTGGATATTGTGTCGGTATTATGATGGGTACAATAGTAAAACAATGGCAATGAGTGCGTTGGGAAGTCTGCAAAGCCCCGTTCGTGTTATTTATAATACATGGTTAATATGGCTTGGATGTTTTCTGGCATTTGCAGCGGTTGCATATTTTTTGCTACGAAAAAAGACTTTCCAATCCTATCGGTTTTACTTTTGTTTTCACTGGGGACATTTGCTGTCGGAGCAGGATTGGTTTCGGGAATATTCCATGTGAATGAAAACAAAGACATTATCACTGCGGCTTCAAAAGTACACGGAATAAGTGCGGCAATCGGATTTATGGCATTATTGTTTTTCCCATTGTTAAATGGGATTTTAGCATTCAAGCAGAACAATGTTATTTTCGGCATTATATGTGTTATTTCTTTTATCATGGCATTAATTTTCTTTGTCTGCTTTATTATGGGAGATAAAGAGCAGTTTCAAAATACCGTGTTGAAATATGAGGGATTGTGGGAACGGCTGTCTTTACTTTGTATGTATATTCCGCTTGCTTACAAGGCTGTCCATAATCTGCTGTCCTAAGATAGTGAGGTGGTTAAATGGAAAAAACAGAATGGGTACACTGCCCTGTTTGCGGAAATAAAACCCGTAATCAAATCAGAGAAGATACAGTCCTGCTAAATTTTCCGCTTTATTGTCCAAAATGTAAGCAGGAAATGCTGATTGAAGCGAAACATCTAAAAGTAACAGTTATAGATAAATAACTCAAACTTCCCACATCAAAAATGGGATTCGCACATTGAAAAATCAATACTTTAGCCTATAAAATATTTTCAGGCCGCTATTTCTTTCCGTTCCAAAGCCTCCTGCATA
>CAJTGD010000072.1 GCA_910575475.1 Lachnospiraceae bacterium | reverse complement strand
TCTGCGCATCCTCTCCACTTATATAGGAAAATATTATCCCGAATTTTGTTTCTACTCGGCTTATATATTAAGGGGATTTTTCAAATATCGGGATAAGATACTTTTCGGTATAACTCTTACAAGTACCTCATTGCAGTTACGCAAAATTCTTCGAAAATCAAAAAAACGGCGAATCCTTTCTTTATTATGGATTCGTCGCTTTCATATGGTTAAGATATCATTATTTCATTTTTCTTTCGTAATACTGTGTCATGAGTTCTACCGTGTCCTCCGGCAAATCAAATTTTTCAGATATTTCTTTTATGGATTTTTCATCAACGCAGTAATACTGGAGAACAAGCGCTGCCATTTCACATGCCTGTGCAACCAGCGTCCCGATTAAATCCCGCATTAGCGAATGGAATTCTTCGACATAAGGACTTGCTTCCCCTCTTGATTTCTCCATCATTCTTAACAGTTCTTCTCTTTTCCCGTTATCTACGCCGGGCTTCATATTTTCCCGCATAAAATCTAAAAACTTTTTCCGTTCCGGTTCTTCCATCCGTGCAAATCCCCAAATAATTTCTATGAGATCTGTCGGCATATCGGACGGCAATGGCGGTAATTGTATATAATTCGGCTCCATATTACTTTATTCTCCTTCCTACTACAATTCCTAAATCATTCGGTTTCATCGAACGACTTAACACTTATTTCGTAATTGCTGTTTTTATATTCCATCTCTAATGCATACTCCCCAATTTGTACCTTGGCTTCATCCTCTACAGGATAAAAAACATTACTCTCCGTATCACAAATAACCAATTCACCTATGGGTTGATTCTCAACTACATCCAACATAGCCTTGATACAGTCATCACAAAACAATTTTTTCATCCTATGGATGCTGACAATACCATTTCCTCGTTCTATTTCTGCCAGACCTTTGTTTTCTCCCGGACTTTTGGAGATGTGGATGCTTGTCTGGCTTATTTCATCATAGCCAAATGTCAGCAGCGTGTTTCCCTGATAATCCTCTGGCTCTATCCCCTGTTCAAATAAATCCAGTGAATAGGATTCTCCTGTATTTAAGCTGACAAGAACCGATTGTGCCGGATAACTTCCCTTGCAGGCACGACATATCTCAGATGTGTTCGGGATATACCGGATGTATTTCTCTATATCCTTTTCATATTTGTCAAATACTAAATCGTGCCTTATGGCTTGGGCGATCTTATCATATTCATCTTCTGTGGCAGAATCCACATAAGATGTGACAATGTTCATAAGTTCTTCCATATCCGCAGTATTCTTACGGTCTCCCCGAAGGTTATTGATTTTGATAAGTAATAGCACTAATACTATCGTAAGAGAACCTACCATGAAATAGCCATATAAGAGAGATCGTTTATCAGACTGGCTTAAATGCTTCTTAGAATCGTCGTGTTCATCTCCCATCCAAAAGTCGTCCCATTTCTTCCGTATCTTCTTCCACAATCCTATAATCTTCCACACCTCCATTTTCTACATGTTTACTTGTCTTTTTCTTATTTTTGCTACTCTTATACTATAAAGTGATGTCACTTAACTGTCAAGTGACTGTATACTATTAATCAAAAATAGATTAACATTTATCTATACCAAAACAAGGAGGACGGGGATATGGCAACCAATAAGCGTGTATTTACCTTACGTCTGCCGGATGAGGTATTTGATAAAATAGGTATTCTGGCTACCAAAGACCATCGTTCTATGACCAACTATATTGAGTATGTGTTAGTAAAGCACTTGGAAGAAATTGAGAAAGAGCAGGGTACAAGCCAAACCCGCCAGACAGAAAAAAAATGTTAAATTATTACAGCAAACCATATTTAGACGCAAAGTGATATCACTTGCCTGTCTAATGAATGTATATATTTTCTACATATTGGTTTATCATAAATTTATCCCCAGAATGGAGGGCCGGGATATGGCAACCAATAAGCGTGTATTTACTTTACGTCTGTCAGACGAAGTCTTTGATAAAATAGGTGTCTTAGCAACAAATGAACACCGTTCCATGACCAACTATATTGAATATGTGCTGATTCAGCATTTGGAACAAATAGAAAAAGAGCATGGGAAGATAAAAACTGATGAAAAATAATGTAAGGGGCGGCAGCACTCTATGCTGTTGCCCCTTGTCTGTCCATCAGCAAAATAAGCCGGAACTGTCAACGGCGGGCAGCGCCCGTTTATCTCGACCGTTGACAGTTCCGGCTTATTTTGCTAATTATTCTTTTACAATCTGGAAGCATATTATTGTTTTTGCATTTTTCACAAAATCTTAGATTAATTATCATCAGGCATACTATCAATTAATTCTTTAATGGCAGTTGCCTTGTAAACTATTCCTAATCCTAACACTTCTTCTGCAAGCCATTGAGTCCCTGTTTGTATAGATTTTAATTGATTATTTCGTATCATAGTAGCCGATACAATACCTAACAACTTTATGTTCTTTTTCGACAAATCAATTTGACCATTTTTAAAATTTTCATATGTCAAATCAATATAGACAGGACTTCCGCTTGATCCTGGAAACACTTGAGCATCTATAATAAAAACCGCATCTCCGTTATAGTTATACTTTGGATGACTTGCTATCATTCCTGTTCGAATTAAAGGAAGATTATTTTTTTCGTCATATCTATTATTAGGATATCCAATAAAATACACATTTTCCGCAATAGACAATTCAGGCTCATTAAAAGTTGCCAGCATATCATATGAGACAGCCTTAAAATATAATTGATTTGGTAACATTATGAAGAGACCTGTACATTCTAATATAGCTATATCTATGTTAAAATCTGGATGAAGGACAATATTCTCTTTAATATTGTTAATAGGAAGCCGAACTATTTTTCCTGTATCTGGAACATCATCTTTCAATTTTGTAAATGAAACAGCAATAGACTCTGCGCCACATAAAACATGTTTGTTAGAAATCAGGTACATTTTATACTTATCATTTCCGACTGGTCTCTGTAATAAAAATCCCGTTCCTATCGAAGATAACTTATTATTCTCATCGAAACACTCAATTCTCAGCGTAGTATATAAAAGCTGTTCAAAAATATTACTCATTTCAAATTCCCCTTTCTTTTTGTTACATTTACATTATCAAATCCTATTTTCTTTCTCTTCTAACATTTACTCTTCTCCTGTAGTATAAAATTCAACATCAATTACTTTATAGTAATCTGGATCGCATAAATTATATGACATCAAATTTTTTCTCAACTTCATACAACATGGTTTAAACGTTGCAAATGTAAGACCTCCAGATAATACACTCCCTGCAACGGGAATAGTAGATGCAACACTATCAGCAAAAATCTGTTTTGTCATACGTATACCTACTTTTAGAGCTACTTTTTTTACAAGAGGATAAATCGTTCCTTTGGTTAGCGCTTTCTGCGCCAATTTTTTTGCAATATTCTTAGCAAGAGTGTCCGCAAATTTCTTCAATACAGAAGATGCTCCTTGTACACCAAACATAACTCCAATAAAAAGAAGAAGAAAATTCATCGTTTCTGAATCCATTTCATCTTCGTTTAAATCAAATTGTTCAAAGCCATAAAGGTAAGCAAGTTCTTGTACTGTTCTCAATATAAAAGCAAAATAAGAAGTAATGTCAGCTGCAGCTGCACCTATTGCCACTGCGCCGCCGGGAAGACTAGATAAAAAAGATATCCCTGTTACTTTTGTCGTCTCATAATTGATTACTTGTTGTGAAATTTTATTTACTACAGCTTTAGACACTCCTGCTTTCGCAGGATTATTTTTAATAGCTTCATCAATCACTTCTTTCGGATAATATTTGATAAATTCTTTTTGCAAAAACTTTATGCGATTAACTTTCACTCCAGGTGTATGCATTGCTTTCATGAGTATATTTTCAAAGGTTAACTCATTCTTTGCTGTTTCGATAATATTAACCATTGTTTCTCTTATCTCCTTTTTGCCACTTTAATCATAATTCTCTTTAAAAAATTTCTAAATTTAAAAATCCATTATCTTAAACTTTATTTAGACTCACTTGGCAACAATAAAACTGAAGTCCTTTTTAACCTTTCAATTTTCTCTCAAACACAATTTGTATGTTTATTTCAAAGAATATCTTAGCACACCATCCTCTCTTTTTCTATTAATTTTTAAATATTTCAACTATAAATATTGTATGACCTCTTTGTTAGCGTATTTCTCTCTGGATTCTTTCATGTACCTCTAACACTGGCGCTATCTCTATGGCAGAGACGGTTTCCCCGAAGGTGGACGCCCATGCGTCAAAATGCTGCAAATGGTTCCGCACAAGGGTGTTGTACTGCAAATACCTCTGCATGGTGTAAAGCTCCACCATTGAGTTGCTCACGGGGGTTCCGGTGGCGAATATCACGCCTTTCCCGCCCGTTATCCCGTCCAGATAGCGGCATTTCATGAACATATCGGACGATTTCTGCGCCTCCGTCTGTGCAATGCCGCCCACGTTCCTCATTTTTGTGTAAAGGTAAAGGTTCTTATAGCCGTCCGCCTCGTCCACGAACAGGCGGTCAATGCCCAATTCCTCAAAGAAAACAACATCGTCTTTCCGGCTCTGGTCATTGAGTTTTGACAGCTTCGCCTGCAAAGATTTCTTCGATTTCTCCATCTGCTTGATGGTGAATCTGCTCCCGCCGTTCCGTTTCGCCTCCGCTATCCCGTCTATGATTTCATCCATCTGCTCCTCCAGCATACGCTGCTGCCTCTCTGTGCTGAGCGGCACTTTCTCAAATTGGCTGTGGCCGATGATAACTGCGTCAATGTCGCTGGTCGCAATCCTCGCACAGAATTTCTTCCGGTTCTTGGTTTCAAAATCCTTTTTGGTGGCCACAAGCAGGTTGGCGGCAGGGTAAAGCTGGAGCCACTCGGCGGCAAACTGCTCTATGATGTGGTTTGGAACCACAATCATGGATTTGTTGCAGAGTCCCAACCTTTTGCACTCCATCGCCGCCGCAACCATTGTATAAGTTTTCCCGGCTCCCACCACATAGGCAAGCAGGCTGTTCCCCCCGTAAATGATGCGGGCAGCCCCGTTTTTCTGGTGCTGCCTTAACTTAATTTCCGGGTTCATGCCATAGAAATTCAAATGGCTCCCGTCATATTCCCTCGGCCGGATGGCGTTGAAATTCTCGTTGTAATAGGCCGTCAATCTCTGCCTGCGCTCCGGGTTCTGCCAGATCCAGTCCTGGAACGCCTGCTTGATTAAGTCCTGCTTGCCCTGCGCTATGGCGGTTTCCTCTTTGTTTAAGACTGCCTTTTTCTTCCCGTCCTCGGTGGGGATATAGTCATAGACACGGGTGTCACGCAGGTTTAACGTATCCTCGATAATCTTATAGGCGTTGGCACGGTGCGTCCCGTATGCGTTGTTCGCCTTCGGGTTCCCCTTGTCATTGCTCTTTCCCTCAATGTTCCATTCCCCGGTGAACTTGGAGAAATGGATTTTGATATTCCATCGGTTGTAGTTGGGCGTGTCCAATAGCTGGAACATAAATTCCGACACGTCGCTGATGGGAATCCATGTGGCTCCTAACCGCACACTGATTTCCGATGCGGTCAAGTCCTTCGGCTGTACCTTTTCCAGCGCCTCCACGTTGCTTTGATAGGCTTCGGACGCCAGTGCCGCCAGCTTCGCCTCTTTCAGCTTTTCCCGGACATTGCCGGATAAATATTCATCTTCCGAAACAAACTCCGGCTCCCCTCCCGCCACATTTGGCAGACGGAAAATCACACCGGACAGCTCCCGCTCAATCTCCTCCGCATTTTTCCCGGTCAGGGAACACATATAATCCATATCCACTCTGGCTTTCTCGGATAAAGATAACGATAATGCTTCGCTGGCGGTATCCACTTTTGTAACCGCCTGATGCGGCTTGATGGTACGCTTATGGAACATATCGGCTTTCCGTGCGTGTATGCCGTCCTCCGCCACAATCTCTAAAGAGCAGAGCAGCGGGTAGCTGTTATCGTCCGAAAAGACCATGCTGTTCGCCCTGGCATTCAGTATCCCGTACTTCTTCTGGAACGCATCGTACAGTTGGTTTAACTTCCTCTGCTGTTCTTCGATGACGGTATCGGTGTACCCCTCCGTCTGATAAGCAATCAACTCCCGCACACAGTCACGGATGGCAGCCATGCCTTTTACACGGTTTGCGGCGGTCACAGACAGCTCCACGGGCTTCATGCGGCTGTTCTCCCGGTAGTAGATTTTCCCGTCATAAACGGTAAAGGAGAAATTGGCAACGGACGGATCGGCGGGGATAGAGTTATCTTCTTCCTCCACTAATTCGTCCGTTTCATACTCCGCAATCTCCGCCTGAATGTTTTCCACTGCCCCTGCAAGCAGGGTTTCAAGGCTGGCGTCCTCATACGGGCGGCAGGCGCTGTCCATGCCGTACTTCGTGCTTTCCATTACCATCTCGCCCAACACCATCTCCGGGTGTTCCACAAAATAGCGGTTCTGCGTAATCCCGTTTTCATCGGTGTCAAGGTATAACCAGTCCGGCTCCGTTTCCACCATGCGGTCACGCTTCTGCAAAAATAAAATATCAGAGGTTACTTCCGTCCCCGCATTTTTCTTAAACGTATCGTTGGGAAGCCTTATGGCTCCCAAAAGTTCCGCCCGCTGTGCGATATATTTGCGTATCGCCGGGTTCTTCTTGTCCATCGTCCCCGATGACGTGATAAACGCAATCACGCCTCCCGGTCTGACTTTATCCAACGTTTTTGCAAAAAAATAGTCATGCACAAGGAAGTTGTTTTTGTCATACCGCCTGTCGGATAATTTAAACTGGCCGAACGGGACATTGCCGATTGCCACGTCAAAAAAGCTGTCCGGCAGCTCGGCTTCCTCATACCCCTGCACGGCAACCGTGGATTTCTGGTAAAGCTGCCCTGCAATCCTGCCCGATATGCTGTCAATCTCCACTCCATATATCTTGCAGCCTGATAAGCTCTCCGGCTTCATGCCGATGAAGTTGCCCACTGCACAGGACGGCTCTAAGATGTTGCCGGATTTTAAGCCCATGTTCTCCAATGCCTGATACATGGCACGGATGACAACGGGCGGCGTGTAAAATGCGGTCAAGGTTGACTGCCTTGCGGCGGCGTATTCCTCCGGCGTCAATACGGTTTTCAGTTCCAGGTATTCATATCCCCATGCGGACTTGGTTTCGTCAAATGCGTCCGACAAGCCGCCCCAGCCCACATACTTTGATAAGATTTCCTGCTCCTCCGGAGTTGCGTACCTGTCCTCTTCCTCGCACTTCTTCAATAGCTGGATGGCGGCAATGTTCGCCCGGAACTTCTCTTTTGGCGTCCCGTACCCCAGCTCATCATTGGTAATCCGGTACTGGCTCCGCTGCTCCTTTGGGATTTCCGGGTGCAGGTCAAAGCCCCGTATCCTGCCTGCCGGCTTTTTCTTTTCCCACGCTGGCGCAAGGTCTGCCTGTTCATTGCTCTCCTTTTCCTGCGTGTCTTTCTGCCCCTGAATCAAGTCAAAAACAAGCTGGATCGGCTCGCTGCGAAACACCGGGAAGCCTGTGCCGCTCTGGAAGGTGAGGTCTTTTAAGCTGACAGTTCCGTGTCCCATATCCACGCTGTCAACGGAAAACCTGCGGTCATCTATCACAACTTCCGTGCCGATCGGGACGTCGCTTTCCGATAGCTGCTTTTCCTCTCTGGTCGGCAAATATCCCTGTTCCTGGATATTTTTAAACCACTGGCTTGCAAAATCATTTAATTCGCTCTCCAGTTCCTCGTCCACAACGCCGTCTGTCACTACCTGCTCAAAACGGTTTAAGTTGTCCTGCTGGAATGTCCTTGCATTTAAGGTCTTAGCCTCATGGTCGAACACAAACTCCATGTCCGGATCGGCAAGGGAATCCCCGTTCTGCGTGTAATAATGGGAGATTGCAATGCGGTTCTCCCCGATGCCCTCCACGGTAAGCGGCATAAAGGACTGTCCCGCTTCAAATGATTTTGACTCCGTTTCCCCACGCAGCACCTCCGGCGCAAGCTCCATGACCGCACGGTAATTTTTCTGTGCCACGGTAAGGCTTTCTTCCGGGATTTCCTCTTTTTCCATTTTTGGTGAAGCGGTTCCCTGCCCGTCCCCTGCGGGAAGGGGTTCTGTGTTTTTCTTTTCGGCTGGTGGTTCCGGCAATGGCCGTTTGGTTTTCAAATGGTCATTTGCCGGGTTTTCACGCAGCTTGCGGTCAAATTCCTCACGGGGCATATCTTTCGTGAACAGCGGGTAGGTGAGGTCATGCAATACCACCATGCTGTCGGTCATGGTAAGGATTTCATATTTCTCCATGCCGATATACACCACGGTTTCCGTCTGAAGGTCATAGGGCTGGTTCATGGCTGGAAGCCCCTGCACTTCCTCAATCAGTCCCTCAAGCTCCTGATACGCCTCCACATCCGGCTCCGTTGCCTGCTGGACGCTGATAAGGTAATCCAGAATCGCCATAACTTCATCCGGGTTCAGGAGCTGCTTTTCAATCTGCGCTATCGTTTCCTGCTCGGATTCCCCCTGCTCTATATTCGCCTCATACGCCCGCAGGTCGGTTTCCTTATAAAGTTCATTGAGCCTTTTTGCAAGGCTGTCCGGCTCTGCCTTTTGTCTGCCCTGCCCCGGAACTGGTTCCGGCTCTGGCTCCGGTTCCGGCAGGGACGGTGTTTCTGTTTCGGCTGGTATGAGCGAAATCAGACTGAATTTCCCGTCCCGGTAGTCCATAAGGTCACGGTACACCTTCTGCATGAATGGATAACGGTTGTCATAATCTGCGGTATTATTAAGCACTTCCGCCATTACGGTCAAGATTTCTTCCACACGCTCCGGGATGTCAATCTGCGGCCGGATTGCCTTCACGCCTGCACGGTACTCCGAACCAAACGGGTAGGGGCGCACCACTTCCTCCGGCTGGTTCGTATAAAAATGGTAGATTTCAGCCGTAAGGACGCTTTTTTCATACTCCGGCAGGTACTCCATTTCCTTTTCCGTCATATACCGCCCTGCGGCAATCAGCTCGTCAATGCGCTTTGCAACCTTTCCCCATTTCAGCAGGATTTCCGTTTCACCCTTTATAATCTGCATCCCTTCACTGCTGGCAAGCATATCAATCCCGGTTCCCGTAATTACCGGATAAGCGCCGACAAATCCATAGGCATTTTTGAGATAGTCCGCCTTCTGCTGGTTCGTGCGGTTTTTCAGGAAATAGACATAAATGCCGTATTTCCCCGGCTTCACATCGGCGCTGTTCTTGATGACGGTATCAATGATTTCCTGGGAAAAAGAAAAAGCAGAGGTCTTTTCCTCTGCTAAATCTTCCATCAGGCTAAGCTGCCCTTCCACGGTCGGGAGCGGGTTCATCTTATCTTTCAGCTCCCCCAAAAGGCGCATACCCTCAAAATACCCTGCGATTACGCCCCAGTCATAATAAGCCTGCGAAGTGCGGGAAGAATAGCTGCCCTCCCACATATGAAGCACGTTCTGGTAGGTCTTGTAGCCTGCAAGCCGCCCGTCCTCCAGCGTGATTTCCGTCTGCTCATTATTAAATATACTTTTGATATATTCCGTCCGTTCTTTCTTATCCTCATGGCTTTCAAAAAATGCCCGGATTTCCCCTTTGTCCGCTTTCAGATGCGGGGTAGACAAAAGCAGCGATTTGATGTCCTCATCCTCCCCGAAAAAAGGAAAAGAGCTGTCCTCGCTGCTTCTGTCATAAACCGCTAAAACTTCCGCTGGCTTATCTTCTGTGGGCAAGTCACCTTCCGCCGACAAACCGCCTTCTGCCTGCGGCTCCGGTTCTTTGGACGTTATGCGTAAACCAGTTCGTTCATCACGATTTCCTCCGCCGCCTGCCGGATGTTGTTCATCATCGAAAGCCACAACATCTGGTCTTTCGCTTTCAGTTCCTCCGTCACCTCCTGCGACTGTGCCATCTGCGACACGATCTGCTCCATCCTGCCCTGCGCCTCCTCCTGCGTTTCCTTCAGGTGCTGGTTCAGCTTCCCTTGCGTCAGCAGGCTTAAGAATATCCCGTAATGCTGCTCTTTCAGGTAATTCCGGCGCAGTGAGCCGTACTTCCCAAGGTGTACTTCCGGTTCGTCCGGTACGGTGATGTCCGGCAGAAGGTAATCGCCCTGTTTGCTGTAAGCTATCTCTCTCATCATCAAAACCCCTTTCCGAAGCGTTGTTTTTGTCTTTCTCGCTTTCATTATACCTGCCTGCATTTTCCCCGGCAAATGTGCGGCTCCTTCTTTTTTCCTCTTTTTGCAGTTTCAGGATGGTGTCGGAGATTTCCCCCAACGCCATTTCCGCCACGTCGCTGGTGGCTGTGCCGAACAGGTTCACAAGCTCCGGCGTGTTGAAATCCGTGATGTTTCGGAAATCGTCTTTATCCAGATAGGTTTCCGTGTCTATGCCGCACCGCACCATTACCATGTAGGCTATGCTGCTTGATAAAAGGCTCTTTGCCTGCACTTCCACGCTGTACTCGTCCAGTTCCTCTAAAAAGCTGCCCGTGCGGTAAGCTAAAATATCCTTTAAATAATCTGCGATGTTGTCATCGGCTGCGTTTTCCGCCGCCTCCAGTATGGTTCCCGCAAAATCTAATCTTTCCCCGGACACGCCGAAGGCATTTGCAAGGGTTTCCTGCACGTCCTGCCTGTATTTCTCCCCTACCTCCCACAAAGGAACGGGGCGCACCAGACGGCGGTAGCGTCCCTCCTGCGTGTCGGAAATGTCAAAGTAATGCTTTAAGCGCATGGTTTTTGCATTTTTGTCAATGACCACAATCCCTTTGGAATCCCGCTTCACCCAACGCCCAAACTTCCTGTTCCAGTCCTCCATCTGTAAGACTGCGGTAGCGTCCGGACGCTGCACATGGACTAACAGCTGCTCGTCAAAGGGCAGGCGGTAATTGCGGCAGGCTGATTTCAGGAACGCCATCCAGTTTTCCGGCGTTGCCGTCACTTCCTTTACGGCTTCTGCGTACAGCTCCGTAATAACGTCAAATCTCTTTTTTGCCAACGTGCCTCCCCCCCTATCTTTCCCATTCCTTTTTCTTTGCTGGCGGGTATTTCTCCTGAAATTCCTTTACCGTCCGGCAGTCGCCGCCCGCAAAGTTCCAATCCTTTTCCGGATCAATGTCCAGATACCCGTCCTGCGGCAGTTTGATTGGCTCACGGGTGATAATGCTCCCGTAATGGTTTACCATGATTCCCCTTGCAATCTGCACCGGATCGCTGCCCCCGTCATCATCGCCCCGCACCTCATACAGATACAAGCCTTTCGGCACCGTGTCCCGTTCTATGCGGATGCCTGTGAACAATGCAGGCTTATCAAGCACCGTGATTTCCTCAAAATGTTCTTCCATTGCGTTATATCTCGCCATAACTGCACCTGCCTTTCCCGCTATACCTCGCCGCCGCCCAAAAACGTGATGACCTTGTTTGCCTTCACCGCTTTCTGAATCCCATTTATCATCACAATCTCCGCCACGGAAATGCCCGGCAGTGCCAGAATGTCGTCCATCGTCATGGCAAGGATTGATTTTTCGTCCCCGAAACCTGCCTCCATCAGCTTTGAGAGGGAACGGACATATTTATTGTTCATCTGTGCCATAAAAAATACCTACCTTTCTATATTCTTTGTTTTCTGTGGCTCTGCCTGCACTGGCTCATAGGTTGCCCCGCTCCGCTCCATGCGCTCGGCAAATTCGCAGATATGGTATAAATTGCTGCCAATCTCGCTGTGGTACTCGTCGATGAACCTGCAAACCCGCTCATTCTTTTCGCCCCATCCAGTCGTAATGAGAATCTTTTCCCCGTCCGGGATGCGGAACAGCTCTTTGTAGTGCGGATCAATGAAGCGTATGCCCTGCCTTGCCTTTTTCATATGGCTGTCCAGCCATTCTTTTACATAGCAGAAACAGTAGAAATTATAATCTCCTTTTACGGGGTTGCACCGTATCAGGTAGGCGTGTTTCTCTGTATCCACCCGGAAGCCGTACTCTGTGCCGCAATTCCCCGGAAATGCACTGTCGGGGTAACTTCCTGCATAACTTCTCATTTTGCTCCGGCTCTCTAAAATCCCGTATTCTTCAGAACGCAACGCATTGATAACCCCGTCAAATTCCGCCTGAAATTCTTCCGTTTTCAATGACTGCCTGTGGTCGTTCCATGTGGTGTAAAATTCATTCCCCCGGCTCCCAAAATCGCCACGGAGATACCCGATGCTCCCGGTCTGCCCCTGAATCTGCATACTCTGCCTGTAAGTGTATTTCTGTTCTTCCTGCTCCATTGCCCGGATTTCCATATCAGCGTTCCTCCCTTCCGCCTGCCTTTTTCTGTTTATGGGAGATGTCCTTTAAATATTTCCCATAGTCCACTGCGTCACGCAATACGTCCTCCACGGATTTATAGCGGTCATCCCGCAGGTTCTTTTCCACCCATTCATATACCCGGCAATCAGAATGGAACACCGCCTTTGCAACCTCGTTCACCATGCGGAGCGAATTGTCGTCCCGGAACAGCCGCACCAATGCGTCGGACACTTTATTCCCGCCATTCTGCAACTGCACTTCTATGTCGGAATACGCTTTGAGATATACCTTTTCCGGTGGCTGCGTGATTCCAATGCTCCCCAGCACATCCGCCAATTCCGGCGTTGGGAACTGGATCACCGCACTGCTGTCCCCGTATTTTACGAATGCTTCCAGATGATACCCGCTGTCCGGGTTCCTCTGCGCCGCTTTTTCCTCCCTCTGCTCCAGATACAGAATTTCATCCATTGCCCGCTGGCATAAGTCTTTTGTAGCTTTTAAAAGGCTGTCCGTATAATGCCCCCAAAAGTAATCCGTCTGTCCCTTGCACTCCCATGTGACAAAGGAATTTGGGTTTTTCATGTTCACGCCCAAAACAAACTCGGCATTTCCCACGGGGATGGATGTTGTGATGACAAACCCCGCATTGGTTCTGAAACTGTCCATTTAACGCACCTCCATATCCTTATTCTGATTCTTGTTCGGGGCAGCTTTCGCCGCCTCTTGTTTCTGAATTTCGGCAAAGCGTTCCTTTGCCCATTCCGGCAGGCACATATCGGCTGTAATAACCTCCCTCGGCACGGTGACTTTCGCCTGCTCCTCCCGTATCTTCACGCACTGCGCCTTCACACGCTCCGCAAACATCTCCACAATCTCCACATAGTCATCCGCCACCATGCAGTCCGTGTAAGAGCCGAAAAGCTCATTGCTCGTATAAAAGGCGCAGAGGTAGGGCATTTCCGCCTTTTCATCCACGCCTAAGACAACCTCTTTATCCCCGATGGGGATGCCATGCGTAATTTTATAGTTTTCTGCCATACGCTTTTCTTTCTCATCGCTCATAATCCCGCCTCCTGTCCTTCTGCGGCTCCTTATATTCCTGCAACTCATATTCACACGGGACATACAGCCTTCCATTTTCCACGCACCGGAAAATATCGCAGGTTTTGTCCGGGGACGCCGCATAAAATCCCTCATGGCTGTATTCCGCTTTCTGCCCGTCCTTCCCATAGCAGTCTGACTGGAAAAAGCCAAACTCCAAATCCCTCTTAAGCCTGCGTGTAATCTGGTAAAAGTCCCCGTCTTTTTTCTCAAACTTCCTCACCGGGACAAAATGTTTCCCGCCATATGCAAAAGCCCTGTTATCCATGCGCCCCGTCCTCGCTTCCTTCCATGACTTTCTTTCCATATTCGGTAAAGGCATACCATGCCGTCCGGTCAAAGCGGCTCCCATTGTGTTCACCCTGCACCAGAATCCCGGCTTTTTTCAGCCTGCCAATCCCGCACGTTATCATGCCCCTGCTGAGATAGGGCATATGGACGGTAAACGCCTTTTTACTGCATCTCATCCATGTGTTCCCCTCATAGCAATGTCTATGGTGGAACTCGTTTTCTTTCACTTCCCTCCAGATATGCTCCAAAAGCAGGGCGGCGGTTATGCCGAACCTCTCTGCCATCCCGGAATTAAATCTCTCTGCCATCCGAAAACCTCCTTTCCTCCGGTATGTAACCTAAAATCCGAGTTTTAGTTACTCGTTAAAATATCAGTCTCTGGTAACACCAAGATATTTAAGAAATAATTTATCACGCTCAATTATCTCGGTTTTCCAACGTTTTCTGCCAAATCTTGTGTCTACT
>CAJTGD010000071.1 GCA_910575475.1 Lachnospiraceae bacterium | reverse complement strand
GCTTTGAAAAGCCTGCCTTTTTGACAGGCCGAATACTTGTACCTAAATTTATCTTTTGATGTTTTTTATTGATGTTCTGTTAAGTGAATATCATAGAAAGGAAATAAACAAAATGGAAAAAATCAAATTAGCGCAGGCATCACGCCTGACCTCACCGAACCCCGTTACCGTTGTTTGTACCGAAAAGCCGGACGGCAGCACGAATCTTGCCACGGTATCTTGGTGGACATACCTGTCCTTTAATCCAAATATGATTGCGTTCGCAATGGCAAAGACTTCTTACAGTGGTGAACGTGTCCGTGAAACTGGCAGGGTGATTGTGACAGTTCCCGGTGCTGAAATTGCGGATGCTGTAATGGGTTGTGGCAGTACAACCGGCAGAAACACTGATAAAGTCGATAAGTTTGGCATTGAACTTGCCAGCATAGAAGGGAGTGAGATTCAAGTCCCGGTACACAGCAGGGTGGCGATTCAATGCCGTATGAAAGAATATCATGAAACCGGCGACCACTATCTGTATATCTGCGAGGTGGATCAAGTGTATAGCAACGAAGAAGAGGAAGCACTGTTTGCGTGGAATGGCTATTCCCAGCTTCGTCCTGCAAAGTAAAGTGTTTCCGAAAATGCCTTCAAATCCAAAATAAGCATGGGCGTAAAGAAGCGGCGGACTGAAAGCGAATCAGTCCGTTGCATTTTTTAGGAGGTAATAATGAGCAAAATATTTTTAATCAATGGCAGTCCCCATGAAAGGGGCGGTATCAGTGGTGTCCTGCCACCGTGGTGAAGTCAGCACCGCCTTTGACCGGCTGAATAAGTATTTATGAGAAACGAATTAATACGAATCTCATCTAAATTGGCAGGAAATACTTTGTAACAATCTTCTCAGCAGAATGGATGGTGATTTTGAAATCGAAAAACGGATATTGATTGCAAATGATAATTTAGTGTTTACTTGCGCTATGCAAAAAATCATGCAGAATGACTGTGTGGATATTAACTGCACTCCATTCACAGAAGAAACATTGGATGTTTTTTGAAAAATGAGTATTGTCTTGTTATCCTCTCTATCCAGCCATCCACCAGCCGCGACATGGCGATACTGCGCCTGATGCGGGAAAGTAAGTCTGTTCCTATCATAGCGCTTACACAAAAGCTGAGTGTATCAGAAAAAATTACCCTTTTCCATGCTGGAGCAAATGTCTGTTTGGTGGAACCTGTGGATATAGGGCTTTGTGCAGCGCAGGCTTGCTCATTGATTCAGCTATACTTAGATTCAAAGAAAGATCATTGTGAAATGTATCCTTTGATTTTTGGCACAGAATTGATTATTAACCCAATTTATCGTCAAGTGATTGTTGACGGTGAATTGTTAGAATTGACGCGCACGGAATTTGATCTGCTACATTACATGGCAAGCCACCCAAACCAGATTTTTAGCCGCCAACAGTTATATCAGCAGGTATGGGGCGATGACTTGGATATCAGCGGAGAAAATACGGTTCGTTCACACATTGGAAATCTATATAAAAAGCTGGCGGATGCCGACAAAAGCTATATTCAAAATACCAGAGGGGTCGGTTATAAATTTGTTCCTCCTGCTGGTAATGAATAAAACGGGAGTGCCTGAGCGCTATGCTTGGGTACTCCCGTTTTTTGTCGAACTATGGCGAAAACCTTGCCGCAATCTTGCCCTAATCTTGCCGGTAATTTGCTTTTTCTCTTGTATGCTATATGTATTGGGAATTATAGGAATCCAAAGGGATGATAAGCACAACTAATCTGGCAGATAGAGTTTTAACATTATTCAGCTGTTTTATCCTCGGCTGCTCTTTCATGCTGGCTGAGCATCTGCTCTGCCATGCAGTCTAAGGTTTTCAGCAGAAACTCCCTCTCATCTTCCGTGCAGGCCGCGAATTTGCATAATAACTGCTTCGTTTGCTGTTCTACCTTTGGCATATCCTAGTAAAACAAAACATCTGCCGACAAGCCAAGCCGGTAGATCACATCGGCAAGGACTTCGATGGACGCATTGACCCTCCCCTTTTCAATGTTCTGGATATGCCGGAGTCCTCTACCGGTCTGCTGGGCAAGCTGCTGTTGCGTCAAATGTTCTTTGTTCCGTTTGCTGCTGACGATTGCCCCTATGTGCTGCAAGATATTTTTACGCATTTTTAATCACCTCCACTATATTCTATCGTGCGTATCTGTTTCTATAAATTCCCTAATAGAACGTATGTAAATGCGCTTATAATGCGTTTTTCAAACAAATAAATTTGCCCTGATTGTGAAGCCAATAAAAAAAACGGCTTTTCACATTAGGGTTACTTCTCATGCCATCTGTGTCTGTCCGTAGAAAGGGACAGTCATGGATGGTTTTATTTATAGGTACGCGGCGGGAATACCGTCAAAAAAAGCATGGTTCAGACCGCGCCGCTTCAGCATCTTTTAGCCGCATTATTCGACGTATTTAAGTGCGTTAATCAAGCATCTAATATCACTGTGCAGAAAAACGCCAGACAGACATTGTCGCTGTCTGGCGTTTTTTGTATGCGCTGCTGGTCTGACCCCACCACCCCGAAAATCTGGAACCCATTTTCAAATTTCAGAGGTAGCAAAATGTGTAATCAAGCTGAAAAAATTTTTTTGAACTTTTTTCTTAAAGGGCAAGGTTCACCTGCCCTTTACCCTATACCCTTAATTCCAGAGAGCAACGGAAAGGGGGTGATTTACCTCTGTTCCTGCCCGTCAAACCGATAGCATCAAAGGGCACGAGCGATACTGGCATGGCTGTCCGGCGCGTGGCAGCGCCGCAGACGCGGGATGTGCCGCAAACACCTGTATCGCAGGGTAAAAGGGAGGTACTGAGGGATTGGTATGGGCAGCTTCGTCAACCGTAAAAAGCCGTTTTTTTGTTGGCCTTTTATCAGGGCTGTTTTGCATATTCAGTTTCCCAAAAGCGCATGATAAGCACATATCTATACGCACAAGTGGGTAGTAGTAACATTTCAACCCGCACGATAGAATGTAGTAGAGGTGAGCAATCATGCAGGAAGATATATTTTTGCACATGGGCCAGCGCATCAAAGAAGCCAGGGAAGAATGTGGCTTGACCCAACAGGAGCTTGCGGAACAGACCGGAAGGGGTCTCCGCCATCTGCAGGATATAGAGAAGGGCAGGAAAAATCCGTCTTTTGATATACTGGCATCCTATATCAACCGGTTAGGCATTGCGCCTAACGAGCTGTTTTATGCGGATGTTCCGGCAGTAGAAAAGGAAGTACAGCACCTTATGGGAAAGCTCCTGGCCTGTACAGATGATGAACGGGCAATTCTCTTAAAAACTCTGGACTGTATGGCAGACCAGTTTATTAGCAGACATTATAAAACTTCTAATCCCCAAGAGTTTAAATAAACCGACAGGCAAGAAAAATTTTTCCTGTCGGTTTAACTTTTAACACCATCTGACTTGTGGAAGATCATTATTGATTTCGTTTGCTAATAAAATCTGGTGCAGGTCAATAATCTCGTTATGGAAAGTAGCTGCACAGGACGACAAATATATATCCCACATCCTCATAAACCTTTCATCAAACATTTCCCGCACTTCGTCTATAAGCTGCGTCATGATCAATAATCAAAATTGGTTTCATATATACCTCACTTTGCTATGAGTATAAGCAGGAATTGTTGCAGAATTGTCCTAAACCGCAAAAAACTGGCCGGAGCGTTGAAGTCTGCCCCGGCCAGTTTGAGAAACCTTATTCCATTGTTTTAATACGATCCACCAGCGATTGTTTTCTGCAATAGCGTATTGCCAAAACGGAATAGACCGCCGCGATTGCGCACAGCGCCGCAAAGAAGATGGCAATATGCAGGATAGGGAACGTATATTTCAGTGTTCCTAATATCCCTACCTGACTGAACATCTGGCAGGCTGCGTAAGCCGCCGCCGTTCCTAGCGTCAGAGTGATCGCCATTGCTCCCGCCACATAGTAAACGCTTTCTACCCGCAGCATTTTTGTGAGTTGCTTACCAGACAGGCCAATGGACTGCATCACGCCAAACTCCTGCTGGCGGGAAATCAAGTTGGTCATCAGGGTGTTAGTCAGATTGATCAATGCAAACAGACCGATGAAAATCACCAGGGCATAGATGGGTGCCTGCCAGAATTCCAGTATTTGCTTGCAAAAGGAAATCGCATTTTCCATGCCTTGAATCGCAAGGGCCTGATTATCCCCACACAATCCATAGACGTAATCTTCTGCCTCAGAGATGTGTTCCATGTCAACGTCGAGTAAATATTGCGAATTAAAATTGGAGGTATTTGGCCTGATCACAGGCAGCAATTCCTGTGGTATATAGAGATAAAAACCCGCATATTCCCGGAGATTCAGGTCAATCATCCCCATGACAGTGAACTTTACCTTTTCTCCCGTGTCCGTTTCAATCTCAATGACATCACCAACAGCGGCAGTGTATTTGCCAAATTTGGAAACCATCCCGCCGGAATCGTCGATTAAAATGCCGTTTTTGGCAACCAATTCGTCGTAGTCCATGCCGCCGGTCAGCAGTATGTCCTGATGCTGTTTCATGAACTCCTTAGAAAGACCGGCCACTTCAATGCAGGGCCAACCCTCAACATTGCTATTGCCGGGAAAATAGACATTTGGAGTACAGCTCTGAAGGGCCGTCACGGATTCAATCCACGGATTGTCAAGTAACTGTGCTGTTAATTCATCGTTCAGCGGATTGTTATGCTGTACCTGGTCAAACGCTTCGTCCATAGAAATCGCCGGATCATAGCTTTCCGAATTTAAGGAGATTTTCATCTCATAACCGCCAATGAAATTCTGCCTCGCTATGTCTACAGGATCAACAGACGTCAAAATCGTAGATGCGCACATGAGGAAAATCCCGGTGAACCCCAAACTCGCCAAGGTCAAAGCAACCTTTTTGTGATTTCGAGCGAAATTGATTTTCGCCAAGGTTGCAGGCGTCATTTTTCTGGACAGTTTCCTTGTCTTTTCAATTGCAGTTTCAGCCGTGGTGGTTGCCACTCGGACAGCCTCGATAGGCGAAACGGAGGATGCGATCTTGACGGGCTTTCGGACGGAAACCTGTACCGCAAGCTCTGTGAGCAGGGCAATAGCCACAGCGCACTTGATCGTATTGGGCCAATACCAGCCGCCCGGAACAATTGCAAAGCCAATCAAGCCGCCGAGGGCAAGCCCTGCTGGAATTGACAGCAGCGACAGCTTCCAGCTCTCCTTTCGTACCATCCGCCTGACCTGCTTTTGGGTCATGCCAATGACGCGCAGCCGGCCATATTCCTTGATCTTTCCCGTCACAGACACATAAAACAGGCTGTAGATCACCGTGGCGCAGGCGACCACAATCAACAGGCTGACGCCAAGGACAACCGAAATATCCTGCGAGGTATTATCCAAAGTCCCAAAGTAGGAGGAACTGAAAGCAATATTGGATTCCTCAATGCCGTATGCCGCAAAATGCTCGATCATATACTGCTTTAGTTCTGCGTTCTCAAATTCGTCGCTGTTTGCCATGCGAAGGTCTGCCGAATAATACGGTTTTACGCCCGCATAGTAGGCATCCAAAAAAGCCTGTGACACCAACACTTCAAAATTATTGCCACTGTTAGTAGCAGCGTCTTTTGTAATGCCGCACACGATGTATTCTTTCGGGACACGCTCTCCCAGGTCGAGGGTGATCGTTTCGCCAATGACTGACTCTTTACCAAGTTTTTTCAGGTAGGAGGCCGGGGCTGTAATTTCATTTATCTGTTCCGGCCATCTCCCGTCTGCGAGTTCGATGGACGCCAACTCCGTTTCTACACTATCCCGGTATGCAATGCTTATGATAGCCCGGCCCGACCGCAGGTTAGTTACACGGACACTAATGCCGATCTTTTCAATCGCTTCATCCTCTTTCAGCTCCGGCAGCAGTTCCATGTCAAAGTTTCCAATCCCCGCCTGATAACGGTCACGCATCCATGTGGTCATTTCATGGGTGTTTCCAAAAGAGTACAGGGCAATCGACATCATCAGGCAGGCGGCAAAGGCAATCGTCACGATAATAAATACATTGCGCCGCTTGTCCGCTTGAATACTTCTGTTCGCCAGCTTCTTGACAATGGCGCTGGTGTCGTTTTCAAATGGTAAAGTCATCGTGCCACCTCCTTATGCTCTGATTTTGCCGTCCTCAATCCGCACGATGCGGTCGGCAAGCTGGGCGATCTCACTGTTGTGGGTAATCATCACGATAGTCTGGTCAAATTCGTCGCTGGTGCGCTTGAGCAGACCCAGTACGTCGGCGCTGGTCTTGCTGTCCAGATTGCCGGTAGGCTCGTCCGCCAGGACGATGGCGGGCTTTGTCACCAGGGCGCGGGCGATGGACACACGCTGCTGCTGACCGCCGGAGAGGTTGTTGGGCATATTCTTCAGCTTTTCCTCCAAGCCCAGCATCCGTACTACCTCGTCCATGAATTTCTGATCTACCGTGTCGCCGTCCAGCTCCACCGGGAGAACGATGTTTTCATAGACATTCAGGATTGGCACAAGGTTGTAGTTCTGGAAGATGAAGCCGATGTTGCGGCGGCGGAAGATGGTGAGCTGCTCGTCGTTCATCTTCGCCAGCTCCTTTTCCCGCACCATCACGCCGCCGGAGGTGGGGGTGTCCAGCCCGCCTATCATGTGCAGCAGAGTGGACTTGCCGGAGCCGGAGGTTCCAACCACGGCCACAAACTCCCCCTGCTCCACAGAAAAGGTCACGCCGTCCAGAGCGCGGGTGATGTTCGGCTCGGCACCGTAATACTTTTTTAAGTCGGTTGTCTGTAAGATACTCATTAAAATACCTGCCTTTCTTTGTTGGATAGGCATATCATAAAAGTGAATTATTGCAGAAATGTCCCAAAATCAAATTTTCTCAAAAATTTTTTGAAAAGAGAATGGCAGTCCATACCAGCAGACTACCGCTTTTTCATCGCCGTGGCAGGTGTACCGAAAATGTGGAGCCTTTACCAACTTCCGAAATAACCTTGATGTAGCCGCCCTGCATGGTGATGATCTCACGGGCGAGATACAGGCCGATGCCGATACCATCCACACCATGCACAGATTCCTCCCGATAGAAGCGTTTGAAGATGGTAGCCTGGGCGCTCTCCGGGATGCCCCGACCCGTGTCAGTCACGTCTATTTTCGCATACATTTCCCACATCTGCGCCGTCACGCGAATATTCCCGCCAGAGGGTGTATATTTTACCGCATTGTCCAGAAGATTGAACAGGGCTTCGGAAGTCCAACGGC
This sequence comes from Lachnospiraceae bacterium, assembly GCA_910575475.1. Lineage (GTDB taxonomy): Bacteria > Bacillota > Clostridia > Lachnospirales > Lachnospiraceae > Schaedlerella. The sequence goes on along the minus strand of CAJTGD010000071.1, from coordinate 6,979 downwards.
TGTCGTGGGCGACCATGAGATCTTCGGGGCAGTTCACGGATAGGGTGATCTGCTTTTGCTCCATTGGGGCAAGGACACTGTTGATGGCGGCGGCAAGGGTGTCGGCAATCGGGGCGTCCTTTTTCTCCAAAGTGATAACACCGGTTTCCAACCGGGAGGTCTTGACCATCGCCTGAATCAGGAAGTCCAGCTTGTCGAGCTGGCTTCCCGCAGCCTGTAAGAACTCCCGCCGCTTTTCCTCGGACACAGGCCGGGTCAACAGGGTGTCGTTGAGCATTTTCAAATTAGCAATAGGGGTTTTCGTCTGGTGGGATATGTCCGACACCAGAGCTTGCAGCTCAGCTTTTTCTTCTTCCACCTTACGCCGGTTCTCCTGCATGGTGTTGTAAAGCCGTTCCAGCCGGTGGCTGATACGGGCCAACAGGGTTTCCGCCTCGTAATCAACCTGGGGACGCTCGTTGCCGTCCATCATGCCGTCCAGTGTCCGGCACAGGCTGTCCGCAAATCGGGCCAGCTTTCGCTGGAAATATTTCAAAAAGACCGCACCCCATGCAAAGATGACAACGGCCAGGAACAGGCCGCAGAGTACGACCCGGCCATCGCGTGTCAGAGCGTACAGCGTCGCCAGCACAGCGGCGGCGGTCAAGGCCGTCCCCGCACCAACTAACCACAAAAATCTGCGGACAGAGAGCTTTTGTAGATTCACTTCCGCTCACCACCCATCCACTGATAGCCCATGCCATAGGCCGTCTTGATGTACTTGCGCTCGTCGGTTTCAATCTTCTTTCGGATGCGGCTGATGATGGTGGCCAGGGTATGCTCGTCCACAAAGTCACCGTCAATGTCCCACAGCTTTTCCAAAAGCTGCCGCTTCGTCAGAATGATACGGGGGTTCTTAACAAACAGGAACAGGGTACGGTACTCCTTTGGGGTGAAGTCCAGCGGTTCCCCCGCCAGCGATGCCGACTGTTCGGAAAAGTCGATTTTTAAAACGCCGTCATTGTACAGGTCATGTTGGGGATGCCGCAGTTCCATATTGGCGAAAACGGCTGTAACCTTTTTGCACAGCACAGCGATGGAAAAAGGCTTTGTAATATAGTCTGCGCCACCCGCTTCGTAGCCCCCCAGTATATCGCTTTCTTTGTCATTGGCGGTCAGGAACATGATATAGGTTTGCTGTCCCCGACTGCGGATTTCGTCACATAGGTCAAGGCCGCACCCGTCTGGAAGGTTAATATCCAACAGAGCCAGATGGTATTCTGCTTTCTGTAAATAGTTTACAGCAGAAGCAAAGGTATAGGCCGATGTTACCTCGTAGCCGTCAGCGGTCAGATTATAGGCAAGTGTTTTATTCAGGACAGTATCATCCTCCACCAGTAATATTTTCTTCATGTGTTCGCTTCCTCCTCATGGGTAATATATCAATCAGCTTAAAGACAAATTGTTGCAGAAATGTCCTAAGCGTCACATAGCCATTGCTTTCTTTATTATAATTCGCTTTTCCCGACATCACAAGCCTATCCGTCCAGGGAGGAACTGGCCCAGATCGCAGGAATGAGTCCGGCCTGGTATCAGCTCGCGTTTCGGAAATATTATGGAACCACACCATATGAATACCGGCCATTTTGCAAAGCTCTTCAAAAATGCCTATGGTATGGGATTGCGAGAATATAGGAAAGTACAAGGAATCAAGTAGCATAAATACCAAAGCACAAAACTGGCAAGCAAGGCAGAGTGGTACACACTCTGCCGTTTTGCTCCGCAAAACCGCTTGTTGGGGGAGATCCCCAATCCCCCGAACAGCTCCGTGCCGGAGCTGGCTGCGCGTTCCCCTGGAACGCTTCTGATAGGCCGCTGACCTATGGAATGGGCAGAGCTTCGGCTGCGCCGAAGGCTGCTGAATCCATCCCTTTCCTTCCTGTCATAAAAGCGGATCAGAGCGATTGGTTGTCTCTTTTTCTTTCTCCGGTGTTTCCCTGTTTTCTTTTTCCTTCTCTTTTTCCTTTTCTTCATAGCCATCTGTTTCAGATTAAATCCCTGCGCCCACCTTGCATATCCGGCTCCTTTTCCCTCTGCAAGTTTGGCCTGAATATCCACCAGCAGATTGATATGCTGGTTCTGGATCTTCTTTGCTTTCTTCCGTTCGGGGGAGAGCTGCTTTTCTCCCACAATGACAGCGAGAATATCCCCTTCGGAATATCCGTCTTTCAGGGAGCGCAGCCTTGTAAATTTTTTCTGCCCCGGCCCCTTAAAGGCCGGCTGTTTCCCGGCCTTGTATTCGTACCCGGCATCCGCCATCAGCTTTAAGAAGGCTTGATAGTCCTTCGGCTTCTCTGCCAGTGCCGCGTCAATGGCCAGCCGGAGCTTATCCTGAAAGGAAGGGGCCTTTTTATCTCCCAGCCACTTGCCGTAATGGGTCTTTCCGGTCTTGGGGTTCTCCACAACCGAAAGGTTATTTTCCAGGCACAGCTTGTCGCTGGCCCGGCGCAGGGCAAAGCTGGAGCCGAGAAAATTCCGGTACTTATGCTTTCCGTCCATGCAGGTGGAATTATAAATGATATGCGTATGGATATGGGCGTGGTCGATATGGGTAGCCACGACAAACTGGTGCTTTCCCTTCGTCCAGCTCATGGCCAGTTCATAGCCGATCTTCTGTGCCAGCTCCGGGGTGATCTCTCCCGGCTTGAAGGACTGGCGGATCTGATAGAGCAGCACATCATTCTCCGGGATCTCCCTGCCGGTGTAATCTGCATAGGCCCGTTTGGTCAGCAACATTTCATTGGCGGCGGTGGCCGGGTCGCAGCCATAGGCGGTCACTAATTCCGTGCCGAGTGTCTTGTCCGGGTTGACCGCATAATCAATCCGCTCCTGAACCGTATAGGCCACAGACTGGTTCCTGATCTTGTGCATGGGGATAAGGCGTGTGGTTGCCATGGGTCATACCTCCTTCCCTTCGTTTCCTCCACAGGAAAAGCCAGCCTCCCACGGCTGGCTCCTTAAAACAATCTTCATTTTCCGTTGGCCTCCTTCCATTTTTCCAGATAGGGCCTGCACAGTTCCTCCGCCCTTTTCGTATCTTCCGGGGTCAGCTCCCGACAGCCTTTTGTCAGACGGTTTTCATGGAAACTCTGGCAGTCCTCCAGGAGCCGGTCAAAGAGTTCCTCCGGGGTCTGGCAGAGATACCCGTCCTCACAGTAGGGGAGATCGTCATACCATATGATCCGCAGATAGCCCTTTTTTGTTTTCACCACTTCCAGCTCCTTGTCCTGTTCCATATAATCTTCAAAAATTTCAAAAACCTGTTCAAATGTCATGCCCTGTGTTCCGCTCCTTCCTGATCGCTGCCTACATTTTAACTGCCTTCTTTTCTGTCTGCAAGGTTGCCGCCGTGCCGGAAAAGAAAAAAGCGGAGGGAGAGCAGCCCGGATTCTGGCCGTTCTCCCTCTGTTTTGGGGGGCTAAGCCCCATTTATGGAATCCCGCCAAGACAGGACAATATCTCATTCACCCCGTCCCAAAGCTCCTTCTGTTTTTGGAGAATATCCTCCAGATCCGTGTCGTAGATATTCCCGGTTTCATGCACACGGCGGGCCACTTGGTTGATATTGTTGCTGGTGCGCCGCAGAAGGGAGAGCAGTTCGGAAAGCTCCGGCAGATCCAGCTTCACGATATATCCGTCCACGGCCATCTTGCGGAAATATACCCCAAGGTTGTTCGTGCCGAGCTGGCTGACAGTAAGGTTCCGCGACTTGATGAACAGCACACGGCGCTCCTTCTTCTTTGCGGCCTCCCGCACAGCCCTTTCCAGCACCTCCGCAAATTTTTCCTCGTCTATTGGCTTTAACAGGTACTGGAACGCATAGAGGTCAAATGCGTCAAACACATAATCCTTGATGCCCGTAACGAACACCAGCATGGTATCCTCCCGCCTTTCACGCAGGCTCCTTGCCGCCTCTATGCCGTTCATGCCCTCCATCTGTATGTCAAGGAAAACGATGTCAAATCGCTTCCCCGATGCGAGCAGTTCCTCGCCTGTGGCATAGGCTTCTATGCGGCTCTCCGGCTGCTGTTCTTCCACCAGCCCGCATATATGCTCCCTGATCGCTTTCTCGTCATCCACAACTGCAATATCCAAAATCCATCACCTCAAATCCTTAAAGGTATTCACTTCTTATATCGGCAGAAATTTTCCGTTTTTCGGGCGGAGGGAACGAAACGACCACTTTTCGGGAACGAAAGGCATAAATGCAGTACGGAAAATTCCAAAACAGGTCTAAAGTTTTTTGCCATTCGTCCGGTATAAGGCGGCACAAACGCAAACCGCCGTGTAAGCATATTACCTCTGTTTCCCCCCGCTTTCCAAGCAATTTCCCTTATCAGGCCGCCCGGCCTGCCTGCGGAAAAGGCAGACCGCCGCATATGGCGGATGAAGTCCATAGTACGGCGGTTGGCTTTGTAGTATTCATAAATACCTATTTTCACATACGTTGCTGATTATGAGCTGAATTTCCCGCATAGGGAAACAGCGGGTCAGCCAGCCGGAAATGAAAACTCTCCCTGTCTACCAGCCCCACCACTTTTTCACTGTCATACAGTTCAAGCAGGAAGTCGGCCATTTCTTTGCTTGTATGATATGTTCCGAAAGATTTATCATAATCATATTCACTGATATTGTTTGCCACCATTCCGAACTCCGTCTTTGTCGCTGCAGGTGCCAGCACTTTTGCTTTCATTTTCGCCCCTGTCTCTTTCAGTTCCCACGCCAGCCCCTCCGTGAAAGTGCTGACATAAAACTTCGCCGCACAGTATGTCACAGCCGTAGGCACAATGGTATAGCCTCCGCATGAAGATACATTAATAAGCTGTGTCCCCTCTACATCCTTATAGTCACGGACAAATAAGGAGGACAGTATTGTCAGCGCCTCTATATTCAGATGCAGCATTGCCCCAATTTTTCCCAAGTCCTGATCTGCCACGCTGTCATAATTTCCAAAACCCGCATTATTCACCCACGTCTCTATCTCATAATCTTTCAGCCCCTCATAAAACTGGTACGCATTTTCCGGGACGGATAAATCCGTACTTCGGATGACAACATCCAAATCCGGGCATTCCTTCAATATCTCCTTTTTCAGCATCTCCAAGTTATCCCTGCGCCTTGCTGCTATGACCAGATTTTTCCCCCGCCCTGCAAATGCCTTTGCCGTTTCATAGCCAGTGCCGGAACTTGCCCCAGTGATGACTGTATATTTCCCTTTTTCCTGGACCATTTGATAATCCTCCTTCGATTTGGTATAATCCAACCATACAATGTAGAGTGAACTCTATGTCAAGAGGATTGGAGTGATTTTTTATGGAATATTCTATCGGGGAATTTTCAAAACTGACGGGGCTGGGCATCCATACCCTGCGCTACTATGAACAGGAAGGGCTGATTGCCCCGGAGCGCAATTCCGGCAACCGCCGCTGCTATTCCGATAAAGACCTCACATGGATTGCATTTATCAAACGACTGAAAGATACGGGGATGCCTATCAAGGAAATCAAACACTATGCCGAACTCCGTGCCGCAGGTGATCCCACCCTTTCTGACAGGATGGAAATGCTGGTGCAACACCGACAGGCACTTAATGAGCAGATTGCACGACTACAGGAGCATAAGACAAAACTGGATGAAAAAATTGAGTTTTACAGAAATGAGATTAAGCGAACACAGAAGATTGTCTCTTCCTGAGTATTACTCTGCCGGAAAAGGCAACAGTTCCTTTTCCGGCTTATCCTTTATTCCATCTCCCTGAACGTGCCAGCCATTCCTCCGCCAAGACTCCAGCGGCGCTGCATATAGGATTTCAGATTTTCCGTGCTTTGCCGATATGCCTCATGAGCTATTACCACTACACCCTCTGCCACAGTAACATACTGTCCTGAAATTCAGCCAACAATCTCTCGGTATCCTTCAACCATGAGAGATAAGACCGCACCGTGCTTCCCACCAGCACATACTGCTCAAAATTCATGGAAAGACCATAGTCTTTGAAAACTTCCTGCAAAATACACTCAAAGCACATCGGCTTTTCACAAATCGATAGAATCTTCTCTGCCACTTCATGCACCTTATCCCTGTTGTAACGGACAAGTTCCTTTACATCAGCAGAGGCATCCGCATGGGCGGGGACGAACATGGCCGCCTCCATCTGCTCCACCTTATCCAGCGTCTCCAGATAAGCGCCTATGTCATAAATGAAGGAAACCGCATATTTATCCAGCGTCTCCCTGCTGCTGATGCAGTCCGCAAGAAACACCACATTGTCCGGCATACGGAATCCGACCATGTCAAAGAAATGCCCCGGCAGCGGTATCACTTCAATCTCCTTCGGGAAACTTTCATCGGAAAAATCCGTCACATTGCTTTCCTGCGCCATCAGGAACTTATGCCGCAAGTCCTTACACGGATAACCGCCGTAAAGGAAGGACGGCTCCAGTACCGGGTATTTCGTGAAAGCCGCCTCTATGCCGCCGGAATAAACCTTACATCCCGTCTGCCCCTGCAGGTATCTGTTCCCGCCGATATGGTCTGCATTGGAATGGGTATTCAGTATGGCGGTCAGATGCCATCCGTTCTTATCCAATATCTGCCTGACCTTCCGCCCTGCATCCTTATCATTCCCGCTGTCAACCAGATAGACATTATCCCTGTCCGCAACATAGACGCCTATCTTCGCCGGGCAGTTTATGTAATAGCATTTCTCACTGACCTGAACCAATTCATACATTTTCCGTTTTCTCCTTGTTCTGTTGCTTCCTAAATTACTTCGGCTGAAAACCGTTTCCACTAAAGTAAAAGCATCCACTGAATTATACCATAGCGCAGCTTATAGCTGCAATCAAACGTTTTAAGTCTATTCCAAACAAAAGGATCATCCTATTGCTGATGCATGTGCTATAATGCATTTACGGTATCTGTGTACCAATCATTCATC
>CAJTGD010000070.1 GCA_910575475.1 Lachnospiraceae bacterium | reverse complement strand
TGTAATTGTTTTTAGGCAACTCAATTATACCACAGACAAGAGGTTTATGCCTTTTTTATGGGTTAAAGTATTGATTTTTCAAGGTTCAACACACCATGCGGTGTGGGAAGTTTGAGTATATAACTTCGTGCGTCTGTGCGGCCTTGTGTCGCCCAGGCGCTTTTTTGTACTTTGGGACAAACAGTCCCAAGGTACGGGACGGCTCTCCCGGGTGTCGCTCCCCGCCGCCCTCCATATCGTTTCCCGCAACCCGACCACAAAAACGATATGGAGGTACATACAATGACTATCATCAACTTGCGCGATTTTTACTACTGGTACACCCAGGACGAATATATGGAAGTTACTGACGATGTGGCCGAGGCGCTCCGGGCCAGCGTCCGCTATGAGGCGGCCTACCAGCGGCGGCTCTCCCGCCACAAGGCGCAGTATTCGCTGGACTGCGATGACGGCATCGAGTATTCCGCCTGCCTGCGCGAGCTTACCCCGGACGAGGTTCTGGAGCTCAAGGAGCGGTTCTGCCGTCTGTGGAACGCACTGAACAGCCTGCCGGAAATCCAGGGCCGGAGGATTGACGCCTGCATCATTCTCGGCAGGAGCGTGAAAGAGGTGGCCCACGCCGAGGGCGTGCATGAGGAGTCCGTTCGCCAGTCCATCCAGCGTGGGCTGGAGCGCATGAAAAAAACTTTTTAATTTTTTTCAGATTTCCCACTTGGAAATGATGAAAAAATGTCTCGGTATATGAGAGGAAGTTTTTTCTTCTCCACAACTGAATAGCGGGCGGCCCCGAGTGAACGCGGGGAGCCGGGCGGCGGGTGCGCGGTGACTTCTCCCACGGGAGGACGAGCGACCAACACCACCGCCGCGAGTGGGGAGCTTGCCAGCCCCACGGCCACGATCCGCGAGGGACAAGCTGGCCGCTTGCCGCTTGGGGCCGCCGCACAAAACAAGGGAACGCCGGGCCGCTACTCGCTGTCTTTTGACGGGCCAAACATACGGGCCCGGCGCTCCCCATTTCAAACAAGTTCGAGACAAATTGTCCCAAGGTGAGGACAGGCTAAAGGGCGGCACTTTTCGGAGTGCTGCCTTTTCGCGTTTCCCCACCAACCAAAAACGCAAAAGGAGGTTTTGCCGTGAAACTGACCGCACAAGAGCTGGAACAAATGAAAAACGTGGACATCGGCGCGGTGAGCGCGGATGCGCTGGCTGACGTGAGCGGTATGGCCTTTGACCGCACCCTCCCCCGGGAGGAGCGGCTGGCCCGGTTCGTGAAACGGGCCGTCAATCCCTACTGCTTTAGCGTGGGCGGCGTGGGCGTGAAAATCGAGTTTGCCGAGGGCGGCCCCTCCCTCCAGGAGACGCTGGCGGCCTTTCTTATCCGGCAAAAGAGCGGGCTGTGACTGCTGTTGCGGCCTGCTCCCACTTCGAGACAAAATGTCCCGAGGCATCGACATCCTTGTTGATTACTCCGGGCAGAGTTATAATATAAGTGTAATGTGATAGGGAAGGAGGAACAATGGCACGAACAAAAAACAGAGGGTATCAGCAGACTTTGACCCCTACCTATACGGCCCGGCTCTGGAAAATGGGCGGCTACATCCGGCTTTCCCGAGAGGATTTACAGAAAATCAACCGTGGCCTTGACGATAGCAACAGCGTGAAAAACCAGCGCGACATTCTCAACGATTTTCATTTTAATCATGCGGAAGAATTTGAAAGCTACACCGAGTACGTTGATGACGGCCACACGGGAACCGATACGGAGCGCGAAAGTTTCCAGCGGCTTTTAGGGGATGTGATGAGCGGGAAAATCAACTGTGTTGTGGTGAAAGACCTTTCCCGGTTTGCTCGGAATTACAGTGACGCTGGCAGTCTGATTGACAACCTTTTTGTGCAGATGGGCGTCCGCTTTATCAGCTTGGCCGAGGGCGTGGACAGCTACCTGAACCCGGACAGCGTGAACAGCATCATCGTTCCAATCACCAACGTGATGAACGACCAGTACTGTTATCAGACCTCAAAGAAAATCTGGCAGGTATTTGATTACAAGCGGCGCAACGGCCAGTACATCGGCTCTTTCGCTCCCTACGGCTACATAAAAGACCCCAAAGACAAACACCAGCTAATCGTTGACCCGGAGGCCGCTGAAATCGTCAAAAAGATTTATGAGATGTGCCTGCAAGGAACCACCAAACACGCGATAGTGCTTTATCTGAACGAACACGGCATACCCAGCCCCACGGCCTACCGGATAGAAAAGGGCCTGCCCTATTCCCCCGCCGTGGCCGACAATCCCATGTGGGGAAACAAGATTGTCAATGACATTCTGAAAAACCCCATCTATACCGGGGATTTGGTACAGGGCCGCCGCCGGGTGAAAAGCTACAAGGTACACCAGATAGAGGCAGTGCCGGAGGAGGAATGGGTGCGCGTCCCCGATACCCACGAGGCAATCATCTCCCACGAAACCTTTGAACGGGTGCAGGCCCTCCTGCTCCGGGATACCCGGACAACCCCCAAGGGCCGGGAGCTCCACTTGTTCAGCGGCTTTCTGAAATGTGCGGACTGTGGGAAATCCGTCACCCGGAGCCAGAGCGGGAAAAATGTATATTATGCCTGCTCCACCTACAAGAACCGCTCCCGGACGGCCTGCACCATGCACTCTATCAAGCACAACCGTTTAGAGGCCGCCGTTCTGTTCGCTATCCAGTATCAAGTGAGTACCGCCGTTTCCTATTCGGAAATAGTAGCCCGTATCAATGCGGCCCCGCTGAAAAAAAGTCAATCCCACCGCCTTAACGACCAGATAGCCGCAAAGGAAAAGGAATTGACGAAAATCACCCGCTACAAGCAGTCACTGTATCAAGACTGGAAAGACGGGGAAATCACCCAGCAGGAATACCGGGAAATGAAAGCCGATTATGAGCGGCAGGCCGCCGGGCTCTCGGATTTGCTGGCCCGGCTGACGGCTGAACGGAAACAGCTTTCAAACGGCGTTGACCAGCAGCATCCCGCGCTGGTAGCCTTTGCGAAATATCAGAACATCGAAAAGCTGACCCGCGAAATCCTGATTGAATTGGTAGACCATATCAAGGTTTACGAAAACGGCAATATCAGCGTTCATTTTAAGTTTGCGGACGAGTTCCGCCGGATTGCCGAGTACATTGAAATCAATACCACTGACACCGCCGAGGCGGGCTGACCCCCGCCAAAGCATAAAATCCCTTTGGCAGTGTGTTTTCCTAATAAAACGCAATCTTATTGGATGGGTTATAAAAGCACAGGCTGATCTGAAAAGGGAAGAAGCTATGAAAAAGCGGAAGGAAGGGATGGAGGATAATGGTGAACAGAATGCGGTTACTCTTATATCCGCATTCTGTTCAAAGGTAAATACTTTAAGAGATAAGAATTTTTGGAGGGATCTTTCTCGCTGCTGCTTTGCAGGCATCCATTATTTGGCTAACAGGGCAGCTTTTTGGAGAAGTAATTCAACTTCATGGATTGATTTGGAATCCATTTCTTTCAAATACTGGAACAGGGCTGCCATTTCCGGCGCTGTTTTCAGATCCGGCAAGGTATTTAAAAGCCAGCTGTCCAATGATAAACGAAAGGTTTTGGCTATGTGAAGGCATACTTCCAATGATGGAAGCTGCTCACCACGCTCAATTTTAGTATAGTAGGAGTATGAAATTCCTACTTTTTCGGCGGCAAATTCCTGGGTATAGCCTAATTGAAGCCTTCTGTCTTTTAAAATCTGCCCGATTCTCTTAATGTCTGATCGTTCCATGTATTTACATCCCCTTTAATTTGCTTTATGGTAATACATAAATAATGCAAGTGCCATACATTATTTATGACCATAACAGACATAAATAATGGTTGAGACAATCATAAATAAAGAGAGGTAAAGGAAATAATGTGGAAAATATCAAAACAGGGAAAAGCAAGCTATTGTTTGGTTCGTTTGGAAATTATGTGTGGAATGGTACTTTTACTGATTGTATCTATGGTATCATTGATTTTTTTATATTGCCGGCAGAATAAGCATGTGGCTGAGGAAGGGGGAGATTCTAATTATGAGTATAAGATACAGCCTCCTGTGGAATCCGAGCTGAGTGAGATTGCAGAGTGTTATTTATGCGGAAACAATAAGCGAAGCCTGATCGGGCATTATCGGGGAAACGATGATATTGGGATTATCTGTATCAACCAATGGTACATAGCGGGTCTGGGAGTGCGTAGTTTTGAGGAGCAGGATTCGATCGGCTCACAAAACCATCGTACAAGTAGATTTGGAACTGGAGAAGGCGGGGATTTTTTCCAGATCAGTCAGGATTCCAGCCGTGGAATTTCGGAAGTTGAAATTGATTACGGAGAAAACAGTATTTTTGACTTGAAGGTGGTAAAGGGTCAGTTGTGCCAGAAATGTTTGGATCAGCTGCTCAATGTGCTGGACTGCTATGGTTTAGAGGGAGAAGAAGCACAGCCCAGGGATCTATGTCTGATCGATTTTCAGACTATGGAATTGTATGCCTTACAGGAACATAACCGGTCATATTATATACGGGATTACTATGTACAGATTCACATGGATGATCGTGGAGCGGAGGTGAATGTATTTTATATGCCCCCCTCATCACTGTAATGGTCAGATGTCCTGCAGCCAGTGTACGGCGTCGTGTGAACTTTGTTTCAATTTGTGTGAATTTATAGTTTGGGGTTGCATTTTTATCCTGTTCGTTGTAGTATTCATTTGGGAAGCCTCTTGTTCCTTAGATTTTTACCCAATAATTGGTGTCAGTAACTATCTAAGCGCAGGAGGCATTGTCTTTCATGAGCATGTTTCTACATATACAGGAAGGAATAGAAGAATGTTTTATATTGCAATCTGTGATGATGAAAAATATTTTCGCATTAGAGAAAGGGAACTGATTGCGAAGTATATGGATCGTAAAAGCTATAAATTCACAATAGATATTTATGATTCCGGAATAGAATTGCTAAAAGAAAAATCAAAGATTCCCCAATATGACATCATATTCCTTGATATCAATATGAAAGAAATAGACGGCATAAAAACGGCCAGGGAAATACGGAAAATTACGAGAGAGGTATATATTGTTTTTGTTACAGCTTTTATTACATATGCTCCGGAAGGATATGAGGTAGATGCGGTACGCTATCTTTTAAAAGATGACGAACGGATAGAAAAAGCAATGGCAGAATGTTTGGAGACGGTTACACACAAGCTGAATGATATTGAGCATAAGCATACATTTGAATTTCGAGAGGGAAAGGTTACGGTCTTTTTCGAGGACATTTTATATGTTGAAAGTAATCTGCATAAACTGATATTTCACATGGCGGGAAACCTGGACAGAAAATACACGATGTATGAAAAATTAGATAGTATAGAGGAACTGCTGCATGATGCCGGATTTTGCAGGATTCATAAAAGTTGTCTGGTAAATTTGAGATACGTGGAGCATGTGGAAAGGTAAAAAGCAGGGCTGCAAAATGGCAGCAGCTTGGCGATTTCTAAGTCAAGATATATTCATACAAGAGACGAATGGATCTGCTACAGAGGTGAGATATAATGGAAACACATCTATACGGTGTCTTTTATACAATCATATATGTATTGCTTTGCGGAATGTTTATTGAGACTTTTGAAGAAAAACGCAATGTAGCCAAAAAAATATACAGATATGGCGCCTGGATATGCCTGGCGGCAGCGGATTATGCAGTTTCTGTGATGTTGGACGGCAATATTGTTTTGAAAGAAATTGTGATCATAATGCTGGGAATCCTTTTTATGTGGAGCCGCTTTCAGCAGAGAATTACGAAAATAGCAATATTGGTCATACTGTATCAGGGAATCTGTTTTGTGATTGATTATATTGCCGTGATTGTGATTTCGAAGTGCTTTCCAGTTATTACCATAGAACGGCTGAATGAACCGTTGATCAACCTGATGATCGGTATATTGAGCCAGATGCTGCTGATCTGTTTTATTATACTGCTACGGAGGTATGGAGTCAAAAAATCTGCGGAAATGCTGACAGCAATGGAATGGGCCAGATTTACTGTGTTTCCGGCGTTTACAATTATTGTATTGATTGCGCTTTTAACCAATTTTGAAATACCAGAAAGCAGCAGTCAAAAAAATATCCTGCTTTGCATAGCATTTGGCCTGCTGGTAATGAATTTGGTAGTGTTCCAATTGATTAATGACATATTGAAATGGGAAGCGCTGATCAGAGAGAACCGATTGCTGATGGAACGTGTGAAAAATGAAACAGGGATGTACCGGACGATTTCGGAGAACTATGATAAGCAGCGGAAAAGAGAACATGAGCATAAAAACCAAATGGCGTTTATCGCTGCGTTGGCCCGCAGCAATAAGATAGATGAAATCAATCATTACCTGAAAGAATATAACGAAGAAATGATAGAAAATACAGATTTGATCAATACAAATCATGTAATTGTGAACGCAGTCTTAAATTCTAAATATAGGGAAGCAAGAGAAAGAGGGATCCTATTCGTTGTCAAAGTAAATGATCTGTCTGGATTGAGACTCAAAGATGAAGACATTGTTCTGATCTTATCAAACCTGCTCAACAATGCGATCGAAGCAAGCGCTGAAAGTAAAGAGCCTGTTGTTAAGCTGAAATTTATAAGAGAATGCAATCAGATTATCATTTCAGTTGTAAATACATTGTCAAAGGAGCCTTGTATAATCGGAAATAAATTTATTACCACAAAAGAAGATACGGAAAATCATGGGATAGGAATAGAGAATATTCGGGAGACTGTGGAAAAGTATGGCGGTTCCTGCGTGATCAAATATGATGAAAGTAGTTTTCGGTTTGTAATTTTGATTCCGGATAGATAATAAGATTGTTTTAAGGCAGATACGATTTGAGGTATCTGCTTTTTTAGTTTTCTTGATTTTGAAAAAGCAAAAAAATTCCTAATTCTGCAAAAAAAATTCCAATTCTGCAATAGATATTTATTTTATTTAGAAAATGACGAAACAAAAAATATAAACTATATGGTTTTAAGTGTCGGAGGAGTCGATGGATGACAGAGCATATAGCAAATGTGTTGACAGAGCATATGTTTGCGGATGGTTTGATAGAATGCGATGATAAGGAAATATATCATTATGCTATTCAAGTTTTGATTGAGAAGATAATAGGATTCTCTACTATTTTTCTTTTTTCAATTATGTGGGGAGTCTTTTTGGAAACAGTATTCTTCCTTTTGTGCTTTTCTTGTCTTAGAAAGCATACCGGTGGATTTCATTCAGAAAGTTATGCGGGTTGTTTTATAGGAACAACTGGAATTTATATAATATATGTAAAATTACTTTACCCAATTTTTCTAAAATACATGAATATAAATATTGTTGAAGCATTTGAAACACCAGTTCCGCAGGAAGTAAATGCTACTGAACTGGTAAAAGCGGAGGATCTCCCAATAGATGCTCCGGCAGCTTCAATGCTGGATTTAGAGGCAGGAACTCAACTTATAGATGCCGACGGCGTACAGAATCCGGCAAGAATGGCGCGTTCGGATTCTGGCGTGATACAGTCATTGACAGGTGCAATTGCAAATGAAGGCGAGTTCGCATATTATATAGTAACATTGGCACCGCGGCAGATTGTCAGCGCAACAATGGCCTGCCCTCAAAATCCAGATTTAAACTATGATCTTTTCCTCTATGAAGTAGATGAAAATGGATATTTGGGAAATATATTGAATGCTTCCACTACAGAAACATATATGAATACTTATTCGGATGGGACAGTAAAAACCATGGATGAGTCCCTGGCATATATCAATAACACAGCCGAAACAAAAAATTATGCGGTGATTGTACTGGCGACAAAAGGAGGAAGCGCGTCAGATACATTTAAGCTAACTTTGAGTATGGATGAAGACGGTTCATATGATATTTTTGAATATAACAATAGTCCATATGATGCTTTCGAACTTCCAGAACTCACGGTAGATGGATTAAGAGTGTCGAAGCTCTCACTCCATACGGCTAATGACCAAGACTGGTTTTTACTGAGAAATACGTCGTCAGAAATTTCACTGGCATCTATCGAGCCAGAAAGATTAGATATGCAGAAATATCAAATCGAAGTTTACACAGCTGATGGAAGCAAAATGAAATTGGCCAGAAAAAGTAATGGTTTATACAGCATTCAGCCGGGGGTAAACTATATTAAAGTGTGTGCGGATGAAACGGGATTTACCTCATCAGGATATCAGCTACTTATTACTGGATTGAGCAATAGCCCATCCAAGGTTGAATATATACTGAATGGTGACGAAGGTCCTACGCAGTTTATAACTTATCCACAGGGAAGGTATTTTCGGTTTAGAAACAAACTGTGCCCGGAGGTTTATGTTACCAGTGAAAATGGATTTCCTGTTCCAGGATATAAAGTGACTCTTGCGTGGGAAAGCGGGGGATGGGCTGAGCATACCGGTAACAAAACACGAGTTATAACACAGGAAACAGGAAATGACGGGATAGCTGTCCTGACACTGGCTCAAGGTATGCCCTCGCCAAATGATCTGCCAACGTCTTTAGGTTCATTTTCCTGCATGCGCGATGGCGCAATTACATTTATGGACCACTACGATTTAGATGCGATTGCGATAGGGGCATATGATCGAACAATATTTGCTGATGGTGTATACCATTTAATGCGTTCCGATTATATTTCCAGTTAATATACGTAGAATACAAGAAAACCGCTGCTTTTGATCATATAAAAGATATCATGGCTGCAGACATTTTTGCCTGCAGCTATGAGTGTTAGGAAAGGGGAAACCTGCAATGAGAGTATCAGATATAGCATATGCGAGAAATGAATATGTGAAGGAAGCTGAACCTATAAAACCGCTGTGGGAAAGCAGTGCGGGAAAGGCATTAGAGGGAACACGTCTGCCGGAAGAAACACGGATGGACATCATCGAATTTCACGTATATGAAAGCACCCCACATACCACCAATGCCCCTAAAAAGAAAAGAGAAGACTGTGTCATAGTGCTTCAAGGATACCATTTTCTAAATGATATAGATCAATATGTAGGTATATTTGAAAAATATGCAAAAGGCGAGATAAGCGAATATGACTTTGAGGGATATATCGCTGGTGCTGAAAAAGCGATGGGTTCAGCTTTAAACAACGGCTTTTTCTACAGTATAACCAGAGGGGTATATAATCTTGTCGATGAAATGAAAGAGAACCTGAAAAACGGAGTCGCAAATACTTTGGATAACCTGAAAACAAAGTTCACCATTGAGGGAAGGGATTTCACGTATAAAGAGATGTCAGCGATTCAGAAAACAGGAAGCTATCTGCAGAAAATGATAGGGGGAAACAGTCCTTGCAGTTATGATGATTATATGAAGATGGGGATGGCAAGGGCGTATGCTTATAAGCCGGAGCTCGGACTGACCAGGGATCAGGCGGATGTCTTAAGGATAGCGGCGGAAAGAAGGATCAATGAGAGATTAGAGAACAATAAAAAGTGGATAGAAATTGCCGCCTCAGAGGAACAGAACAGCCGATGGAAAGGATATTATATCGGGGGGACAATCGCGGTCGCATCGAATACGCAGATCATTTCCGGGATTGTGAAAGCATTCTCAGAAATGGATCCGACAGATCCAAGCTCTGTTGAAAATGCGGTGAAGAGATATCAGGAGCTATTGAAGCCCTGGAATGAAAGGTGCGCAAGCTATATTGCAACACAGGCTCCCGGATACGCGAGAGGATATGTACAGCAAAAATCTGCGGACTTCTGGAAGGAATTTTATTCGTATTGGAATCGGAACGTAGTTTAAAAATCATCCGTCTGTAGGCTTTTTGTTGCAAGTTTATTTTTGTATATCGTAAGTATGAAAGTAAACTTTCAGAATCGTTTGTGTCGGAGGCGGCATGGCCACAAATATGTAAATCAAAAAAACTGCTTGGGAAATACTTGTATGACCTATACTTTGCTAAAGAATTGTTGATAAATAACTTGCGTAGATGACGAAGGATAAATATTCATCTGCAAAGAAGAAAATTGCAGGCGCAGTGGGCTGTGTCAAAATTTTCTGATGTAGCAGATGGATTTGAGACAAGTCATATGCATATGTTATTTATCAACAGTACCTTAGTCTGTCAAGACGGCATGGCTTAGCAGGAACTCAGCACAGATAAGGTATTTGTTGTGCTATCCGTACAGAAGCGTATAGATTGTAAAAGCAATCCCTATTGCCAAAGTCTGTTTCCATGGGATCGTATGCGCATCTGCGAGGGTAAACTGATTCCTTGTATAGAACAAATCAGGATACACAAAGTGGCGTTTCGTTTGTATATGTACTGTGTGCTGTATATGGTGTATAGACTGAGACAAAGGTGAAACAAAATTCAAATAAATAGAGGGTGTAGATAAAATTTCTGAGTAATTATCTGACAATTTAAGCACCTGCATACACAGGTGCTTAAATTAATTCAATATTTTATAGGTTCTATTTACAACATCCGACTCCCAAAGTTCGCTTTCCCATTTGGAAACAAGGGTCATTAAATATTGTGCAGTTGATACCCCCCATCTCATTCCAGCTTGTTTGAATCGCCTCTGTACGATTATCTTATTGCTGCTTTCGATAGCCCCACTGCCAATAAACAATCCCATCGCTGAATACTGTGGGTAATCAATATGCTCCTTGTTCGAGTTTATATAATGATATAGATTAACAGTATTTTTATAAGTTTCTTCCGGATCCAGTTCGCCGAGGACTTCTTTCCATTTTCCGTCTCTGAGTTTTTTGCATTTCTCATCAGCCCATGGTATATATTGTGATTCATTCATTTTAAATTTTGCTTTCCCGTATGAGTAAACATTTTCGCTCAAATGAAAAAAATCCAGGATTTGGAGGACATCCTCTTCAAAAAGTTCATCCTTCATATTTGCAATCCATCCCGCACCATCACTTAACAGCACGGCTTTTTCACATCTCCCATATCCATTACGGATTGCACCGGCCAATACATGCTTCTTAAATTCTGAAACAGAACCCAGATAACTTACGTATTCTTTCTTTTCGATCTTCCGGCAGATCTCTCCCTTCTTATTTTTCCACTTATATACGTGGTCAGTAGAAAAAAAGATCGCAAGTTTGTTCTCACGCCAGGTCGACCCGTTTTCGTCCTGGATCCTTGTATTTACCGAACTGCCATCTGTTTCTATATAGTGACTGCTGATTAAGTCTTAAATGCTTGATTTACTGATTTTTCTTTCAATTAGGCGTATAATAAATGCAAGGTAATGAACCATTGGAATTCGTTTTTCATGCAGATAGCCTTATAAAATATACTTGCAGAGGAGTTAAAATGCCATGTACAGACCGCTTGATAAATTGCAACATTCCTTTTTTGATTTTAATCAGCCGCTTGGGATGCATATGAATCCCAAAAACAGGTGGGTCCGTCTTGCCGACCAGATCCCCTGGGATGTTTTCGAAGAAAAATATGCAGAACTTTTCCCCAGTAGTACCGGAAATGTTGCGAAGCCTTTGCGTATGGCCCTGGGTTCTCTGATCATACAAAAGAAACTTCTGTTTTCTGACCGTGAACTTGTGGAACAGATCACGGAAAACCCCTATCTGCAGTACTTTATTGGCCTTCCCGGATATCAGGAAGAGTCTCCTTTTGATGCAAGTACATTGACCCTGTTCCGTAAGCGCCTGACCCATGAGATCATCCTGGAAGCAAACGAGTACATTCTGGATCATGATGATGAAAATACGCCGCCCACCTCAGGAGCGGGGGATGCGGAGTCATCAGGAAACAACCCGGACAAACCTGAGAATCAGGGGACATTGATCGTAGATGCTACCTGTGCCCTGGTGAATATCCGCTATCCCCAGGATGTCTCTCTGCTGAATGAATTCCGCGAGAAACTGGAAGTGATCATCTACCGGTTTTGTAAAGCATATAATCTGAAACTGCCAAGGCGGTATAGCCGGAAAGCAAGGAAAGAGTATCTGGCTTTCGCAAAGAGCAGGAAGCATACAACAAAGCAGATACGAAAGGCAATCAAAAAGCAGCTTTCCTTTGTACACAGAGACCTTGGCTACCTGGAGCAATATATGAGTGAAGGTTACGCGCCCACCCGGAAAGAGATTTCTCTTCTGTTGACGATCGGGAAACTTTACGAACAGCAGAAGTACATGTATGAAAACAAAACGCATGTAGTAGAAAACCGTATTGTCAGTATCAGCCAGCCATGGCTCCGCCCGATCATAAGGGGAAAAGTGAAAACACCGGTTGAGTTTGGCGCAAAGCTGGATTTAAGTATAGATGAAAAGGGGTATGCTCGGATTGAAAAGATCTCATTCGATGCATATAGCGAAAGTTCCCATCTCCAGGAGGCGGTCATCAGGTATTATGAACGCACAGGAAGTTATCCTGAGCGTATATTGGTGGACCAGATTTACAGGACCAGAGCAAACCGAAACTTTTGTAGAGATCATGGGATCCGGATTTCAGGACCAAAGCTTGGAAGGCCAAGTAAAACCGAACAGGCAAAAGCAGATAAAAAGCAGGAA
The DNA here is from genome assembly GCA_910575475.1 of Lachnospiraceae bacterium. Lineage (GTDB taxonomy): Bacteria > Bacillota > Clostridia > Lachnospirales > Lachnospiraceae > Schaedlerella. The sequence continues at coordinate 2,181 of CAJTGD010000070.1, read as the reverse complement.
TATCAGGACAATACGGATCGAATCGAAATCGAACGTGAATTCAGTGTCGAAAAGCGTAGTTACGGATTGGGGCTGATCGTAACGCGGTTGGAAACAACCCAGCTGACCTCTATTGCGCTGTCTGTATTAACTGCGAATCTTTTTAAAATGCAGAGGAGGATTCTCTGCGCCTTTTTACAGTTTTTAGAGAACTGTAAAAGGGATAGTGATTTGAAAATACATCTGTTAAATTTTATTGGATCGAGAAAAGAATTTTCTATATGTACGTAAAAAACCATTGACTTAATCAGCAGTCACTACGTAAAGAGTTTGACAGAGCAGTACAGCAACAGGCCGGTATGGTTGATCCGAAAAGATATATTGGGGATCTGGTGCTCAAAAGCAGGATTGAAGTGTTAGAACAGCAGGTGAGAGAACTACGGAAGGAAAATGAGTCATTGAAGAAAGAGAAGAATAAGTTAGAGAAAGCATTGGACAGGAAAGAAGTGAACATTATAAAGAACCTGTAAGCGAAAAAGAGTAAAAAGACAGAGAAATCGGTGGGATCAGAAAAAAATGTATTTGTGAGGGCTATGCCCTCACATCGTTCTTTTTCAGATACCAAATACTGATTCCGGCAAACAGCAGGAAGAACACGCACAAACTGACCAGAAATGGAAGCAGTCCCTGCCGCAGGGAATCCTCCGACTTATTGGCATTCATGCCAAGCAGCATGACGGAATAGGGCCAGTACATACTGTAGCCTTTATTACTGATGATGAAACCCAAGATGCTACCGGCCATCGACATGGCAATCGGAACCGCAAAGCTGCGGATCACCATGGATAATAAAAGCTGCAATGTCCCCACAGCCCCGGCGGCCAGCGTTCCCCGGAGCAGCCAGACCAGGATCCGCCCCGGGATCATGCCGGGCAGGCCGCAGAGCTTTCCGCACAGGAAATACATCACGCCGATCCAGAGCTGGGTGAGCAGCGTGACCCGGAAGACCACGGCCAGCTTCGCCAGAAATACATTTCGCACAGGCACAGGATTTGTCATCAGCACGTTCCAGTTGTTGTTCAGATGCTCCAGCCGCCACAGGTAGGAGCAGTACAGTCCGATCAGAGGCGCATAGAACAGGCTGGAATAGAACAGGGTGATCTGAGTCCACAGAGAATACCACTCACTGGTCAGAAGTCCCAGGTTGCTCCGATAATTGAAGGTCCCCATGACAGCGGGGATGAGCGGGATCAGAACGCAGGCCGCCCAGATGCAGGAATGCCGCAGCTTCAGGTTTTCCGCACGGATACATTTTAACAGCATGTCTTACACTTCCTTTCTTTTAAAAATATGCTTTTCTATCAGATAGAGCAGGATCCCCGCCGCCAGAAACAGCAGAAAGCCGGGGACCGGGAAATCCAGGTAATGCATATACTCCATATAATCAGCGCCGTCCGGTATCTCTCCCCAGCTGATGCCGGACACGGAGAAGATGGAAAAATATCCCCACACGATGCATAGACTGACAGACCGGGGAAAGAACATGGAGAAGAGCCCCAGGAAAGAGCCGGCCAGTCCTGCGCACAGGGGCAGGATCTGGTTGTCGGACAGCAGGGAGAGCAGGTGCTGAAAGCTTAAGAGCACCGCCCCTACAGCAGTAACGGCGAGAAAATGCTGTGCAAAGGGCAGCAGCCGTACCGGCTCCGAGATGCAAAACAGTCTTCCCAAAAGCAGGATGACCAGTATTTCCCCGACGGAAAAGAAGAGCAGGTATTTGACCTCCGCCAGGAATTTCATGTCATAAAAGCGGCCGGGTTCTTCCAGCGTGTAGAGAAGCTTGAAGGTGCTGCCCTTGATCTCCATATCGCAGAGCCGGCTTGCGATCACGGCGAGCATTACCGGTACGAAGATGGCGTTCAGAAGGGCGAGGTGATAGAATAGCCATTGATAGCCCTTTGTCAGATCATCGGTTGTGAAATTGCGCATCGAGACGCTCATCCACAGCGCCAGGATGACGAGAAAACCCGCAGGCACCAGCCAGACCTTCCGGTATCGCTGTTTTTTCTGCTCGGCTTTGTAAGCGGAGCGTTGTTGTGACCAGATTGTTTTCATAATAATCTCCATTCCGCCGCCTTTCAGTTGGCGGCACAAATAGTAATGAAAGGTATCGACTACCCTCTACATTGTCTCTATAATAAAAGC
>CAJTGD010000069.1 GCA_910575475.1 Lachnospiraceae bacterium | reverse complement strand
CCCCTGTTAGTCTCATAGCATTTTTCAATATATCAACTCTGTTTCAAAAGGCTATTATCTAATAGCTTGTTTAAGTGCGCCAGTTTTTGGCTGTCCTCTACTTTCTTTCACACTATTTATCTCCTATTCGCTTTTCTTACCTTCTCTATTTCTTTTAAATCCGGTTTTATTACACATTTTTCCATTCCTTCAGCAAATTCTTTTGCTCCAGGATTCTTTGTCTCGATTTCGCAAGCAAGGTGTCTTAATACCAGGATAATCAATCCGGCGTCCGCTTTGGCATATGGTGATATAGAATTGATCACCCTCTCTGCATAATATTGCAGTCCCTTGGATACCAGTTTCATAGCTTCTTTCGTTTTTCCATCTGCAATCAGTCGGTTCCCACGATCCACATAACTACTCATTCTTTTTTCCATAAGTTTCATACTATACCTCCAAAATCTTCAAACGATAGTTGTCTGCCAGCCGGCTCAAAATTCATCCAAAGTATCTCCCGTTTTTTACTGCAAATCTGGGAATAACTTATGGTTTCTTCTCGATGCCAGTCTTGTAGACGGCTATTATAAAGTTCATTATCATATCCGCTTACCAGTATTTTTCCTTTATGCTTCAAAACAACATCCAGCAGTTCCTCGTGCCCTTCATCGTACATTTCATATCTGTACTGTTTCCCATGGCGGGTTCCAAGAACATACGGCGGATCGAGATATACCAACACATTGGGATGATTGAATCTCTGTATTGATTCTACAGCTGGTTTATTTTCAATCTGCACGCCCCGCAGTCTTTCAGCTGCTTTTATTATCTTTTCCGGATAATGGCACCAGTCTTGTGCTGCATATGCTCTTTCCCTACCCTGAACATCGTTTTTCCATCCAACCTTCTCGCCGTTTGTACGAAAACCATGTCCCATGTTAAGACGTATATAGAAATTAACTGCTCTCTGAAAACTGTCTTCCGGTATAGTTGAAAATGCATCGTCATAAATCTTCCTGGCGTATGGGATATAATAAATTTCATGTGCCAATCTTTCCGGATCTTTCTTTATCCATTCGAACAAATTTACAACGTTGCCGTCAAGGTCATTCACCGTCTCGATATTGGAACGGGGCTTATTAAACAATACAGCCCCGCTTCCAAAGAACGGCTCTAAGTAGCTATGGTGATCTGGAAAGAAATTTATAATCCATTTGGCTAAAGACCATTTACTGCCTGGGTACTTTAATACCGCTTTCATCATCTTTCCTCATATTCTCTGTTTATCACTTTCTCGCTCTTACACTATCGCTACAGGAAGGACAATTGCCTTAAAATCATTATCCCTATTTTCTATGATCATCGGCATCTTTGGGCTTTCAAAATAAATGTCAATGTTACTGGAATCAAAGGCTTTTAGTGTCTCTATCACCAGCCTTGCATCAAATCCTATGGTTAATGGCTCCGCTATCTCCTCCTGCAGCTCCAGCGTTTCATGGTATTCTGTCATTTTATCCTTTATTTTTAAATCCAGCTTATTTCCATGCAGTTCGAATCTAACCGGACATCGTTCTTCAGCACACATTTTCGCCCTTATCATAGCCTCCAGCAGTTCCATCCTTGACGCAAATACATGTAGCGGAAGTTCCTTAAACATGGCCTGATACTTGAAATATTCCCCCTCAATCAGTCTGGTATATATTTCAAATTCATCTGTAATAAATACAGCCCCTGCCTTACTGTGTTTGATCTTCACTTTTCCGGAAAGTCCAAGGGATTTCAGCCTGTCCGCCGTGTTCTTAGGAATCAGTAACTCAAATTCACCATCATAAGCTATCTGATCCCATGCCAGCACATGACCATCTAATCCCACAAAATCTAATCGTCCGCCGCCAGCATGAAGACACATGGACGACATTATCACATTGCTCCCCTGTGCCGGCACAGCATAGGAAACCCGCTTCATAGATTCCAAAAGTATATCTGCTCTAATCTCCATCTCAGTTCCTGTCTCCTGCATTACCGCTACTGGGAACTGCTCTGGATCCAAAGTCTGATACTTATTTTTTATTTTATCTAACTTAATCGTAATGGTGTTTTTTGCTGAAGCCGAGATATCTATTTCCCCTTCCGGGAGATTATTAATCAGATCGATTGCGCGCTCGGGAATAATAAAAAATTCCCCCTCTGCGCCCTCTATTTTTGCCTTAATGGTCATTTCTGTATTATTTGCTATCAGATAACCCTCCATAACCAAAATGCCCTGTAAGGCCGGAATCGTGGCTTTCCTTGGTATCACGCCTTTAATCTTATTCAGCTTCTGCGTTAGTTCTGCTTTCTGTATTTTCATCCTTCAGCGCTACTTCCTTCCTCTATATACTTTTCAATAATTGCCTGAATGTCCGATAACTTGCTGACGCCAATTCCACGGACATCCCCTATTTCTTTAATAAGTCCTTCAAGGTTAACAGGTTTATGCCGGGGTACACGGGATTTCCCCTGATTAAATCCCTCACTTCTTGCTTTTTCCACCCGATCCTCCACATAATGTACAAGCTGCTCGTCTGTCATTTTCCGCATTTTTACAGCTTTCTCATGAATCACATTTTCATCATATGTACGCCTACATCTTCTTTTCTTCGCCATTGTGCCTTTCCTCTTCTTCCTTGATATCTTCTGCCAGCCCGGCCAACTCCGGAATTTCTAATCCCTGGCCTTCGCAGAATTTTTTGAAACACGCTTTACACATAAATCCAATTTTTTTAGGCTGTTCTCCTCGTCTGGATCGTGCCAATAAAGTGATCATGTCACTTTTTCTCAGCCACCCCCCGCATTCCGAACATGTATCAAACAGCTTCTTTTTCATCTTTGGGCTTATTTCCGAATGCTGTAGCTGCCCTGGAAAACCTCTGCGCATATTTTCTTCCCCAACAATGGGAAGAAGGCTGTCTTTCATGAATATGGGTATCTCACACTGATCGCACCACTTCACAATATCTTGTATCCATTCCTTTTCCGGTATAATCTTTCCCTTATGCCGTCCGGTTTCTGCACCAATTATGACCCATCTGGGAGAAAATTCATCCTTCTCCCAGATATGAAATGGCGCATGAATCGGCTCTATACTCCAAAAAGTATTATGGACATTGGATATAAAACACTTATCCTCTGGCCTGGTAAGAGTTGAACCATACCACCAATTTTTTTCTGCGGGCAGTGTCCCCGCTGCGTCAATACGTTCATATCTTTCCGGATTTTTAGTAAGAAATAAATAATTATGTATGGAGGACTTCCGACAGATATTGAATATTTCCAAAATCCATTCATCAGGCACCCAGTTTCCGAACACATCTGCCATGGCGCCTACAAAGATGTTATTTCCCATTTTCAACTTTTCCAGGTAATCCAATCGATACCTGTGCAACGTAGGATCAAATCCGAACGGATATACAAGCGGATTCCCGTTTTCATTCAACATGGGGGTATCCAGCACATATAAATCTTCTCCCCCATCAGCTGCCGGTACCATGGAATAATCCTTTTTAGCGTTCTTATTCAGCCTCACATCACCGGAAAATCTGGCAACCATACGCTGTGCATAACAGTATTTACAGTTATGACGACATCCCGTAATCGGATTCCATGTATGATCGCACCACTCTATCTTCGACCTGTTCAAGATCCTGTCTCCTTTCCGCAAATCCCAGTTCGTTTTCTTCCTTCCATTTACTTCCTTTGAAGCTGACTTTCTGTCCACACTGATCACAGTATTTAGGCTGATAATTGGCTCCTGCACTCAGAATCGTTCCGCACCTTGGGCATAAATACTTTTTACATTCCGTTATAACAAATCCATATTTCAAATACGTTTCTATTCTCAATGCTGGCTTTCTTGCTATACTCTTAGGAATCCATACCTTTCTAAGCATCTGCATCCTCCTCCCAGAACTCCACGAAATACATTGTTTGTCCCTTTCCACCTGGACGCTCCTTTCCAATCCTTGCTGCATATCCAGCCTTTATCAACAGGCAACAAAGAGTGTTCCGGTCTTCATCATTCAGTTTCATAAGCAGATTCCTTATCTTATGCCTTGTCTTATCTATCATTTCATCCTGCCTTTCTTTATCCGTTTGCAATCATCAGATCCGCTTCGAGAACATCTGCAAGTAATTTTCCTGCCAGGGCACCATGCCACACCTTCGTCTGATTCTTCCGCAATTCTCTAAATTCTGCCTCCCGCAGCTTCGCCGATTGCGCTGCCAGTTCCTTATCTGCCTTGTCAATCCGTTTCCTGACTTCTCTCTGCCACTTCCGGATAAATGAAACCGCCTCCTGGAAATCCTTATCCTGCCGATCCCCTGTCGTGCGCTTTTGCCGGGCAGTCCCGTCAGGTTCAACCTCCAGCGTATAATATGGCTTCTCAATATCATCCGTTTTTCTAAGAAACACAATAAACGACTCTTTTCTCTGGATACGGTCGAAATAAATGTCACTTTTATCAAGACAATGCCCAAGTGTTCTGCCCTCATAGATGATGTCCTCAATACGTGCCGGTACAACAACCGTATATGTGTCATCACCATATTCGAATTTTTTCTTTATAGCCTGCATGATTGTTTCCACATCAGGGAATTTCTGGACAATCTCCCCAGCACGTTTTGCCACATCCACACCACCGCAAAGCCTCACCAGTTCATCATGAGCCTGTTTCACGTCCTTGGGCTTATATATAAGTTCCTTTTCAACATCCATCTTCATGCGTAATGCCATTGAAAGATAATCCTCCCACAGACGGAGGATATCTTCAATGCTGCTCCTTCTCTGTTTGCGCTGGCGTACTATGTAATTCATAACCTGACGTTCACTCATTCGATCCATTATGAAATCTATATCACCTGGAGAAATATCTTCTTTTTCAAAAAATATTATAGTATCATCATCTATCACCCTGCCGGTTCCCTTTTCATTACGCATCCAGGCAAGTGCCTTGCAGCCACCGTTTATTTTCCGCAGACGGTTCAAATGATTCTTAGAAATTCCAAGCTGCTCCCAGGGTTTTCCGTCTCCGCTAAACGCATACGGAGAAATCTCTAATGCCATACGGTACAGACCCATTTTGACCATCATTTCCATTACTTGCGGCATCTGATCATACTTGTTCAAATACGCAATCGGAGTAAAACCCTTTTCAGCTTTTATCCTGTCCATAGCACAATATTGATATCTCGTGCCTGTAAAAAGCCTTGTATTGATCGTCCTTGGATATACCGGACCCGATTTAAGTACAATACTTGACATACCGTCTAAATTTTTATCGTCCCAAAACGTTGATCCATCCCAGGGGTTATATTTATGAAAATAAGTCTTGTCCTTTTTTCCATGGCTCTTGTGGTCTATGTCTTGAAACCGATAGCCTATGTCATGAAATATTCTTCCAATTTCAGTCAGATCCATCTTTTCTGCATTTATATCTATCTTTTTATATGCTTCAAAATGCCGCTCACAAAATTCATCTCCGATACGCTGAAAAAGGATCACCTCTTTTTGGAATCTATAGCAAGGTAATGGATTCTGATTCTTATAATCGACCCGCCTAACAGTACATACAGCCCCGCAGCTCGGACATTTTATCACCGTATTCGCCCTGATCATCCCTCGTTTATACTCATGTTCTCTTCCGCAGGCTGAGCAAATTGCCTGTGTAACTGCTTTTTTACGAAATGGGAGCATTCGTATTATATGTATATCAACAAATGATTCAGCCCATTTCTTAAACGCTTCTGTCGGTTCCGGAACTGTTGCCATTTTCTCGTTAATCCGTTGTTTTCTTCGATGGTCTGCCGTTTCTCTTTTTTCATAGTTGATTTGATTCTGCAGATAATCAATGTCATACTCCCAGTGTGTCTGATAAGTATCTTTCTTTCCATATACAAATTCATGGATAACACGTGCGGACTCATCATCTATCTTTTTTTCAACATTCTCATATGTCCACAACGAAAGGAAATAACTCTCACCTCTTATATTTTGGTACAACATCCTTCCCCATTTTGGCGCCCTTTTACATATAGTTTCATCAGGGAAATAATTTTCAAAATCAGATTGTGATAAAGCAATCCGCATTACCGGGTTGTCCACAGAAAAGTCAACAATCAGTATCTTCTCCCCTGCGACTTCATGTATAGCTGCTGCAGCCATAAGTATCTTTTTCTCTCCTTTGGACTGCCATGGTATTTTTTCAATCAACTTCCGTTTCATGCCACCGACTCCTATGCTTCCCTTCCGTCAACAAGATATACGCAATCCGGAAGATATTTTTTTCCATCCACTTTATAAACCGTCATAGAAATTATCTTTTTACTATCAGGCGCCTCCTGCGCCATCCCTACTATGGTTCCGATCGGAGCTTTGCAAGCTGGATTTTTTCCTCTTACAATACAAAATCCATTCCGTGATCTCTCGAATGCAGTGTCTTTCTTCACAACGAAGTTTGTTTTAAGAAATGGGTGCTCCATCATATACATCAAAGAATGTGCAACAAATTCCTCGACCGAAAGCCGCTTTACCAGTTTAATCCTCGTACACGCAATCCTGGTATCTCTTCCGTCTTCATGGATATCCCCATCAGCACCAACGAGATAATATACCGACTCATTGAAATTACAGTAATATGACAGGCAGTCCAGCGGATTATAACAACAGTGAAAACCATTCCTCACGCAATTCGCCTCCGGCTCTTCCATCCATTCATTTTCCCTGTACTGGAAGCAGCCATTCCCCATCGTACATGTCAGGTCCTTATTAAATCCTTTATATGCTTTTACCATGTGATCCTCCTCATTCCCCAAAAAGATCAAACATAGACATCTGCCCGCTGAGATCTTTCTCTTGTTTCTTTGAAACCTTTACAACTTTCGGAACATCTTCCTTCTTCGTAGCTTCTTTCTTTTCCGCAGCGTTTTTCTTCTGCTCTTCTTTCTCAACGTTTTTCTTTGGTTCCGCCTTTTTCTTATCCACAGATTTTTTCTTATCTGCAGCCGCCTTTTTCTCTTTTTCAGCCTCTGCCTTATCATCCGCATCATAATATTCCTTAATCCATTCAAAAAGCATATCGCTTCCTACCGGAGTCATGATCGGGACATTATTCTGTCTGGCATTAGTTTTCTCTTGATCCGTTGGCTCTCTTAATCCCATAGCCTTATCAGCACAGAATTTCATGCAGCGCTTTATGCTCTTATGTGCAAGCAGTACTTTCTTTTCAAACTCAGGATCCTGTTTTGTCCAAATGATCAACTCCTGAAATATAAGATCGAGCTGCTTCTGCATGACCTTTTTAAATTCTGGTTTTACTGAATGCAGCATCTCATTTTCTTCTGCCAGGAGTTTTGTTTCACCATTAACATGAGATTTGGCATTTTCTGATTTGTCTGTTTTTTTCCCTCTGTCAGCCTCAGCTCTTACGGATATTTCATCTTGTTCTGGATTTTCCCCGGCTTTACCACCGTTTTTCATCAGAAATCCATATTCCTTTTCCAGCCGCTTATTCTCCACATCGAACAATGTATTCCCATCAGCATCATAGAAAACTGTGATCCCTTCACGCTTCAAAACCTTATATGTGATGCCATCTGAAACGACCTCTGCCTCTGGATTTTCTCCACAATATGCCGTCATAAGATATTCTTTGACCACATTTCCCCACACTACTCCATAAACACCATCATTTTTGTTCACTTTTTCCATTGCAAAATGCTGAATCTCCGGCATTTCCGTGAAATGCATAGTTTCTGTTTTGTTTGCCTTTTTGAATTTTTCCCATATCTCTGACTTCAATGCCTTTTTACTCTTTTCGGATATGTCAGCATTTGCCTGCAAATCTTTATTCCCCATATGGAACCTCCTTCTTTTCAAAATCAAAAAATACATACAAGTGCTCTTTTTCCATTGTTTAAATCATTCTTAGTACCTTACAGACACTTCATCTTGCTTATAGTGTTAGAACAAATCTTGACTGCTGTCTTATATAACCTGTCATGTGCCAGAATCAATTCAAAGGTACTGACATGGTCGTTCATTGTCTCTGCCTGGTATATTTCCTGGTAAGCATCCAATGAGATATCTAATGCATCTTCTATCGACTTATACAGACGGTGCATTGCAAAAACTTTATCCCATCCGCACGCATCCGCCATCTTCTTCACAAGTTGGTTCAAGTTCCTTCTTCGGCGTATGATTTCGTTTTCTCCACTGATAGAAACTGAAATGGAATCCTCACTTGTACTGTTATCTTGCTGAACTATTAAAGCCTTCAGTCTATCTACAATCAGCTCGTTAAGCCTCATCTGATTCCGTATATCCTGTTCATGCTCTTCTACCATTTGCCGCAGTTCCATCAGCTTTTCACTATCCCGGCCCTCCATCTCGTGGAAACGGTTGATGTATGTGGCAGTAAACTTTGTCCCCTTGATTCCAGTCAGCTTATGGGCGATGAACTCACAGCCTTTTCTTGTGACCAGATAACATTTGTTATTCCTCCCAGATGTATCTTTGTATGAACTTTCGAGGAAGAACTCACTGAATCCAAAATTGGATTGAGTTAATTCCTTTATGTAACGTCCGATGTCTCTCATAAGATGTCCATGATTTTTCCCCACAATCTCTGCCACTTCCCGGCTGTCCATATAATGCATTGAACCGCTCTTATATGCCTCTTCCTGCCCCTCTGCTACTACCTGCATTGATTCATTTCTCTTTTCTTCTATCGTTTTCATTCTCCTTTTCAATCTTTTTTCTGTCCGCATCTAAAAGACCGGTCTCCAGATCCCCGTAGTCGTATTTCCTAGTCGGAAAATTATTGTTATCCCTGACAGCAGGTATATTTCTGACGCTATCATAATTGCCTTCCAAAACTTTTGGAAAATTATTAGGCAGCACAAACCAATCAAACGTAATAACCCATCCATTTTTATTTTTCCCTTTCAAAAAATCACTAGTCCTAATACGTTCAATGGCAGCCAAAATACTGTCAACATCGTATTCCCGTATTCTGGCCATGAGACTTTTATAGCGCTTCGACGTATTGCAAATGCGTGAAATCGGTTTAATGCCATAATTTTGGAGTCTGTTCCATGCATCAACGATTTGTCGGACATCTGTCTGACAAACTGTTTCTTTAGAAACAGTCATAAGTTCTTTATCTTCTTTCTTATCTCTTATCTCTTTACTCTTATCTCTTTCTCTTATCTCTGTATGGACATTGTCCACATCCATGTCCGTATTACTGTCCTCTATTTGTCCATCTATATTTCTAGATACTTGTTCATGGACATTGTCCACAGGACTGTATTCTTCTTTGTCCATACTATTGTCTTTTTCCCCGTCCTCAATTTTGTCCATTGATACTCCGATCATTTGTCTCTGATTACGCTTTTGAATTGCATAATCAGTCTCATAGCCAACAAGATTTTCAAAACCTGTTATAGCCAGCACACCTGCATCCTGCTCATACACAAGACCTAATTTTTTAAACAGCTCTAAAGCAATCGTAATCGTATCCCTGCTAAAATATTTGCAGTCCCTTTGAATCTTATCAATGTCAAATGGTATGATTAATTCGCCGATCTGCCGTGAAAGCGCCCCTTTCGTATTGATACACATCATGCAAAGCATTTGGTATAAAACGACATATTGTGCGCCATTCCGCTGGCTCATGAGAAAATCAACAATATCACCGGACATAAAGTCCCTTCTTAATTTGATCCAATAAAATTTTTTACCTGTCGCCATATGCAATCTCCTGAAAAATGTCTTTATACCATCATCAGTCCCACCGCACATGGCTTCCATATTCGTCTTTAAATATTGTGACACTTTGCGGAAACCTTGCTTTAAATTCCTGATCATGAGTAATTGCCATAACCTTCAAATCCGGATATCTTCGTTGAATAGCTTCAAGCGCGTCTACATAAGCCTGTGCCCCATCCGAGTCTAAAAACGGCGGTTCATCGATCATCAAAAATCCTAACTGGATCCCTGCGGCCGATGATTTTATTTCCGCAAGTGCCAGGATCACGGATAAAGAGGATTTCACCTTTTCGCCGCCCGACTTCGACAGATACGGCAGTACAGTCTTTCCATATTCTTCGATAAAGATGTCCAGAGCTGCTTTCTCCTTTCCATTCCTTTCTGTTTTTTCCAGGCGGAATTCAACGCCCATTTTCCCACCGGTCATTTGCCCAAGTATTGTATTGGATGTAGCGGTCAGCTGCGGAATAATAGAACGGATGATCTGGTGCGGAATACCATTCTGACTGAACGCATTCTTTAAAATGTCATAATCTGCAGTTTCTTTTGCATATTCCAGCTGCTTCGCCTGTAACGCCGCAATCTCCTTTTTCAGTTTTGCGATCTGGTCTGCCTTCTGCTGCAAGCCGCCGATCTCCATCTGCTTTTTCTTCACAAGTTCATTGGCGGCCTCCACCTCTGCGTTGATCCTGGTGGCAAGCCCTGTCATTACTGCAATCTTATTCACCGCCAGCAGCTCATTATCTGCCGCTGCCTGTTTCCCGGTAATTTCCATGTCCAGTTCCAATATTTCAGCCTCCAACTCCGTCACCCTGCACCGGGCGGTATCCTTCTTTTCCTGTTCCACTGGAAGCCGTTTTTCTTTTTCAAGCCATGGCTTCAGCATCTGGATATTTTTTTGCACAACGGCATGTTCTTCAAAGGACTTTGCATATCCAGCGCATTCCAGTTCAGCCGCAGAGCCCTTTAATTTGACCGTAGAGAGCCTTTTTTCTGCTCCAAGTATATTTAACTGCAAATTCTCCAAATTAGCTTTAATCAGGGCAATCCGGCTTTCCCGCTGGTTCAGTATCTCAAGCTGGGCCACATAAGGTTTCAGCTTTGTAATCTGCTGTGATAACCTGCCGATTTCTTCCTGGTCAAAATCTACATCTGCCAGCTGCTTTTCAATCTCTACAATTTCAGCATTCACAGGGGCCGCCTCATGCTCATATACCTTCCTCCGCTCCTCATAGCATCCTGAATATCCTTCCAGGCATTGCTTTGCTGAGATCGCGTCAGCAAGAAAACCGCACTTTGCATGGGATATATCTACACATTCCACATTCTGAAGCAGCTCCGCCTTCTTTTTATACCCCTCTTCTCTAAGCTGCATGCCATTTACATCAGCCTCATATCTCGAAGAAATCTGTTGTAAGATAGATTTCTTTTGCACAAGTTTCTGTTCTAAAGCCCTATATGAACGCTCTTTTTCATATGCTTCATCCAGCAATTTCTTCTGTTTTTCATATTCAGCAGCGTTCTTCTGGATAATTGCATCCTGAGCCGTTGGCTGTAATGCTGCCAGTTCTGCTTCTCTCTGCAGCACCTGGGCATTCATCCCATCAATGGAAACCTGCTCCGTTTCTGCCTGTTTCCTGAAACCTTCCGCCTCTATTTTTTTTGAAGAATAAAGTGCTGATTCACCTGCCAGTCTCCTGTCTTTGTCTACATAGAAATTGTACTCTGAAACCTTCTTTTCAATTTCCGCCCTTTGTTCCAAAAAAGCTGAACTGGTGTCAAAAATCTCCTGTTGCAAAATCTTTTTTTGCTCTGCATCTGCTCTTTTACTTTGCAAAACAGCAATCTCTGCCAACAGGCTTGTCCGTCTTTCCGCCGCAGCCTGGCATTCAGCAAGATGCAGTTTATGTTCATCACGCTCCGCGGTCTTCACCTGTAGATTCTTTTCATATTCCTTTAATTCGCCTTTGCAGATTTTCAGGGCTTCCTCTGGATTCCCAAAATTAGATACCGTATTATTGTGAATCTCAACTTCCTGCTTCAACTCCCGGTTTTTTGCCCCGTTTACCCTCGCCTTATCCTGAGCGGTTTTCTCCATATACTGATAGATTTCCAAGCCGAGAAGCGTCCCCAGGACTTCCACCCGTTCCTCTGGTTTCGCCTGGAGGAAGAGGCCGTACTGGTCCTGCATAATAAGCGCGCAGGACTTGAATGTAAAACTGTCCATCCCGATAATATTTAAGATCTCCTGCTGGGTATCGTTATACCGTTCTTTGGAACAGTCCTCCCATCTGCCGTCAATGAAACAGGAAATATTCAGCGTGCCTTTCCCTGATCTGGCCCTTGTCCTTGTCACCCTGTATTTCTTCTCACCAATGCGGAATGTAAACATAATGGATCCAGAGCGTGCCTCCTCATCATTCCTCAGCCATGGAGACCTGCCGGTACCGTCTTTGATCATCCCCTCCCTTGGCTGTTCATACAGGCAGTCTATGATTGCATCCATAAACAGGCTGCTCTTCCCGGCCCCGTTCTGGCCATTGATCGTACAGAACGTAATGTCATCAAAATGAAAGGTTTCATCCTCATAGTTACGATAGTTCCTTACTGAAATTTCTACAGGTTCAAATATTCCGGTATTTACCGAGGCCGGCATGCTCGCTTCTGCTTCTGCGATAATGGGCCTGGCTTTGAGTACCAGTTCCTGCACTTTTTCCTGGGATGTCTGCTTTTCCTCAAGATATTTCACCAGATTGCTTTTCGGATCCGTTGTATCAGCCAGCTCCGCCCGGTTTACAAATTCATCAATCTTGTCCGGAAGTATCTCCCATACCATGAATGCGCCATCATCCAGAAGCGTCTTCTCCAGCAGGGCCTTGTTCAGAGCCTTGCTGTTTTTTTCAGAACAGCTGTAATGAATCCTGACGATCTTCTCTTTTACGGCTCCGTTATATCTCCAGTAATTAAAAGCGACTGTATCAATCTGTCCGAGATTGAATGCTGCAATGTCTGTGTCTGTAAAGCAGAATGTAATAAACTCCCTAATAGGTGTTTTATAGAATCTGCTGTCCCACCCACGGCCGCCGAAAGGCATATCTGTATGTATCCAGAATCCTCTTTCCTGTCCTTCATCATTGAAATTCAAGGCATTGATCGCTCCGGAATAATAACATTCATATAGATTTGGCACTTTCTGCGGCCTGTGGATATGCCCCAATGCCACAAGGTCATAATCCGCGGCCAGCAGCGTCTCCTGCGAGATGATCGGCTCAAATTGTGTCAGCAACATTGTCTGACCGCTCTCCATATTGCATCCGGGTACCGTATAGTGAGCCATAAGGATGCTTTTCTTATCTGGTCTGCACTGTGCTTTCAGCCCCAGAACGATATTGGCAAGTTCCTGTGTAAAGACCTCATTTTCCTCTTCTCGCGAAAGCCCAGGGAACTGTGCCCTATAAGTCCCTTTATCAAATCCAGGAAGCACCGCTATATCGGCATCATCAAATGATAGGACCTGCGGATCCGTTACGATTTGCACATTCGGACAGTTTGCAAACATTTCTGTCAGAACATTGAACTGACCAGTGCCATCATGGTTTGGAGTGCCACGCATCACGATCACCTGCTCTGATACAGCCGCCAGCTCTCTGATATAATGAATCGCCATGATAATTTCCTCACAGCACCTGTCGGACCAAAGCCGGCCAACATGGAATATGTCACCAGATACAAGCGAATAATCTGGCTGTTCTTCTCGTGCCACCCTTACCAGTTCATCCAGACACCGCTTTGTATCTTCTGTCCGGAGGTTTACTCCGTCCTTAGCCGGACTTCTAAAATTACCGATATGCCAGTCTGCCGTTGCCAAAATTTTCATCTGTTCAGCCCCTCCCTTTCCATTTCTTGGTCAGTTCACGCAAGGCATGGTTATGCTGGCTATAATTCCCCTCTGGAAATTCATGTATTGTCAATTCAAATTCCGTATCTATCTTATTGATCTTCATTACCGCCTTCCCCCTCTCTGTTCATTCCGTACAATCTTTTGGCAACTGTAGCACAATGGCCGCCCGAACTTCTCAACAGAATAGTCCCACACTTTTTCCTGAATCACTGCCCCGCATTTATCACAGCAGAAATCCTGTTCGCGGTTGCTTTCATCCAGCGGCTGCATATTATCATCAGATGCCGGTTCTTCCACATATGTACCATCAATATACTGGTCGTACTCTTCTCCGTCAGATGCTTCAATAGCCCCATGTTCCGGGACCTTGCTTTCAATCTGATGGATATTGGGTGTATTGCTTCCAAATAATCTCTGCGATGCCTGAAACATGCTGTCAATGGCCCTATTTTTTACTTCCGCATGATCCAGATTAGGCACGAGATAAGCTACCACAAACGGCTTCCGCAGTTCTTCCAACGTATATGTGCCTTTGATATGCAGTGCCGTCCTTATTGCTCCATTTAGTGCCTTGGCTTCGCAGATCTGCGGAAGATGCTTCATAAATTCCATCCGCTGTTTATCTGTCATACCTGGTACCGTGTTATCAACAATGATCTCATGCGTGTCTTCCACCTTCAGCACTTCTCCCGTAAGCTGCGGAACAGAAATTGTAACACGGTATGCGACATCCTTATTTCTGCAATTTCCACATTGTACGACTTTCCCACAGTGCTGATTGACTGCGACACATTTTTGACAGGTTGTAGGAACAACATGTTCACTGGAGAGCATTTCAATACCAGCTCCATCTGCCAGCTTTTTCAGCCCGTTTTTGGTCACCGCATATAAATCCGGCGTTCCCGGATGATAGTTCCCTTGCTTATCCGTCCATTCTGTTTTTGCCTTCTGCTGAATATAAACATCACCTTTCCCAGGATTGGGATCCAATTTAACTGACTGAATGACAGGGGTTTTTATCTCCGGAATCTTAACGATCACGTCGGTATTCCCCAATAAATTGAATTTTTCAGCAGGATACTGCTGTGAGATAGATAATTCATTCTTCATAGATTTTTCCTCCATATTGCAGGGTGTAGATAAAATTTCTGAGTAATTATCTGACAATTTAAGCACCTGCATACACAGGTGCTTAAATTAATTCAATATTTTATAGGTTCTATTTAC
>CAJTGD010000068.1 GCA_910575475.1 Lachnospiraceae bacterium | reverse complement strand
GAGCACTGGCAACGGGTTGGAAAATCTTATCCCGAATTTTTATATGAGAAAGCCCAATTTATAAGGCTTTATTAAAGAATTCGGGATAAGATACTTTTCGGTATAACTCTTGTTATCCCGAATTCGGGATAATAAGAGCAAGTTTCGCCAGAGTAACTCCAAACCCACTTCGTGGATTTTGCTTACCTGACAAACTTGATGGAGGATTCCGCTCCCCATACCCTCGGTTCTGGCATATTTCCCCAATATGCAGGTTGGCTCCTATTGAAAATAGTCGCAGCGTGATTATCCCAATCACGGAGAAACCTAAATATTTCTATAAAAATCTCTCTTTCGTTTCCCATTGACGTTCCCTAATCGGCTTTATTATAAGAACTCTTTTTTATCCTTATAATAAGGGAAGTTCACTTTTACACTTTTA
The DNA here is from genome assembly GCA_910575475.1 of Lachnospiraceae bacterium. GTDB lineage: Bacteria > Bacillota > Clostridia > Lachnospirales > Lachnospiraceae > Schaedlerella. The sequence goes on along the minus strand of CAJTGD010000068.1, from coordinate 15,183 downwards.
ACAGAAAGGAACTATACAATGGCAAGACCAAAGAAGGACAGGGAACTACGACACAAACACCAAATTATGCTCCGCCTTACTGATACGGAATATGAAATCGTTTCTGAAAACGCAAAGGCTACACATCTTCCAACGGCTGAATATGTTCGGAAACAGATTATGAAGCAGAAGGTCACAGCGAATTATGAGATTGTTGCAGACCTGCCGGAGTTGAAAAAGCTGGTTGCAGAGTTTGGGAAAATCGGGAGCAACTTAAACCAAATTGCAAGGCATTTTAACAGCGGCGGCATCCACTCACAAGAAATGCGTAAGGCAATCGACCAGAGCGTGGCCAGAATTTATGAAATGAAGTATGAAGTCTTAAAGATGGCGGGAGATTTCCACTCTGCCGCCGGAGGTAGTTTGGATGGCAATACTGAAACATATAGCAAGTAAAAATGCCGACTATGGGGAAGCACAACGGTATCTCTTATTCCAGTATGATGAAAGTACGAACAAACCGATACTTGATGAAAATGGTGAATTGATCCCACGAAAGGAATATATCATGGACGGCATAAACTGTGATCCGTTCACGTTCGACATGGAGTGCAGGGAACTAAATGCCCTATACCACAAAAATGAATCCTATGATGAAATCAAATCCCACCATTACATCATCAGCTTCGATCCAAAGGACGCAATAGAAAATGGATTGACCGGGGAATGGGCACAGCAGATTGGAATGGAATATGCAAAGAAAAACTTTCCCGGCCATCAGGCTCTTGTCTGTACCCACATGGATGGGCATAATGAAAGCGGCAACATCCATGTGCATATCGTAATCAACAGCTTACGGAAATATGATGTGGAACGTCAGGACTTTATGGAACGGGCCTGCGATTCCCGTGCCGGGTATAAGCATCATGTATCTAAAGATTATCTGATTCACTTAAAGCAGTCACTTATGGATATATGCCGCCGGGAGCATCTGCACCAGGTAGACCTCCTTGCTCCTGCAGAAAAGAAAATCACAGACCGGGAATACCATGCGAAGCGCAGAGGGCAGAAGAAATTGGATGAACGTAACAGACAGCTCCGTGCAGACGGGCTGACACCACGTAAAACAGAATTTCAGACACAGAAAGAATTTCTACGGTCTGCAATCGAAGATGCCGCAGCCGTTTCCTGCAGCCAGGAAGATTTTCAGAACTTGCTTTTGGAAAAATACAATGTCAAATTGAAGGTCAGCCGGGGCAGGTTCAGCTACCTCCACCCGGAACGAAACAAATATATCACCGGAAGGATGCTCGGCACACATTATGTAGAAGATTATCTTCTGGAGCCGTTTAAGGAAAATGCAGAGCATAAGGAAAACAAAAAGCAAACAGTTGATATGGGGAAATATAATATGGAATCGAAGAAATCTGCAACCAGCCCATCCAATCTACTGCAAGAGGAAACTGTATCAGTCCTGTTTATCAAATCAGATCTGCGTCTGGTGGTCGATCTGCAAGCTTGCGTAAAGGCACAGCAGAATGCCGCTTACGCTAACAAAGTAAAACTTTCCAACCTGAAAGAAATGGCTAAAACAGTTGCTTATATACAAGAGCATGGATATAATACAAGGGATTCCCTGGAAGATTCTTTTTCAGAGATTAAGAGCCATGCTTCCATTTCCAGAAAAGAATTGAAGTCTGTAGAAGATAATCTCCGGAAGGTAAATGAGCAGATCCACTATACAGGTCAGTATCTTGCCAATAAATCTGTCTACCAAAAGTTTGTGAAAGCAAAGAATAAAGGGCAGTTCCGGCAGGAGCATCCGATGGAAATCGCACTCTATGAAGCCGCACGGAAATTTCTGAAAGAGCAGTCCGAAAATGGGAAGCTCCCCTCCATGAAGTTATTGAAAGCAGAAAAGGAAAAGCTGCTCCAACAGAAAAAAGAGGCACAGAAAACTTACCATTACTTCCGGGATTACCAAAAAGAATTAAATACCGTCTGCTTCAATGTCGATAAGATTTTAGGACAGACGCACACCCGACAGCCGGAAAAACAGAAAAGCACCGATATTTCTTAATCTTACTGGCAGAAAAACAGCCGCATGATTCCTTTATCAAATCTTTGCGGCTGTTATGATTCCAATGAAACAAATATGTTTAAAAAATATCTTCCACTTTAGGGATTATTCCGCTAATGCCTTCGCTTTTCTCTCTCATGATACGACACATTTCATCCAGTTTTCTCTCCACATATTTCTGCATTTCCTCCCGTGCCGCTTCTGTTGGTTCAAAGGAAAAATAGAGCGGCTTCTCCCATTCCGCTTGGAACGGGTATGAGAAAACATATAATTTCTTCACTTCCGGCATATCCGTGAACAACTGGAAAATCTCATAGGGCAGGATTTCCCCGCATACCAGGATGGAGCCTGTATCTACATAATAAACCTGTCCCTGGTACGTCGGCATACCTTGAGCCGCAAGCTGCTTCAAAGCATTCATCCGTATCGGTTCTATCTGGGTTCCTTGCCCCACACGCCATCTTGTCTGTGGGGCAAGCTCCCTGTAAATCCGTTCAGCTTCTTCATCCTTCCGGATATTATCGTCATAGTCATACCTGTAATTTTCTACCTGTATCTGCCCGTATGCAATCAGGCTTGTGAAAAGCGCAAGGGAATCCAGGTCAACATATACTGATTGATGTCCCCTGCCCTGATAAGAGCATAGAATATCCTCTAATGCGTCCATGATTTTCTTCATGGTTTCATACTTTTTTTCAGATTCTTTTTCCATTCCTTCTCCCCATTTTACGCTCCGCTTCTGCTGTCAGAAATATTTACTGGCATATCTTGTGTCTTATCCGATATTTCAGCCTGGTTTGCAGCTGCCGCTTTCTCCATCTTTTCTTTCTTCAACTGCTCTGTCCGTCCTAAATCCACATAGTGTGTCGCATATGCTTTTTCAATCTCCGGATTTCCGCTTTTGCTGAACCGCAGGGGGATTACCGGCTTATGTCCATGCCTTTTCTTCACACCCCACCGCTTGTAATAACAGAAAGACGGTTTCAGGTTCGTTTTCTTTGCATAGGACCGGATCTGTTTCATAATAAAGGAGGGCTTCTTTAAATTACACGTACACACCGCTTCCAGATACCGTACTTTCCCGAATCTCCAGTCCTCATACTTCTGCTTAGGCAGGACACCTATATCAACCAGCACATCAGCAGGGGCGGCATATCCCCTTTGCTGGCACTGGTGGTAGACAGCAGAATGTACTTTCCCTATCAGTTCTGATTCCTTCACTTTATCCTCCATGTGAATAACCCCGGCTGTATTCATTTGCAGCCGGGGATTCTATATACTTTTCTTTTTGTATCTGCCTGCCACCAAGTATTATATCGTTTGGAGCAGCCCTTTTTCAATTTCTCGAATGTCTTCCACAGACAATTCAGGAAAACAGCCTGCAATTTCTTCTGCCGACATTTTCCCCAACTTTAACATATTTTCTACTCCACCCCTTACTGCCTCCTTTGCAGCCTCACGTCTTTCACTTGCTATATGGGTACGCATGATCTTCTCTTCATCAAACAAAGCCATCATAATAGATATAACCTCCTTTTCTCTGCCTGCCAAAAACTTCCGAAGCACATCCCTGTCTTTACAGATACGGATGGTTTCCGTGACAGCCTCCCGGCTCCTTCCATACTGTTTCACCTGTTCATTATATACTTTTGTAAACGCAACATACTGGCTGATAATGTCATTCCCTTTATCTCCGTAAAGCACTTTAACCTTTACTTCAATAGCACATTCTTTCCCGCCGAAAAATTCTTTGGAAAGTGAGATTGTTTCCGGTCTGCTGGCACGCTCTCCTGTAAAAATCATGTATAATTCTGGTTCTGGAACATGAACCTTCTTGCTCCCATATAAATCTGCATCCTGTTCCTCAAAATAGTCATGGTAAATCTGCACTAAATACATCAGCACACGTATAATAATATTCATCGTCCATGAAGATTGATGCTCGACCAGAAACATGACTTTATCCCCAACCCTGAAAGCTAGATCGTTATAAATTCCATTCGTGAGGACGTTCCTTATGGTAATATCCATAAGCGCATCTTCCGTCGTCTCCGTATCCTCCGGATGGAGCGCACGGTATAACTGTATCAGATATTTCTTATCCTGAAAGAGCGTTGAAAAAACACTGTCTTTCGCCGTATATTTTGCAAACGCATTCTTTTTCTCTGCTGTTTTCTCTTTTGGTTCTTCCTGTAATGTTTCACCCTGCATCATATCACCTCGGTTCCAGATTTTGCCAATCAGTCCGGCAAATCGGCTATGCCCTGCCTTATAGTTTTATTATACAGAGAAACTCCCGATTGTTCAAGACATAAAAAGGGAGAAGCATCCGGCAGCATTCGCCAGACACTTCTCCTTTTCTTACTTCCGTCTGCGCTCCATATCCTCTGCCATTTCCATCTGCTGTGCCGGTTTTACACTCCGCTTTGCAATCTCTGCCTGTTTGCGGCGCAGCTTTGCCAGGACGGATACCCTGCCATTTTTCCCTTTTGGGGACATATTATTCCGCCTGCCGTCGATCATGTTGTAATTCTGTTCTTCATCTATCTCGGAACTTCGAAGATACTCCCCATTCTCCATATATTTCTGCCAGTTTTCAAGAGGCGGCTTATCCATAGCATTGCTGGACTGCATCTGGATATGCCCACCGGATATTTCCTGATTTTGCGGCTCTGCGGTAAGCTGTGGCGGATTAAGGTAATCCTTGATCTGCTGCTGCACCGACTGGTCAAATCCATGATATGCATGGTCTACAACCAGCTTCCCTTCTTCATCCAGCACAACCCATGCCACTTCCTTCCCATAAGTTTCATGCTCCATCAGAAAGAACTGCCTGCCTTCTATGATAATGCTGTCAAAGGCAAGCCATTTCCCCTCCTTCCCCTTGATGTGGAAATCTGTTGTATCAAGAGACACAAGTGTGCCGGACGAACTTATCCGGATAAACCCAGCTATGACAGTAAACCCATCTTTTTCAACATAGTAAGAAGTCACGACACCGCCCTTATTCAGCACAAGCACATCGCTGACGCTGATCGAATGCCCGTGGAATGTCCTTGGCAGCTTCTCATTGAAACGCTTGCGAATTTCTCCTGGCTCGTCCTCCGGCTGCATCCGTGCCAAATACACCTGCTCATAATCCTCATACTGTATCTGGATTCCCTTCTCCTGCAGCGCACTGTAAGGCCGGAACCGTATCTGCCTGTTTTCCGGGATATTTTTAAGCTGATAAACAGCAAATTGGTTCACATCCATCATTCGTCCTCCACCAGTTCCTCTTTGTACGGTTCCAAATCCATGTTTAAAAATGCTTCATCCGTAAGGAACCACAGCTTTTCCAGTGTGCTGTTAATAAGTGCAAGCATTTCTTCATCCCTGCCTATGTAGGGGATCACATTATATATTTCCTCTATGGTTGCCTGCCTGCTTTCCTTCTGGAACATTGCCATCAGGAAATATTCATTTTCCTCAAACCTCACCATCATAATTCCGGTTCTCCTTTCTTCTTTGCCTGTGCCTTCTGCCCCTGTTTTTCCTGTCCCTGTTTTTCCTTCTCCTGCGCTTTCATTCTTGCCTGCCGTTCCCGGAGGGCATTTAAGACAGACTGCTTCTTGCTGCCGCCGGATATGGCTCTGTCTGTTCTGGGGGCATTTTCAGCCGCTTTTTTCAGTTCTGCAGGCTGCTTTTCCGATACCTCTGTATCTCCAACAGATTTCCGTACCTCTGTGGCTGGATTCCTGTTTTCTTCCATCTGAACAGCTTTTCCTTCCTTTACCTCTGGCATTGTCTGTTGCGGAAGCGCTGCTTTCTCTTCCGGAGCTGATACTTCCTGCCCCGTCCTTTGTTCCAAAAGCATTGCTTCCATATCCGCAATCGCTTTCTGCACCAGCGGGCTTTCTCTGTAATGAGGAATTTCATTGATAAACTCTGTCTGAATTTCACCCGCTACCATAAGGTCATAAGTCATACCATCATAAATGCTGTCATCTTCTAATTGAATACCAATACTTTTTATGCCATTTAGCCTGTCCGCAGGGATTTTTTCATATAATTCCATTGCTTCCTGCAATGTCTCCAGACGCTCATGAAATTCCCCCAATATATGAAATTCTGAACACTCTGCCACATAAAATGTTATAGACTGTTTCCGGTCTGCCCGCCCATTACTTTCAGGAATCTCCATATAGCCTTGCTTTTCATCCAGATATTTCTCCGCATTTTCCAGATATTCCTCCAATGTCCCCGTCTTTTCCGTAGAGATTGGATTGATGTCAACCGGGATTCCTGCTATCTTTAATCCATCCTCATGGAGCGCACTGAAAAAAGCATCCTCCTTCAGATTGCCGCTGTAAGACACCACAACATCTATATCCGAGCCTTCATGGTACAGCCCTTCTCTGGTTCGGCTCCCATATACCCTTGCACCAAGCAGCTCCACTTCCTCCGACAGCCCCATTTCATCAATCTGCGCCTGGGCATAACAGAGTACGGTTTCCTCAGTCCCTGCCCGGCTCTGACTGTTTAATGCAGGCTCCGGCTCTGTCATATCAGAAACCAGCGGCAGCTTCCCCTTCTCCGTTTCTTTCGCCTGTGCCTTCTGCAGATCTTCCTGTGCGGCTGCTTCTGCCTTCTCCTGCAATTCCTCATAATCCATAACCTTACATGCCGTCATGGAGATTCCTTCATCAGAAAGGATTGCTTCCATCGCTTCACCGATGGATATATCTGGGTTATCATACACGCCTCCGTCAATCTCCCGGAAATCTTTGCCATAAATCGTATAATCATAGCCGTCTGAAACCGTCTGGATGGAAAAATAGCCTTTTCCTGTCTGGTATGCAATTTCAGCATCATAATTGTCGAGATATTCTTTTGCTTTCTGTAATGCCGACATCGTTTCCTCACGCACCCATTTTCCACTCAGGGAATATTTTTCTATGTCTGTGAGTGTTTCGATTCCATTCCTGCACTCAATCAGGGACATCCTGGAGGGCGGCTGCTCGCTGCTCTCCATGCCAAGCCGCTTGTCCACATGGTTTGGAATCTCATGATAAGCAGTAACTGCCGTATCCATATCTGAAAAATACTGATATGCCCTTTCCGCTTTGCCGCCCTCGGCATTCTGTATGACATAGTATTGTGCAATGAATGGCGGTTCCGGCTTCATCTCTATTCCTTTTTCCGAAAAATACTCGCCAATGGCTTCCATTGCCCCCTGGTCAAATCCATGCTCCAAGTCCTCTGCCACCAGCTCCCCATTCTGATTGACGATAATAGAGGCAACGGAATCCCCATATTCCTCATGCTCCATCCGGTAAAACAGCTCGCCGCTGATCTCCTTTGCTTCTACCGTATGCCATGTGCCGAAATGCCCGGTTGCAATAAACCCTTTCGTTTCCTCATTAATCTGCACGTTTTCTTCCATCACTAATTCCTGTTCCCTTATCGCATCCCTTGCCAGCCCGATAAACCCGTCCAGTACCGCCGGGTGGCTGTTTACCACATAGTCAGCGTTCATGTCCATCCCCCGGTTTATGTTTTCCGGTATCCCATATCCCTTTGCCCATGCCTTATTCCCAATAGAAAACCGCCCGTCATATTCCAAATGTTGTACGGTATTCGCAAGGATGAATACCACACGTTCCGCACCGTATTCTTCAATGATCTCCTTAGCGGCGTCATACGCCAGATGCAGCCCGTCAAAGTTCTTCCGGATCGCGTCCTCAATGGCATTTTTGCAGTCCAGGTTCCGTTTTCTTGATTCCAGGTAATCATCCGCCCGGCCATGCTCCATTGCATAGGGAAGCGTATGCGTATAAAGCGGCGGGTAGGCTTCTTCCTCAAAATACTGCGCTGCCTCTTTCCTTATCCTCTGTTCCCTCTGGCTTACAAAATCCGGCAGTTCCGTAAATCCAAAGCTGTCTACAAAGTGCGCCGACACATGCCCTCCACGGTTCAGGACCACAATATCACTCACCGAAAGGGAATGCCCTGTATATCCTTTGGGATGATTGAGATTGAATTTCTCATAAATAGTGTCCAGGTCGTCCTGTTGCCCCAGCCTTCCGCCATAGAGCAGCGCATAATCGCCTCCCTCCACTTCCATCCCGCTTTTCTTTATAAAATCCATATTGAAAAACAGGTATTCCCTGCCTTTCCCCTTTTCATCAATCTGAAAAATGCCATACCAGTCATTGGTATCCGTATAGAGCAGTTCTTCATTGGAACGGATCACCGCATCATGCATCTGTCCTTCCAATACAGAAACATCTAAGCCTGTGAGGGATTGCCGGAATTGCCCCGGCGTAGACATCCCTCCCACAAAATTCAGCTCCTCTCCCAAATTTAAAAATCCCCTTTCCGGGATTGGGATTGGCTGTATGGCAAGGACGGTTCCTGCATGGTTCACGACTACGTGATTCTCCAGCACGGCCGGATCTCCGGGATCATCGCCAGACCCCCGCAAGTCATAGCGGTAAAATCCCTTCGGCACGTCCCCCTCCGCTATCCGTCCGTTAGAAAACAAAGCCGGTACTTCAAATACTTCTACTTCCTGATATTCCTCGTCCATTTCCCTTTCTTCCTTCTCCTTATGCACAGATTCCATCACCAGGTGGCTTTCCCATGCCCTGGCGTCAACGCCGAATATCCCGCCAGTCTCTAAAATGTCCTGTTCCGTATTCATTAATGTGGAACTCCCATCTTCATGCAGACTATATATAGGAAGCCCGGCATTGTGTAAGGCAGCCGCCCGTTCTACCGTAAGCGGCAGTACTGAATCATTCCGATAGCCAAAGTCATGCATCTGCAAAAGACCGATCTGGTTATCCGGCAGGAAGTCAATCTCCGCCTGTGCCTCCTCCATAATCCGCCCGATGTCCCGGCTTCCCGGATTTTCTGCCGCTTCTATCATTTCCCCGACCAACCTTTTTGTTTCCCTCAGATCATCCAGTTTATAAGCATAGCGGACAGCCAGGTTATGTTCCTCCCTTCCCAATGCCTCACGCCCATACTCCGCACGGCTGATGATAAGCTCCACTTGTATCAGTGTGGGAGATTTTGACGCATCTATGATATGCCCTGCATCTATATACAGGACATCATAGAAATCCGGCATATTTTCATTCCTTTCCGGATTTTCAGAATCCTTCCATAAATCCAGATGCACGCCATGCTCTTTTAAGAACTGTTCCGGGCTTCCGTTTTCTCCCTTTTGCTCTGCAAATGTCTGTAACAGCCTTAGAAAATCCACCCTGCCTACATTGTCTACAAGGTAAAAGCGCTTTGCGTCCTCACCGGAAAGGGCAACCTGGAATACCAGATCATCCTCCCCCAGCTCCCTCTCAGCCTCTTTTTCTTTCTGAAGCTTCTGGATATTCTCAACCATGCTGTCAATGAAAGAGCCTGCCGTTTTCCGGATAAAATCCATAGAGCTGCGCAACTCTTTCATCTCCATGCTGCTGGCCCATCCCGCCAGATACGGAAAGGAGTAGTCTGACACATCATCTAAACCGAAGAAACTACAGACCGTAAAAGCCACGCTCTCGGCCTCCGTTTCTATGGTCATCTTGTTTTTCTTCTCCCCAAGTTCCTCCATCACGTCCCGGTCATGGCACATGGCATGTGTCACTTCATGGATGGCTGTTTTCATGGTCTGCTTCTCGCTCATGCCATCCCGGATTACGATTTCTTTATTCACATTGCTGTAATACCCTTTAGTATCCCCTTCAATCTTTGCATAGCGCATAGGGGCCGGGGACACCATCCGGATCGCCTCCATGAAAATGTCAAAGTTCTCCACACTCCCCATCAGATCCGGCGCATCCAGCTCCGGGAGCGGATCACCTTGCGTTTGCGAAATGTCAAATACCGTAGATACACGGAACCGTGGGATGATATGCTCCACTTCCTCCGTTTCCGGCTGTCCGTCCGGGCGCAGCACTGGCTCGTTTGTCTCCGGGTCAAATTTCTCCACTTCTTCCTTTTCCCTGATCGGCACAGGGGCAATAATCTTGATCCCCTTCTCCCCACGCTTCACCTGACGGTGAAATTTTTTGTTCCATGTGCCGTAGCCTGCCACCAAGGTTGACTCCGGCTTCTGCATCGCTATCAAAAGCGTGTTGTTAAAGCTGTAATTATGGAACTGCGACATCGTTTTCAGGTATTCCGTGTATTTTTCCGAAGTAAATAAATCCTTCACGCCCTGTTCCAGCCGTTCCGTAATCTCCTTTAACTGTTCTTCCCGTTTTCCGGTCATAAATTTCCTCCATTCCCTGCCGGGACACCTATGTGGAATCCCGGCAGATACGATATAAATAGAAAACGCCATCCCATCATCTGCTGACAGTATGGCCTCCTGCTTATAATTCCTGTTCTTTTTTCTTTGCTAATTTCTGACTGCCCTTATGGTTTCCGGCAAGCCTGTCTTTTGCCTCTTTCAACTTTCCAAGCACGGAAGGCTTTCTTGCCCCATCTGCAATCCGGGAAGCATCCGACACCCGGCCTGCATAGCTGACAGCTTTCCTCGGACGGTCTGCCACTTCCTGTACATCTTCCTCCATGCCAAGTGCCTCTGACGGCCCTTTGTCGTCCATGTTAAGCAAAGCATTTAATTCTGACAGCCGTTCAATCTTCTCTGCCAGTTCGTCCTCCTTTGCAAACGGCTTCTCCACTTCCTCCCTTGCCGTGGCAAGCTGCTGTTGCACGGTTTCCAGTTTCACTTCCGATTCCGTCAGTTTTTTCTCAATCCCGGAAAGTGCATTGCTGATACGCTGCAGGTTCCCTAACGGGTCTTTCCCCACTTCAATCTGGTAGCTGCACTGCCGTTTGATGGTAAGCTGGTAGGTCTGATTAAAGCTGTCAAAATTAGCGGAAAGGGTAAAGCCGTGGAACTCCCCAATCTGACCGGCTGTTTTCACTGCTTTCAATCCGGCGCAGGCGGCAATCAGCGCCGTTCCTGCTTCTTTCCGGTCTGTGTACGCTTTCCCGCCGATGACCATAGAAAAATCATCTTTTTCCTTATCTTTCTCCAAAAGCGGCTTCACTGCCTCCGCATCTGCTTTTAAGCCTGCAATCCGCTCTTTCAGCGCTGTGATCTTCACTGGGTAATTCCTTGCGATCTCCGTTTCCAGGCGGTACTTTTGGCTGGTATGGTTTGCCTTCAAAAGTTTCAGCTTGCTCACCTGGATGTCGAGATCCATCTTCTCTTTGATGTAGGGATTGCCCGTAGCCAGGGCTTTGATCTCTGCATAGCTTAACGCCGTATCGTCCACGTCCTCACAGGCTCGTACCGGGGATTTACTGGTCATGATCTGGCTGATGAACTTCTGCTTGTTCTCCAAAATCTGCCACATGTACGCATCGAATGTATTTTCGGTAACGTACCGGTAGATCTGTACCTTGTCATTCTGGTTCCCCTGCCTAAGAATACGGCCCTCCTGCTGCTCCAAATCGGCCGGTTTCCAAGGCGCATCCAGGTGGTGTAGGGCAACAAGCCTGTCTTGGATATTTGTCCCTGCGCCTAACTTCGGTGTAGAACCGAGCAGAATACGCACCTGCCCGGAGCGCACCTTTGAAAATAATTCCGCTTTTTTCGTTTCCGTCCCGGCTTCATGGATAAACGCCACTTCCTCTCTGGGGATTCCTTTTGCCACCAGCTTTTCCCGCACATCGTCATAGACATTGAACGTGCCGTCGTTTTTCGGCGTAGACAGGTCGCAAAAAATTAATTGTGTCCCTTTGTCTGCAGAAGTCTTTTCCCAAATGCCAAACGCATTATCCACACAGCGGTTGACCTTGCTTTCCTCCGCATCCGGCAGCATATCGTTAATCAGACGCTGATCCAGGGCGCATTTCCTCCCGTCGTTGGTGATTTTCAGCATGTTATCCCTTGACGGGTCTACATTCCCGGAACGGACAGCCTCTGCCCGTTCCGCAAAGGAGCTGACCAAATCCTGCTGTTCCTCGCTCGGTTTCAGCACTTCGTTGATATATTCCGCTTCGGGAACTGGAAGGTCAAGCATATCCGCTGTCTGGATGTCGGCGCTCTCCTTAAATAATGCGATCAGTTCTGGGAGATTAAAAAACCGGGCAAACCTTGTCTTTGCCCGGTATCCTGTGCCTTCAGGACTTAACTCACTACCCCCAGTATTATAGATACATAAATGGATTTTTAATTGATTTCCCCAACAAACTTATAGAAAATCCTGATATTCTGGACTTTCTCACCGTTGATGGTCTGAGGTTCTGATACCTCAATCTTTTCGATCAGGCGGTTGACGATATCCGTAGTCAGCTCCTTAATCTCGGCACACTCCGCCATTTCATCGGCAAGGCGTTCCGCTTTATCCGTGCTGTTCTCCAGATTTTCAGCCATCGCTTTCAACTTTTCGATTTGTTCTGTATAGTCTTTCTTTTCCTGTTCAAAGTGGGCAGACAGCAGCCGGAATTGCTGCTCCGATATCATCTGCTTTGACCAGTCCCCATACAGCTTGATGAATTGTTTGTCAGATTCTTTTAACTTTTTCTCTAAGACAGCCACTTTCTTATCAATATTTGCCTTGCTGTTTGCAGATGACATGTCCATCTGGCCAAGCACTTTCCGCATGAACTTCTCCCGGTTCTTTATAACCTTTCCAGCATGAAACTGGATATCGGAAAGTACCAGTTCTTCCAAATCTCCGGCACTGATGCGGTGCTGGCTGCAGAACTTCGCCCCTCTTACACGGTAGATGCGACACTGGTAATACGTCTTTTCCAGCAAAGGTCTGTCCGGGTTCCTTCCATCCGTATGGATAATCAGGTTATTTCCACAATCAGCACATTTTAAAATCCCCCGGAATTTATTATCATAACCAGAAGTGCATGGCTTCACTTTTGTATGCCTGTCAAGGATTCCCTGCACGGTATTCCATGTATGTTCGTCTACAATGGCTTCATGGTCGCTGGGTATAGTTACACGTTCCTTAATCGGGATATAACCTCTTGTCTGCTGTTTAAAATGCTTTTTATCATTTCTCTGCACCCAGAAATCCCCTTTATAAAGCGGATTGCGGAGGATACGGAGAATCGTTTCCTGTTTCCAGTTATAAGCGTCATCATCTGCAATCAGAAATTTTCCAAAATACTCCTGCTTATAATAGGCTGGCTTCGGAATCTTCTCTTGATAAAGGACTTTCCCAATTTTATTATTCCCATAGCCTTTCAAGGCAAGCTGAAAAATATAGCGGACAGTCGGCGCTGTCTCTTCATCCGCAATCAGATGGTTCTTGTCTGCCGGGTCTTTTTTGTAACCGAACGGCGCATGGACTCCCATGAATTTCCCCTGACAGGCACGGATATACTTGCCGGATTTTACCTTTTTGGATATATCCCGTGAATAAAATTCATTCAGGATGTTCTTGAACGGGGTAATATCCATCTCTCCGCTGTTCGCCGAATCCACACCGTCATTGATAGCGATATATCGCACATGGTGGTTTGGGAAAAATACTTCGATATATGCCCCGCTCTCCAGATAGTTTCTGCCAAGCCTTGATAAATCTTTGGTTATGACACAATCTACATGCCCCGCTTCGATATCCGCAATCATTTGTTGAAAAGATGGCCGGTTAAAATTCGTACCGGAGTATCCGTCATCCACGTAAAATTTATAGCTGTGGATACCCATTTCCTCCGCTTTCCGTTTAAGGATTGCTTTCTGGCTTCCGATACTCATGCTCTCCCCGACGTTCCCATCATCCATTGACAATCTCGCATAAAGTGCTGTCCATATTTCTTTATTTTCTGTATTCTGCATATTGGCCTCCTATATTTACTCAATATCCAGAGACAGAAATACGCTGACTTCATTATAGCCTTTTCCGTCTCTGGCATCAACCGTCAATTCATCTTTTCAGACAGCTTTCTTCTCCGTCTCCATATTGCCCCTTAATCTTTTCTCCACATTCCTGCGGGCAGCTTCTTCGCTCACAACCGTTAATAATCCTTCCATGCTTTCCGTACCGGAATATACATGCTCCACCACATAACGGATCGGCGTATTCTTTCTCCCCCTTTTCTTTCTCTGCATAGATTCCCTCCCTTCGTTCAATATTTTTTCAGTTTTCTCCACTCCCCTGTTATGTTTCCTTTCATCTTTTGTGCAGTTCCTATTTTTATCATGGGACTGTTATCTGTCATGCTCCGCCTTCTTATCTGGGTACAGTTTCCCGGAAACTACCGCCGCATGGCTGCGGATTTTGATTTCCCCACGCTTTTCACTTTCTACGGCGTTGCAGTATCTCCCGTCTGAAAGGAAGAAGCGGTATCTTTCCCCTTTAAAACCTACGGGGCTGTCATTATTCAGCACATCTAGAACGATCATATGTCTTGTGTCTGGCTGGAACCGCTCCCTTCCTGACAGGTCATGCCCCTGTAAGACCGGCTGTTTTAACCGTTCCTTTGCTTCATTCAGTCTCCGTAAGACAGAACTTCTTCCCTGTCCTATGAAATACGCCTTATTGTCCGCTATGAACCGGCTACATTCCGGTTCTGGAAGTTTTTCCAGTTTATCTGCAGCATTCCTTATGATGATCCTCGTCAGGTCGTCTCTGGCTACTGACTGTTCATCCCTCATCGCCTTCACTGTGTCCTCTTTTGTCGTTGCTTCATACTTGTAAATCATTTCCAGTTCACTTCTTGTAAATCGCATAAATCCCTCCTACTTTTTTTATTATGCCTGATCAGGGGAAGCTGTTTTTTGCTTCCTACTATATAAGCCGATTGGGGACTACTGGTGGGAAAGGAAATTGGATTATTTTTAGAATTTTTTTATCTTCCGTGATGTAAAGCAATCACGCTGCGACTATTTTTAATAGGAGCCAATCTGCATATTTGGAAAATGTGCAGGAACCGAGGGCATGGGGAGCGGATTCCCCATCAAGTTTGTCAGAGTAACCCAAAACCACAAAGTGGGTTTTGAGTTACTCTGGCGAATCTTGCTTTTTTTATCCCGAATTCGGGATAATTAGAGTTATACCGAAAAGTATCTTATCCCGAATTCTTTAATAAAGCCTTATAAATTGGGCTTTCTCATATAAAAATTCGGGATAAGATTTTCCAACCCGTTGCCAGTGCTCTTCTCA
>CAJTGD010000067.1:10881-17344 GCA_910575475.1 Lachnospiraceae bacterium | reverse complement strand
GATTGGCTTGCGACACCTTTCTCATTTTAACATAGGAGGCTTTTTTATAATATCTTCTTCGTCACAACTTACTCTATTCTCCCCAGCATAGCTGGGGGATTAGTGATTTCATTTATCAGATGGTACAAAGATGTGAATTCCGGTTTCGGCTCATGAGCCGATTTGTCTGCTATTCTCTCCAATTTCGTTTCCATCAGTACCTCCGCCCCTGAGTACGGCTGATGTGCCCTCAGAGAGACCGTTATTATGTAGCCCCCTTCCCTCCACCGGAATTACCCGGCTTCTTCGGTACTATGAAGCTATCCGACTGCCTGACATCCGTTTGGCATCCTCCGTTTCAGCGTTGTCCGCCATACTTGAAAAACAAGGGACATCAGGCTCTCCCCAGTTGACTGGATAGTCGCAATGTAAAACATGAAAAGCTCTTTGACCCCGCAGAAGCAGGCTGCATCTCACCATAGCAATGCCGCCTGTGTTGCTTTCCGCCGAAATTAGAGCGTCAGCCCTCCGAATGTCAAAATTTCGGGGCTCAATCACTTTCCCTATTTTCTCGCTGTCTACGCTTAGCAGGCAACATTACTGCAGCCCACCCAAGACTCGCTACTGCTGGTTGGTTAGACCTTCGCAGACAGGCTTCTCACCTGCTAGACTACCCGCCCTTCGTCTGGGCGCACAATCCCGATTTGTTACTGCGTTCAGTTTAGCACATTTATAGAATACCTACAAGATT
Source organism: Lachnospiraceae bacterium (assembly GCA_910575475.1). Lineage (GTDB taxonomy): Bacteria > Bacillota > Clostridia > Lachnospirales > Lachnospiraceae > Schaedlerella. The sequence goes on along the minus strand of CAJTGD010000067.1, from coordinate 16,614 downwards.
CCGTGTATGAAAAAGCAAAAAGAATGAATTCTTCACTTGACAATGTTGCAAAGAGCTTATGAGCCAAGATGAAATAGCCGTCATGGACGGCGGCAAATGTATCTTGCAGGTAAGGGGCGCACGCCCCTTTTTCAGTGACAAATTCGATATAACCAAATACCCAAGATATAAATTCCTTTCCGACTTTGACAAGAAGAATGAATTTGACATTGAGAAGTATCTAAAACGCCGCCCGGCAGTTATCAAGCCGGAAGAACCCTTTGACCTCTACGAGATTGACGGGGCAGATTTGCAGGAGGAAACAGACCATGAGCAGACGTAACACAAAGACAAAAGAAAATGACATTGAAAGATTTCTGATGAATGTTGCGGAAACCGCAGAAAACGCATTGCGGGAATACTGGGAGGAACGGGACGCAGAAAACCGCATTTATGCAACGGAGTATGTCACACGCCGGGGGCTTATTCCGCAACAGTGACGGCAGGAAAGCCGCCCTTTTGCGTAGCAGCCGGAGGATATGGGGCGCAGGGAAAAGGGCTTTGCGTCATGGAAATGTGCATAACAGCCTATTCCGTCATGGGAAACGCCGTTCACAGCACATGGAAAAGCAAAGTGCAGCTTTCCCACGTCCTGCAAACGGCGTTTCCCACAACTCCATGAGCAAGGCAGTTATACACATTCCCACAAATCCAAACATAGGAGAAATCCAAACTTTTTGCAAAAAAGATTACCAATCCGGATTTTTACTGCAAAAAAGTTTGGATTTTATTTTTGATGATTTCAGTGTTTCAGTCCGCAGAAGTCGGCCAATGAGCCATTGCCATCTTTCCATTTTTTGGTAACATTCTTTTCTTTTTCACCTTCCAGTGTAGCCAGTGCTTTCCGTTTATCATCCGTTGTTATATCCAGATACCGCATGGTTGTATCCAGGCTTGCATGACCAAGGAGAAAGCTGATCTGTATGATGTTCATGCCATCCTCCAGCCAATGGGTGGCTTTGGCATGGCGGAACTGGTGGGCATGGGTATTCAGTGGAACCTCCGGACATTTTTTGTGGGCATCCGCCGCATACATTTTTATCCGCTTATCAAGAGCAGGCTCTGTCAGTTTCACATATTTCCCGCCTACACGGGAATAGAATAAATACACTTCCGGGTTTGCCTCTGGTTCATGGAATGCTTTCAGATAGATCCGGATATGTTCAACTGTTGAACGGCGAATTGTAATCGGAACTAACAGCGAATTATTTTAACATGTTCTGGATATTTGACTGCGCAGTACCGTATTTAACCGCACGCTGCCAGCAAACAAACAACATACTTCTATCGGCAGTTTCAAACATACAGAAGGCCATGGACTTTAAGAATCCATGGCCTTTCACGTTTTTTACCCGGATACTGCGGCGGCCTTTTCAAGATGGCTGATACCGGCAGCTACTGTTACGGCATCTACTTTCCGTATCGGATGCATAGAAAGCCGTCCGACCGTCCAGCGTATATCAGAAAAATCCGCAAGCTCACAGCCGATATTGTGGTTTGGTATGCACAGGAAGCTGCCGTATTTATGCCGTCCTGCAATGACATGGAAATAGGTGCCGCGTCCATTTATTTCAGCTTCATACTGGCCGGATGCTGCCATCCTGAGCGTGTCTATGCTGGCTGCCCATGATACAATACGCCCGTCTTCCTCCATGGTGCATTTATAATAGTAACCCATTGCGCGCGCCTCCCTTACATCAGGTTCTGGCCGGCAACAGCTGCCAGGATGACCTCTGCGTCGATGGTCTTCTTATCCATCTGTGAGCCAAGTGTGAGCGCATCCGTCATCAGGTTGTCGATCAGGCGCGGGTTCCCGTTTGAGTGGCTGTGCACGGCAGAGAGCGCGGCATTGTCCAGAATGGCCCGGGATCCACTGGCACATGTAATCTTATGCGCGATATACTCTTCGGCCTCGGAATCGCCAAGCCCCACGAAATTATAATGCGCCGTGATGCGCTGGCGGAGGGCCTCATGCACCGGGCGGCGCAGGATATTGTTGAGGTGCGGTTCCCCGCAGAGTACGAGCGTGAAGCAGGGGCTTGCGCTTTTCCTTGTAAAGGCTGTATACCTGCTCCTGCATCGCTTTGAACATGCCGGGCTTGCCGCCCCGGTCCTCCAGGCCGAGCACAGAGCAGAACTGGCGGTAAAACTCCATCACGCTGACAGTGGAAAGGCAGATGTATTCCATATGGTAAAGGCCCGAGTTCAGCCCGGCAGCAAAGCAGCGCAGGGCGAAGGACTTGCCCATGCCGGGGCTGGCGGTGAACACGCCGATGCCGCGGGAATCCTTTAAGTAATCAAGCCTGGAAGTCATTTCCTTAAGGTCCGCAGAAAGGAAACGGTCTTTCTCCCGGACGGCCTGCTTGTCAAACGGGTTGAATGACAGGCCGTAATAAGCCAGAGGTGTCATGATCCCGCACCCCCGATCCTCGAATAGTCAATAGCCGGCTGGTTTTCCCGCTTCACGCGGCAGTTTTCGTTGCGGTCCGTCCTGCGGATCGGGTAATGCCCGCCGTCAGAAAGGATGAACGCGGAACCCATGTCATCCGGAAGATAACGGATCTCCACTTTTGAGGAGATGAACTGCATGGGCACATCATAGGATACCTTGTCAATGGAAACCGTGGAATCCCTGTTTACCCTGCGCCAGACGCGGTTCAGGAAGCACTCATCCAGCCATTCCCTGGATTTTGGAAGGCGCGTACAGCCGCATGTGCCGCGGTAGCGTTCAAAAGGGACGCCATCAATGCCGGTATGGTATGTGGTATTGTATTCCCGGATATAATCCGCAAGCAGGCCGTTGAACGTAAGCGATGAATAACCTACCGGTTTTACATATTCTAAAATCTGTGGGATAATCTTTTTGACTGACAAGTGAATGACGTGATTCAAGATTTGTTTATAATTAAGTTCTTAATGAACCGAAGTATATAAGAATTATAAGTTCAAAACTGGAAAGGCTCATAGAATCCTGGAACTATAAGCGAATATAGCTTTTATCAACGATTGTTTTTTCATCACAAATAAGGGGCAGCTATCAGAGCGGTATCTGCCCCCGGTTCTCCGGTGTTTCTGTTTCCATGTCCATCACCTTGGAACATCGTTCCTTTATAAAGTCGTTCCACGGCATCATGGCCTCCACACCTGCGGGTTCCTGTTTATAGTCCGGCATGTAAAGCAACAGTGTGTAAAGGTATTGGAACACGTTCAGGTTGTTTGCCTTTGCCGTTTCTACCAGGCTGTAGATGATGGCGCTCGATCTCGCTCCATTCACGGTATCATGGAAAAGGAAGTTCTTTCTTCCGGTCGCGTAGGATTTTGCGCATCGTTCCGCCCGTTTATTGGAAATCTCACATCTCCCATCCAGCAGGTAGTTGCCCAGAAGCTCCTTATGGTTAGCCGCATAGTTCACCGCTTTTTCCAACAGGCTTCCGCCCAGCGGCTCTACCGTTGCAAGCCAGGACCAGAAACTGTCCCAGACAGGGACTTCCAACTCCAGACGTTTGTTCTTACGTTCTTCCGGAGACATGGCTTTTAGTGTCCGTTCTATACGAAAAAGTTTGTTGCAATAGCAAAGTCCGATCTCTGCCGGGATCCTTTTTCCCTCCTTTGCTTTTTCCGGGTCAGCCGCATCTTCCGGGATTTCTTCCGGTGAGTTGATGTCCAGCAGTTTTATCTTTTTTCGGCGGGCTGCCGGAACTGCTTCAAAGAAATATCTCCGGCAATGCGCAAGACAGCACACCTGGGTCACATTCTCTACACTGTTGTATCCGGTATAGCCATCGCATTCCAGCAGTCCGGAGAAACCTTCCAGAAAGTTTTTCGCATAATTCCCTGCTCTCCCGGGCTGATAATCATAAAGAATGATGGGCGGGAGGCCATCATTTCCTGTGAGATAGATCCACATATTATGTGAGCAGTCACATAATATGTGTTATGTGCTGAGTTTTTGAGAACGGCTGACACCTACAAGAATGCTGTATTTCAGCCGTTTATCCCAAAAACTCATAACATAATTATTATCTTGCATTCTGAATGAAATCGGGTATATCCTGATTTTTTGAATGCGGTTGTTCAAGTATATTCGGTATACTTGTTTCAGCTTTTCTTTCTTTCAATATCTTCGAAACAGAACCTTGATGGATGCGCAGATAAATCTCTGTGGTCTGAACAGACTCATGCCCCAAAAAGTTTCTTATATATATGAGCGGTATCCCAGCTTCAAGCATGTGGATTGCTTTGCTATGGCGGAAACTGTGTGGCGAATAATCTTCTTCCTTAAAGTGATTTGGATGATTGCTTTTTGCCAAGGCCACATATTTACAGACCAGGTTTCGAATACATGCAGTTGTTATCCGGTCAGACCTTTGGCTTGGAAACAGATGCTCATCCCTGTTATCTTTCAAAGTTTTCCCACTTTCTGCCAGATATCTTTTTATCAGTTTCACGACATCTGAAGAAATGGGAATTTCGCGTGCCTTGTTTCCTTTCCCGTGAATCCTGACAGTGGAAGTTTTCGCAAACGTTATATCACCGATCATGATGTCGCATATCTCCTGTGCTCTTGCACCAGAATCATAAAGCAAAGCCAGTAATGTAACATCCCGGCTTCCAGACTTACCTTTGGTTGTTGGAATGCCCAATAAAATCCTGATCTCTTCCGCGGAAAAATACGGAAAAACTGTCTTTGGAATCTTTGGGGTCTGTGCCTGGGAAACTGCATTGTATGCACCAAGTGAAGCTGTCTCACGGCCAGACGCATATTTCAGAAATGAAGATACTGCCGATATGCGCTGTTTTTGGGAAGCTGCACTATAATTCTTTTCATTTTGGAGCCACAGCAGATATTCATCCATGGTCTTTGTAGTGATATCTGAATAGTTGATTGTCAGCCAGCAAATTAAATTTATCTATTACCGCAGGTTTGCAGCAAATTAAAATCTTCATTCTAAAAAACATTACTATGTAAATGTGCTGTTTTTTCCGGCACATTATTTTCGGTATTGAGTCCCCATATTCATTGGTATATAGTGGTGTATGGAACAAATCATAACCACCCGTCAAACGGGTGGTTTGCTCTGCGGCTATAAGCCTTTGTTACCGGCCAGCGCCTAAAGACGCTGGCTTTCACTTCGTTCAAGCCACTACGCCCTTGACTCGTCGCCGCCCTTCAAAGGGCATTCGTAATACCGGCTACCCCTTGAAGGGATCCTCATATTCCTTCACGCTCAACTTGTCCTGCATAATGTCACTCTTCTCCTGATCCTGGATATACTTCTTTATCGTTGCCTCGTTCAGACCGACTGTGCTCACGTAATATCCCTCTACTTACTTTGTATATGGCCTTTTTTTCATCCTGCGGGTGCTGGCGGAATCCTTCCTTCCTCTGCATACGGTAGAAAAACTCTGCGCCCGCTTCGGCATCTCCGTGTCCATGCTTTACCGCTGGAGGGATCTCTTCCTGTCCCACAAGCAGGAGTGGCTCGGCATGCTTGTTTCCGCAGAAACCGCCCCGTCCGCATTCATAAAGGGCCTCTGTTTTCTGGAGCAGTATTCCATTTCTTTTGCCTGTCAGTTCGTCCTCCTGTCCGCGCGGTCATTCCTGCAGTCACACAGAAACCCCGCGGATTACCGTCAGGAGTTTTTTTGACACATCCATTCCTGTGGGGCTTCACACGCCATGGGAATTCCCCT
>CAJTGD010000067.1:0-10491 GCA_910575475.1 Lachnospiraceae bacterium | reverse complement strand
TACCGGAAAGGGGGGATTGACACGCTCATGCCGAAAGAACGCTCTGACAGCGGAGGGACACGCGCGCTCCCGGATGCCGCCGTGGACGAGATCTACCGCCTGAAAGCGGAATTCCCAAGGCTGAACGCAACACAGATCCACCGCCAGCTTGTGGCAGGCTCGTTCATCCCGGCAACCGTCAGCGTGTGCGCTGTCCAGCGGTTCGTCAAGCACCATGACCTGAAATCCGCAAAAAATCCGTCCATGCGTGACCGCAGGGCATTTGAGGAAGACGCGTTCGGGAAGATGTGGCAGGCGGACACCTGCTACCTCCCTTACATTACAGAAAACGGGGTACGCAGGCGTGTCTACTGTATCATGATCATTGATGACCATTCCAGGCTCCTGGTTGGCGGGGAGCTTTTTTACAGTGATAATGCCTATCACTTCCAGAAAGTGCTCAAGGCCGCTGTTTCCGCTTATGGGATCCCGGCGAAACCAACACACACAGGACAATAGCGGACATACCGAATACCGCCCTCCCGATTTACAGGGATTGCAAGCAGGTTATGGGCATCCCCTTCCTGCTGTATCATAGAAGCAAATGCCCCTTTTCTCCGCTCCACATTCAAAAACCGACCATAATACGGAAACATGGTATGGTCCAGCAATAGCTTTTCCATCGGTTCAACATCCATAATAATTTCTTTTGTTTCTTTGTTCAGGCGATTGATAAATTCAACATCTGGTCTGGCAGTCCTCTTTTCATAGAAATCTACAATAGCATCTATGTAAGCCGCATAACCTGTCCTGCAATAATACCGCGCAAGCCAACTGTAAACTAATTCATCAGGATAAATTTCTGGAAGGAACCCTATCATATGGACACCTCCGTTACCGATACATAATCCCGCAGCAGTGATACAACATCCACGCTCTGGTTCTTTGCTTTCTGCACAACCTCTGGGATGCTCAAATAATCCGAGGATACCTTGATACCTTCTTTTGATGCAATCTCAACTGGCTTTGACTTCTTCTGCGGCAGTTTCTGGTTCCTCCTGACAGACGGCGACACAAAGTCATGAAGCAACGCCAGACGTTTCACATATGCCTCATTCAATGCTTCTACATCCAGAATCTCCCTTCCGCTGAATATGGCTATCTCCTGTGCGTCATACACCAACGACACCACGATTGAGATTATGCCGCCGCTATGCTCATACAGCCATTCCAGGATTCCATCTGACAGTTCCGTCCTGTTTTTCACATACTGGTACTGGAAAAGCAGACCAACAAATTTCCTGAAATAACCGTCATACGGCAAAGCCCCGTATTTCAATCCCACAGACCGCCTTGCCAACTGCATAGCCTGTTCAAAAAACGGGATGCTTTCTGGCACGCCCACCATGCAGACAGATATCCCGCTGCAATTTATAAGCTGTGTCAACATCCCCACCAATGTCCTGCCATTTTTATGCCCAGCCACATGCTGGATTTCATCAATTATGAGAAGCCCGATATGATTGAGCGATACCTGCGCAACCGTCCCAATCAGCAAATCCGTAGTGACACCCGCACGCTGGGATTTCTGGTAATATGTCGTCCCAAGGTTCATATCCACAATCCGCAATATCTCCAAGAGCATTCCTTTTGGCGAACAGTCATACGGGCATTGCACTACCATACACGGGATAATCCTGCTATATGGCTGCGCCGTTTCAAGAATCCCATTGCCAGAAATCAGGCTAATGGCTCGCTCAATCGCACTGGATTTTCCAATGCCAGAAGTACCGATAACCGTAAAAGAATCCGAACCGCCTATTATGCCTCGATACCCATTCCCCTGGATGGCATGAAACGTAATGTTCTGCTGCCTGACTGCAAGTTTTGTACCCTTCTTCTGTAAAGACATCACCGTTGCCATGTATAGCTTATTGTAAATCTCCACCGTCATCTGGGATGGCAGGTATATTTTATAAATATCTGACAACTTCATCAAACGGACTGCCGTATCCTGCCCTGTGACAGATGCATCATACTCTGGGATATCTTTCAATGCATCCACTAATGCATCCCCCGACAGTAAAGCAGGAAGCATCTTTGCATAATCATTCATGTAACCCAGCCTCCTTTGCGTAATCAATATGTGTTTTCAATTCCTCTTTCTTCCTGGTGCCACGGATACCCTTTATGTTGACATTCCTGCTCTTTGAAGCATTCTCCGCAACTGCCTGGATATGCGCCGCAAGCTCTATGTCAGCCTGTAAGCCGCTGTGTTCTTCTGCCTTGACGACTGTTTTCTGTTTCTTCTGTATGTCAAAAACCGCATCCAGCTCCATGCCTCCATACCGTGTATCCACCAATTCAAAACGGACATAATTGCCAGCTTCCTTAAGCCATACAAAGGATACATCATCAGGGTTATAGGCAACCGCAGCCTCGCCGCCCGCCAGATACCTTTCCGTATATCCACTGTGGCGGTAACGCAGTTTATTGACTGTTAATCCAAACCTGCTGAATTTTCCCGTAGTCCTTGGAAGCAGACATAATACAAGCTGTTCCTCTGTTATCTGGATAAGGTTTGCCCCTGATAACTGCATCCCCCATTTGAAAATCTGGTTTGCATACGGCTGTACCCCTGCTGCCAGCATTTCTTCAGTAAAAGGGAAATTCTCTGCAACCCGCTTGGAATTATAGTGGATAATGCATCTGATTATGATTTTCTCAAAATCAGCCAGCGTCAGGCAGGCATCCTTACGGTAATCACGGCTCCCCCGCTCCTGATAGTCTGGCTCAATCATACCCTTGCCTTTTAAATGCGGCTTGAAATCATCCTGAACCACATCAAAGAATTTTTCCACGCTGCCTTTCAGCTCTGGCCTGTAGGATGGGAGATTAACGATTGTCACGCCCAGCTCCGCTAACTGTGAGAAAGTGTATCCAATATATTCCGTCCCCTAGTCTGAAACAATTTTCCCCAACATGCCTGTATTCACCCATTCATCTTCTGTAATACTGATACCAAATTTCCTGCAATGCTCCACTTTATCCGCAATGACATTCAGCATCATGTTCCTAAGGCTGTAAACACCGCCCTCCCAGGATAAAGAATACCCGCAACATAAGCCGCTGTAGGCATCAATGCACGCCGTCATGATCGGTCTGCCTACAAGCTACCCTGATTCATTGACAAGGTAAATATCGCATACCGTAGCATCCACCATACCAACGCCAACAGCAGGGGCATATTCCTGTACCCCGCTTCCTGTGCATGGTCTGTTATTTCTCTGATAGTTTGTCAGCCCGTTCCTGGAAATGTAGTAATTCTGCAATTTCCTTGTCTTTCGGTAAAAATAGCGGTACTGGTAAAAAGACGGGTATGTTTCCGCAAGTTTCCCAGAACCATCACAATATTTCTCTTTCAGCATTAGTGTATAGGCTGTTTTCAGGGAATTTTTCTTCTGGTTGTAAAAGAATTTATTCAGCGACCAGCGCATATTCTTTTCATCCTGTGTCAGTTCCCTTCCATCATCACGCTGTTTCGGCAGTAATGACTGGATATTCTGGAATACCAGGTAACGGCACAGGAATGACCGCAGGGTCTGTTTGGATACTCCATATTCCTCCGCTACCTTTGCAACCATTGCCGAGCGCATCTTATCATCATCCAAAAAGGGCAGTACACCAGCAATCATAGTATATCTCTGGTACATGACCTGCTTCCTTTCGGGAGAAACCGCATCAATATCCTCTAATGTGATATTGTGGAGCGCATACAGTTCTTCTTCACTGCAATCCCCCTCTGTTCCTAAACTTTCCTCTTTTACCCAGTTTGGCATAGTCATTTTCACACAGTCAATAACCAGCACATTATCATTCTGAATATGCAATATCCTGTATATCCCAGAGCCAGACTTAATCAATTCATTTTTCTTCATCTGTCACAATCCCCCAATCTGACACGCCATGCTTTAGCCAATACTGCCTTGACGCTTCCAATAATCTGCCTGTGAGCGGTTTTGACAGCCTGCTCCGATACACGCACTCACGAACCATGATGCCGCCGTCCGACCTCGTACATACAAAATCAGAAGTATAATCCCCATCAGCCAGCCCTTCCATCAGGACATTACAGCGAAATTCTGCAATCCCATCATCCATAGACAGTACATCCGCATAAGCGGACTGGATGGCATCATATGTACGGCATACCTCTGTACATTTCGGTACAGACCGTTTCTCGCATCTTCCTTTGTAACCTTTCTTCCTCATTTCAATAATACCTCCTTGTTCTTATCTGCTCCTTCAAAGACGGCAAAGGGATTTTCCCAAAAACTTCCCAAAAATCTCCCAGAAAGTTCCCAAAAACAGGATTTCACCCCAAAAACCTCCCAAAAACATTTTCCTGGGAATATCCTTATCCCCATCAAATCCAGTATTTATGCGACATTCCGTTGTTTCTGCGATTTTCCCCAAAAATGAAAACCCCAAATTTCACTATGTCCAGGGGCAACCCCCTTCATCCTGCAAAAGGCAAACTCCTTTATCCTCCATACGGATGAAGTGCTTTGCCCCTGTCCAGCAACAGCCAGCCACATATACCAAACCATCTTTAACAAACCATCTTTAACAACCCATCTTTAAAGAATGCTTATTTTACAAGGCTTCCACTACTTTTGATAAAAACAAAACAGACCCTAAAATGGATAATCTTCATACCCATTTCAAGGTCTGCTACTATGCTTTATTCATTTGTACAGGATAAACCCGTTTGCCCTTTTGGGGATAAACGGCTTTGCCCTGTAACAACTTCCCACCTTATTCGAACTCGGCGTGTTCTTCTTTATTCTTAACTATATTTGCTTAAGTTTTGTGCAAATACACGCCTGTTTTTACATCAATTACATCATTTATTATGGCTTGCTGATTTTCTGTTGCCAAAATGTTGCCATCTTTACTTATCTCTATAATGAGAACCGCATTGAACAATCTTTATCACATTATCTTCTATCCGATAAACAATACGGTTTGCATCATCTATTCGCCGGCTCCAATAGGATGCCAAATCACCGCTTAATCTTTCTGGCTTTCCTATTCCTTCGTATCCATTTCGGTCAATATCCTTCAATAACTGAAGAATACGCCTTAATGTCTTTTTATCCTGCTTTGTCCAGTATTCAAAATCTTCCCACGCTGAATCTGACCATGACTTAATCATCAATGTCCACCTCATGTACCGTACCACCTGTAGCCTCCATTTGCGCTACAGATTCTCTAAGTCTGGTCATATTCTCCTGCGAATAAAATGGATCTACAGATACTTCAAATGGTATCCGTTTCTCTCGCCCCAATTTTTTTAGATAAATATTAATAGCTGTAGACAAAGACATTCCAATATCGGCACAAGCTTGCTCTGCCTTTTTCTTTACATCATCCTCTATACGCAAACTAATTTGAGCCATTATATCACCTCTTTCTTCATGATGATATTAGTATAGCTCATATTGCAGCATTTGTAAATCATTTCTCTATACAAATGCTTATTTTTTTATTATTATTTCAATATCATTTATAAAAATGGATAACATATCCCCTTTGCCCAACTTTTTCTTTGTCCAACATCCTTTCTGATTTCATAAATGATATCTTCCAATAGTAATAAAGAGTTCTCTGGGTTCATGTCTTCCAGTGACGCTTTTCTGTATCTTAACCACTTTTTTACTACTTTATTTGATCCCCATAACGTTAATCCCTTGGAAAAGTCCGACATCATTCTAAACTTATCGGATTCTATCATTTGCTCATTTACAGGTTTTTTTGTATCTTCCATAATAGTATAAATTATGCTTATAAATTGTTCATACGGTGCCTCTCTTTTATCATATAAATACTTTTTTACATTATATCGATAATCAATAATTTTTGCTATTACAGACGTAAAAACCACACCGACTATAGACACCATACCTGTTATCATTGCCACAATAATTACTTTATCTGTTGTACTTACATACTTTTTCAGGAAATCAACCAAATGTTCAATTCCATTCCCTAAGCAAGAAAAAATAAGCCATATAAGTAATATTGCCACAAACACAAGTATTACCAGCAAAGCCAACCCTATCACAAAATTGATTCTAGGATGTCTCTGGGCAAACGGCGCTTTTTCTCCCCCTTTCACTGAATTCTTTTTCGTACTTTTCATATACCATCCTCATTAGCGATTCGTCAATTTTATATAAATACCCATTTCTATTGGCAACAACTTACTACCTAAATTTTTCTACAACAATAGATTGTAAATATAGCAGGCAATCTCATAGACTACCTGCCATATAAAACAAATAATATACTCTTGTACTACTCGAACTCGGCGTGTCCTTTGCTGTTCTTAACTATATTTGTTTAGTTTCTGTGCAAATACACGCCTGTTTTTACTTCAATTACATCAATTATTCTGGCTTACTGATTTTCTGTTGCCAAAATGTTGCCACGTCTATATTATATAGGTCCAACTTCTATTAAGCAATCATTTTTTCATTTTTTATTCCATTGGAGGAATGCTTTTGTCGCAACGTTGTGCATTTGAATGAGCCAAAACCTTACCAACAGCTGTAATTTCAAATATATTCGGAATACTATTCCACCACTCACATAAGTACGCTAACGCTTTTCTTTTCTGCCATTCAACCATAAATTTTTCAACAACTTTCTTTTTTAATTCCTCATTATTATCATATAGATCATATATATTCCCCAAAACATCTTTTTGCTCTCTTGAAAGTTCAAAATGTCGCTCTTCAAGTTGTCCATTTACCACTTTCCTATTTATAAGTCCTAAAGAGTCAATAAATGTTTTTGCACAAATTGGCAACCTTACATAACCATCCAATAATTCATGGTCAACTAACAGCGTATCAGGCAATTGATTATCTTCCAACAACGATTTCGCATTATCATATTTATCTGTTCCTTTAGCAATACCCACACAAACATATCCATTCAGTTGTTCAGGATAAAATACCTCTATTTTCTTTAAATTACCAAATGACGGTAAGCGGACTGCATCTAATATTTCTAAATGGTCTAACCATTCCCTTCCTCTCGGTAATTCAGTATAAATAAGTTTACTGAATATATCTTCTAGTATATCTAATCCTTCTTTAACAGAATTAGCCGTAGGAAGCAAGCTGCCAACTGTATGTGATACTGTAAGTGCACAAAGTGCATCATCATCTATCTGATCAACAATCTCAACTGCCCTAGCTATCCCAGCACGAACTTTTCTATTTTTTTCGCCTTTTTGAATTCTATGTACCAATAATTCAGACAATAAGTCATAATCTGCAATCCTTTCTGTCGCCGCTGCTGTCTTGTGTGCTTCTGCTATAAGAAACTGAAATGAAGGGTCTGCAAACTTCTCTAATGCACCATCAATCTGCATTATTTTAGGCATAAGCGATTCTTCAAATTGCGCTACTCGTGCGTTTGCACATTCATACGCATCCTTTGAAAAGTCCCTTCGCACAATTACATACATCTCATTAAATATTTCCCTTGCCCTTTTTTCATCTATCCCCATAACATTTGTAATATTAATTGAACCAGCCTGTATTTGCTGTGAATTTTCACCAGCCTTTTGTATTTGTTTATCGCTTACCACGACTAATTCCTCCAATCTGTGTTTGAATCGCTCCATTGCCTGCTTTTTGATTTTGTTTAATTTTAGAATTACTTGATTCAATATTCAATTCGTCCTTCGAAGTACCAACAACAGATTTTCCTATTTGCTTTTGTTTCGAATCCGTTCCTGCTTTCTGATTCTGTTTAAGTACGCTTTTATTTATACCAATCTTATACCCTACTATACCACCAGCACCTCCCCCGAGAAACAACCCCAAAATCAAAGAAACTAATTCTGTTCCTAATCCATCAAAAAACCATTCCATTTTAATCCTCCTCGCTATTCCATTTTTAACATATTTTATAACGAAATAATATTATATTATATTATCATCGTCAACTATCTAACAGTTCTTGATAACTCACTCCCAACACCTTTGCAATAACCTTCAACTCAATATCTGTCACAAACCTTTTGCCACTTTCAATCCTTTGCACAGCATTTTTATCTATATCCAGCCCCGCCATTTGTAACATATCCGCCAGCTTCCTCTGTGAAGTTTTCTCTGGAAGCCGTTCCCGGATTTCCTTTACTTTCTGCCCGCATATATTGTTTTCGCCATCAGCCGCCTTATTCTTATACATAAACTCTCTCCCGTTTGACATTTAGTGATTGTCATTTTCTCTATTATATGCTAAACTATAAAAGAATTGACATTCACCATGTGTCAAATACTATATTTTAGTAAAAGGAGAGCATTTATGAAAAATATATTGTCAGAACTGTATGAGGGGAAGATTTTCCCGGCAGAGCAATATTCTCCCAGAAGTGAAGAATACCGAAAAATTTATCAAGAACACTACCAACACTATGATGACTTCATCGAAACTTTAAGCAAAGTGAATCCACCTCTGGATAAGAAATTCATTGAAATCATGGACGAACAGCTTGACGTTATCCCCTATGAATTTTCAGAAATGTTTATTGACGGTTTTCGCTTAGGCGCAAGAATTATGATTGACATTTTCCAAGGGGATTTAGGCATCAGAGAAAATAAACCTTCCGCTAAATAGCAAAGCCCCACCAGCCTGTCAAGGGTAAATAAACGGCTGTTGCCGCCCTTGACAGGCTGGCAGGGCTTCGCTGTATGACACCCAAGAGGGCTTTAAGCAGACCTCCGGCTATCACCGGGCTTCTCTATTTTGTTTTCTTCTTTCTGCCCGTTTTTGCTCCTTCAATACCTGCTCTCTTTGTTTCTCCATCTGAACAATGTCAGACACTTTCTCCTTTCCAAGCACCACCTTTACACATTCATAATCCCGGACAATCTCTTTCAGTTCTTGATTCTCCGTATAAATTTCGTGGAAACGGTTAGAGAGATTGTTCGCCTTCTCCACAGCCCGGTTATAGGACAGTTGCAGCTTATCAAACTTTCTGGAAACGTCCAGATAGGACGCATAAACAGAGCGCAGTACCTTTACAATCTTCTCCATCAACGGCTTTGCTTTCTTCTCCCGGTATGACTTTCCGCTTTCTATGCTCCCGGCTTCTGGAAGCACCTGTTCTGGATTGTCTGAAAATTTTGCCGCCATGTGTTCCATATCCTTCACCATCGGAGCGAGTTCCTGCATACGCTTCTGGTATTTGTCTGCCTGTTTCCTTGCACTTTCTGCTTCCTTTTTTGATTTCTCCATGCCGTTTTGTATGGAACGGACTTCATCATCTAATTCGCTCAACTGCCCTTTTAGATTTTCGTTGATTTCCTCATAGGATTGATTTTCTGATTGCAATTCCGTTTTCTTTGTTCTTTTCCAGTTCTTCAACTTCCTTTGACCGTTCCTGTTTTTTAAAGTCCAATACGGACAAATGTTTTTCATGTGTTCCCTTTTTCTCCCACTCAATTCCATGATTCAGCATAAGTGCGGAAAGCTGTTCTTTCTCATGAGCATACCATTGATTTCGTTCCGTTTCACTTCTTGTACCACCTTTAAATCCAAGTGCCTCCAGTGCTTTCTTCAAAGATACCCTCGTTTCAAGCCCCCGCTTGCTTCCAGTGACATAAGGAATGAAATCTATATGCAGATGAGGTGTCGCTTCGTCCATATGTAAATGGGCACTGAACACTTTAAGTGTTGGATTGCGTTTCTGGAATCCTTTCATATACTCGTCCAATATCTTTCCGGCAAGCTGTCCATCCTCTGTCTTTGCCCCCATATTATCTTTATCGCCTATCTGCACGATAATCTCATAAAATGGCTTTTCCTGTTTGCCGGATAATATTTTCTCGTAATAATCGTCAATCCGGCGGTCATTCCGGGTTTGCTTCTCATTGTACCGGGCAAGGGCTTCATCAAATAATTCGTGATATACGTCCTTGATATTTTGATTGAAATATTCTATATTTAAGTGGCTGCGTTCCAGGTCAATATTAGTTGCATGAAATTTTCTGCTGTTATGGTTGACCGATCCTTTCCCTGTGGTAAAACTGATTGTTCGTTTCAATCACTCTGTCCTTTCTCCTCTTTAAGGGTAATCAGTGCCGGATACGGCACATAGCCTTTGTTACTTTCTGCGAAAGTAACGCAAAAGCACTTTTGTCAGCTACGCCAACAAAAATGCAACCTGCAAGCAGGTTTTGCGCCCTGCCGGGGGCAAGCTATCCTTCGGATAGCATACCGTCCTTACGGACGGGCGGCTGTTCCAGCCCTTTTACTGCCGCTATCAGTGCCACATTGTCCGACACTTCATTCCGTATGGCAATCCTTCATTTTTCCTTGTCGGTGTCGCCCAGCAAATTAAAGTTCCTATCTCCTGCACAAAAACGTCAAATTAAAATCTCAGGTTTCAAATACAGTCTATAAAAAAGTGCTGTAGGAAGCGGCACGTTT
>CAJTGD010000066.1 GCA_910575475.1 Lachnospiraceae bacterium | reverse complement strand
CAGGAGGCTTTGGAACGGAAAGAAATAGCGGCCTGAAAATATTTTATAGGCTAAAGTATTGATTTTTCAATGTGCGAATCCCATTTTTGATGTGGGAAGTTTGAGTATTTAATTTGTTGGTACTGGTAGGCGCTGTGAAAGCATCGGACAGGATCGTGAAAGAAATCATGGGGCTATAGGAAGCAGGTAAAAGTGTAGTAATGGAATTTCTTGCAGCGGAGCTATGGGGAAGGAAAGCATGAGGATGAAAAATAGGCTTTCAGAAGATATGCTGCTGAACCATAGGCAGGTGAATGGCATGATTACGATATTAGGAGGCGATAGATGGAAGTAAAAATGAATAAGGAGATTATGGAGTACCGTGAGGCCATGTTTTTTGGTTTGGATTTCCGCCAGATGGTATGTTCCCTGCTGGCGGTTTCCGCAGCAGTTGGAATCTATTTCAGCCTGCGTGGCGTGGCAGGGGATGAGGTGACAGGATGGCTGTGCATGGCAGGAGCGGCTCCTTTTGCGTTCTGTGGATTTTTTAAATACCATGGGATGACAGCGGAGCAGTTTGCGTGGGCATTCATAAAGTCCGAGTTTCTGTATCCCAAAAAGCTGGTGTACCGGCCGGAGGATATTTATTACCAATGTCTGGAAGGGCGTATTTCGGATGGAGAGGCTGGTAAAAAGTCGAGGGATGAAAAAGCAAAAAAGCGTAAAAAGAATAATAGGCGTGACCGGAGAAAACTGTTTCCAGGCAGGAGCCAGGCGTATAGGAAGCGCATGAAGAAAAGAAAACAGATGGAAATGAAAAGAAGGAAGCGAAGCCGGCCGGAGCCGGATACCCAGCAGAAAGGCAGATTGGATAGTCGGCAGAAGAACCAGCAGAAACGCAGATTGGATGGTCGGCAGAAAAACCAGCAGAAGCGCAGATTGAATAGCACACCGAAGAATCAGCAAAAAGGCAGGACAAACAGCAGACAAAAAATACAGCAGAAAGGCAGGAGGATAGAAAACAGACAGAAGAACAGGAGGGATGCGATTGATTAAAACATTGATTCAGGCAAAGAAGATGGACCGGGAGAGATTCAAAATCCCCAGGTCTGTCCAGCAGGCCGTCCCCATCCGGCGGATCTGGCAGGATGGGATTTTTCAAGTGGGAAATAAATTTTCGAAATCATTCCGGTTTTCGGATATCAATTATTCCATTGCAAGTAAGGCGGATAAGACGGAAATGTTCCTGGATTATTCCGAACTTTTAAATGCCCTGGATTCCGGCGCATCGGCAAAGATCACATTGAATAACCGCAGGATCAACAAGGAAGAATTCGAGAAGTCCCTGTTGATTCCGATGAAAGGGGATGGGCTGGACCATTACCGGAAGGAGTACAATGAAATGCTTCTCTCCAAAGTCAGCGGTACGAACAACAGCATCCAGCAGGAGCGGTACCTGACCATCAGCGTCCATAAGAAAAACGTGGATGAGGCCAGGACTTATTTTGCCAGGGTAGGCACGGATATCGTGACCCATCTGGCCAAGCTTTCCTCTGTGGCAGAGGAACTGGATGTCGGGGAGCGGCTGCAGATCTTCCGGGATTTTTTCCAGGCGGACCAGCCCCAGTGCTTTCCTTTTGACCTGAAAGCATTTGCCAGGAGGGGGAGAAGCTTCAAGGACTGGATCTGCCCGGATTCCATGGAATTTCGCAGGGATTATTTCAAGCTGGGCGACCGGTACGGGCAGGTCTTGTATATGCAGGATTACGCCAGCTATGTGAAGGATGCCATGATTTCCGAACTGTGCGACCTGAGCCGGGACCTGATGCTGTCTATTGATATCCTTCCGGTGCCTACGGATGAGGCGGTGAAGGAGATCCAGAACCGGCTCCTGGGGGTAGAGACCAATGTCACAACATGGCAGAGACGGCAGAACGCAAACAATAACTTTTCCGCAGTGGTTCCCTATGATATGGAACTGCAGAGGAAAGAGACCAAAGAGATGCTGGACGACCTGACCACCAGAGACCAGAGGATGATGTTCGGATTATTGACTATGGTGCATATGGCAGACAGCAAGGAACAGTTGGAATCCGATACGGAGACCTTGCTGTCCGTGGCAAGGAAGCACCTCTGCCAGATGTCGGTTTTGAAATGGCAGCAAGTAGATGGGATGAATACGGCATTGCCATACGGCCTGCGGAGGATCCATACGCTCCGGACGCTGACTACAGAATCCACAGCGGTGCTGATTCCGTTCCATACCCAGGAGATCATGCAGCCGGGAGGAATCTATTATGGACAGAATGCGGTCAGTAAAAATATGATTGTGGCAGACCGGAGGAAGCTGCTGAATGGAAATTCTTTTCGGCTAGGGGTCAGTGGCAGCGGAAAATCGTTTAGCGCGAAGGAAGAAATCGTGGATTTAGCATTGTCCACGGAGGATGATATCCTGATCCTGGATCCGGAATCAGAATTTACCTCACTGGTGGAAGCGCTGAATGGGGAGGTAATCCATATCTCCGCAACATCAGATACCCACCTGAATGCGCTGGATATGGATGCGGCTTATGGAGACGATAAGAACCCACTGATTGAAAAGTCTGAGTTCATTCTGTCATTGTTTGAACAACTGGTAGGTGCAGGCAACCTGTCAGCCAAGGAAAAATCTATCCTGGATCGGTGTACGGCGGATGTGTACCGGGAATATATCCGGGGCGGTTACCGGGGGAAGGTTCCGACTTTGAAGGATCTGTACCGGGAACTGATGGCACAGCCAGAGGAAGAAGCAAGGGGGTTGGCATTGTCTTCGGAATTATTTATCAATGGAAGCCTGAATACCTTTGCACAGCCAACGAATGTGGACACGAAAAGCCGTATTATTGATTATGATATCCGGGAACTGGGGGAACAGCTGATGCCGCTTGGAATGCTGGTCACGCTGGATAGTATTTTCAACCGAGTAATTCAGAATTGGAAAAAAGGAAAGACCACATGGATCTTTGCGGACGAGTTTTATTTATTGTTCCAGTACCAGTATAGTGCGGATTTCTTCTACCGGTTATATAAGCGGATTCGGAAGTACTACGGGTTTGTGACAGGTTTAACTCAGAATGTGGAGGAACTTTTGAAATCGGATACGGCAAGGTTAATGCTTGCGAATAGTGAGTTCCTGATTCTATTAAACCAGTCTAGCACAGACCGGGAGGAATTGGCAAGACTTTTGAACATTTCAGATAACCAGCTTTCCTATATCACAAATGTAGGAGCAGGTCATGGGCTGATCCGTTGCTCCGGGAATCTGGTGCCATTTGAAAATACATTTCCGAAGAATACCCGGCTCTTTGAATTGATGTCTACCTCCGCAGGGGATTTTCACGGGAAACGGTGAAAAAGGGATTGTTGATTTACAATAGATAGTTATACTTTGACAAAAGAAAGCTATATTTTACAATAAATGTCCATAATAGCGGTTCGAGTGTGATTTTTACAATAATTATTCATACTGGCGCACTGGTATTTACAATAAAAAGTTATACTGGCGTGAAACCGCTGAATGGATTAACTGTAAGAGTGGTTTTTGTTGTCGGTGGAGGTATTGCTGTTGCGTGGAATGTTCTATGCGATGGCATTTTTTATTTGCAAATCCAGTGTTTGTATAACTATCTATTGTCAAAATGGAGAAAGGAGTATGACTTATTATTGTCAAGAAACAGGGATGTTGACTGATAAATAAGTTTTATACTTTGCAAAATAAGTCCAATAATTTCGCAAATAAGTTCCATAATGCCATAGAGATTGAGATTTTCATAAATAAGTTTCATAGAAACGGCGTGAATTTAAAAATAGGTTTCATACTGGAACATGAAACATTGCGGATGATAGGACGGTATTTGGAAAGTAGTGTTTGCTGTTACAGGTAAATATGCCTTTTCTTTATGTAAAAGAGGCAAAAAATCACATTATTATGAAACTTATTTAGCAGAAAAGGAAGTGGTTAGTATGGAACTTATTTTTGAAAGGACAGATTTTTTATGTAATAGTAGGGAAGATTCGCTTGCAGAAAAGTTGCCAGAGACAGTTTTTCTGCATAGAGAAAGGAGCGATTGTATATGGAAGAGCCGTTATCCACTCCGCTGAAAGAGCAGGATAATTTTAAGGAATTATTGTGTCTGTTAGATGAAAAAGGGCTGCACGAGGAAAAAGGGCAGGTCATGAATCTGGCAGATTATATAGACAACATAGATAAACAATTCGGAAAAGTGCTGAAGGAATTACAGGCTGTAAAACATCAGGTAAAAAGGCTGGAACAGCGGGGATTCCGGCAGACCGTACTGCGCACTGTGGGTAAGATTGAGGCAAAGGTGCATGCGGCAAAAATGGAACTGATGGATCTGAAAGACCAGTTTATAGATGGGGTGAACCGGACGATCACCGGGTTTAAACAGAAAGGAATCCTGTCCGTATATAAAACCATTGATTTCCTGGGAATAAAGAATGGTCTTATGGGAGTGAAAAGACATCTGCACCAGTCTCTGGAAACAGCAGACAGGGGAATCACCAGTCTTGGGAATATTGGTGATGAGATGTACGGTGTGAGGACGCACCTGGGAAACATAAAGCGGGAGCTTGCAGGAAAAGAGCGGATGACGGCAGGCTCCCGTGAAATGGAAAAAGGGGCGGTATTTCAGATGCAGAAAATGCTGTATGGGACGATGGGGATTTTAGAAAACATGGAGAAGCGTACAGATCAGACAATACAGAAGCTGGATTCTTTTGGGGAAAGGGCGCAGGAAACCCGGCGGACATCTCTGGACGGTACAGCATATGAAATTTGTAGAATGACACGAAAAGGAAGAATACAGGTGAGTCAGGGATTATCTCTAAGCCGGAGAAAGCAGGAAATGCGGAAACCATCTGTAAGGGGAACTTTGGAATCTATCCAGGCTGAAAAAAATAGGGGAGCAGGGCAACAAATACAGCGGAGGGCAAAGTTGTCTGTCCGATAGTGGGAGTGATTTGGTTTAAAATAATATGGTTTATACCAGTTGAGTACTCTTAGAAAGTGAAAATGATTTATCTTTCCGGGAGTACTTATCTTCGGAAAGAGGTGATCAATGAAAGACATCAAGACAAAAGAATGCAACAGGTCTTCGAAGCTGAAAAATCCTAGGTCCAGAATGCCAAAAGAATTGATGAGGGACACAGTGCTGAAAACGAAAGAAAAACCCCATGACATTTCAGAGGCATATGGCTCGGGGAGCGGACAGGAATCTCCAGTCGAGTATGCTGACCGGAAAGTCGAGTATGCAGAGGACTGGGCTGCTGGTGTGTCGGTGAAAGCAGTTACTACAGCAGGGCGTATAATGGCGAAAAGGTCTTATGAGAAAATGCGTGGATACAGGCAGGAACAGTCTGCGGCAGAGGAAGCCGGAGAAAATACGGAAGACAGTGCCGGAGATTCTGTCAACGGGAATGTAAAAGATTCTGCAAAGGATAGCATAAAAGAAAGAGAAAAGAGGATTCAGGACAAATCAGATTTTTATAAGGAAGCGGAATCACAAAAAAATGGATTAGAACATGATAGATTCAGGGCAGACAGAATCAAAACAAAAATAAATCAGGATCAAACGGCAGAAGCAAGGAATATAAAGGTAAGAAAAAATCAGAGGGGGATACATCATTCCCGCTTTAAGGCTGGTTCTGGAAAGCCAGTAAAAACAATTCTTCGCAATACGGATGACTCTGTTTTACCGGCAAATAAAATCCGGACAAGCCCTGCCGTTATGCCGGAAAATCCGGCAATTCATGCTGTAAAGCCAAAGAAGACTGTTTCTGCCACAGTACCAAAGAAACGGATTGCTTCTATTGTAGTGCCAAAAAAGCAGGCGGAATATACGGTGAGAGCATCCAGACAGATGGCTGTGAAGTCAGCCAGAGCTGCCGGGGCAACAGCACGCTCTGTGAAGAAAACTACCAGGATTGCTGCTAAAGGAATCGCAGCAGCAGTTAAAGCAGCGGTATCATCAACAAAAACTCTGACAGCTTTGGCAGCGGCAGGAGGCGGCCTGGCTGTTTTTTTGATTCTTATCGTAGGTGTGATCGGGGGAGTCCTTCTTTCCGGTAATAACCAAAGTACGGAGCCCTTGAGCCAAGAAGTGATGGATTATGCCCCTGTGATTCAAAGATATGCACAGGAGTATGGTATCCCCGAATATGTGCAGGTCATACAGGCAATCATGATGCAGGAATCCAGGGGGCAGGGCAATGATCCCATGCAGGCCAGCGAATGCCCTTTTAATACCAGGTATAGTAATAGTCCCAATTCGATTACAGATCCGGAATATTCCATACAGGTTGGAATCCAGTATTACGCTTACTGTGTCCGGGAGTCTGGCTGCACAGGGCCACAGGATCTGGACAAGCTGAAGCTGAGTGTCCAGGGATATAATTATGGGAATGGGCACATATCCTGGGCGATTCGGAATTATGGCGGCTACAGTGAAGCCAATGCATTGCAGTTTTCACAAGAGCAGGCAGCGGCTCATGGCTGGTCAGGTTATGGAGATCCGGAATATGTTCCCCATGTGATGCGGTATTATTCAGGAGGAAATCTGTTTGCCGGATTATTCGGAAACAGCCAGATTGTATCAGTAGCAATGGCACAAGTCGGAAACCAAGGTGGCCAGAAGTTCTGGTCGTGGTACGGATTTAATGAAAGGGTGGAATGGTGCGCCTGTTTCGTGTCATGGTGTGCAGATCAGAGCGGCCTGATCACAAGCGGAGCAGTACCAAAGTTTGCGTCCTGTCCGGCTGGCGTGGAATGGTTCAAGAACAATGGAAAATGGAAAGACAATACCTACAGTCCGGCGGCAGGAACAATCATCTTCTTTGATTGGGACAGAGACGGAGTATCGGATCATGTAGGGATTGTGGAGAAATGTGAGAATGGCAGGGTGTATACGGTGGAAGGAAATTCGGGCGATGCGGTGAGACAGGAGATTTATCTGGAAGGTTCAGCTTCAATTTTGGGATATGGACTAATACGAATATTAAGTTGTTGATAGTTTAAATAGTTGCTGTTTCATCAAGATCAATTTCATCCATTTTATATGTCCAATGATAGATAATTGGATTAGCATTGATTTCATCGAAGTAGCGATATATTCGTTCCGATAGTTCATCCTTTGATTTAACACGAATGCTCTTTAACATCTGCTTTGTCATTTTGCTAAAGAAGCTTTCAATCATGTTCAGCCACGAGGTGTATGTCGGGGGAAATACAAACACAAATCGGTCTTCTGGTAACGCTGCAAGAAACTGGCGTGTTTCCTTTGAAGTATGAGTTGAGTGATTATCCAGTATCAACCGTATTGTGTTACCCTCCGGGTATTTTGCATCGAGAATCTTTAGAAACTTGATAAAATCAGAACTTTTGTGTGTCTGGCTGACCAATGGGATTGCCTCACCTGTCAGCAGATCAATACCTTCCAGCAGAGACAGCGTTCCAAACCGCATATACTCATAATCCCGACGGATATATCCATTTTCCTCTGTTGGATTATAATCGGGATATTTGTTGGCAATGGCCTGAATGCCGGGTTTTCCATCATATGAAAAGGTAATGCTGGCATAATTGACCTCCATAAATTGTATTGGTTAAGTCCATTATACCAGAGATTGAAACTGTCAACAACTTAATTTACGCTATACCTAGTATAAGTGATTTTATAAAGAAAGATTTCAAAAACTAATAACTATCTTTGTTGAGTAAAAAAATTCTGATTTGACACCTTGCTTGTCATAGACGTTTCATTTCAATATATCTTACTGGATGAAAGTGCTATACAGAATTGAATATACATATTGTAAAAATTTATATTTTATGCATGTCGCTGATATTTATAGTTCAAAAAGGAAACTGCTAATCACATAATAACCGAAACATAATTTACTTCTGTAAATGTTATCAACGTGCAATATATAATTTGGATTGCTGGTGTTATCTTAGAAATTTGTTGATAATATTTTACATATTTATTCCTTAGATATTCCATTCATATTTTATTTGGACTATGTTACATTTACTCCAAAATTATAAAATATAAGAGCATGCAGCAACTTTACGGCGTTTTCTGTAAAGGTATTCAGTATGTGACAGTATAGTGGTTTCACAAGAATGACACATAATATGTTTCCATGCGGCAAAGGAGGAAAGGAATGGTAAGTGTATCCAGAATCCTGATAAATTATCAGGAAAACCCGATAGGTATTGAAGGCATTGATCAGATAGGATGGAGTATTGTATCGGATCAAAAAAAAGTATTCCAGAAAAGCTATCAGCTTCAGATTGCAGAAACAAAAGACTATGACTTGTTGATATATGATAGTGGCGTGGTAGAAAGTGAAGAATCAGCCCATATTGTTATTGATAAAGAAAGATTTTTCTTACGCTCTTCACAGAAATATTTTATTCGTGTCAGGATAATTACAAATTCTGACGAGATGAGTGATTGGAAAGAAGGGTTTTTTGTAACGGCACTTCTTTCTTGTGAAGAATGGAGGGCAGACTTTATTACGATTGAAACAGAGGAAGACCAGGATGACAGTAAAGGTTCCTATTTAAGAAAAGAATTTGTAATCAGAAAAGAAGTAAAAGCTGCATATGCGTATGTCACGGCGCTTGGATTATATCACTTATATTTGAATGGGAAAAAGGTAGGCGAGGATGAGATGACTCCGGGCTGGACCTCCTATAATAAGCATCTGCTTTATCAGATTTATGATGTGACAGATTATCTCAAAAAAGAGGTGAATGCCGTAGCAGGGCATATCGGTGCGGGCTGGTATAAAGGGAGTATGGGAGTTGCACGTATGCGCTGTCATTATGGCAAGCAAACAGCTCTTTTATGTCAGATAAACATAGAATATGAGGATGGCAGCAGAGAAAGCATCTGTACAGATGATACATGGAAGGGAATCTACAGTCCGGTATTATTTTCTGAGATTTATGACGGAGAGATCTATGACGCCCGTAAAGAGATACCTGGTTGGAATGCGCCATACTTTGTGGAGGATTCCTGGGAAGCTGTTTCTATTCGGGAATTTCCGAAAAAAGTATTGTCTGCTCAAAGTGGCTGTAAAGTAAAACGTATGACAAAAATATCAGCAAAACGGATTTTTACGACCCCGGCAGGTGATAAGGTTATTGATTTTGGCCAGAATATGACAGGCTGGATTGAATTTCGTGTAAAAGGAAAAGCTGGAGAACAAGTGGAATTAAACTGTTTTGAGGTGCTTGATTCAGAAGGGAATGTATATGTTGAGAATTTACGTTCTGCAAAGGAAAGGATACTGTATATCTGTAAAGATGAAAATGAAGTGATATTTCATCCTCAATTTTCCTTTCAGGGATTTCAGTTCGTAAAAATATCATCATGCCCGGAGGAAGTGAAATTAGAAAATTTTACGGCCTATGCGCTTCATTCCGATATGAGAGTTACCGGGAGTTTTGAGTGTTCAAATCCGGAGATAAATCAGCTCCAGCATAATATTGTCTGGGGGATGAAAAGTAATTTTTTGGATGTTCCTACAGACTGTCCGCAGAGGGATGAGCGGCTTGGATGGACGGGAG
Organism: Lachnospiraceae bacterium; assembly: GCA_910575475.1. Lineage (GTDB taxonomy): Bacteria > Bacillota > Clostridia > Lachnospirales > Lachnospiraceae > Schaedlerella. The sequence continues at coordinate 10,435 of CAJTGD010000066.1, read as the reverse complement.
ACGCACAGATTTTCTGCCGTACGGCTTCATTTTTAAATGATACGTATACTTTTTATAGTAAATGGCTTCGCGACGTAGAGGCTGATCAGACCGATGAGGGGGGCGTACCACATGTAGTTCCGGATATTCTGATCGGGAAATCTTACAATGACATGTTTATGAAAGATGGGGATCATTCCGCAGCTGCATGGGCAGATGCGGCAGTGATCATCCCCTGGACGCTTTATCTGGTCTATGGAGATAAGACTGTTATTGAGAGGCAATATGAAAGCATGAAAGCATGGATTCATTTTATGCAGAAACATGCAGATGGAAATATCTGGAACTACAGGCTGCAGTTTGGGGATTGGGTTGCCTTAGATGCAGAAGAGGGTAGCTTTTTTGGCGCAACCCCTAATGATCTGACTTGCACGGCTTATTATGCATATTCTACAAAGTTGTTTGCAAAGATGGCGGAGATTATCGGCAGAAAGGAGGATGCCCGCATATACCGTAATTTGTACGAGGAAATCGTGGATACTTATCAAAAGACATTTTTGGAAGAGACCGGTCATTTGAAAGTGCAGACACAGACTGCCCAGATCATTTCCCTATATTTCAATCTGGTTCCTGAGGAATGCCGACAGAAACTGGCTGAAGACCTGCTGAGACTTCTGGAAAAAGAGAACGGGCATCTGGTAACAGGCTTTATAGGGACACCTTATTTCTGCCATGCGTTGAGTCAGAACGGATATACGAGAGAAGCATATGAATTACTTCTGAAAGATGATTTTCCATCTTGGCTGTACCAGGTGAAAATGGGAGCTACTACAATCTGGGAACACTGGGACGGCATGAAACCCGACGGTACTATGTGGAACCCGGGAATGAATTCCTTTAACCATTACGCATATGGGGCAATCGGTGAATGGATGTACAGGGTTTCGGCAGGGATAGAATGTGACGAAGAAAACCCAGGGTATAAGCATAGCATCATCGCACCTCACATTGGCGCTTTTGAATATGTGAATGCTTCATATGAAAGTATATATGGAAAAATTGTTTCCAACTGGAAGCTGGAAAACAATCGGGTAATATTACATATAGAGGTTCCCTGTAATACAACGTGTACAATCTTTTTGTATCAGGCAGAAAACGTGATAGACCCCTGTGGCCTTGAGTTTGTATGCGAGGATGGACAATATAAGGCAGAATGTATGTCAGGAAGCTATGATATTGTGTATCAGATGAATCAGGATTATTAATTTAGAAGGACAGGAAGGATGGAGAATTTATGAAATATTCACAAAATGAAGGAAAACAATACCATATTCAGGTAGGTACAGGAGATATTGGAAGATATGTGATCCTGCCGGGGGATCCCAAGCGATGTGAAAAAATTGCGCAATATTTTGAGTGCGCAGAATTAGTTGCAGAAAGCAGAGAATATGTAACCTATACGGGATTCTTAGATGGTGTGAAAGTGAGTGTGACATCTACAGGAATCGGAGGACCGTCTGCTGCTATCGCAATGGAGGAACTCGTAATGGCCGGGGCGGATACATTTATTAGGATTGGGACTTGCGGAGGTATGCAGACCCATGTTATGAGCGGTGATGTGGTAATTGCAAGTGGCGCAATCCGAATGGAAGGGACAAGCAGAGAGTATGCTCCTATTGAATTTCCTGCGGTTGCGGATGTACAGGTCGTAAACTCGCTGGCAGAAGCTGCGAAAAAACTCGGTCAGGCTTATCATGTGGGAATCGTACAATGTAAAGACTCTTTCTACGGACAGCATTCTCCGGAGTCAAAGCCGGTCAGCTATGAGCTATTAAATAAATGGGAAGCATGGAAAAAATTGGGATGTCTTGCATCTGAGATGGAGTCAGCTGCTTTATTTGTCATCGCCAGCAGTCTGCATGTAAGAGTTGGCTCTTGTTTTCTGGTACTGGCAAATCAAGAAAGAGAAAAGGCAGGGTTGGACAACCCGGTGGTACATGATACGGATATGGCGGTCAGGACCGCGGTTGAGGCAATCCGTGGTTTGATAAAATGTGATGGGCGGCAAAGCTGAATAAGCTATAAAGCTGCAAAAAAGGGAAAGAAGGAAAAGATAGAAAATGGGAAATTATAGACGTGTTTTTGCAATTATCATTGATTCTCTTGGAATAGGACCAATGCCAGACGGAGAGAGGTTTGGTGATATGAATGTGAATACGCTGGGACATATTTCTGAATCAGTTGATTCTTTTCGTATCCCGAATCTACAGAAACTTGGATTAGCCAACCTGACGTCTATGAAACAGGTATCGGCGTTGGATGATCCATTGGGGTATCATGCCGTATTGCGAGAGAAGAGTAATGGAAAAGATACCATGACCGGACATTGGGAGATGATGGGAATAGAGACGAGGACACCGCTTCAGACTTTTACGGATAATGGTTTTCCACAGGAGCTTATCCATGAACTGGAAAGGCGTACAGGACATAAGATCATAGGTAATAAAAGCGCCAGTGGAACAGAAATTATAGAGGAACTGGGAGAAGAAGAAATTGCGAAAGGACATATGATCGTATATACTTCTGCGGACTCAGTCCTTCAGATATGTGGAAATGAGGAAACTTTTGGCCTACAGGAATTATATCGTTGCTGTGAGATTGCGAGAGAATTGACTTTAAAAGAAGAATGGAAAGTAGGGAGGGTAATCGCGAGACCGTACATCGGCCAAAAGAAAGGTGAATTTGAACGTACAAGTAACCGACATGATTATGCACTAAAACCGCCTGGAAAAACAGTTCTTAACGAATTGAAGAACAACGGACTTGATGTGATTTCTGTGGGAAAGATTTCGGATATTTTCGATGGGGAAGGAATAACGGAGGCACATAAATCGAAATCATCGGTTCATGGTATGGAACAGACGATTGAGTTGTCGAAAAAAGAGTTTCAGGGTTTGTGCTTTGTCAATCTTGTCGATTTTGACGCGAAATGGGGGCACAGGAGAAATCCGCAGGGATATAAGGATGAACTTGAAAGATTTGATAAGAAGTTAGGAATCTTTATGGGATTGATGAGAAAGGATGATTTACTGATTATTTCTGCGGATCATGGAAATGACCCAACCTATGTAGGGACGGATCATACAAGAGAAAAAGTTCCTTTTTTGGCATATTCAAAGTCTATGCGGGGACATGGCAGACTTCCTGAGCAAAAGACATTTGCAGTGATAGGAGCTACAATTGCAGATAACTTTGTTATTCCTATGCCAAAAAATACAATTGGAGAGTCTCTCTTGAAATATTTGGTATAGTGTTTACATTTGATGAATACTGTCGGAATATGGAGAAATAAAATCGCTGGATTTTCCAGTGAAATTCATTTGATTCTCCATAGCTTATTGAAAAAAAATATGTGACAATAATTACAACAAATAATTCAACACCAAGGAGGATACGTTATGAAAAGAAAAACAGCTACGGCATTTTTAGGGGTGATAATGGCAGCAACTATTCTTGCCGGATGTGGCGGAGCAGAAAGCTCTGGCTCCGATACGACAGGTTCTGGAGGCGGAAGTAATCCGGAGGATGGAGAGGAACTTACAGAACTGACTTTATTCATTGATACCAGCACTACCATGGGAGGTTTTGAAAAGGTTGCTGAGTTGGCAGAAAAAGAAATAGGGATCAAGATAAAGGTAGAGACGCATCCAAGCGGTTATGATGGAGATAATCTTATAAAAACACGTCTTGCTTCCGGAGATATGCCAGACCTTATCGGATATAATTCAGGTGCGTTACTGAAAGCATTGAATCCTTCGGAATATTTTATTGACATCTCTGGTGAAGATTTTGCCCAGAATCTGGATGATACTTATAAAAGCGCTGTGTCTGTGAACGGAGAGACCTATGGGATCCCATTCAGTTCCACTCAGGCAGGGGCAGTGGTCTACAATAAAGAAATGTATGAAAAATATGATCTGGAAGTGCCAAAAACATGGGATGAATTTTTGGAGAACTGTGATGTACTGAAGGAAAACGGCGAGACTGCTGTATTGGGAACCTTTGCGGATTCATGGACTTCACAGGTTACATTTCTAGGCGACTGTTATAATTTATTGGAGGGAGCACCGGAATTTATAGAGGAATTGGAAGCAGGAAAAGCGAAATTTGCGTCCACGCCTGCGGCGCTTCGGGGATTTGAAAAAACAGCGGATCTGACAGAATATTTTAATGCAGATTATCTCGCGGCGACCTATGATGACGGATGTGATATTATGGCGAACGGAGAAGCGGCGCACTGGATCATTCTGACACAATCTTTATCCAACATCTATGAGCTGTATGGAGATGATGTAAATAAACTGGGTGTATTTGGAATCCCGGGCGATGACGCTGATAATGCAGGGCTTACTCTCTGGATGCCTACATCCATTTATGGAAATAAGAACAGTGATAATCAGGAAGCAATCCTGAAGTTTATGGAATTCTATACATCTGAGGAAGCTCTGGATGCATATACCAGCGCGATCCTTCCGGATGGTCCATACTGTATCAAAGGATATGAGCTTCCGGAAGAAGCATACGATGCGGTTTCAGAAGATATGCAGGCATTTGTAGATGCGGGAAAGACACATGTTGCAATGGAATTTTTAACTTCCGTAAAAGGCGCGAATTGTTATCAAATCTGTCAGGAATTAGGTTCCGGACAAACAACAGCGGAAGAAGCGGCAGCAAAATACGATGAAGACTGTGCAAAACAGGCGAAACAGCTTGGATTAGATTGGTGAGACAGATATGGATAAGAAAAAAATATATTCAATTTGGTTTATTGTACCTGCTATGGCAATTTTTTGTGTTTTCTTCTTGTTGCCTATGGTGATATCATTCTTTTTCAGTATGACGGTATGGGATTTTAACAGCTATACATTCTGTGGATTTGATAATTTTAAAACATTTTTTGGAGACTCATCACTCTCCATTTCAATCAAAAATACATTGATCTATGCGGTGCTCACATGTGGATTTAAGTTGGTACTTGCATTTTTGCTGGCCGTGTTTTTGACGAGTAAGATTAAAACGAAAAATTTCCTGCGTTCGATTGTATTTTTTCCCAATTTGATTAGTACCATTGCAGTTGGAATTACATTTTCCGCATTAATGCACCCTACGAAAGGACTGATTAATTCTGTGATCGGAATATTCGGAGGCACAGGAGCAGATTGGCTTGGGAACCCGAAGACCGCATTATTTGCCGTAATTGCAGTGGATATATGGAAAGGCGTTGGAATCGCAACTGTCATTTTTATTGCAGGAATGCAATCCATTGATAAGACCTATTACGAAGCGGCATCTATTGACGGGGCCGGAGCATGGGAGCAATTGAAGGCGATTACCGTGCCGCTGAGCAGGCCAGCAATGAATTCCGTGATCATCCTGGCCTTTATCGGAGGAATGCGTACGTTCGATTTGATCTGGGCAATGACAGGCGGCGGCCCCGGATATGTTACGGAGGTTATGGCATCGACCGTATACAAGCAGTATGCGGCAGGATATTATGGGCTTTCTACGGCAGGAAATGTAATCATGTTTATTATGATCGCAATATTGGCATTCCCATTGCAAAAATTCCTGCTCAGTAAGGAGGTAGAGTAGTATGGAGAAGAAGAAAAGATTGTATCTGTTGGGAGATATCTTAGGATTTCTTGGCGCGTTTATTGTGTTTATTGTTCCGTTTTTGTTTATGATGGTAAATGCGCTGAAAGAAAGGAGACAGGCGAATCTTCTCAGCATATCGTTTCCAAAAGAAATGCATTGGGAAAATTTTCTTGAAGTTTTTCAGACAAATGATTACCAGCTCATAACAGCATTTAAGAACAGCGGATTGCTTGTGATTGGGTCAGTGATTATACTGATATTGGTCGGGGCTATGGCTGGATATGTATTACAGAGAAGGAATGACCGTGTGATGGGAATTGCCAATTCCCTAATCATGGCAGGCCTGATGGTCCCAGCGGCAATTCTTCCGACAATCTGGGTATTGCAGAGACTACAGCTTTATAAGACTCTTTTGGGGATGATACTGATAGAGGTGGCATTACAGATTCCCTTTACGATTATGCTTTACAGAGGGTTTATGGGATCCATTCCAATAGAGTTGGAAGAAGCGGGTTACATAGATGGGTGTTCCCGGTGGAAAATTTTTTCTACGATCATATTTCCATTATTGAAACCAGTTACCTCAACCGTGATCATTTTAAATGCAGTCACTGTGTTCAATGATTTTACGAATCCACTTTACTTTTTGCCGGGTTCGGAAAATGCGACAGTACAATTGACACTTTATAATTTTATGGGGCAATATTCAAGTTCTTATAATATGCTATTTGCGGATGTGATTTTGATTACGATTCCGATGCTGATCTTATTTATTTTCTTTAATAAGAGAATAGTAGAAGGAATGGTTGCAGGTGCGGTAAAGGGCTAATAAAGGATAGATTAGCGGCTGCTGTATATCCCCAAATTGTCCTACTCTACGACAGATTGCAAAAGCCAGAAGACAGAACCACAGGCAGGAAAGAATGGTTCTGTCTTCTGCATTTTTGTGATATGATAAAAAAAGGAGGGGTCGATCATGAAATTCCAAAAGAAGATTATTTTTGTCTATATGATATTTTCATTGTTGATAACAGGGATTTTTAGTGTGGGATATTATCATCAGAGTGTCAGCCGATATATGGAAAGGGAGTATGGGAGTATCCGGACCGTATCTAATGTAAAGCTGCAGCAGATGGAGAATGTATTAGAAAGCATGGAATCGGCAATCACATATGTATTGTCAGATGTCGGAGTATTGGAATCCATACGGCGGCTGACAATGTTAGAGACGGATTCTTATGAGGAAGTGTATTTTGATGAGGCAGTAGCAAATATACGTTCCCGATTGAATTCATATTATCTGATGGAAAAATTCTATCGGATAGTATTTTTTAATAAAGCTGGGGTTACGATCGCGAATAATAATTATACAGATGTCGCAATGAATGTAAATGCTTCTTATGCAACCTATCCGTGGGTAGATAAAGTTAGCGGAAAAAATGGAAAGGATGTTGTGATTAAAGTACATCAGGATGACTGGGGCGGCAGACGGCAGCCACAGGTTCTTTCTGTAGTAAAAGAAATTCAGGGGCTGGATCTGGGATATATGGAGGTGCAGAAAGAAAAGGCAGAATTGGATAAGATGCTGGACAATAAAGAGGATGAGGTAACATATCTGTTTTATACAGCAGAAGGAGAGTTTTTATATTCCGATGCCGACGAAATTGATTATCAGTATTACTGGAATCATAAGCAGGATTATATGAAGGATGTGTGCAGGATTAAGACGGAGAATGGGGAAAATGCTCTGGCTTTGATACAGTATTCTGAAGAGCAGGATTTGATTCTGGTGACTGTTGCCAGAGTGGATATTGGAAAATGTGCTATGGAGGAAGTGCTCCCTGTTAGCTTGTTACTGTTGTTCGGGGCTATACTCTTGTCGCTGGGATATATTCTGATCACATCCAGACAGCTGACACGACCGATTCAACAGTTACAGAAATTTATGGAAACTACGGGTTTAGATAATATGGAAGCAGAGATTCCGGAAAAGATTTCGAATGATGAGATTGAAGCGTTGTATATTTCCTATAAAGATGTTTTGAACCGCCTGCATGCCTCAATATTGAAAGAAAAGCAGATATCATTACTTTCGCTGCAGGCTCAATTCGACCTTTTACAAGCGCAGGTAAATCCACATTTTATCTATAATGTATTGAATGTGATTTCAAATCGAGGAATGGTGGCGGATGATGAGGTTGTATGTGAAATATGTAGTGACCTGGCGGGGATGCTGCGTTATTCTACAAATACAAAGGATAAGTATGCTACCGTATGTCAAGAGGTTGAATATCTGGAACTGTATCTCCGGTTATTGAAACATCGCTATGACTATAAGCTTTCCTATCGGATTGACGTTGACCAGGAATTGTATGCTTGTACATTACCCAAACTCGTCCTACAGCAGATTGTGGAAAATGCGGTTAATCATGGGTATCAGGGCAGTACAGATGTGATTCGAGTGGAGATTAGTGGCGGGAAGGCAGAGGATGGATGGTTTTTGAAGATACATGATGAAGGACAGGGCATCACAAGGGAAAAGCTGGAAGAAATCTATCAGAAATTTGAATCCGTAAAGAAGAAACTAACAGTAAGCCGCGGTAATGTAGAGCTGCAGATAGGGGGGATGGGCCTTGTAAATACCTATGCACGGCTTTATCTTTACTATAATGAAAGCGTGCGTTTTGAAATCTTGCCGGCAGAGGGAAAGGGAACTGATGTGATTATCAATGTTACAGGAGAAAGAGTGGAAAAAGATGTATAAGATCATTGTAGTAGAAGACGAACCTACGGCATTGAATCATGTTTGCATGATATTGGAAAGAAAATGTCCGCAGTATCAGGTTATAGGAACAGCGGAAAACGGGCAGGAAGCGCTGGATATGATTCAAAAGGAACCTCCGGATGTTCTGCTCACGGATGTGAAGATGCCGGTTATGGATGGAATACAGCTTGTTACAAAAGTGAAGGAGGAATTTCCGGAGATTCTTTCTGTGATCATCAGTGGATATTCAGATTTTGAATATGCAAAAGGAGCGCTGCGTTCCGGTGTATGTGATTATCTTCTCAAGCCCCTCGCGCCGTCAGATATGAAAAAGCTGATGGAAAAACTGGAATTTCGCCTGCATGCTTACTATTATGAAGAGAGAAATAAATTATTGCGGGCACTATGTAATGGAAGTCTTCCGGAAAAGAGGGAGGTATTACGGAAATTTTTTCCCGCAGGCAGGTATTATGCGGCAATTTATCGGAAAAATGGGCTGCGAAAGCGTTTTTTAGGAAATACAGACGTGGAAATTTTTACTATGGAGGAAGAGAGTCTGTACATTTACGGAAGGGATGAAATGGAAGCACTATATCTGATTCCGGAGACGTTACTGTTCTCAGGTGATTTTGCTGAAATGGCGGATGGAATTTTTTTGAAGGAAAATAAAGAAGAGACATATCTCACGGCGATTATATATGAGACACCATTTGTTCTGGAAGATTTTCCTGAAGTGGCAAAGCTTTTATACCGGGAACTGGATAAGACCATTGTGATCGGGATAGATCAGAAAGTAAGGCTGACAGGAGATTCGGTTTGTGAAAAAGATATTGCAGAAAATGAAGAGGAACAGAAACAGCTGGAATATGTGGAATATCTGATCCAGTATAAAGAGGAACAAAAACTGCTGTTAGAAATAGAGAAATTTTTTCGGATTTTGTATAGAGAGAGACGAAACCAGATTTATGTGGAGGGTATGGTAAGATACATTTTTCAGCTTATCCGTAAGAAGTACCTTTCTGGCCAGAGCTTTATGGATATAGAAATTATGTTGGATGATGCATTTTATTATGCCTGTAATATGCAGGAGCTGACGGAAAACGTGCTTATGATTGTTAAGCAGTGTATCCCAGAGCTGGGTAAAGAGAAAATCGGAAATAAGGAACAGCTTTTTCATTCGATTACTTCTTATCTGGACGGGCATATGGCGGAGTCATTGACACTGGGAAAGATTTGTAAATATTTCGGTGTGTCACAAAGTACGTTGAGTAAAATGTTCCGGACCTATGAGGAGACGTCCTTTAGCAACTACCTGACGAAGATTCGTATTGAAAAGGCAGAAAGCATGATGCGGCAGGATCCGGATGCGTATATTCGGGATATCGCAGATCGATGCGGATATAATGATCAGTTTTATTTTAGTCGTATTTTTCGGTCAGTGACGGGAACTTGCCCCAAAGAATATATGGAACATGTGAAAAGCAGAATCAACCATAAATAAAGACGAGGGAGATTAGAATTGAGAAAAAATATGATTGCAGTATCTATCTTATCAGCAAATTTTTGTCATTTACAGCAGGATATTACTGAAGCAGTAGCTGCTGGTTCTAAACAGATTCATATTGATGTTATGGATGGTATCTTTGTGCCTAGTATATCATTTGGTATGCCGGTAATTCGATCAATTCGTAAAACTGTACAATGTTGTTTTGATATACATCTGATGATAGAACAGCCGGAACGGTATATAGATGCGATAGCTGATTGTGGTGCAGATTTGATTACTGTCCACGCAGAATCTACTAAGCATTTGCATCGTGTTATTCAGCAGATAAAAGCTCGAAATCTAAAAGCTGGAATTGCCGTAAATCCAGCGACGCCCTTAGAAGTGCTTGATTATGTATTAGAGGATGTGGATCTAGTACAGCATTGCTTAAATATCAGTGATTAAATTGCTAATGGTATCCCAGCATATGTCCACTTAAATGGGTGTGCTGTAAGATTGTACTGTTCAATAAAGCGCAAGATGCTTGCTTC
>CAJTGD010000065.1 GCA_910575475.1 Lachnospiraceae bacterium | reverse complement strand
AGAAAATACCGAAAAGCAAGGAAATCCAATGCTTGTCGGCATCCTATAATACCTTTATGAATATGGAATAAGAGGGTAATACCTAAACTAAGGAAGTTACGGTTTAAAGGATACCGCTCCACACCTGTATAGCATGTTTTTTTGTAAGTCAAACTCTCCGTCTGAAAGTCTGTCCAGTTTCTCTATATTGCCTTTCGGAAGATAATAGATGAGCCAGGAGCAATTTGCGGATCTATTTCATGTGACAAGGCAGACTGTATCCAACTGGGAAAACAACAGGAATTATCCGGATATGTTCTCTTTGAAACAGATCAGCGACACCTTCCAGGTTTCTTTTGACATGCTCCTGAAAGACGATCTGGAACTGATGAGTACGATCGACCAGACAGAAAAGAAAGCAGACGGAAGAAAGCGGCTCCTGATCCTTGTGTTATTGATCCTGTGCGGGGTGACTCTGTTGTGCTTTTATCTTTTCTGTAAAATGTGGGAACCCACAGAGGATGGAGACCGGATCCATACGGAGGACAATGTCAGGATGCTGCCTGGAATAACATCACACCGGACCGTATTCTGGACTGCACATTTGAACTAAAAAATCTTTCGTCATTAGAAGTACAGCAGAAAACGCCGGAATATCATTATGACCAGGGATGTATTTCCTTTCATCTGACACCGGATTTTGTCGAATACGACCAAATTATTCCCGATTGGTATGAATGTATCATCACGGTTCGATATATGGTGAACGGGCAAACGTATATCAGTCTCACCGGACTCGTCATTATGGAGCGTCCGGCGAGACAGCCAGACTGAGCCGGAACAGCACCGCCGCGCTCCCCAGCATGACCAGATACCACACGCCGTTCATTACCCACACCGGCGGCTCTTCCCCCGGCGCGAAATGCAGGAGCTGCAGCTCCGCCGCTGCCCTGATGACGGCTTCACACAAAAGCACTCCCCAAAAAACGGATCGTATATATTGCCGTTCCTGATGCCTGCTGAGACGGCGCAGGAAGATCCACAGGATCGCAAGCGGCATGACCGCCCCCGCATAGACCAGCATTTTACAGAATCCCAATGTAAAGTTGAAGTGAAACCAGCTCATGGATTCTGTCGCGAACTTTTCCATCAGGACAGAGGCCAGATTTCCCGTCAGGAGCACTGTTGCCAACAGTGCCGCTCCGAGAGCCACCCTCGCCAGAAGGCAGGCTTTTTCTGACAGATCCCCCAGTCCCTTTACCGGATGCATCTGATCTCCATACGGCGAGATGAGAAGGAACACCGGCAGGAGTATTCCGAACCCTACTGCAATCACGAATCCTATATTGATCAGCGCCACTGCAGCAAATACATGGTCCCGCAGGAAATCACAGGCGGCCTGCGGAAGAAGCCCGATCAGAACCAGCACGCCCAGAAAAATTCCCGCCGGAATGCGCAGTCTGTAAAACAGCTTTTTTGCCTCCCAGCCAAGGGCCCGTTTGAACCGCTCCGCCATACTCCAATCATTTCTGTCATCCTTCATAGCAATCCTCCCCGTTCAGTGGAAACTTTTCGATTTCCGGTGTTCTCTATAATACTGCTCTACCGACATCCCCCATCGTTCCCGCAGCTCCTCCGTATCCTTCTGCACGATCTTCCCATGATCCAGGAAAAGGACCCGGTCGAACAGCTGCTCAAAGTCCTTAAGCAAATGCGTTGCCATCACGATCGACGCGCCCTCCGGCAGGTGTTCCATCAGGAAGCGCCGGATATCCTTTTTGAACGCCGCATCCGTTCCGGCCATTGGCTCGTCCAGAAGATACAGCTCCGACTCCACGCAAACCGCCAATGTCAGCATCAGCCGCTCCCGCTGCCCGTCCGACAGTCTCCGGAGCAGCGACTTCGGATCATAACCTGCGTTTTCGATCAATTTCCAGGCTTTTTCAGCCGAAAAGTCCTGATAATGGCAGGAATAAAATGATACTGCGTCCTTCACCCGCATCCAATTATAAAAGATATCCCTGGGCATGAGATAGGAAATCCGCCTGGTATAGCGGAAGATCTCCCCTTCATCTGCCTTCCAGATTCCCGCCATCAATTTCAGGAGCGTACTTTTGCCCTGGCCGTTGCCGCCGACCAGGCCGATAATGCGGTTCCGCGGGATGCTGGCATTCAGTCCGGACAGAATTTCATTTCCGTGCAGAGACTTGCTCACGCCGCGCAGTTCCATCAGAAAATGATCATTTCTCATCTGGCTCTCCCTCCCATTCTGCTTCCACCAGACTGCGTGCCTCTTTCAGGGAAAGGCCGCAGTTTTTCATTACCCGGACAAATTCGCCTGTTTTTTCCCGTGCCATTCTTTCCTGCAGGCTGCCCGCACATTCCTCCCGTACAAAATATCCGACTCCCTTTTTAGAAAGGATGATCCCCTCGGCTTCCAGGTGCAGCATCACCCGCTGCATGGTCAGCGCGGAAACCTCAAACAGGACCGAGCCCTCCCGCACAGACGGCAGCTTGTCGCCCGCTTTGCGCTGGCCGCCGGCAATCTGCTCTTTCAATATGGAGGCAATCTGTAGGTAGATTGGTTTTTCATGATCAAATTCCATGCGTTCTGAGTGCCTCCTTCTGCTATGCTGTATTACTTATGTTATACAGTATAGCAGAATAAAATAAAACTGTCAAGGTTCCTTTGGCTCGAAACCTATGCATTCGGCACATTCTGCGCTGTGTTGCCATCCAGCCGTTCCAGAGCCTCAAACAGCATTGCGGCAAATCTGTCCCGGTCAACGTCCTCCAGCACAAGAACATGCTTCTCTCTGCCGCACACCAGCCGCTTGTCTGCAAATGTCAGCCCCCTTGCCCGGCCTTCATCCGTTATCACATTTACAAATTGATATTCCCCGGAAAACAGCTCCGGCTCCAGCAGATACGCAACAGCGCACATGTCATGGATCGGGCTGTCGGTGAATCCAAACTGTCTTCCCGATTCGTTATAAAAGCTCAGCAGTTCGCCGACCATGCGGCTGACACGCCCTTTTTCTTTCAGGCTTTCGATCTCCCGGACCGTGACCTCTGCTTTTTCCGTCACATCCAGTCCTGCCATGATGGTGGGGAGCCCGGAATTGAAAACAATCTGAGCAGCCTCCGGATCCGCATAAATGTTAAATTCCGCCAGTTCCGTAGAATTTCCATGGCTGATACCGCCGCCCATCATACTGATGCACTCGATCCTCTCCTTTGTCTCCGGAAATACTTTTAGGAGGAGGGCAATATTTGTAAGCGGCCCGATCGCAACGATCGTTACCCTTTCCGGGCATGCCATGATCTGCTCCCGCAGGAATACGACCGCATTGTCCGAAACCACCGGATAATCGGGTTCCTCAAACTCACCAGGAATCGATCCGGGATCTTTTTTACAATGACATAGCTTACCGCGAAATTGACAAGCGTGGTAAAAGTTCCCGTAATCAGGCTGGTTGAGAAAACAGCCGTCCACAGCGCTCCGCCTGCGGCAACCAGCGCCGCTATCATGACATCTGTTCCGGTTCCTGTCACGCCGCCGAACATAAACATGCTGACAATGCTGAATGCAAAGGATACCGGATTGATCATTCCTGAGACAAAATTGCAGAGCATTCCTGTCACGACTCCCGCCCACGGGCCGGCGATCATAGCTACCAGCATCATTCCGATCTAGTCTACAAAGGTCGGCAGTTTTAATATGGTTGAGAGCTGATACCCGACTACCCCCAGCGACACGCCCACCGGAATCAGCAGGATCGCCAGCAGCGAAAAATCATATTTGATACCTCGTTTCGTACTCGTCCTTCCTTTCTCGTCATATTGCACAATTTCTCCTCCTTCTTTTATGTATTTTTATTGTTTATGCATGCATTTTAGCATTTTCAGATATTTCTCCAAAGGCCAATTGTCCTTTGCTTATTTTTCCTTCGGCAGCGCACCTGCCGTATGCTTCCGCTTTTATGTCTCTTCGCGGGAATAAAGACTGACCAGCATCCGCCGGTACTGCTTCTCCGAAATCGTTGTTTTCTTCCTGAACGATTCCATCTCGTGACACTCCTTCAGCTTCTGGAGATTCCTTCCAACCGTCCGTCTGCTCATTCCGATGCAGCTCGCGATATCCTGATATTCCGCATAGACGACAACCTGGTCTGTCTCCGTTTCCCCAGCATGCTCTTCATAATAGCTGATAAGATAAAACCGTACCCTGTCGATCCCCTGAAAATAATAGAGAATACCGTCATTTCCGGAACGCTTGTACAGGTCATCCGTCAGGAGAGCGGTCCCTGTACTTCTTCCATGCCTCCTGTAACTCCATGTCCTTTTCCTCTTTCACACGTAAATGGTTTGTTTCCAGTATTGCCGTAATCTTATTTTACGGCGGTTCCTTACAGCATATGTTAAGAAAAGCAATGAATTTTCTCTCGACGGAAAAGACGAAAGTCCTACTGTTGAGATGACGCACGAATATACTAAGCCTAATAAGAAGGATGTTCATGCCATGCTTGGAATTGCACATGAGTTTGCAAATCCCGCATTGATACAACAGGAAGAGGGCGCTTTTGAGCGTGCCATGGTGGAAAAACATGCAGCTGACAGCACGCTATAAAAGCCGGTCACTGTCCCAGACAATGACCGGCTTTCGATGCGTTTACCCAACATTTTCTATTCTGTCAGTCCATAGATCTCCCCATACTTCTTTTTAAAATACCGGATCAGCGGCTCCGCCGACACCTCCCTGCCGCAGACCGTCTCGATGACCTCCTTCGGCTTGCGTGTATTCCCATACCAGTGGATTTTTTCGTTCAGCCACTTCGTAATCTCGGAAATCCTGCCCGCCGCCAGCAGCTCATCCACGGACCCAAGCTCCTGCTGGATCGTATCCAGAAGCATTCCGTCGTAGATGCTTCCCAGCAGATAGGATGGGAAATATCCGAAAGACGCGTCCGACCAGTGCACGTCCTGAAGAATGCCCTGGCTGTCGTTCTCCGGAATGATCTGCAGGTAATCCTTCATTTTCTGATTCCAGAGCGCAGGAAGCTCCTCCACCGGAACCTGATCGCGGAAGATGGCCTGCTCCATCTCATAGCGCAGTATAATATGGAAGCAATAGGTCAGTTCATCGGCTTCGGTGCGGATATAGCTGTTTCGCACGTGGTTGATCTCCCGATAAAAATCATCCAGGGAAATCTCCTGAAACTGAGGCAGCAGTTCGCCCAGCTTCTCGTAAATGGGAATCCAGAAATTTTTATTCCGGCCCAGGATATTTTCATAGAAACGGGACTGGCTCTCGTGAATCCCCATGTAGCCGCAGCTTCCCGCCACGGTCTTGTCGTAATCAGGATTGACGTTCTGGTCAAAAATTCCGTGGCCGCCCTCATGGATCGCGGAAAAGATAGCGGACAGCGGATCATGCTCGTGATAATGATTGGTCACCCGCACGTCCTTCGAGGAAAAGCTGGTGGTAAAGGGGTGCTCGGTCTCATCCACCGCCCCTGCGTCCCTGCAAAACCCGATATAATCCAGAAGCATCCACTGTACCTTTTTCTGGGCATCCGGGTCGGAGTATACATGAAATCTCGGATCCTCCGGCTGGTTTTTCTCTATGATCTTCCGGACCAGAGGAATCAGCTCCTGCTTCAGGTCATGGAACAGGCGGTCGATCGTTGCGGAATCCATACCCTCCTCAAATTCATCCAGCATGGCATCGTAGATCTCTTTGTCAGGATCCGTATAACCGGTGATCTCCCTGCGCATCTCGATCATTTTCCGGAGATGGGGGGCGTAAATGGAATAATCCGAAGCATTCTTGGCTTCCTCCCAGGCTGTTCCTGACTCTCCCTGTGCCCGTACAAATGCCTCGAACACATCCGCCGGAATCCGCCGGTTACGGTCGAAGTCCCGCTTCATGCGGTGTACGATAAACTGCCAGGCGCCGTCCAGCGCTTCGTATTCCTGCGGCTCTGCCAGCTTGTCCAGCATATCGCCCAATTCCTCCGCCGTGGACAGCGCAAAATTTTCCGCCGAAAAATAGGTCAGCGCTTCGATATGCGCAGCCTGTCCCAGCTTCGGCGCCTTTGTCTTCATGTCCCAATACAGCAGGTTCGTTACATGCTCGTATTGCTGCATTTTTGTTAAATACTTTCTGAAATCATCAAATAATCTGCTCATTGTTTTCATCCTTTTCACTTTGGTTTGCTTGTCAGCAGCTGAGAGAATTATAGCATGTATTTTGGGGAAAGTCATTGTTTTTATAAAGTTTTAGCTATAAGGTTTTGGCTGTAAGATACAGGACACATAAGATATAAGGTATAAGCCTAAAATTCATAATACATTTTTATGATCATTTGCTTTCAATTGATTACAAATCATGGTATAATAAAGGCACAAGCAAGCTATGAAAAGGAGGTGTCTAAATGGCAAATTCATTAGTTCAATTCCGCACAGATGACGCATCAAAAATTAAGGCTGTCAATATTTGCGAGCAGCTTGGAATTGATCTGCCGACATATATGCGTATGTGTATTTCCAGGCTGATCCAGGAAAATGGGATACCGTTCAGTATGAAGCTTGATGAAAAATCCGAGAGCCGTGCTCTGAAAGCAATGAAGTCTGCAAGCCGCATCGCAGAAGAACACGGAATATCCGATATGTCTCTGGAAGAAATTAATGCCGAAATTGCTGCGGCAAGAAAGCAAGGGTGATTCTATTGGCAGAGGATGCATATCTGATAACAGGCAATATCAAGCATTTCCCTGTAAAACCATTTGTTGTTACTCCAAGGAAAATGCTTGATATCATCCTGTCTGATTCAGAAAAATATAGCAAATGAAAGGAGAGAATCATTTATGAAGTATGTTATTCTCGGCGGCGTAGCTGCCGGAACCAAGGCGGCCGCAAAGCTGAAACGCTGCGACCGGAGCGCGGAGGTGAAAGTCTATACAAAAGGGACGGACATTTCCTATGCAGGGTGCGGGCTTCCCTACTATATCGGAGGCGATATCCCCACCCGGGAGGCGCTCATCGTCAACACCCCGAAGAAGTATTCCGGATTGACCGGCGCGGAGATCTTTACGGGCTGTGAGGCGGTCTCCATCGACAGTGCGTCGAAGACAGTATCTTTAAAAAATGCTTCCGGAGATGCATTTACGGAAAGCTATGACAAGCTGGTCATTGCCACCGGCGCGGTTCCCTTTGTACCTCCGGTGGAGGGCGTCAGCCTTCCCGGTGTTTTCTGTGTGCGCACCCCCGACGACGCGGTGTCCGCGCGCGCCTACGCCAAGGAAGAAAAATGCCGCAAAGCGGTGGTCTGCGGCGCAGGCTTTATCGGGCTGGAGGCGGCGGAAAATCTGATGGCGCTTGGACTGGAGGTCACCGTCATCGACGCGGCTCCCCTGATCATGCCCAATGCCTACGATCCGGAGATGGCGGATTACGCGAAGAAGCAGCTCAAAGCAGCCGGAATGCGTGTGCTGACCTCCACGAGCCTGAGCGGGATCGAAGGCAATGGAAAGGCGGAAAAGGTTCTCACCGACAACGGTCCGCTGGCGGCGGATCTCGTGATCCTGGCCATCGGTGTGCGCCCGGCCACTGCATTTCTGGCGGATTCCGGTCTGGAGATGTTCAAGGGAACCATCCTGGTGGATTCTCAGATGAAGACCAATCTGCCGGACGTCTATGCGGCAGGCGACTGTGCCATGGTGAAAAACGCACTGACCGGACAGCCCCAGTGGTCCGCCATGGGTTCCACCGCCAATCTGGCAGCCCGGGCAATGGCAAAATCGCTGAACGGAACCGGACACGGCTACGGCGGCTGCCTTGGAACCGGAGTCTGCCGCCTGCTCCCCACTCTGAACGGAGGCCGCACCGGCCTGACAGAAGCACAGGCAAAGGAGGCCGGCTACGAGGTCACATCCTCGCTCTGCGTGGTGGACGACAAGGCCCATTATTATCCGGGCGCGTCCTCCTTTGTCATCAAGCTGGTGGCGGAGACCAGTACAAGGAAGCTGCTGGGCCTGCAGGTATTCGGCGCGGGCGCCGTGGATAAGATCACGGATATCGCGGTTGTGGGAACCTCCCAGGGCATGAAGCTGGATGATTTTGACACCCTGGATTTCGCGTATGCGCCTCCGTTTTCCACGGCCATCCATCCCTTTGTCACCGCATGCTATGTCCTGGAAAATAAGATCGACGGGCTGTTTACTTCCATGACTCCTGCCGAGTACATCGCCGGCGCGGCCAAAGGATACACGGTTCTGGATGTGCAGCCTGCTCCGGCAATTCCAAATGCGCGCTGGATCGACCTTTCCTCCGTAAACGGTCCCATCGAAGGGCTGGAAAAGAATGCCCCGCTGCTGCTCGTATGCGCCAAGGGCAAGAGAGGATATTTCCTGCAGAACCGTCTGAAAGCTTTCGGCTACACGAACACGAAGGTTCTGGAAGGCGGCGCTTTCTTCAATGAGGTGAAGGTTCCCCGAAGCGGCAGCAAGCTCTCCGCGGAGGAAATCAAGCGTGTGAAGGGGCTGGGATGCCTGCAGGATAAGCGGTATGACGATGTATTCAATGTCCGCGTCATCACCCGGAACGGGAAGCTGACCTCCGAAGAGCAGGTTAAGGTGGCGGAAGCGGCGGAAAAATTCGGTTCCGGCGAAGTGACTATGACGACCCGCCTGACGCTGGAGATCCAGGGCGTAAATTACGACAATCTGGACGCCCTCTTTGCCTTCCTGGAGGAGGCCGGGCTGAAAACCGGCGGCACCGGCTCCAAGGTACGCCCGGTGGTATCCTGCAAGGGGACGACCTGCCAGTACGGGCTGATCGACACCTTCGCGCTCTCCGAAAAGCTGCATGAGCTGTATTATGTTGGTTACCATGATGTATCTCTGCCCCACAAATTCAAGATTGCAGTGGGCGGATGTCCCAATAACTGCGTCAAGCCGGATCTCAATGACTTAGGGATCATCGGCCAGCGCCAGCCGGAGATCGACCTGTCCAAATGCAAGGGCTGCAAGAACTGCCAGGTTCAGAACAGCTGCCCGATCAAGGTGGCGGAGCTGGACGGCGGAAAGATCCGGATCGCCCCGGACAGCTGCAACCACTGCGGACGCTGTATCGGAAAATGTCCTTTCGGCGCCGTGACCGAATCGCTGACCGGCTACAAGGTATACATCGGCGGACGCTGGGGCAAGAAGGTGGCGGAGGGCCGCGCTCTGGACAGGATCTTCACTTCCGAGGAGGAGGTCATCGACGTGGTGGAGCGGGCCATCCTGTTTTTCCGTGACGAAGGACAGTCCGGAGAGCGCTTTGCGGATACCATCGCACGGCTGGGCTTTGAATATGTACAGGATAAGCTGCTGAACAGCAAGATTGATAAAAAACAGATATTGGAAAAGCATGTAGTGGGCGGGGCGACCTGCTAATCTGAAGCCGCGGGATCCCCTAAGTGAAGGAACCGCGGTCCCTGCGCCGCAGTGGGATCGCTATATTTATTCTCTACATAGAAGGAGCTGCCCGAAAATGACCGCATACCCGCAATAGATGGTATGCAGATGTCATTTTCGGATAGCTCTTTATTTACTCATTTCTCTTCTGAGGTATATTCTTTTATAATCGGCGGGATCTGCGCCATCAGATTATCAATATCCTCAAACATGGCGCTCTTGGTCGTTCCCAGCCGCGACGCCTGTCGGATATGCTTCACCACGTCCTGATTCAGGCTCTTGATCTGTTCAAAGAAACCGCACAGCATATCCAGCGCATTCTTGGAATCATCAATGACACCGGAAATCTCGTTATGTACTTTCGTAGCGCCTTCCGCAGACTGGGTGATCTCATCAAACATCTCGTAGGTCTCATTGACCTTCTCCAGGCTCTCTCCCAATGCCTCCTGGGAAGCGTTGATGTTCGTGTTGAGGTGTTCTGTCCCCTGCTCCACATCCTGGATGCCGGAATCCACCTCGCCGGTCAGCTCCTTGATCTCATCCGCCAGCTTTTTCACCTCGACCGCAACCACCGCAAATCCCTTCCCCTGCTCTCCGGCACGGGCCGCCTCAATGGACGCGTTGAGCGCCAGAAGGTTGGTCTGCTCGGCGATAGACACGATCTTGCCCATGCACCGCTTGATCGTCTCCACCGCGGTCTGCAGATCCTCGAACGTAGTCTCCATTTCTTTAAAGTAAGAGTCCACCTGCATGGAGCTGGTCTTTAACTCCTCCACGCCGCCCTGGGCGCGGACGACCGACTGGGAGATGCTCTCCTTCACTTCTGAAAATTCACCAGACACCTGTTCAATACTCATGAAGTTCTGCCCGAACTCCTGCAGCCGCCCCTGAAAGCTCTCAGCCTCCGAGAGTACATGTCCGAAGGACTGGCCGATCCGGTCCAGCTCCCACAGAGAATCCACCTCCTTCTGCACCAGCTCTGAGTGATAGTTCTTCAGGGTCTTCATCACATGCAGCACCGGATTCAGGCTTTTATCGTGTACAGGCATATTCTTTGTCTCCCGCCTGTTCTTTTTCCAAAATGCCATATTCTTTTCCCTCCTATTCAAATGCTGAAAGCGTCAAAAGGTATTTTGGCGCTTATGATACTCTTTTGACACTTGTATCATTCAAATACCACGCAGGTCATGGACTGGTTTACGAAACGGTTGTTATAATGCTCCCCGTATCCTACAAACCCCGCGTGTCTGCCCAACGCGCTCATCTCGTTCAGATATTCCTGCATGTAATGTTCCTGCGTGAACAGCAGATACCGGAACAGGCAGTTCACGGAAAATACGGCTGAAATATTTGGAAAGTCGTGTTTGATCTTGCCGATCGTATTTTTTACAATAGCCCTGTAATCCCCCAGTTCCAGCAGCAGCAGGACGTCCGAGTCGTTGACCTGCCTGAAGCAGCAAAGCGCGTCACCCTGCACCTCCTTGATCGATACGATGCAGGTGTCGTCCCCGTTCAGCTTTCCAAAGGGATTTTTAAACGTTTGTGTGGTGATATCCTTCTCCGAGATCTTGAGGATGTCCTGGTAAACCTGTCTGGCCGGACGGCCGTTGAGGGTTCCCAGTATGTATTTTGTCTTATCTGTTCCGGAGGCGATAAAGCGGTGGTTCTGCATCTGGTGATAGATATTTTCCTTATATGCTTTGACCCTACCGTTCTGGTTCTTGATGATCCCATAGACCACGGCATCTTCATAGACTCTGCCGTTTGCAGAAACCTTGCCCGCGTCGCCGGTCCCGCCTACCAGGGAAATGTTCCTGCGCTTTAAGACGCTGTAGATGGTGGTCAGAACGCAGGCATCGTTGCCGGTGCAGAAATCGATACAGACCGTATCGCGCTCCGTACCGCCCACCGCCTTCACATCCCGCTCCAGCCGGTCGATGTATTTTACCGGCATGACCGAAACCTCTTCGAGTACATTAGCCGCGGCGCTGACCCCTTCGGAAAACGCAATGACGCCGACCCCCTTTTCTACCACTCTGGTATCATAGCTCATGCCGATACACCCGATACTCGGCACGCCCGGGAAAAGCGCCTCCAGTTCCTTCACATGCGCTTCAAACTGATCTCCGTTTGAAAGCAGCATGATAAACTGCGGCCTGGTCACCCCGCGGGCCGCTTCCTTCAAGTCTCCGTGCTGGCTCATTCCAAAAAACTGTTTCATTATGCAGCATCCCTCTTTCCTGAAATAGTGATGTCCGACTCGTCAGACATATATGTGATTTATATCTTTTTATTGTGCATCCGTATTCCAGTTACACCGTGCTGCAATCTCACCTGACCTTTATTGCGTGACGCTGCCTGACCGCCCGCAGATTGCAGCGGACATCTGCCGCGCAATGGCATATCCTGTGGAAATACCGGATTCTATAATCTATTATAGTTGAAATACCTATAGAACGTCAATTAAAATTTTTTTCACCTGCACGGTTGCAATCCAATAAGTTACTGTTCACCCCCTGATCGGGCGCTCACAGTAACGGCATCTGCCCAGTAACCATAAGGCTCCATGAGCCGCAAGTGCTGATTCACCTGCGGCTTCATGGAGCCAGAGCTTCTATCACTATTTTATTATCACTAAGGAGCAGTAGAAAAATATTCCAACTGTACGGCAGATTTATCTGGCGCTTAGTATAATATCTCCCGAATCCACCTTGACCGTGATCGTACCCTTCGACTTTCCTTCCAACGTATAAGCCGCCTCACCATCTCCCGAAATCTGATGTCCCGGGGCACCGTCGGGAAGATGGATACTGCCGTACTCGCTGCGGGCATTTACGGAATATTCCGACAAATCCCGGGGGAGCCGAATCTCAACGTCACCATATTCATTTTTGCAGGACAGATCCGCCAGTTCCTCGGCATCCAACTCCAGGTTCCCGGATTCCAGCACAAACTCCGCCTTTTCCGCAGAAAATCCGTCCAGTTCAACGTTGCCGTAATCCACTTTCGCTGTCAAGGAATTACATGTGAAAGCGTCTGCTTTCAGGCTGCCGGATTCCAGCCCTGCCTCTGTATTTTCGACCTTGATCTGCTTCAATGTAACATTTCCATATTCATTTTTCAGGATTAAGTCCTCTGCGGTCACGGACTCCGCCTTGAGATCGCCGGATTCCATATCCAGCTCTAGATCCTGAAAGCTCACATCGCGGAGCTCCGCGTCCCCATAGCTGATCTCCAGCTTCGCGTCCCCGAAAGCCATATCCTCTGCGGAAAAGTCTCCCGAATCGTTATACACATTCAGCTGTCCCATCTCCTCTCCCTCCGGGATATACAGGTTCACCTCCGCATTCTTGATCCCGTCCTGAATGCCGAAAGTCCCGAGGTAAAAGAAATTCACAGCAAAACCGAATTGCTTCTGTCTGCCCGTATGCGTCAGGGTCAGCGTATCATCCCTCACTTCCCAGAAGGGTTCGCCGTACTCACCGTCCAGCTTATATTCCAGATAAAACTGATCATCCCGGGAAGGCAGGATCCGGATATCCGCATAGGATCCGATCCGGATATCCGTGTCGGCAAATGAATCAATCTTTGTTTTCTTCAAGGTGTACGATTTCTGTTTTGCATATGGGGATGTCACTCCGTTTCCGGAAAAGGCAACGCCCGCCCGTCCGCCGAGCAGGTGGCCGACCGCCAGCAGCGCAGCGCCTACGACGATCAGGATGAGAGATACCTTGATTAGTTTATTCGTGTTTATTTTCATGTCTGCGTCCTCCTTTTATAATATTTCCCAGGGATTGTGACATCTTCCTCAGCGCCCAGCGGCACAGACGGAAGGAGCCGTATACGCACAGGATCCCGATTCCCAGCGTGACAAAACTCAACCCGATCGTCGCGATCCCATCCGTAAAGGTACGGAATGTCAGAGCAAATCCGCCTGCCAGGCCAACCGCGGCTCCCCCGACCAGGCAGACCGCCGTCAGGAAAAGGCTCCCCAATACGGCTGCTACGGTGATAACCAGCGCAAATATCACACAGAACAAAGCCAAAAGCAGAGGAAGCGCGATGGGTGCGGCGCACACGCCCAGAATTCCCACCCAGACCGCGTGGAATCCGCGCCTGACGGTCCTTGGCGGTTCCCCGATGTTCTTCTCGGCCAGATTCATAATCAGCTCCCGGGAAGCGTCCTCCGGCGCGCCCAGATCCTGGATGGCCTCCTGCTCATGTGCCGGCCCCGCTTCATTAAAGTATTCTTCAAAATATTCTATGGCCCTGTCGTAGTCCTCCTTCGGCAGGCGCCGCAGATTGTGGGAAAGTATCGTCATGTAGTCTGCTCTGGTCATTTTTCAGTTCCTCCCTTCACAATGTCATCAATAATCGTCTTGTAACGGTCCCATTCCTTCGACAGTTCTTCCTGATAATATCTGCCGGAATCCGTAATGGTATAGTACTTCCGGTTACGGCCCTGATACTGCTCGTCATAAGTCTCAACGAAATGCTGTTCCTGGAGACGGCGCAGGATCGGATAGAGCGTGGAATCCTTGGTGTTGGCTGCCCGCTTGATGATCTGGCTGATCTGGTAGCCATAGGCGTCAGACTCCGCGATGATCGACAGGACAAGCAGGTCGAACATAGGCGCATTCAACGGAAATGTCATGATATCAGTCCTTTCTATACATTGATTTAAAATATATGTTTTTTTGAACTATATATTTTATTTGTTTATATTATATGTTGTATAATATATTTTGTCAAGAGGGATATTCTAAAGAAAATCAAAAGAAAAAAGTATCGTTGCCGCGAACAATAAAAAAGCATCCGGGCTTTTGGGCTCAGATGCTATAAGTCGGATATCCAAAATTCATTTTTTAAGCTTATCATAGAGGATCTCTTCTTTTCCTGTTGATAGAGTTACTTTTTTCTTAAAAAGTAAAGTCCACGATGCCTGATTTTTTGCATAATCCATTTTATCCTGCGGAAAAAAAGAGCGGCAGCATATCTACTCTGTCTGCTATTTTATGATACAAGTCTGACGACTGGAGCTGTTCGGCTGTTATCCGCCGGCTTCTGATCGAATCAAATATTTTTTCTCTGTCACGAAACAATTCCGGTCTGTCAGTTAGATATTGAAGCCCCATTAAATGAAAGCATTTTTTTATCAAAATTTATTTGCAATGAGACAGCTATTCCTTTTCTTCCCAGTATCAAATGGTATTCTTTATTCAGCAGCTTCTCAAAAGCCACCACACAATCATATACATTACGCATCCTGCTCTCTGGCACAACACCTTATTTCAACACTTTGACCGACACTCAAGTTGCCTGTCTATATTATTATACTACAACAGCCCCTATAATAGGTCAATCGCAAGTTTCATGGTTTAAACAAGCCTGCTTCCTAATCTGTCTGGATTTCCAGGATCGTATCTGTTCCGGCTACATAATAGGGCGACATCCCTAGGATATGCTTCTGAAAGGATTCCCCCTGGACATGCGCCTGAAAATCTTCTTTCGCCTCCCACTTGGATACAAAAACGACTTCATCCACTGTCGCCGGATCCACGCATACATCCATCATAAGGCATCCCCCGTCATGCGACGCGTCTGATGCAAATGCCTTTGCCAGAGGCAGATACGCGTCTCTGTCCTTTACCGTATTTTTTGTGATTACAAGTACCATGCTTCATCCTTCTTTCTTTTTATTTGTTTGCGAGCCCCTTGCATTCTCTCTGTAAATGCTATTGAAAAGACCTGCAGATTCCGGGGTTCCTTTACATTCATGCTTTTGTATGATACAAGTATAATCCGATTTCTGAATAAAGGATTCTCCAATTCTGTCCTTTTTCAGCGTCAAAAAATAACTTTCGTGGATTCAGAATTTCACTTGTGAAATGGTATGGTTCTAAAGCATATACACTTTTCTGACCTGCATGCTGCCTGACAGAATATTACCGAGAACAATAATAATATCATATCAAAAATTTCACCTTGATTCATCTCATCCAGTAATTTATAATATTACACTTACAATTGACGAAATACACGCGATCAGAGAAGACCATTGCCTGAAAACCCGTGGCTTGTCCTTTGAAGAATATAAAAGACTTTTAGATGCCGAGATCGCTCCTGTGCTCCGTTTACTTTGCCAGGCGAAAAAAGCATCTGAAAAACAATGTGTATGAGTTTCTTTTGGGGCTGTTCCGTTCAGCCCCATCTTTTTCTTTATTCCCGGGTCAGCTTCCGGATCCACTTCCACGACCTGCACCGCAGAAATGCCGGCACGCACTTAAAAAACTGGTCCGCGTTGAGGCACCACACCACCACTGCCGGCGATGCCTTCACCACGAATGCCATAAAAAACGACAGCGGCAGCACGATCAGCCAGATGCTGATCAGGTCCATCTTTACCACGAACATGGCGTCCCCGCCGCCCCGGATGATCCCGGTATTGGTGGGCATCTGGTAGGACATCCCCACGTCCACGGCGCTTAGGATCATGAGAAACGTATTTGCCATGGCCTTGGTCTCCGGCCGCAGGTCGTACAGGCTCAGCACCGGGACACGCAGGAAAAACAGGGCGATCCCGGAGCAGATCCCGATCCCAAGAAATAATTTCTGAAGGCGCCTGGCATACCGCTTCACCTGCTCCATATCCCCGCCGCCGATGGCCTTTCCGATCATCACTCCCGCAGCGGAAGCCGCGCCGACCGCGGTAGATTTTACCAGGAGGAACAGATTGGAGGCGGCGCTGTTTGCCGCGATCGCCGCCGCGGTCATATGGCCCAGAATGGCCGTCTGCAAAGCCGTATTCACACCCCACAGACCATTTGTCGCCAGGATCGGCAGAGTCACCTTGATATAATCCTTCCAGAGCAGACGGTCAAACTGGAAGAAGTCCCGCACCCGCAGGCACAGATTTTTTTCGGTCTTTGCAATATAAATAATCAGCACGGCAGTCTCCAGGATCCGGGCGGTCAGTGTCCCCACCGCCGCTCCTGCCGTTCCCATCTCAGGCATGCCGAATCGTCCGAAGATGAGCATATAATTGATGCCGCAGTTGACAAAAAATGTCATGGCCGAAAGGTACAGCGCGATCTTCACGATCTGCATGCTCCGAAGCACGGCCAGCAAAAGCTGGGTCACCGCAAAGAACAGATAGGTAAAACGGATCAGCCGCAGATATCCCGCTCCCTCTGCAATGATCGGCCCGTCCGTGGTAAACAGCCCGATCCCCTGCTCCGGAAAAAGGCTGATCAGTACAAATAAAACCACCATCACCGCCAGCCCGAGCTGCATCATCATGGCCGCGATTTTTTTCATGGGCTTTGTCTGCTGTTTTCCCCAGTACTGGCTTCCGAGGATGACCATGCCCTCCCCAAAGGCGGCCAGCAGCATCTGATACACGAACTGGATCTGATTTGCTGCCGCCACTCCCGCAAGGGAGGTCTCACTGTACGCCCCCAGCATCACATTATCCGTCAGATTGACGCTCAGGGTCACCACATTCTGCAGCACCAGGGCAATATATAATGTAAAAAATTGTCTGTAAAAAGAAGGTTCCTTTTGTTGTTTCTCTATTTGATGTTTTTCTTGTTGATTCATCTCTTTCGTACTCTCGTCCTTCAAATTTTTCCAGCTGTGCGGTTGCGGTCCGGCAGGTCATTTGCATCCAGTTTACCGCAATGCAGATGACCTGCCGAATCAGCACCCAGATCAGTTACGGCTTTTCATTCCCTTGATCAAGTCTGCTTGCACAGCCTGTTTTTTCATATTGCTGCCGTTCTGGATAGTTACATCATATCATAATTTTCCAATCCTGCCTACCTGAAACAATCCTTGACAAAGAAGGTTTGCGGGAATTATCATTACTGTTCACACGGTGTCGTGCACTCTCTGCACGGCAACCGGCCAATACAGTAACGGCATATCACAATACAGTCCGTTCGGCTCGCAAAAAGTCAAAATTTCGTGATTATTGCATAAAATAGTGTAAGCATTTCTCACAGAAGTATATTATAATGTAGTTATCGTTCGAACATAGGGAAAAGGCGTATACTGGGCAGATCGGACGCCTTTCGAACAAAGAGCGGAAGCAATACAACATATTAAGAACAGGAGGACTCGTGATGATTCAGAAGTATGTATATGGAAAACCATTTTCAACAGAGGCGGTGGTAACAGAGGTCGCTGCCGGGGAAGGAACGCCGGCTTACGGCAGGATTGAAACGGAACAGGGATTTTGTTTTACCTATATTATGGAAGAAACGGATATCGTATACGGGCTTGGGGAGGCCAACCGGGGGCTGAACAAGCGGGGCTACTGCTATATCAGCGACTGCACGGACGACCCCAACCACACGGAGGACAAGCGTTCCCTTTACGGGGCCCACAATTTTATCGTGGTATCCGGAAAAGAAACTTTCGGGCTGTTCTTCGACTATCCCTCTGCCATGACATTTGACATCGGATATACCAGGATGGATACGCTGCAGGTGTCCTGCGCCGAAAGCGATCTGAACCTGTTCGTGATCGACGGCGGCTCGCCCTACGACATCGTAAAGCAGTTCCGGAAGATCATCGGCAGAAGCTACATCCCGCCGAAATTCGCCTTTGGTTTCGGACAGAGCCGGTGGGGCTACAAGACCAAGGAGGATTTCCGAAAGGTCGCGGACGGCTATCGGGAAAATAACATCCCGCTGGATATGGTCTACATGGATATCGACTATATGCAGGATTTTAAGGATTTCACACTGAATGAAAAAAATTTCCCGGATTTTCCGGAATTTGTACAGGAAATGAAGGACAAAAACCTTCGGCTCATTCCCATCATCGACGCGGGCGTCAAGATTGAGGACGGCTACGACGTGTACGAGGAGGGCGTGAAGAACCGCTACTTCTGCCAGCGTGAGGACGGCAGCGACTTCGTGGCGGCGGTTTGGCCGGGGGATACCCATTTCCCGGATGTGCTCAATGACGAGGCCCGCGCGTGGTTCGGAGATAAGTACCGGATCCTGACAGACCAGGGGATCGAGGGCTTCTGGAATGACATGAATGAGCCTGCGATCTTCTACTCTCCGGAGGGCATCGAAGAACTGAAAGGACTGCTGAAGCATTTTCTGGAAAATGATGACCATAACAGCGGAGTCAACGCGGGGACGCTGGCGGTTGCCCCCACATCAGACACCAATGACAGCGCCGAACAGGATATTGACTCCGGGGCTTCCATCTGGCCGCTGATGGGTAAGATCGGAGGGCTGGCAAACAGCAAAGAGGATTACCGCCGTTTTTATCATATAGTGAACGGGGAAAAGATCCGCCACGACAAGGTGCACAATCTGTTCGGGTACTATATGACCCGCGCGGCCGGAGAAGCATTTGAGCGGATCGATCCGGAGAAACGTTTCCTCATGTTCTCCCGTTCCTCCTATATTGGAATGCACCGCTACGGCGGAATCTGGATGGGCGACAACAAGTCCTGGTGGTCTCACATCCTGCTGAACCTGAAAATGCTGCCGTCTCTGAACATGTGTGGATTTTTGTATACCGGAGCGGATCTGGGCGGCTTCGGAGCGGACACCACGAGAGACCTGCTGCTGCGCTGGCTGGCGCTCGGCGTATTTACCCCGCTGATGCGGGACCATGCGGCTGCGGGAACCAGGGATCAGGAGTGCTATCAGTTCGAGGATCTTGACGACTTCCGCCATGTGGTGGGCGTGCGTTACCGGCTGATTCCTTATTTGTACAGCGAATATATGAAGGCCGCGCTGAATGACGATCTGTATTTCAAGCCGCTGGCGTTTGTGTATCCGGAGGATTCCATGGCCGTACAGGTGGAGGACCAGATGATGCTCGGAAATGAGATCATGATCGCGCCGGTCTACACCCAGAACGCGCGGGGGCGTTATGTGTACCTGCCAGAGGAAATGAAGTTCGTCAAGTTCCTGCCGGACGGATCCATTTCGGAGGAGGTTCTGGGAAAAGGACATCATTATGTGGAGATCGCTTTGAATGAAGTGCCGATGTTTATCCGCAGCGGGAAGTGCGTTCCGGTCGCAGAGGCCGCGGAGTATGTGGACGCACTGGATACAGAGCATCTGACCATGCTGGGATATGCGGGTTCGGAGTACACGCTTTATGAGGATGACGGCGTAGGGAAGGAGTATGAGAAGGAAGAGAATTACCGGACGCTGAAATATTGAGAATCCGATTATTTCTAACTGTACGGTTGCAATCCGAGAGGGACTGTCGGGAAATAGCATTTCTTCACAATATCTTGCTTTGATATCTCATCAATCACGGCATATATTGTGGAAAAACTATCATTAACCGACAGCCCCTTTTGGATTCGCGGCCTACTCATAAATGAGCAAAAAAGGCTGCCGCATCAGAGAAGAATGCTCTGGATGGGACAGCTTTTTCCATTTTCCGTTATGCATAAATTGAAGCAGGAAATCCCTGCATTCACGCAAAAGGTATTGTACCGGCTTCATATATGAATTAAACTGAACCACTACCGGCTAAAGCCGGTAGGTTCGGTTTGCTGCTGAAGCAGCCTAAAGTTGTCGCCACTTTACTTATTTCCCTTTTTACTTAACTTATCTCAAAGTTGTCCGTTTTTGTTTTCTCTTGTAA
>CAJTGD010000064.1 GCA_910575475.1 Lachnospiraceae bacterium | reverse complement strand
GCACCGTAAAATAACACCTGCTTCACTGGCGAAAATGAATCTGTCCAGACAAAAGGCAAAATCCATTTTAACAATACTTTCTCTTTCGCTCGGCGGAGTATTGGTTGTACTGATCTCGACCATGTTAGTTTCATATGACGGCGCTGCAGAGGCAAGAGGCAGGGCTTTCGCCGGGATGAGCAGCAGAATTTGGAGAAAGAACGAATTGCAGGAACGATTTCCGTAATGACTGACACAGATAAATTCGATACGGTTGAAGCTGCATTAAATCAGCTAATAGACGGAAACAGCGATTTGGTTATGGAGACTATAAAAGAAAGTATCACTTATTATAGCGGACTTCAGCAACTATCTTTCGGGGTGCTGCTGATCGTGGCTGTTATTGTTGTGTGCTTTTCTCTGATCAACCTTGTCAATACGACAATCACGAACTTTCTGTCCCGGAGGCAGGAAATTGGAATGCTGCAGGCGATTGGTTTGAGTAAAAAGCAGCTGATCAAAATGCTGTGTTATAAAGGGTGGAGTTATTCTGCTTTTGCTGCGCTTGTAACACTGGTTTTGGGAACCGGACTCGGCTTCCTATCCGTACAGGTAGTTGTAAAAACGATGAATCCATACTTTTATTATTCCTTTCCGTGGCTGGTCGTATGGATGTATTTAGCGATTCTGTTGATTGTGCAGCTTATCTTGATTTCTTATACAACTGGAAATTTGAAAAAGCAATCTCTTGTTGAGCAGACCAGAGCAATGGAATAATGCTATGGGATCGGCGGGGCGGCGTGTGCTGCTCCGCTTTTTCAGTGTTTCTCAAAGAAATTTTTGAAAGGTCCGGGCCTTGGAATGGATAGGGGGGGGATTTTGGCAATCTTATTGAAAACCTATTGACAGACATGACGATGATGTGATAACATATATAAAAGTTAGTTATAGCTAACCAAAAGAGAGATGTTTATACAATCTAAATATCGGACAGAAAAATGCCTTATGGCATTTTCTTTAACAACGCGAGTTAGTTATAGCTAACTGTCTAAAGAAAGGAGGAGCTCACATGAGCGTTGTGATTATAGGCGGACACGAGAGGATGGAGGCCCGGTATAAGGAAATCTGCAAGAAATACAATCATAAATCTAAGGTATTTACCAAAATGAAATCCGATCTAAGCGGCCAGATTGGCTGTCCGGATCTGGTGATCCTGTTTACTTCGACCGTATCCCATAAAATGATGCGCTGCGCAGTCGCAGAATCAGAGAGACATCATTCCATGCTG
Source organism: Lachnospiraceae bacterium (assembly GCA_910575475.1). Lineage (GTDB taxonomy): Bacteria > Bacillota > Clostridia > Lachnospirales > Lachnospiraceae > Schaedlerella. The sequence continues at coordinate 19,341 of CAJTGD010000064.1, read as the reverse complement.
GAACGTTCGCACAGCAGCAGTGCAAGTGCGTTGATACAGATATTGGAGGCGTATGCATAAGATGTTTGGCAGGCAGAGGAAAATGATATCAGAAGAAATGGTGATCAACCATTGTTCCCCGCGGCGCCTGGTGTCTGTTTTTTATTTCTTGCCGTTTATATCCCTCTTGAAAGACGATAATGAGTGCTATATAATACATCTATGACAGGCGGAGATAAGAAAACCAGAGAGAGGGACTTATGGATATAAAAGGATTCTGGGATGCGGTATTAAGACAGGATGCCGATCAAATAAGAGACTGCTTTTGCATGGATGCGTACATTAACTGGCACTGTACGGATGAGCATTTTACAGTGGAAGAGTATATAAGGGCAAACTGTGAATATCCGGGGGAATGGGATGGAGAGATCGAACGGATAGAGACGATGGGGGATTTATCGGTTGTAGCTGTTCATGTATTCAGCTGTGACAGAAGCCTTTCCTTCCATGTGGTTTCATTTATAAGGACAAAAGACGGTAAAATCCTTTCGCTGGATGAATACTGGGGAGATGACGGGACGGCTCCGCAGTGGCGGGTGGAGAAAAAAATAGGATGTAAAATCCCATTGACAGCAAAAAAATTCCCTTCTACAGCATTGAAGTAATGGAAACGATCCGGCTGACCGACAGCTATATTGACAGGATCAGATTTCCCAGATGTATGGGATTTACAGAATGACAAAGAGGAGGAATTGATCATGAGGATTTATACAGGTCAGACTGCCAGGCTTTTTCAGGCAGCAGCAATGAACCAGAGCTTCAACACAAAACGCGCGGATCAGGTGGGTCAGGGGCAGCAGGCGGGAATGCAGATGCGGAGTGATACGGCGCTGATCTCTCCCTTGGGAAAAGCATCCAGCCTTCTGGCAAACCTGATGAACCAGAAGGAACTGATACAAAGCAGCAAGGAGTCCCTGATCACGAGGGTATTGGACGAAGAGGACGGAGGCGCTCCGGCGGGATTGCAGGAGCAGCTGGAGGAGTACGAAAAGCAGCTGGATCAGATCAACGGACAGATTGCGGCGGAGATGGCAAAGCAGGCAGAGAATACCAAAGAACAGGGCAGCATGGGGCAAAAGCCGGAGAAAAATCAGGAAATGGATGCACCTGCCGTTGACGGCGAGACGATGACAGAGCTGACAAAATTGTCCGCGGATCTGGAGAAGACTCAGACAGCAGATCAGGCGCGTGTTCGGCGCGAGGGTGAGAAAAGAGTCTGTGAAGCAGAATTGAAACTGGGTTCTGCAGCGGCAGAGCGGAAGCTGGAAAAGATCAATCAGACAGAACAGATGACGGAGAAATTTGCACCATTATGGAAGAATAGGACGGTCAGACGGTGAATCGTACAATCGTTTATTTGATCAGTGAAGCAGAGCATAACCTTCGGATCGAGCAGTATCTGCGCCGCCGGGGGTATTCCAGGCAGAATCTGACGGAGCTGAAAAAGCTGCCGGACAGCATTCAGGTCAACAGGGATCGCTGCATTTTGAAGAAAATATTGTCAGCAGGAGACGAGCTTGTGGTCCGGATCCGGGAGACAGAGTGCTCCGAAAAAATTCCGGCGGTAAACATCCCCTTTCAGATCATTTATGAGGATGAGGACATCCTGGTGGTCAATAAGCCCGCAGGACTGCCCATGCACCCATCCATGAAGAACTACTGTTATTCCCTTGCAAATGCGCTGGTGTGGTATTATCAGCAGCAGAATGAGCCGTTTATCTTCCGGTGTGCGAACCGCCTGGACCGGGATACCTCCGGGCTGACGGTCGTCGCAAAGCATATGGTCAGCGCCAATATCCTGTCCGGGATGGGATATCGGCATGAGATTGAGAGGGAATATCTGGCGATCATACGCGGAAGGGTCGTTCCGGCTTCCGGGACGATCGACGCGCCGCTGTCCCGCAGGGAAGGATCGCTCATCGAGCGGAAGGTGGATTTTGAAAAGGGAGAGCGCGCGGTGACGCATTATCAGGTTGTAGAGGAAAAGAACGGCCACAGCCTGGTCTCTCTTCGTCTTGAAACAGGGCGCACCCATCAGATCCGGATCCATCTGAAATATCTGGGCTTTCCGCTGATCGGGGATTACCTTTACAATCCGGATATGGAATGGATCAGCCGTCAGGCGCTGCATTCCTATCGGCTGCACTTTGACCATCCGATCACGAGAGAGAGGATGGACTTTACTGCGCCTCTGCCGGAGGATATGCAGGACAGATTCTGTTGGAGTACGGACCCCTCCGGGGGATGCGCACTGCGGCGTACAAGGTAGATGTCGCGATGCGACCGCCGCAGGCGCGAGTTTCGCAAGCGAAACTCTTTTCTTATTTGTAAGGATACGTATTCACAAAATTTCATTTTCTGCATAAGGTAAACCCAAGGGGCATGCATGAAGGTGAATGCTATGATTGAAAAATTGAACGGAGCGCCGGAGGCGTATGCAGACATCCGGGGTACGGAAGAATATCCGGAGATCCACGGAAGAGTTACCTTTTATGATGTATTCGGCGGTACGGTGCTGATGGCGGAGATTTACGGACTGCCGGATGAGGACAGTGAAACGGCAGGACATTTCTTCGGATTTCATATCCATGAGGGTGGGGCATGTACAGGAGATGCTTCCGACCTGCTGAAAATTACCGGGGGACATTATAATCCGGAGGGGAAGGAGCATCCGGAGCATGCCGGAGACCTGCCGCCTCTGTTATCTACCCGCGGGGCAGCGTGGATGGCTGTGTATACAGGGCGGATCCACCCGGAGGAAGTGATCGGGAAAACGGTGGTGATCCATCTCCATCCGGATGATTTCCACTCCCAGCCATCGGGAGACAGCGGTGTGAAGATTGCCTGCGGAGTGATCCGGGAATGGAGGGTACGGCCGGAAATGGAGGAGGATGATGATTAGCCGTGTGAGGCGCTGACGAATGCGAAGAGGCAAAGTGGGATTTTTTGAAATTGGAGCTGCAATAGAAGGTCGAGTTAAATGACAATTCTGTCACCGAATCATTCACTGCAGTGTCATATGCCCCCTGTATAATTTAAACTATCCTGACAGGAAGCAGTAAAAAAATAAGTAGCTGATTTTACAGGATCTGGTTATAATCAATACAAGGGGGCATTCTTATGGAAATTCTCAGATGTGAAAACCTATCAAAAATTTACGGTTCCGGCGATACCTGCGTGAAGGCGCTGGACCAGATTTCTTTCTCTGTGGAAGCAGGGGAATTTTTATCGATCGCGGGGCCTTCCGGGAGCGGCAAATCCACTCTGCTGCATATCCTGGGCGGAGTGGATAAGCCCACCGAGGGAAAAGTATTGATCGGAAAGACGGACATCTACGGGCTGAGTGAGGATAAGCTGGCGATCTTCCGGAGAAGGCAGGTGGGGCTGATCTATCAGTTCTACAATCTGCTGCCGGTCCTCAATGTGGATGAGAACATCGTGCTGCCGCACCTCCTGGACGGCCGGAAGCTGGATCAGGAGCGGCTTGATCAGATCGTGGAGAGCATGGGGCTCTCCGACCGGAGGAGAAATCTGCCGGGGCAGCTTTCCGGAGGACAGCAGCAGCGGGTGTCTATCGGACGGGCACTGTATAACCGCCCGGCCATCGTGCTGGCCGATGAACCTACAGGCAATCTGGATCGGAAAAACGGAGCGGAGATCATCCGGCTTTTGAAGGAATCCAACCGGAACCAGAAGCAGACCCTGATTCTCATCACCCATGATGAAAGCATTGCGCTGCAGGCGGACCGGATGATCAGCATTGAGGACGGACGTATCACCCGGGATGAACGGATCCGGATGTCGGGAGGTGACGGACGGTGAAAAGGAATATCGTATTTTACGTCACCAGGCAGTATATGAAGCAGTGAACTTCCCACGCCCTGGATCGGGGTTGCGGGCGCGGCTGTGCTTGTGGGAATCGTATTGACAGGATTGGCGCTGTACGGCTTCAGGAAGGAGCGGCATGAGGATCTGTTCGAGGAGATCCGCAGGGAAAGCGTGTGAAGGTGTAAAAACAGTTCTCATCAGTATGAAAGAATGGAAGTTCAGGAGGAACGGGGATGAAGGTTTTAGTCGTAGAAGATGACGAGATCATACGGGAAGGATTGAAGTTTGCCTTGCTGCAGGAAAATTATGAGGTGCTTTCCGCGCCGAATGTATCGGAAGCCATGGAGCAGATCCGCAATTGCAGGGACATTGGGTTCTATCTGCTGGATATCATGCTGCCGGACGGGGACGGATACCAGATTTGCCGGGAGATCCGGAAACACAGCAAGACCCCGATCCTCTTTCTGACGGCGTGCGAGGATGAGGTGCATACGGTGATGGCTCTGGAGCAGGGGGCGGACGACTATATCTGCAAGCCCTTCCGCATCCGGGAACTGCTGGCGAGAATGAAGGCAATCCTGAGAAGGACCTCCGCGCAGGAGGGCATCTCGGAGCATATCGTCCGGGTGGGGAACAACCAGGTCAATCTGCAGACAGGAAGAGTCTATTCGGACAAGGAGGAGATCATTCTCACGGCGATGGAATACAAGCTGCTGCTGATCTTTCTGAACCACCGGGGTCAGACCCTTTCCCGGGGGCAGATCCTGGAAGGGATCTGGGACGAGGCTGGGGATTTTGTCAATGACAATACATTGAGCGTATATATGAAGCGGCTGCGGAAAGTGGGATGCAGGTTTCTCTGCGCATAGCAGAAGCAGGAGGCAGGAGATGGAGATTATCATACAGTTTATCATTCTGGGGATGACTGCGTTTTTCGTTATTTTCACAGGCGGTTCGCGTACCGCCTTTTTCGGTCTGTTATGCTGTACAGCTCTGTGCTTCATTTCCGCCAGAGCATGGTACAGGCGGGAAAAGCAGCTGGAGGAGCTGATCCTGTATCTGATGAAGCTGCAGGACCATCCGGAGATTCCGGAGCTGCCCAAGTACAGTGAGGGACAGATTGGCGTCCTGCAGAGTGAGATCTATAAGCTTGTGATCCAGAACAGGGAGCAATCTGCAGGGGCAGTCCGGGAAAAGGAATATCTGGCCCAGATGCTTTCGGATATCTCACATCAGATCAAAACCCCCCTGACTTCCATCACGATCATGACGGATCTGCTGAAAAGCCCGAACCTGGACGAAGAGAAGAGGGTGGAATTTACCGATAAGATTGATTCTCAGGTGAGCCGGATCACATGGCTGATCCGAAATCTTTTGACCCTCTCCCAACTGGATGCCAATATGCTGAAGCTGAAAAAACAGGACGTGCCGGTTCGGGAGCTGATCCAGAAAGCCTGTCAGCCATTTGAAATTTTGGCGGAACTGAAAGAGGTGGAGCTGTCCGTTTCGGCGGATGGAAATATTCGTCTGATCTGCGACGCGCACTGGACGGCGGAAGCCATTTCCAATATTGTGAAGAACTGCATCGAGCATACGCAGCCGGGCGGGGAGGTGTGCGTCACCGTAAGCCAGAATAATCTGGCGACGGATATTTTTATCCGGGATAACGGAGAGGGAATCGCGAAGGAGCACCTTCCCTATATATTCGACCGGTTTTATAAGGCGGGAAACCAGTCCAATGACAGTGTGGGGATCGGGCTCGCCATGTCCCGGCAGATGATCATGCTGCAGAATGGGACGATCAGCGTGAGCAGTGAGGAAGAGGCAGGGACCGAGTTTCATATCAAGATGTATTCGGAGGTGGTGATCTGACGATTCCCTCATGTTTTGTGATAAAACAGGAATAATTCCCTCATAAAATGTTATGATAGAGTCAGAGTACAGAGGGAGCACTCTCGGAAACTGAGGTGACAGGATGTATCTGCAGAGAAAAATAGACCGGTATCTGAAGGAATGGAAACAGGATAAATACAGAAAGCCATTGATCATAAAAGGCGCCAGACAGATCGGAAAAACAGAGTCTATCCGGAAATTTGCGGAAGAGAATTATAAGCATATCATAGAGATTAATTTTGTAGAAGAACCGAAATATAAAATGGTCACCACAGATGGTTATGCGGTGCAGGATATTGTCAATAATATTTCCCGGCTGGATCCGGGCAAATGTTTTGAGGCGGGAAATACGTTGCTGTTCTTTGATGAGCTGCAGGATTTTCCGGAAATTTCAACGGCACTGAAATTTTTTTCCATCGACGGGAATTATGATGTGATCTGCAGCGGTTCCCTGTTGGGGATCAGCTACAGAAGGATTGAAAGCAACAGCGTAGGGTACAAGCAGGACTATGAGATGCATTCTCTGGATTTTGAAGAGTTTTTGTGGGCCAGGGGATATCAGGATGACTTTGTGGAAGAGTTGCTGGACCATATGAAAAATCTGAAACCATTTTCGGAAGTCATGATGAAGGTGTGCTCAGATCTGTTTATGGATTACTGCATCCTCGGCGGAATGCCTGCCGTTATACGTGATTATATTGAAAAGGGGACTTTTGAGGGATCATTGCAGACACAGAGGCAGCTTCTTGCGGATTATGAGGAAGATATCCGCAAATATGCGCAGGGGATGAATCAGACCCGGATTCTCAATGTATTTGGCCATATCCCGGTGCAGCTGGCGAAAGACAATAAAAAGTTCCAGATTTCCAAGGTGGCATCCGGGGCAAGGTTTAAGGATTATCGGGGGTGCATCGAATGGCTGAAGGATGCAGGGGTTGTAAATCCCTGTTATTGTCTGCATTTTCCGGAGCTGCCATTGAAAGGGAACTATGACGATACCAAAATGAAGCTGTACTTTGCGGACAGCGGGCTGCTGGTGGCAATGCTGGACGAGGAGGCGCAGGAGGATCTGCGGGAAAATAAAAATCTCGGAGTATATAAAGGGGCATTATATGAAAATGTTGCGGCGGAGGCGCTTTCTAAAAGCGGATACGGATTGTATTATTTTAAAAAAGAAAATTCTACCCTGGAGGAGGATTTTTTTATCAGGACAGGCTCGGAACTGATCCCGGTGGAAGTGAAGGCGGTGGGCGGGAGGTCAAAGTCTCTGCAGACATTGATCTCCAGTGAACGGTATCCGGATATTAAATATGGAATGAATCTGTCGGGAGGAAATATTGGGTACAGCGGTAGGATATTTACGTTTCCGCATTTTTGCTGCTTTTTATTGAAACGGTATTTAAAGAGTGAGAGCGCTTCTATGATAGAGATTGCGGAAAAAGGGAAAATGTGAAAAAAATTGGAAATTTTTGTGAAAATCCTGTTGACAAAAATACCGCGGGGGGGGGAAATGGTACTAACAGACATAATATTAAGTTTGTTAAAATCCAATATTTTGATGAAGGAGCAGGAGGTTATGAAATCAGGATTTAAAAAGAGGCTTGCTGCGCTGTTGTCTTGTGCGCTGGTACTTGGCATGGGGATGGAGACATCTGCTGCCGGTACGCGTGTATCTGATGACGGAACGATGGTAAGCCTTGTAAACGGATTCCGTGCGACCGGTGCGGACTGTGATCAGGTGGGATTTATGGGGCCGTCTCAGGCGCTGGCGGTTGACTCTTATCTGACAGAGCTTGCCATGCAGAGGGCGGAGGAGATTGCTGTCAACTTTTCACACACCAGACCGGATGGCTCAATGGTAACAACCGCAGGGCTCTGCGAAGGCGAGAATATTGCCATGGGGACAGGCCTTGGAGCAAACGGGGCGTTCCAACTGTGGAGAGAGGATAATAAATCTTACGATGGACAGGGGCATCGAAGAAATATGCTTGAGCCCGGCTATGTCGCGATTGGAATCGGACACGTGCAGTACAATGGAGAAGATTATTGGGTACAGGAATTTGGACGTACAGTCCGCGGCGGAACGCCGGCACCAGTAGAACCAGCACCGGAACAGCCGACGCCCGAAGATCCGACGCAGCCAGCACCAGAGGAGCCGGCAGGCCCGCAGTATTCGTTTACAGGCGGGGCAGGTGCTGCATGGACTCCTGGCAGCAGTGATCCGCTGGTCATCACATGCGACGGAGACTTTTCCAAATTTGCAGGCATTACCATTGACGGCGCGGCAGTAGATCCGAGCAATTATGACGCATGGTCAGGATCCACTGTGGTTTCATTGAAGCCGGAATTTCTGCAAAGCCTTAGTGTAGGAACACATATTTACCGTGTGAATTATACAGATGGCGCCGCAGAAACATCATTTACGATCGAGAACGCGTCTGCTGCACAGCCAGGCAGCACAAATAGCGGTAATAAGTCACCCAGGACAGGTGAGAGCACACCGGTATCTACTACATCAAACAGCACGGTCATTCTGTCAATCGTGATGCTGATCGCATTGTCAGGAGCGGCTGTTACGGGCATGAAATTAAGAAAAAGAGCATAATTGTATTGTAGTGGAATACAAATATTATGCCGCAGATGTCTTATTTATGAAGGGGAAAAAGAAGTGAGCTGATAAACAGCCCGCTTCTTTTCTTGAATAAATAATTAAAATCATAATATCAGGTGAGATGATCTTATTTTGATTATGCTTTCATAAATATTTAAGAATCCAGATGCTTCATGATCATGTCAAGGCAGGCTTCAAAATAATCATCCAGGTCAAATGCCTCTTCTGATTCCAAATACTGGAGTGATGCACCCATCATCATAGACAGCATCACACAGGACGCCATCCAGATTCGCGAGTCTTTTATCTCCGGTGCATATAGCTTTAAAACCTGAAAAATATCTTTCCTCCATGTATCAAAAAATTCATAAAAAGGTTCTGCAAATCTTTCATCTGTTTGACTGAGCCTCCAAAAATCCACCTGCACTCGGTCATATTCCGGAGCATTTAAAATGATATTTTTTTTCTGCTGAAAAAAACCTTTGATCCCATCTTCCAAAGTGCCTTGCTCCTGCTCCAAAACAGAGCGTCTTGTTTCACTGAAATATTTTTGAATATATTGTAGTAAGGCGAGTAATAAATCCTGTTTTGTTTTGAAATAATAATGCAGATTTGACTGTACAAGTTTTGCCTCTTCCGCGATCAGATGCATTCTAGTCCCGCTGAGTGCGTAACGGTCAGCAACCTTAAACGCCGCCGCTAAGATTTTTTCTTCTGTTTCTCTACTCTCCATAAATGATCCTCCTACTCGTATAATCATTTTATGACTTTTCTATAATAAAAGCAAGATGAGAAACATGAAAAATTCATAGTAAGAGGCCGCTCAGTATATGACCGAACGGCCATCTTGCATAACTTCTGCTAGGGCTGCCAATGCTTAAAGGCATATGTCATGATCACAATACTCAGCAGTAAGCCTCCATTTCCAAAAAATGATACGGAAGCAGCTTCTGCCAGACAGGAAGCAAAAGAACTGATGCCCATGATCACGGTTCCAACAGCTGCGGTGATTTTATATTTTTTCATAAGCGCCTCCTGTTCCTTCCTCTGCCTTCTGCGGCCAGACCTTCATTAAAATCGTATAGATAACAACGGCTGCTATGATTCCTGTAACTGACGGCTGTCCCATCGGCAAGGTATATACGATCGCCAATGAAGCCGCCCAGGTCAGCCAGGCAGGAATATTCCATGCTGTCAATGTGATATCCGACACCTTCTTATACACGCCTTTTTTCACGAGATAGTAGTCTGAAAAAATAATTCCAGCCAGCGGAGGCACGATATACCCAAGCAGATCCAAAAAGGTAAACAAGAATCCGATCTGATAAGGTTTAAACACCATTAGGGCCGCAGAGACTGCCAGGATTACCAGCAGCATCTTCTTCCTTCCCATGCTAAATGCATTTGCAAGATTCAGAGACATGGAATACAGATTTGCCGCATTCGTTGTAAAAATGTTTGTAGTCAGCAATATCACACTGGGAATGACAAGCCCCATGGACAGCAAAACTGTTGTCAGGTCGCTTTCTCCCATAGCGATCGCTGTTATTGCGCCGCAGAGCACCAGCAGTGTATTACCGCCTACCAGCCCTGTCAGGCTTGCCGCCACTGCTTCCTTTGTATTCTTTGCATATCGCATAATATCCGCGATGCAGGCAACTGTACCAAATACCCAGGTCCCGATCACAATCGTCGCCCCTTCCGCAATCGTTGACGGATTGGCCGGAATATACTCCAGTACTGCTGAAAAACCGCCTGCTACTGTCACTGCTTTGACCGCTGTTGCGATTGACAAAAAGGTCACTGCTGGAATAGCTACATAACCAAGTATGGAAATGGCATTCATTCCTGCAAGCGCAAATGTGCCCATCACAAGTGCGCTGATCATCATACAGATGATCTCCCCAATACTTCCCAGATGAAGGATCTGTGCGATCAGATGTCCATATGTAGCCGACTGGATCGTATACCAGCCCAAATTTACAAGCGGAACAAACAGAGACGCGATCCTGGAGCCTTTTACTCCAAAGCTGTGCCTTGTCAGCAGCGCAAAAGTCAGGCCTGTCTTACAGGCGATCACACTGACCAGGATCGCCAGCACACCAAGAAATACGTTGCCTAAGATCGTCGTGATAATGATTTCTCTGAACGTCAGCCCGGCGGCAAGACCTCCTCCCGCTACCATGCTTGTGATCAAAAACACATAGCCGGTCCACACAATTGCCAGATTTGTAAAGCTTCTTCGTTTATCTAAGGGAACCTCTTTCAATTCATAATCCTGGTCAGCTTCCGATGCTTTTTTGAGTTTTTCCATAAAGCCCTCTCTTTCCGTACTTTTACAATCCCATTCTTTTCCATGCACGCTCTGCACTTCTGCGTGTCTCCTCCAGGATCAGATTTTCATTAAACAGTAACTGATAGTTTTCCATCTTCTGCCTTCCAGCGCACCACAGATCTCTGGGGCGGTAGCAGTTAAACATTCCGTCCACTACATGCCCCCATATGTTATTCTCATCCAAAGGAACCGGCGGAATATATTCTACTATGGCAAAATCCGCTTCATATCCGGCTTCCAGCCTTCCCAGTCCTACCCCCAGTATTCTGGATGCGAACTCATAGCTGTTCCGGACACATGTCAGTAAATCTCCATATCCAAACCACCACGGATTTTTGGTCCGCAAATGCATACCGAACATCGTATTTCGTATATCGCCTGCTATATTCGTACCTAGACTGTCATTTCCGATCATTACCGGGACTTTGTATCGTTTCAGCAGACGATAATCCGGTATGCCATTTCCGGTATTCAAGTTCGATGTGACATTCACCGCCGCTGTACATCCATGCTCTGCCATCAGTGCGGCCTCTTTCGCATTAATGTTCACACAGTGGGCAAAAATACTGTTGGGAGTAACAAGCCCATGGGAAACGAACCGTTCTACGATCCGCTTTCCATATCTTGCCACAGACTCTTCCTCGTCCTCCAGACTTTCCCCTACATGAACATGGAGAGGCAGACTGCCGATCGCATCTGCTGCCGCAGAAAGGGTCCGTTCGCTCAATGACAGCGACGCATGCATTCCAAACATTGCCTGGCTCATCCCGCCATGCGTCTTTTCAGCAAATTCCACATTTTCACGAATACACTCATCGACTGAAAAGCGGTCACTGGTTTCAAAACAGAATACTCCGCGGAGTCCCATTTCATCAACCCACCCCTGCTTCAACGCATCCAGAGTACCGCGGATCTGTGTTCCGCTGGCATGATGGTCAAATATGGTTGTTACTCCGCAGCGGATGTGGTCCAAAGTCATTGCCCTTGCACAGATGTGCATGCCCAATGATCAGACCTGGGAGCAAAAATGCCCCTTTCGCATCCGTAATCTCCCAACCTTCTTCTTCCTGATAATCATTCATTGGCCCTGTTCTGACGATCTTTTCCTCAAACAGCAGATAGCAGTCCGGTCTATATGTATAAAAATCATATAGATTCACATTTATAATTGCTTTCATATGGTTTTCTCCTATACCTGTACCCCCAGCGATCTGACCCATGTTTTTACGATCTCAACAGCCTCTTTCCTTTCCGGCACGCACCCTTCCGAATGCATGGGCTTCGGACTTCTTTCCGCAAATTCCCTGCTGTGGATCTCCAGACCGCCCGGAAGCAGACCGTTCAATGTCTCTTCCGATACTGCATATTTTATATGCCCTATATTTCCCCAGAATAAGGCCCCCATACACATTACACAAGGTTCCATCAATGCATATACTGTACATTGGCTTAAAAACTCAGGCGGATATTTTTTCACTGCCCTGCGGACAAGCTCTATCGTATCATGAGCTGTTGGTTCCTTCAGTGTAAAAGCTTCATTTTTTTGTTCCATTACGATCTCACCGTTTTCGTCGACCAAAATACTGGAAAATCCGTCATCTCCATCGTTCATTGCCTCGATTGCCAGCTGTTCGGTCCTCTCAAAATAAAATTTATCTTCTCTCCATGCCATTTTCTTCTCCTTTGCTGATCATTGTTCCCGCTTTTTCATTCTATTACTTCAGTATATATGGCAGCATTGCATAAAATGCAGTACAGGTCACAAGGTCATTTACTCTTGTTGTCTCATTCGGTTTATGGCATGCCTCCACATCCCCAGGCCCCATGATCACGGTCGGAATATGGTGGCGTCCGCAGAATGCAACGGCGTTTGTAGAGTATACGCAGGGTCCCGGCACCAGATCGCTGCCATACAGCTTCTGAAATGCTTTTCTGGAGGATACGACCAGTTCATGGTTTTCTTCCGTCTTCCACGTGGGGAAATATAATTCTTGAGTAAAGTCTGTATTTTTATATCCCCGCTTTTGATAATGCGGCATATACACCTTATACGGGGCCTCTCCCAATGCTTCTGTAATATATTCAACCACCTGTCCGATCGCGATCTCCTCATTTTCCCCCCATGTCAGACGGCGGTCCAGATACAGCTTCGCTTCATCCGGTACGGAACATTGAGACGGTCCTTTAACATCCATCATGGAGACGACTACAGAGCCTTTTCCGAGAAAATGGTCTTCATCCGGCTGCAGGTCTTCATTCAGCTTTTCCATGGCAAGTGCGGCCCTTGATGCTTTATATGCCGCGCTCACGCCGTTATGCGGCAGAGACCCGTGGGAGGATATTCCCTTTAACAGGATCTCAATCTCCATTCGTCCTCTCTGCCCCCGGAACAAACGGCAGGCAGTCGGTTCTGTAGAAACAATATAATCCGGCTTCAGTTTTTCCTCTTCTATCAGATATAGCCAGCACAGACCGTCGCAGTCTTCCTCCATTACGGTAAATGTATAATAGACCGTAAACTCTCCGCCGTATCCCAGCTCCTTTAGGATCCTGCCGGAAGAGATCATGCAGGCAGCGCCGCCTAACTGATCGGAGGAACCAAGACCATATACCAGCCCGTCCTCCGTAACCCTTCCGCAGAACGGATCTTCCTTCCATTGGGTTCGGTCCCCTACCTCTACTGTATCAATATGCGCATCAAATGCCAGCTTCTTGGGACCATGTCCGATCCGGCCGACCACGCTTCCCAGGCCGTCGATATATACTTCGTCAAAGCCCGCTTCCTCACACAATTTTACGATTGCCTTACAGCGATCCTCTTCCTTTCCTGAAAATCCGGGTATCCGGATCATCTTTCCCAGAACCTCTGCTGTATACTCTCTATATTTTTCACTAAGCTGTTTGATCTGTTCTGATAATTCCATATTTTTATTCGCCTCTTTCTTATGATTTTAGTCTGCTGCTTACAGCGTCTTTGTTCCTTTTATTGAATTACATTTTTTATTGCATTGACCGGGCATTTGCTCTCACACAGACCGCACCCAAAGCATTTTTCCACATCTACACAAGGTTTCCCGTCCCGCATCTCCATTGCAAAGTAAGGACAGTTTCTCTGACAGATTCCGCAGCCGGTACATTTTTCCGCATCCACTGCCGGATACGATGGTTCAAGTGCACCTGCCTTTTTTTCCAGCTTCGTGCTCTTTACATCTTCAATACTGGTAAATCCATATTTCTCTAAAACCTTCGGCAGGTCTTCCAGGATCTTACCATATGTATCTCTGCCTTTCATCATCGCTTCTGAAAGCATCTGTACGGCATCTGCTCCTGCCAGAAGAAATTCCACGATGTCCTCTGCGGACGCACATCCGCCGCTGGCTATGACTGACAGCTCCGGATATGCCTCCTTGATCATATTCACATAGGCTACCGCCAGAGGCTTGATCGCAGGTCCGGAGGTCCAGACAAATCCATTGGCAGTCCCGATCAACGGACGGCGGTTCTTAATGTCGATCACCATATTCGGTCCCAGTGATGTGACCGCCACGATTCCCTGTGCCCCATGATCCCGGCAGGCTTTTGCAAATCCCACGGGATCCGGGATATTTGCATTCATCTTTACCCATAGCGGAAGCTTTGTCATGGCTCTTATTGTCCTGACGATATTTCCTACCTCTTCAAAATCCTTTCCCACATATCTCGGAATGTACTCAAAACCTGATACCAAAGGATTTAATAACGGAATTAAATATTTCATGTCCGCCTCATCATAACCAACGCTGGCTATGATCGGGGTATCCACTTCTTTTTTCGTATTTGGAAGAAATCTTTCCAGCCACACGTCAGAACCGTATTCTGACCATGCCTCTGAGTTAAAGATCATATTTCCCTTTCCGGCGATGCAGGGCCGTTCCACTGCCGCTCCCTTCGGAGCGATCGTTTTTGTTACGATCGCTCCGATCCCCTGTTTTGCCAGATAGATCATCCTTTCATCGGTACCGGTCAGAGGTCCTGACCCCGGAAGCAATGGTGTGTTAAATACCAGCCCGGCAGCTCTTGTCGATATATCCATATTGCCCTCCTTTCTATCTGCGTCCTCCCATCGTCAGATCCATGACTGCTTTTACCGTATGAAGCCTGTTTTCCGCCTCCTGATAGATAATGGAATGAGGACCGTCGATCACAGAATCCTCCACTTCGTTCATACGGTCTGCAGGCAATGCATGCATGTAAATACTGTCTGCTGATGTCAGCTCCATCAATTCCTGCGTACACTTCCAGGATCTGTTCTCAGCCAGACGATTTAGCTCTTCTTTGGTCAATGTAGTATTTCCTTCTCTGCTTTCAGCCGTATCTTTTTTACTGTCCGCATACCAGCTTCCCCAGTTCTTCGGGATCACAACATCCGCGCCTTCAAATGCTTCCCTGATATTGTGCGTAATTTTGAGGCAGCCGCCGTTTTTTTCTGCATTTTCCCGTGCCTGTTTGATCACCCAGTCCGGCAGTTCGTAGCCCTCCGGGTATGCAAGTGTAACCTGCATCCCATAGCGCGGGAAGAGAAGTGCCTGTGTCAGCGGTACAGAGATCGGTTTTTTATGCGTAGTCGCGTAGCACCAGATCACAGATACTTTCAGCCCTTTTGTCTCTGTCCTTCCAAAATGCTCCTGAATTGTCATCAGATCTGCCAGCCCCTGCATCGGATGATACAGGTCGCACTGAAGATTTAATACCGGAACTCTGGAATACTTTGCCATCTCACGAATATATTGATTTCCAATGCCCCATCCGCAGTGTCTGCAGGCGATCGCATGTCCATAGCTGGAAAGGATCATTGCCGTATCTTTCGCAGAATCCCCATGCTGAATCTGCATTTTGGTGCTGTCGAGGAAATGCGCGTGAGCGCCCAATTGTGTCGCCCCTGCCTCCGTCGAGTTTCTTGTCCTGGTAGACTCATCAAAGAACATCATAAATATAGTCTCATCTCTCAGGCTTGCATGCGGTATCCTTCTTGCCATCTTAAGCTTCAGATCATATGCTGTATCCAGACATGTATCAATCTCCTGCTTCGTCCATTCCTGAAGCGTGATCAAGTGTTTCCCTGCCATATTTGTTACCATCATCAATCTCCTTTTTTGACCATTTAATCTAATTGCGTTTTAAAAAATGAGAGCCGTCGCCCTCTTTTTGTTTGACTAGTCAATCAAATTCTATGATTAAATTATATTCGTATCTGTATATATTGTCAATGTACAAATATGTCGAATTATCTGTTTTGTTTTCGTGAAAATTGCACAAAAAAATCAGAAGCAGACTATATATCACTACAATCTGTTTCTGATTTTTTTACTGACGATATACTCAAAAAGTTAATATGAGAACATTTCCTTTGCCGCCTTCATATTTTCCATAATGGAAACCTCGAACGGGCACCGGGTCTCACAGGCCCCGCACTGGATACATTCTCCGGCGTGATGAGGCAGCAGCGCATAATGCTCCCGGACGGTCTCCGGAACCCCTCCCTGGGCCTTCGCCAGATTCAGGTACTTGGTGACCGAAGCTACGTCGATCGCCTGGGGGCAGGGGGCGCAGTGGCTGCAGTACATGCAGTGTCCCTTCCAGCTGATATTGGGGAAGGACGCAAGTGCCGCGGCATAGTCTTTTTCTTCCTCCGAAGCGTCCTCATAGGCAAGGCTGATCCTGAGCTGCTCTGCCGTATGCGCGCCGGCCAGGACCGTAGATACGGCCGGACGGGTGAGGGCATAGTGGAGGCACTGGTTGGCAGTCAAGGCCTTTCCCGCGGGGGACATGGACGCGTCCAGCAGGTCGCCGCCGCCGAACGCCTTCATCACGGTGATCCCAACGCCCAGCCGCTGGCAGGTCTCGTATAGCTGCTGGCGTTCCGGGTCCATATTCACCAGCGGAGCCGCATAATTTTCATCTCTCCACAGATCCTCCACATCCTCGCTGGCAGGCTGTAGGTCGTAGCAGGGATTCACACTGAACATCAGCACTTCAATGTGTCCGCTGCTGACTGCTTCCAATGCGACCTGCGGGTTGTGGCTGCTCAGGCCGATATGATGGATGATCCCGGCTTTTTTCAGTTCCAGAACGTAGGCGAGGACCGGACCGTTTACAATCGTCTCCCAATCCTTCATGGAATCTACATAATGGATCATTCCCACGTCAATATGATCCGTCTTAAGGAGAGTCATCATTTCCTCAAAGCTTGCTTTTACTTCGTCGATCTGACGGCTGCGTTTATACTGACCGTCCTTCCAGACGGAGCAGATATGGGCCTGGATGATAAACTTATCCCGCCGCCCCTGTAGGGCCTTTCCTACACTTGCCCGGACTTTCGGATTGGAGGTGTAGAGGTCAAAATAGTTGATGCCGCTTTCTTCCGCCAGATCAAAGAGAACCTGAGTATTCCGGCAGTGATCCTCCTCAAAACCCTCACATCCCATGCCGATCTCGCTGACTTTTAATCCGGTATTTCCTAAATCACGATAGTTCATTTTGAACAATATCTCCTTTCAAAAATTAATCCTGCCTGTTTTATCGGTTGAAAGTAAAGGCAGGCTTTCGCCATTTTCAAGGCTGCTTCATGTTGCCTGCTGCGAGAAAATTCCAGCTGTGCGGTTGGAATAATTTTACTACGAATATATATCCGGCCAATCATTCTGCTGATTGGCCGGGATAGAAACAATATTTACATATTCAGCTTTGACGTAAAATCAGACATTGCCTCGGAAATCTTGATCTGCTGCGGACAGACCGCCTCACAGCTTCTGCAGCCCACACATGCGCTTGGAAGTTTCTCTTTTTCATAGGACGACAGTGCCATCGGCGCGATAAAGCCGCCGTCCGTAAAGCAATGTTCATTATACAATGCAAGCAGTGCAGGGATATCCAGCTCCTGAGGGCAATGGCTCACACAGTAACGGCATGCGGTACAGGGGAGCGTCTTTTTGCCGAGCATCTCGTCAGCGATGCCGAGCAGCGTATCCATTTCTTCTTTATTTAAAGGCTTTTCCTCTTCGTATGTATGGATATTGTCCTCCATCTGTTCAAAATTGGACATGCCGGAGAGCGTGACTACCACATCCTCAAAGGACTGCAGGAAGCGGAATGCCCATGCCGGGATGCCTTCCTCCGGGCGGAGCGCTTTTAATTTTGCGGCATGCTGCTCCGGCAGTGAGGCAAGCTTTCCTCCGCGCACCGGCTCCATGACCCATACCGGGATGTGATGCTCCCGGAGCAGATTTACTTTACCCTTGGCATCCTGGAAGGTCCAGTCCAGATAGTTCATCTGGATCTGGCAGAACTCCATCTGCTCTCCGTAGGCATCCAGGAAACGCTTCATGACTTCAACGCTCCCATGGGCGGAGAAGCCGAGATGGCGGATCCGGCCGTTTTCCTTCTGCTTCATCAGATATTCGAAGATGCCGTATTTCGGATCCAGATAAGCGTCAATGTTCATCTCGCAGACATTATGGAACAGATAGAAATCAAAATATGCTACGCCGCATTTCTCCAGCTGGCGTTCGAAGATGGACTCCACTTTATCCATATTTGACAGGTCGTATCCGGGAAACTTTGTGGCAAGATAGTAGCTCTCGCGGGGATATTTGTTCAAAAGCTTTCCCATGACAAGCTCCGAATGCTCCCCGTGATATCCCCATGCGGTGTCATAGTAGTTGATTCCCTTTTCCATGGCATAAGCTACCATTTTTTCAGAAGCGGCCTCGTCAATTTTGGAATCATCCCCGTCGATTGTGGGCAGACGCATGGCGCCCATGCCGAGGGCAGATAATTTTAAATCCTGAAAATTCTTATAAACCATGATTCATCTCTCCTTTTTCATTCGATAATTGCCTATATATCAGTCTGTTTTTTATCATACACCTTAAAGTGGGCTTTAAGTCAAGAGAGAAAAATGGAAATCTAATGAAACAAATCAGAGTGTGTACCTGTTCTGTCCAAATACAAGTCGTTGCCGTCAATTTCATAAATTAACAGCCAATCGGGACCGATATGGCATTCTTTACGCCCCTTATAATTGCCGGTCAAGAAGTGATCCCGGTTCTTTTTCGGCAATGCATCAGGGATGGATAAGACTGCAACGACAGCCTTTAGCAGATCCATATCCCAACCTCTTCTCATACATTTTTTATAATCCTTTTTGAATTGCCCTGAGTAAATAGTATTTAACATATCAATCCTCCAGACTGGCCCATAAATCATCAAGATTTTGGAATCTTTGTCCGGAGCCGTTTTTTTTCATTTCATCAACCTCTGCAAATGCAGCAAGGGTTTCTTCATTTGGGATATCCTCAGGAATAGCTGCGCCTTCCAGAATACCGATAATATAAAACATCTTACTCTCTGGTATCTGATCTAATAACTGTACGGCTCTTTCTTTATAAGTCATTTTATATCTCCACCTTTTCAAATATTTATTAAAATTAAGGATATCACAAAATATGATAAAAGTAAATTGCAGTAAAACCTTTCAGCTCTGACGCTTAAATTTATGCTTACTTTCTTAGAGCACATCGGATTTCATTTTTTTCATATCCTATGATCCGTACCATCCGATTTAAGCCATAAAATCCCTGTACTCTGTTTCCGTACC
>CAJTGD010000063.1 GCA_910575475.1 Lachnospiraceae bacterium | reverse complement strand
ATATGGAATATTATGCTGAGTAAACAGAAAGAAAATCATAGGTTTTATTAATGATTGCAGATAGTTACTCTGCATAATATTTAACTCCGCATTAGATTGTTTATGTGGTTATCCACATAAACAGTCAATCAGAATATAATCGTACCCTCCCTTTACCCTGTTCACATAGGAGCGAAGCATAATCTCCCGGCTCATCACATTCACAAGGGAAACCTCCAGGCCGGACAGCTCAATGTTCCCCGGCATCAGGTCAATTCCTTCCTCATGCTTCAAAATACCGTAATCTGGTTCCATTTCTTCATCGTTGATTACCTTTTCCAATACGTTCGCAAGAGTAACATCCAGCTTGTCCGGCTCCGTGAAGCCCAGGCTTGCGGTCAAGCTGCCCTGTGCGTCCGCATCTATTACTAAAACTTTCTTTCCCTGTTTTGCCAACCCGATCCCCAGGCTGCTCGTTGTGGTAGTCTTGCCGACACCGCCTTTCTGGTTTGCGATTGCTATAATTTTACACATGGTTTTATTCCTCCGTATTAGTCAGATTTTTCTTTGATGTTGGCTTTCTGCACTTCCACATAAGCCCGGTAATATCTGTTTGTACCCTTGTTCCGGTACAGCTCCGAAACTTCCGTCACAGCCACTTTGGGCTGTCTTTGCAGGAGCTTCTCGAACCACTTAATATCATTCTTCGTTCCCATCAGTCGAATTTTCAGCACGTTTCCTCTCCATTTCTGCAAGGATCTCCTCAATGGGCTTCTGCTTTTGGCAGTATTCCGGATAGCGGAGCTTAATGCCCTGCCAGAAGTACATCGCATAGCCACAGCAGAAAATGTCACTCACCGAATACTCCTGGCATTCCCTTATCTGCTCATCCTTGCGCTTATAATCGTCAACACTCGGCGTTCCGTCTGTGTAAAGGTTAAAGGCAAGCCTTACCACACGGACACTGCCGCTTGTCTGCCAGCCTTGATGCAGACACTCCGGCTTGATGAATCCGGACTTCATATCGTAGATCTGGCTGAAATGATTCCTTGTGTCCTCTGAAATGCCAAGAATGTAGATCAAAGCCTTGTGATAGCAGTCCTGATACCTCGCCTGTTCCAATTTCTCATAATAAAACTTCTCATGTTCCTCGTTTGCAAAAACCATGTGTGTGTTGTTGGTGCTACGCACCTCTGCTCTTAACGCTGTGTTGTTCATCCCGTGAACCTCCTTTGATTATTTTGTTTGTGTATATAAAAAGGACTCTATCCTTTGTTTGGGATAGAATCCTTTGAAAAAACCACGAAAAAAGGGGAAAACTCTTAAATGAATTTTCCCCTAATCGTCAAAGATAGATTTTACAAACGAAATCCTCAAAGCGGTTCGCCTTTGTGTACTCCGGACGATGTGCCATAAAATCATTCACATCAGCTCTGGTTATCAGATATTCCGTAAAGTACATATATTTGTAATCTACTTTCCTACATTGTTTATCGCCGCCTGTGCCGCTGCCAGTCTAGCGATCGGTACACGGAACGGTGAACAGGATACGTAATTCAGTCCGATCTTATTGCAGAATTCTACGGAAGAAGGATCTCCGCCGTGCTCTCCGCAGATACCGATATGCAGATTCGGATTCACCGGCTTGCCAAGGTTGATGGACATCTCCATCAGCTTGCCGACACCTGTCTGATCCAGCTTCGCAAACGGATCGTTCTCAAAGATCTTCGCGTCATAGTATCCATCCAGGAACTTGCCCGCATCGTCACGTGAGAAGCCGTATGTCATCTGTGTCAGGTCGTTGGTTCCGAAGCAGAAGAAGTCCGCTTCCTTCGCGATCTCGTCAGCGGTAAGAGCCGCTCTCGGGATCTCGATCATGGTACCAACCTCATACTTCAATTCCACGCCGGCTGCTGCGATCTCAGCATCAGCAGTCTCAACAACAAACTTCTTCACATACTTCAGCTCTTTGATATCGCCGATCAACGGGATCATAATCTCCGGGCATACGTTCCAGTCCGGATGTGCTTTCTTTACATTGATCGCCGCGCGGATCACTGCCTTGGTCTGCATCTTCGCAATCTCCGGATAGGTCACTGCCAGACGGCATCCGCGGTGGCCCATCATCGGGTTGAACTCATGCAGGCTGTCGATGATCGTCTTGATCTGCTCTACAGTCTTGCCCTGCGCGTCAGCCAGCTTCTTGATGTCCTCTTCCTCTGTCGGAACGAACTCATGCAGCGGCGGATCCAGGAAACGGATGGTAACCGGGTTGCCTTCCAGAGCCTCATACAGCTTCTCGAAGTCTCCCTGCTGTTCCGGAAGGATCTTCTCCAGTGCAGCTTCTCTCTCTTCTACGGTCTCCGCGCAGATCATCTCACGGAACGCATCAATTCTGTTGCCTTCGAAGAACATATGCTCTGTACGGCACAGTCCGATACCTTCAGCTCCCAGCTCACGGGCTTTCTTCGCGTCTGCAGGCGTATCTGCATTGGTACGTACCTTCATGGTTCTGTACTTGTCAGCCCATGCCATGATCCTTTCGAACTCTCCCGCAATGGTCGCGTCTACAGTCGGGATAATGCCGTCGTAGATATTTCCGGTAGAACCGTTGATGGAGATCGGGTCTCCTTCATGGTATTCTTTTCCTGCCAGTGTGAACTTCTTGTTCTCTTCGTCCATCGCGATATCGCCGCAGCCGGATACACAGCATCTGCCCATCCCGCGCGCTACAACTGCCGCATGGCTTGTCATACCGCCGCGAACGGTCAGGATTCCCTGTGCAGCCTTCATACCTTCGATATCCTCCGGAGAAGTCTCCAGGCGGACCAGAACGACCTTTTCTCCTCTTGCAGCCCACTCCTTTGCGTCGTCAGCGGAGAATACGATCTTACCGCAGGCAGCTCCCGGTGAAGCGCCCAGAGCCTTTGCGATGGGCTCAGCAGCCTTCAATGCAGCAGCGTCAAACTGCGGATGAAGCAGTGTGTCAAGGTTTCTCGGGTCGATCATGGCAACAGCTTCTTCCTCTGTACGCATGCCTTCATCCACCAGGTCGCATGCGATCTTCAGAGCAGCCTGAGCGGTTCTCTTGCCGTTTCTGGTCTGCAGCATGTACAGCTTGCCGTGCTCTACGGTAAACTCCATATCCTGCATGTCTCTGTAGTGTGATTCCAGAGTCTTGCAAACGTCCTTGAACTGTACAAAAGCCTCCGGGAATTTGTCTTCCATCTCGGAAATATGCATCGGAGTGCGGACACCTGCAACTACATCCTCGCCCTGTGCATTGGTCAGGAACTCGCCGAACAGACCGTTCTCGCCTGTAGCCGGGTCTCTGGTAAATGCAACGCCTGTACCGCAGTCATCTCCCATGTTTCCGAATGCCATCATCTGTACGTTGACAGCAGTTCCCCAGGAATACGGGATATCATTGTCACGGCGGTATACATTCGCTCTCGGGTTATCCCAGGAACGGAATACGGCTTTGATCGCTCCCATGAGCTGTTCCTTCGGATCTGTCGGGAAGTCTTCCCCGATCTTCTCTTTATATTCCGCTTTGAACTGTCCCGCAAGCGCTTTCAGGTCATCCGCAGTCAGTTCTACGTCCTGCTTCACGCCCTTTTCCTCTTTCATCTTGTCGATGAGCTCTTCAAAATACTTTTTGCCGACTTCCATAACGACATCGGAGTACATCTGGATAAATCTTCTGTAGCAGTCCCATGCCCAGCGCGGATTGCCGGATCCTTCCGCAAGTACGTCTACAACCTCTTCATTCAGACCCAGGTTCAGGATCGTGTCCATCATACCGGGCATAGAAGCTCTAGCACCGGAACGTACGGAAACCAGGAGCGGATTCTCCTTGTCACCAAACTTCTTGCCGGTAACCCCTTCCATCTTCGTGATTGCTTCCATGATCTGGCCCATGATCTCGTCATTGATCGTTCTGCCATCCTCATAATACTGCGTGCAGGCTTCTGTTGTGATCGTAAAGCCCTGCGGCACCGGCAGACCCAGATTCGTCATCTCGGCAAGGTTCGCGCCCTTTCCGCCGAGCAGGTTCCTCATGGTGGCGTCACCTTCGGTAAACATATAAACCCATTTTGCCATGTCCTAATGACCTCCCTAATATATATTTTGCTAAGCTTGTTTAAGTCGCATTCTTATTTTAAAGGTTTTGTCGTATCACGTCAAGATATTTGTACCTAAAAATGGTATATTTTCCAACATTATATATGGCTTCTGCGGTATTGTCTCTTCCACTTCTCCAGGAGCACATCATTTAATTCCAGCTGCATGCCGTTGCGGATATCCTCCATCTCCTGGCGCATCCTGGCATTGATCTCCACATAATTCTCATGCTTGGTCAGCAGGATGTGGTATTCCTCCAGCGACATATACTTGTATGACGCGTAGAGATATGGCTTCAAAAGGTTCGGATCCTCGCAGATCTGATACGCCCGGTCATACATCCGTGCCGACTCCTGGTACAAGAACAGTCTCCCATAGGCCGCCCCCAGGCCGGCGTAGATCCTGCCATAGAATTTTGCGTCCACGCTCTCGTCCTTTTCCTGATTCAGGATCGCCTGGTAGACCAGGATCGCTTCCTCAATCTCCCCGCTTTCCAGCAGGTTGTCGCCCTTGTATTTCTGCCGCTCGATGTCCTTCTGGTTCCGCAGCCGTTCCAGTACATTCTGGATCCGGATCATCTCCGTATCCCGGTAGATTCTGGAATCTTTCAGGATCGTCAGCACGAACTTCTCAATGGACCCGTGCAGGCGGATCACGTCCCGAAGCTGCCCAGCAAGCGTTCTCATGCCCAGCTCTTCATCCAGCCATACGCACAGCTGCTCGTTCATGATCGTATAATCGATCAGATACAGGTTGTTGCAGAGATAGTAGCACAATTCTTCTATTGTAAATATCTTGCAGTGGATCCGAGTGATCTCATACGGATGCGTTGCATGCCGCTCATGACAAAGAACCAAACTTCCCATCGTTTCCTCCTAAATGTATAATCTTCTCTGCATGGAAATCCGTGGGCAGGAAAAACTCCCCGAAGCCTACGTCCCGCACTGTGATCTTACAGGTCTTTTCATCTAAAAGCAGAGTCTCGATCTGCAGCCGCATGGAATACTCCGCCCGTTTCGGAAATTTTTCCAGGGAGATCACTTCATTCCGAAGAGATCCCTGGACCAGGGATTCCACATGCAGCTCGATGCTGTCCAGATCCTCCACCAGCACCTCCCACTGGTTGTTGCACTCGTACCACTGGGCGCCCCAGGATACGATGGGATACCACATCTCCTGGCCGTTCACCCGCATATTGACCGTGATCTGGTCCGTCAGCTTGCTGGCCGACAGGTAAACCGGATTCTCGATATGCATGTACAGCTTGCGGAATGCCGTATAACAGGCCCCTTTACTGTACAGATTGTTCCCGATAAAAGCCCTCCGCCCATTGCAGAGCACACGCAGGGACTTGGGATACCAGTTATTCTCAAAGCCTTCTCCTGTCAGAAATACCGACGATACGATCCGCTTTTCAAAAACGCTCTGGATGAACTTACAGAACCTTGTATCCGCCTCCTTCGCTTTATCCTCATTCAGGACCGGATATACGGCTGCCAGCTCCTTTATATGGGCACTGGCTACTTCATCCACCGTGACAAATGTAGTCTTGCCGCCGCCCAGCCCCGGCTTCAGACGCCGGAGCATAAATGCCTTGATCTCGTTCCTGTCACAGCAGAACAGCGCCGCGTCATACTGCCAGAGTTCCTTGGGCTGATAGAACAGGTAATTGCAGAAGCTTTCCTTGTAATCCTGAATAAAAATATGCTGCTTTTCCACCCCCATCCGCACCGCGATCCCGCGGAGCATCTGAGCCAGCTCCTCCGTCAGCTCCGGTACGCTGAATACGATCCCGTCGATCACCGGAAACTGCTGCAATGACAGCTGGATAAATTTTGACAGCAGTTCCACCGCATCATAGGTCTCCTCCCCGCAGTCAATTTTTTCTCCCGCCAGGCTCCGCTCCAGAAGCCTTGTCACCACAAAGCCCTCTTTGATCGTAACCAGGCGCTTTGCTTCCTTTCCATAGGCCCAGGTATCCCGAAGCCTACCGATGAGCAGCGGAATCTGATAATTGTCGGAATCTACTTCCAGCGTTTCCGGTTCTGACTGTTGGTCATTATAATAGCTGATCTGGCACATTTTCTCCGTGATCTCGTAACCTATCATGTTTCCCTGTCCCATACAAATCAGCCTCCTTCATTCGTCTTTCCTGTTACTTCTCAGACGCGGCAATTTATCAAATGAATAACAGTGACTTACGATTCATTCTCAAACATCTGCGCGGCGATCATATCCTCCTGCGCATATGCTTTCATCCTGGACTCACGGATGCTCCCCTCCGAGAGAAGAATGTCATTCAGGCGGCCATAGCGCCCGTTCTCGCCTTCCCTGATCTCCTTTCCGCAGCTCTCCTTTTCGCTGCGGTAGGAATTGCCGTCAATCGTCTCTTTAAAATAATACTTTAAGGTTTCATTCGCAAACAGCACAAACTTCTTCACATAAATGTTGTCATACATCGGTGAGAGCACCTCCGTGGAATAATCCACACTTTCGGAGTTCCCTTTCTGTAATTGATAGTACAGCATGACACGGCTGCCCTTCTGTCCTTTATACTCAATCAGCGTCTTGTCCCAGAGCTGCAGTTCAATCAGCCAGTCCTTCTCATACGCCAGATAGAACGGAAAATACAGCTGCTTTCCACAGAGCTCCTGCAGGAACTTCTTCAGCGTCCTGCGCTGGGAAGGCGTGTAATCCTTATCCGCATAATATTTGAGCACCGCGATCTTGCAGATATCAATGGTATCCTCGCCCTTTTCATATTCCCTGCAGATAATATCAATGACACTCCTGCTGATCTTCCGCTCCTCTGCCACATATTCCCTGGACATATAAGCCAGATATGCCTGCTGCAGCCGGAAATACGGCCCTTCCGCATAATAGTCCTCAAACATCGGAACCTCTGCAAAAATCTCCTCCGCAAACAGCATCTGCGTCAGGATCCTCTCGCCCAGCTTGTGAGTATGGACCTCATACTCCTTGGCCTCCCGCCAGAGCAGCTTCATATCCGTGGTCGCCCCGCAGTAATAATTGGCAAGGTAGGTCAGGGTCACCTTGTCATACTGTCCCTTTTTAAACAGTTCAAAGCAGATATAAGTCAGGAAATCATCGCATTCATAATTCGTTTCCCGGATCGTCTTGGTGCAGAGCGCGAACAGTTCTTCCTCTGTATAATGCTCCACGCCGACAGACCGTACCGTCTCCAGTGTCAGCTCCTCCGCTTCCTCTTCCTGCCGTCTCAGCCGCATGCCGTTGATATACCGCTTGCACATGTCCAGATAGCGCAGCTCATAAAACAGACGCTTACTCTCATAGGGAATGGAGTCTGTATAGTGTCTTCCGTTCTTCGCCTCCCATACCAGCCGGTCTGTCTTGGAATATAAGAATACCTGTGCTCCGTCTTCCGTATAGGGAACCGTCTGGGTAATGCTTCCATCCTCGGCAACCACATGGATAAATTTCATATTCCGCACCTTGGTCGTGATCTCATAGGCATGGCAGATATCATACAGCGCTTTCACCCGGTCCGGATTCATAAGCCGTTCCGCCACAAATCTTTTATAAATGATCCGCAGGTGCTCATCAATATGCCTGCGTTCCATCTGGTTCCATGCAAAGGCTTCGATCTCATCCCGGTAATGAGCATAGATCTCGCTCCCCTCATCCACATAGGAGATCAGATTCGCGTACAAAAATGCCAGCTTATGATAATTCAGAGAATTTCCATGCATGAAATACAGGTAGACCGAACGCGGAAGCGCCTTCTTAAACTGGGTCTCCTTCACGGATGCCATATAAAATTCATACAGCTGGGCAATCTTCTGCTCCGATTTCACCGCTTTTTCATACCAGCGGAAATAGATGTTGTCTACGCAGTTCCCTTTGATCAGCAGCGTGCAGATCGCAGTTAAGATCATGGACTCCGGATACATCTTATAGCACAGCACCAGTGTATTATACAGGTGCTTGTCAAAGGTCTTGAGCTGGCTTGCCAGGTTCGCTGTATAGAGCGCCAGTTCCTTTGTCATAAGCTTGTATTTTGCGGCAAAGAACAGCACCCGCACCTCGAACATCCCCAGCTTTTTCAGGGAAGTGCTCTTCTCACGGAAACAGCGGAACACAACCAGATAGAAGATCAGGCTGTGAGGCTTTTCCTCATAGAACAGATTCTCCATCACCCGCAGCCGCTCACTCAGGATCTTATACTCCGAATCCACCTGCACCAGCATACACAGGATCTTCCAACTCTCCGGATGCTTCATGTAATACTTGGAAATCTCTTCCGCCACACGGCGCTGCCCGATCGAGTCATTGCTTAAAAGTGTCGTCAGATAGAGATAATAGGAACTCAGCTCCGCATTTTTCCCGATCGCAAACCGATTATAATTGTAGGATTCCAGAAGCATCTTTGCCTCATCCATCCGGTTACCGATCAGACTGATATGCGCATTGACAAGAAGATACATGTCATTCTTATCGCTCTTCTTCCGAAGCCGTTCCACCCGGCGAAGCGCCTCCTCCGTCCAGGTACTCAGTTCCTTCTTTCCTGCCTCATACTGCAGAAAGCCTTTCAGGATCCCCGCAAATTCCTGTTCCTGGGCATGATGCTCCTCATCCCGGTCTACATTCTTTTCCACTACGATCTCATAGATCAGCTTTTCATAAGGAGACTCCAGGATGATCTGTCCGAAGTTGCTTCCTTTGTGGAGCTTCTCGTCATGAATGATATATTCCATCCGATAGGAATTTCCAATGAACTCTTCCGTGGAAATTCGGGTACGCTCTATGGATATGAAGTCGCTTTCCGTATGTACGTCGATCAGAAGATGCCCCCAGGTATTCTTCTTGATCGTAAAGATCTCCTTCCTGGTCTCGGTCAGTGAAATGAACGCCCGGCTCTCCTCCTCCAACGTCAGGAATACCTTTTCCTTCTGCTTGCAGCCGACCAGAAATTCCTCCAGAGCCTGCTGATCCAGTTCCCATTTGCGCATATTGTCATAAAGAGCCTGAATCCTTTTATCTTCGTATTTTAAAATCTCGTAAAAATCCCGGGAACGGAACAGCTTCTCCGCCTCGGCCGGATCCTGGAAGGACAGCTTTCTAAAATCCTCCAGACTCTGCACCTTGCCATAGCGTGTCATGACAAACGGCTTCTCGATGATGGCCGTAAACGCGATGTCAAATTCCCCGCCGTTGCAGACAATGGTAAATCTCCCGTGCTCCACGTGTCCCGGCACCAGTCCGGTACCGTCATACACATAGTAGATATTCACCGGATTGCCGTCAAAGCCTGTCTCTTCGCAGCGCATGCGGAAGGAAGAAGGATACACCAGTCCCCGGATGGTTCCCTCTCCCTGGTTCTGCAGGGAAAAACTGCCTTTATATACTTCCCCTTCCCCTACCCGCATGGTAATGTGGGTCTCGGAAAAGATGATATCTGGTTGTGGAATATGAAAGTCTCCTTTGGAAAGACGCTTAATCTTATTCTTCAAATTCGTCACCTACTTCAAAACGTTCTAACAGAGCATTCCTGATCGGACGGAAACCGACCGTTCCGAAGGGATATATTATAGAATGCCCTTTGGGTACACTACTATGGATTATAGCATTATTTTACCGTTTCTTGCAATGGTAGAATCATGAAATTTTCTCCAGCAGACACACGCATTCGATATGGACAGTCTGACAGAACTGGTCCACTGCCCTGCACTTCACCAGCTCATACCCTCTTCCCTGTATCATTTCCAGATCTCTCGCCAGACTGGTCACCTTACAGGAAATGTAGACGATCCGGTCCGCTCCGTAATCCAGGATCTTCGGAAGCGCCTTCGGATGAATCCCGTCTCTGGGCGGATCCAGCACGATCACATCCGGTTTTTCCCCGATCTCATCCAATACTTTAAACACATCGCCTGCAAGAAACCGGCAGTTGTCCAGTCCGTTTTTCGCGGCATTTTCCCTCGCTGCCTCCACCGCTTCCTCCACGATCTCTACCCCGATCACCTGTCCCGCCACCGGAGCCAGCACCTGTGCGATGGTTCCTGTTCCGCTGAACAGGTCAAAGACTGTCAGATCCCGGATATCGCCGATGTATTCCCTGACCGTCCCATACAGTATTTCCGCGCCGCGGGAATTGGGCTGAAAGAATGAAAATGGAGTCACCTTAAAATCCATCCCCAGAAGCTTTTCTGTAAAATAGTCCTGTCCGTAGAGAAGCTCTGTCCTGTCGCTTCTCACCACATCCGACAGAGAGTCATTATAAATATGAAGGATCCCTGTGATCTTTCCCTCCAGCTCCAGTCCCAGAAGCCGTTCTGCCAAAGGCTGAAGGTCATGCTCCTCCTGTGTGGTGGTCACAAGATTGACCAGCAGCTCGCCGGTAGCATTTCCCCGGCGCAGCAGCAGATGTCTCAGATACCCCTGGTGTTGAAGCTTCTTATAATAGGAAGTGCCCCGTTCCCGAAAATATTGCAGTACGCAGTCCAGTACAGCCGTCATGTCCCTGTGTATCAGCCTGCAGTCTGACACGGTCAGTACATCATAAGTACTTCCTTTTTTATGAAGTCCCAGCGACAAGGGCCCGTCCTTATACGCATCGCCAAAAGAAAATTCCATTTTATTCCGGTAGCCGAACTCCTCCGGGCTGCCCAGAATCCCTTCAAATTCATAGCTTCGCCCGGGCGCCAGGGCCTGATCCAGGATCCGCTTCACCTGTCCGGCCTTCATCTCCAGCTGCGCTTCATAGGACATGGTCTGATACATGCACCCTCCGCAGGCCGGAAACTGGCGGCAGACAGGATCTCTCGTTTCCAGAAGCGACGGTTCGAGCACCTCCAGAAGCCGCCCCTGAGCGACACCCTGCTTAAACTTCTGGACCATGAAACGGATCTTCTGACCCGGAATCCCGTTTTTTACAACTACATACTGCTTCTCATCTGCCGCATAGACGTTTCCCTTGTTGGGGAAATCTACCGACTCAATGACTCCCTCATATATCTGCCTTTTTTTCATTTCTTCCCCTTATGATCCTGCCAGCCGCACTCTTTTACGGCAGTTCCTGACGCAACACAAAAAGAGGCAGAGTGCAACACCACATCCTGCCCTGAGTCTTTAACTCTCATACATTCTTTCGACAGATGTCTGAGAGAAATGACATCAAAAAAATATGTATCTGTCCACTAATCCCACAGATACACCCGCAATCCCATAAAAATTGCCTTCGGCAATTGGGCCTGCTCCTGCGATTTATATATGGATAGCGCCTAGCTAAATGCGCTATCCTGCTCTGCTCAACTATAAAATTCTCCGTCAAATATCAAGCTGTCTTCCCGAAGCTTATACCGGATCTTCTTCGCTGAAGTAATCATCGAAATCATCATCAAAATCTTCCTCAAAGTCTTCCAGATAATCCGGTGTCACAAACTTATACACTGCAAACGCGATCGCCGCAACCGCTGCGATAGCCCCGATGATCGCCAATACCCATACGATCGTATTTTTCTGCTTTTCCGCCTCTGTTCTGTGAAGAAGTTCCTTTAACTTTGTCTCCGCGATCAATCCTTCCACCTTGCTCATAGCATCCATATTCTTTTCCGTCCTTTCCCAATCTGATCTAGGTTTCACTTGTTTTTTATTATAACACTAACGTTTTCAGATTACTACTAAATTATTTGATTTTTTAAAAATTTCATATATTTTGTTACAATTTTTGAAGCTTCGCAAAGGATGCGAACATCTTCCGTACCCCTGCCGAATCGAACTCTACAGTCACCTCATAATCCCTTCCGCCTTCCGTGATCACCTTCACCGTGCCTTCCCCGAACTTCATGTGGCTGACCCGGTCTCCCACCGTATAGCCCAGCCCCTTTCCCTTCGTTACTGTGAACTGCTTTGCCGCGGAATGGCTCTGGAAGGGCTGCTGATGAAATGCCTTTCTCGCCTGCTGTTTGGCATTGGACAACGGCGCGGTCCGCTCCTCCTTTTCAAACATCCGCCTCTCCGTCTCCAAAAGCTCCGCCGGAATCTCATTCAAAAATCGGGACATGGGATTAAACCGGATCTCGCCCCGGAGCATCCGCTGCTTTGCGCAGCTTACGGTCAGTTTTTTCTCCGCTCTCGTAATGCCTACATAGCACAGGCGCCGCTCCTCCTCCAGGTCCTCCGGATCGTCCAGGCACATGGCGCTGGGAAATAACCCGTCCTCCAGCCCGGCCAGGTATACATGGGGAAATTCCAGCCCCTTCGCGCTGTGCAGCGTCATCAGCACCACATAATCCTGGTTCTCGTCCAGGCTGTCGATATCCGCAACAAGCGCCACCTCTTCCAGAAATCCGCTAAGTGTCGGCTGATCCCCCGCTTCCTCACAGGCCTCCTCATAGGACACGATCTTGCTCACCAGCTCATCGATATTCTGGATCCTTGCTTCCGCATCCTCTTTATCCTCTGCGTCCAGGCTCTCTATGTACGCGGTCCTCTCCAGGATCTCTTCCATCAGCTTCGAAACCGGGATCTGGTCTGCCCTGCTTTTGAAATATTCAATGAGAGCCACAAAGGAATCCAGCTTCGGGGCTGCCCGTCCGATATTCGGGATCAGATCCAGTCCCTGCAGCGCGCTGTAAAAGCCGATGCCCCGGGCTGATGCTGATTCCTGCACCCGGTTGATGGTGGTCAGGCCGATCCCCCGCTTCGGCACATTGACGATCCGCCGCACTGCCAGGTCATCCCTCCCGTTATCAATGGTCTTCAGATACGCCAGAAGATCCTTGATCTCCCTGCGGGCATAGAAATTGATCCCGCCCACGATCTTATAGGGAATATTGGATGCCACAAACTTTTCCTCAAAAAGGCGGGACTGGGCGTTGGTCCGGTAAAGGACGGCGCAGTCATTGTAGCGCATCCCCTCTTCTACCTGGCTTCTGATGTCCTCCGCGACAAAATCCGCCTCGTCAAAGGCGTTATAGAACTGGCGGAACCGGATCGGAGCTCCTTCCCCGTTATCCGTCCAGAGGGTCTTGTCCTTTCTCCCCAGGTTGTGCCGGATCACCGCATTGGCCGCATTCAGGATATTGCCTGTGGAACGGTAGTTCTGCTCCAGCTTGATGACCCTTGCGTTCTGAAATTCCTCCTCAAAATTCAGGATATTCCGGATATTCGCCCCCCGGAACTTATAGATCGACTGATCGTCATCCCCCACCACACACAGGTTTTGATACTTGGACGCCAAAAGGCTGATGAATTTGAACTGAACCGTATTCGTATCCTGATACTCGTCCACCATGATATACCGGAACCGTTCCTGATAATACTCCAGCACATCCGGCTGTGTCTCGAAGAGCTGCACCGTCCGCAGCAGCAGATCATCAAAATCCAGCGCATTGCTGGCACGCAGCTGGCTTTCGTACTCCCGGTATACCTTCGCGATATTTTTCATTCCGTAATTGCCCTCCGCCCGGGCTTCATACGCATCTGGCGTCAGCGTCAGGTCCTTTGCGGAGGAAATAGCGGCCAGAAGAGAGCTTTCCTTATAGGCCTTCGTATCAATATTCAGCCTTTTGCAGATCTCTTTCATCAGTGTCTTCTGGTCGTCGCTGTCATAGATGGTAAAATTATTTTCATATCCCAGCCGGTCAATATGCCTTCTCAGGATCCGGACGCATGCCGAATGGAAGGTGCTCACCCAGACGCTCTCCGCGCCGAAGCTCACCAGACGGTCCACCCGCTCCCGCATCTCCCCTGCCGCCTTGTTGGTAAATGTGATGGCCAGGATGTTCCATGGATTGACCCCTTTTTCTTCCATCAGGTAGGCGATCCTGTGGGTCAGCACTCTGGTCTTCCCGGAGCCTGCCCCCGCCAGGATGAGAAGCGGCCCTTCCGTATGGTATACGGCCTCCCTCTGCTGTTCATTCAATGAATCATATATACTCATAATCTTCTCCTTTTTGTACGGCTGTCATTCTTCATGACCGTTTCCGGCTCATCCGTATTTCCCGCGGAGTACAGCCGTAGACCTCATGGAACATTTTATTGAACAGCTTATAATTCGTAAATCCATGCTTTTCCGCCAGCTCCATGATCCCAAATTCGGTATTGCATATTTCCTGATAAATGTGCATCAGGCGCACCTGGTTGACATACCTTGTAAACGTCACGCCCATATTTTTCCGGAAAAAACGGCTGAAATATTCCCTGCTCAGATAGAAATGGGCGGCGATGCTTTCCAGGGAGATCAGCTCTTTGTGGTGAAGCTCAATGTATTCGATGATCTCCTCCATCCGCTCCAGGTTCTCCCGCTTTTCCGGCTTCTGCACCCATTCCCCGGTCTCCGCAAACTGATTGACCAGCTCGAAAAATATCTCCATCGCAATGGCCTGGCTTTTCAGCTTATACCCTGTGGGATGCATGACATACAAAGGCGGAAGCCCTTTCAGCAGCTCGCAGATCTCCAGATACGCATCCAGCTTCTCCTTCTGCAGCTCGGCCCTGGCGCATTGAAAATGGTATTCGTCCAGGTTCGGGATAAAATTCTTCATGTTGCTGCGGGAAAAATGGATGACTACCATCATGGATTCCCCTCTGCACCGGAACTCATGCAGCTGGTTGGAATCGATCACCATAAACTCTCCGGCCACCACCGGATAATCCTTTCCCTCGATGGATATCTTCGCATTTCCATTCAGGATATAGATCAGTTCAACCGCCGAATGCCAGTGGACCGGATTATATTTCCGGATATTCGTATAATAATGGATCTGCACTCCGGTCCGCTCCAGTTTAAATAACGGCTCATAAATCATATTTCGGTCTGCCTTTCCCCGTACTTGAAAACAGCAGGCCCCGGATCATCCGGCACCTGCCTGTCCTCTATAAAAAACAAATACATTCCTCCAGGATTTTTTTAACCTGATCAGGCCCTTGACGCGCCGTCTACGGACAGCACTTCTCCTGTCACATAGGAAGCCATGTCGCTGGCCAGGAATAAAAATGCGTTCGCAACATCCTCCGGTTCCCCGATCCTGCGCAGCGGGATCGTTGCGATCAGCGGCTGGATCATGGAATCCGGGAGCGCCGCTACCATGTCGGTCTTTGTGATTCCGGGAGCCACCGCGTTCACACGGATATTGCTCGGTCCCAGCTCTCTTGCCAGAGACAGCGTCAGTCCGTTCACCGCAAACTTACTTGTAGGGTAGGCAACGCCACCGGGCTGTCCGGAAATGCTGACCATGGAGCTGGTATTCAGGATGCATCCGCCTCCCTGCTCCTTCATGATCTTAACGACCGGATGGATTGCGTTGAAGATTGCGTTTACATTCAACTTCATCACCTTTTCAAACTGCCCTGCTTTATATTGATCGATCTTCGTGCTGTCCGATACACCGGCATTATTGACCAAGATGTCGATTCTTCCATACTTATCCCTGATCTCCTGAATGGCCTTGTCCATCTCTTCCTCATTGGTCAGATCCGGATGCGCGCCCTCCACCGGCCAGTCCGGATTCTCCGCCTTCAGAGAAGCAAGCGCCTTCTCCACAGTCTCTTCCCTTGATCCGAACAGGATGACCTTTGCGCCGTTCTCCAGATACTTTTTCACAACGGCGTATCCAATCCCTCTTGTTCCTCCGGTTACGACAGCTACCTTGTCTTTTAACATCATAAAATCCTCCTTATGATCTGAAACATTTGCACTAAGATTATCATAATTTCATAGAAAATGGAAGCCCTTTTGTGAAACTTCAACAATAAATCTTTTCCTTGCCATCTGGTTTTAAATACTATATAATAATTCCATCGAGGTGATAACATGAAAATAGACGCAAGTGATATGCTGAACAGCATTTTAGAAAGCCTTTCCCGGATCGACTATATCCATGCGGATGAGATTCCGAATATTGACCTGTATATGGATCAGGTGACCACCTTCATGGATTCGCAGCTCTCCTCGACCCGGCGCTACGAGCAGGACAAGATCCTGACCAAGACCATGATCAACAATTATGCCAAGAACAACCTTCTTCCCCCGCCGGTCCGGAAGAAGTATACGAAAGAACACGTACTGATCCTGATCTTCATTTATTATTTTAAAAATATCCTGTCCATCAAGGATATCGAGATGCTTCTGCACCCTCTCACGGAAAAGTATTTCCACAAGGAGGATGCCTTCAATCTCACGTCCATTTATGAAGAAGTGTGTTCGATGGAAAAAGCAGATGTCGAGCCGCTCATGGAAGAAATGAAAAGCATCTATGCAAGGGCCATGGATTCCTTCACGGAGGCTCCGGAGGAGGACCGGGCATACCTGCAGCTCTTCTCCCTGATCTGCAGTCTCAGCTTTGATGTATATGTAAAAAAGATGATCATTGAAAAGCTGATCGACTCCATGCCGGAGCTCAAATAGATTCCGGAGTTATCTAGAAAACCGCCCTGGATTCCGTGAGAATTTTCCGGATTCCGGGGCGGCTGTACTGTAAGTTCCATTCCTTCTGTCAATCTGCCGGGTCCTCCTGGTCAATCCGTGCAAACACCATATCATACCCGTCGTTTCCATAATTCAAAGAACGGTTCACACGGCTGATCGTCGCCGTGGAGGCGCCTGTCTTTTCCGCGATTTCCAGATAAGTCTTCTTTTCCCTCAGCATTTTCGCCACCTCAAACCGCTGCGAAAGGGACAGCAGTTCATTGATCGTACAGATATCCTCAAAAAATGTATAGCACTCCTCTTTGTCTTTTAAACTCAGTATTGCGCTAAACAAATAATCAACCGCCTCTGTTCTAATCTTCTTACTCATAAAGCCCTCTCCTTTGTTACTCCGTTACCATTAACAGCCTTTTCCATTTTAGCACACTAAACTTTTAAAGTCCATACTTCCATATATTTTTCCGGAAATTCCTCACCAGTCTCTGATCCCCACATATAGTAATAAAGATTGAGATATCATTTTTCAGGAGGATTTATGAAAAAGCGTTTGATTGCCTTACTTCTTACTACGGCTCTCGCCGGTCTGACTTTCACGGCCTGCGGGGAAAAACAGACACAGGAGACTGCAAAACCAGAGGAAAAGACCGAAGAAACCACATCGTCCACAGCTGCGCCTGCACCGGAAAAGGAAATGACGGATATCACATTAAATGAAGTGGCCCACTCCATTTTTTACGCGCCCATGTATGTTGCCATCGAAGAAGGATATTTTGAGGAGGAAAATATCCGGCTTGATCTGGTCTGCGGATTCGGGGCCGACAAGGTTATGACCGCCGTGCTTTCCGGCGAAGCGGATATCGGATTCATGGGATCAGAATCCTCGATCTATACCTATAACGAAGGTGCAAATGATTATGTGGTCAATTTTGCCCAGCTCACCCAGCGGGCCGGCAACTTCCTTGTTGCCCGGGAGGAAATGCCGGAATTTTCATGGAATGACTTGAAGGGGAAGACGGTTCTCGGAGGAAGAAAAGGCGGTATGCCGGAAATGGTCTTTGAATTTATTTTAAAAGAAAACGGGATCGACCCTGCTTCGGATCTGGAGATCAACCAGAGCATTGACTTCGGCGCTACTGCCGCGGCATTTTCAGAAAATCAGGGGGATTTTACGGTAGAATTTACTTAAATACTACATCTATAAAATTAGAATCTTCTATATAAAATATAATAAGACCAGGCGGCGCGAAGCGATATTCTGCCGCCTGTTTCTTCTTTTAAAATACTACGAAAACCTCTGTGTTCAATTTCTCCTCAATAAGCCCCACCAGACAGACAGGATTCGAACCTGCACGCCCTGCCGGGCGGCCGCCGGTACCAGCACACCTTCCCATTCAGTCACTGTCCGGCTGCGGAGCCTGTTTTGTGGTACGGCGTTAACAACGCTTCAGGACATTCTTTAAATCTTTAAATTCATCCTCTGTCAGCTTGATGCTGTCCGTGATCCCTTTGCATACTTTTTTGATCACATTCTTTTCTTTGCCGTTTGTAAAAGCGTGAACAGACTTCCCATCAAAATAATACTGTGTCTTCGTTCCTTCTACTGATAAAATGCAACCCATGTCTTCTCCTCCTGTCTTATTCTCCTCTGTTTTGTTCTCTGCTGCCTTGATCCCGAATGCCGCCAGCACCCCTCTGGCGATATCGTCCATCCGGGTATTGAAGATCTTCACGTCTTCGGCATTGGTGATAAAGCCAAATTCCACCAGACGGTATCCATATCCACGCATAGCGGCCCTTTCCGGATTCGCCAGGTTATCCCTTCCCACGATCATCTGGCTCCGTCCCGGCAGGATCTCTGCCAGCATATCCGCCAGGGCCTTATCATAATCATCTGCCTGAAAACCGCTATAGATGATAACGTGTCCGCCCCTTGCTGTCGGAAAACCCGCATCCATGTGCAGCTCCACGATCTGATATTCTTTCGGTAAGTTTACGGTACTGACCCCATTGTCTCTATAGTAATCCCGGGACAGATCCCCCAGGATCACGTTTCCCCCTCCCAGCTCCTTGATCTTCCGGGCCAATACTCTCACCCGCTCTGCTTCCTTGAATCCGTTTCCACTGGCTCCCGGATCCCCGGCCCCATGGCCTGCGATCACAAATAGTTTCGGCATA
The DNA here is from genome assembly GCA_910575475.1 of Lachnospiraceae bacterium. GTDB lineage: Bacteria > Bacillota > Clostridia > Lachnospirales > Lachnospiraceae > Schaedlerella. The sequence continues at coordinate 2,018 of CAJTGD010000063.1, read as the reverse complement.
CTTTTCTCCTTCCTGCCGGACTTTTGCGCCGGCGCAAAAAGAGAGGGCGGTCATTCGCCCTCCCTGTGTTTCTTTTCCGTATTGCCTTCCTGCTGCTCCCCCATCTCCTCCACCTGGGACTTGATATTCCTGACAAGCGGCTCCAGGAATCCGGGGATATTCACTCCCATGTCCTTCACGTTTTCTAAGATGCTGATGATCTCATTGCAGATGATCCACAACGCCACGATACAGGCCACCAGGAAGATAAACGGCATCCGGACCCCTATCATGTCCGAGGCATACAATAAGGTCTGGTCAATGATGGCGCCGACTACGATCAGCAGCCACATACACACCTTCTTCCCAATCCCCCGGATGCTCGTATAGGAATTGATGTCCTGTGAGCGGTACGGGGACGCCATCAGGCCGGTAATGTAATCAATGATATTGCAGGACACCACCAGGAATACCGGCAGCGCCAGCACTCCCAGCAGGGAGGATAAACAGCCCAGTAGAGCGGTAAAAGCAATCTTGATATGGTTCACATTCATGTGATGATCTCTCCTTTCTTTGTTACGGTATCATACTGGTTGAAAAATTGAGGGGCAGACGGCCCGGCCCTGATCTCCATGAGGCACCTCCTTCCGGATGTTTCCAAAATAAAAAAGACCGCGGTCTGGCTGATGTGTTTCCTTAGAGGTCTACATTGTGTGAGGTAACGGTTTCTATTGATGATACGCTGGTGCTGGATGTATATTCGGAAGATCTCGATGACGTTGCTGTTCTTGTACTGGATCTACTGGCTGTGCTTAAGCGTGTTGAAACCGTATAATTGCTTACGCGTGAAGTCCGGGTTTCTGTTACTGCATAATATGGATACGATACTGTTTTTCTAAGACTATATGCATAACCCAACTGGCTGCTAGTGACTTCCGATCTTTCCGTTACAGTTACGCTTCCATACAATGTAGATGAAAGGCTCGTAGAGGAAGATGCTGTCATAAACTTAACATTCGTATTGGAGTATATAAAATCATCATATTTTGGTGGAAAAGGCATTTTAGTTGTATATGTCTGCGTATCAATCTGCCCATAAAGATTCATTGTTCTTGTTCCAACCATTATCATCGGTCTGGATCCATAATACACCGGACTCTGTGTCACACTTCTCGTAGTATTTGTTGTACTCGACCTAGAGCTGCTTGCCGAAGTCAGCGTTTCTATCGTTGTATACTGACTCGATCTGGAAGATGTATAGCTTGTCAAAACAGATACCGTCCTGCTCTCAACATACCTCTGCGCAATATACGCCTCTTTCCCGCTGGCTCCGTCCGATATCCGCATCCGGAGTGCCTTGTATTTATCATTCAGCGGTTTCGATGTCAGCGCGTACTTCACGACATCCTCCGCCCCGCTCCCAGTCCTGACGCACAAATGGCGGCTCCCCAGCTCCTCCAGCCCTTCAAACTGTGTCCCTGTATAGCTGATGTTTTCCCCGTTCTTATCCCTGATGACCAGCCCGCTCATTCCAGAAGCCCCCATTCGTTAAACTTGTACTTCTCCTTACACTGTAGCAGCTGTCCGAATGTCCATGACAGCTCCTCACACCCATCCAGAATATATGTATCAAGGTCGATCCACGGCTCCGAGAACTGTACGTCCGTATGGGTATGCACGATATGGTATTCATCGATCTTCTCCGTATAGGTATACGTCTGGTAATATTCCAGGCACTTCTCCCGGAGCATGCTGCAGGAATCCCGCAGCAGGTACCAGTCCAGCTCCAGCGCCGGGACATACTCTGTCGTTGCCACACGCCGGATAAAGGACAAAAATGTAAAATACGAGTAGACCGTCATATTCAGGACCGTATGCCGGTACTCGGCCTCCCGCTCCTCATTCCATGGGATCTGGTGCCGCCTAGTGTCTTTCATAAATTCGGGTGTAGATAAAAATTCTGAGTTATCGCTTTTCTCTTGACATCTGTCATGTAGTAATGTTAATATAGCCATATGAATGAGGTGGTTATAATGCCA
>CAJTGD010000062.1 GCA_910575475.1 Lachnospiraceae bacterium | reverse complement strand
CCATTCACAAAACCAGCGTTCTACGGTGGTCTGGTTGTTGTACGCATCTTTCCTACATAAAACTTTTTCAAAAAATATTCAATTTTCTATTGACTTTTTATTTGCAGGCTTATGTATCACTCAACTTTATTTTGTATAGATATCCTAACAAGATTTCCGTAGTTTTGTTAGATACATTTACGAAGGAAATGCAGGGCGATTCCGACCTGTCTGTCCGCAGACAGCTATGCAGGGGGAATTGCTCTCATGCATTCTATTCCATTACCGGCAGCATTCTTATTCTCCGAAAGGCTCGTAGAAGGGCGACGGCAGCATCTGCATCTCCTTCCAGCTCATGCTTCGCACCGCCTCCCGTTTCTCCCGGGGCGTACAGCCGTAGGTTTCTTTGAAATACCGCATGGCGACCTTATAGTTGGTACAGCCATGATCCTCTAAGATCTCGTTCACCGTCCGCTCCGTATTCACCAGATCAATATACACCTTGGAAACGCGGATCGCATAGACATATTCCATGATCGTCATTCCCAGCTGCTTTTTGAAGATCCTTGCCAGATAATCCTCATGATACCCGAAATGCTCCGCCAGCTCCGAGACGATACATTTTTCCCGATAATGCTCCTTTAAATAGGTCATGATCGGGTTGACCTTTTCCAGCTGGCCTTCATTTCTGTCAAATTCCTTCTGCACCAGCTTATGGGAATAGGAATGGACCAGGGTAAATAACAGCTCATACAACAGGCTGTTAAACCGAAGGAGATACCCCTCCGGCCGGATATCATAGACTGCGTGCATATCCATGAAGATCTTCTTCACCTTCTCCAGCCTGGTCCGTTCCACCTCGCCCGCCGGATCCTTATCCACAAAAAATGTATACAATTCGATATTCGGAATGAATTTTCTCAAAATTTCCTTGGGGATCTGCAGCACCAGCGCTTTATTTTTTTCACTCAGTACGGAATGGATCACCCTGGAATTGACAATATTAAATTCTCCCGCGCGAAGCACCTCCCGGCGGTTCTCGAAGGTCACCGCCATGCTCCCCTCGATCATATAGACCAGCTCCAGGCTGTCATGCCAGTGAGGCGGCACGTAGCTCCCCAGATCGATGGAAAGATAAAACCTCGCTTCGATATCTGGATTCACCGATACGATCTCATGACGCATATGGTTTTCCTCCTGTTCATACACCCTTAGTCAAAACGGCTCCATTTTACTTTTCTTCAAACCACCCAAAATCCACGCATCTCCCCAGATCCCAGCTGTCCCAGCCGATCCAGCCTCTGTCATTGACCGTATCCGTCAACAGCTTATAGCTCCAGTAAAAATATCCGCTGCCCTCTTTCCATGCGTCCAGCTGCGCCTCGGCCACAGCGCGGTAGATCCGTTTCTTCTCTTCTGCGTCTACCCGCTCCTCACAGCTTCCTTCCACACCGTTTAACACGCTCTGACCGCCCTTCGTATCGCAGCCGCAGGCCAGGGAGTTGAACAGACACCATTCCCCGCAGATCACCGGAAAGTACTGCCGCATTTCCCGGATGTCCTTTTTAAAATGCTCTTCAATATAAGCCTTGTATGCCTCCAGCTCCTGGGCGCATCCTGCCGACTCCGCCATCATCAGGTACTGATGGGTGTCCAGTACCACATTGACATACTTTTCCTCCCGCATAAAATCCTTCCATGCCAGAAGTTCGAAGCCGTCGTGAATCACCACATATTTTTCCTCTGGTAAATATTGACGGATCCGGTCGTAAGCCCTGCAGTAAAACTCCTTCAAAAACTCCAGGCTGTTGGGGCCGGACCCTTTCGCCAGCTCCGGATCCGCCGCCGGGTAACGGCTGGGCACATCCATCAGCTTCCAGGCATTTTCCGTGATCGGCTCATTCAACACCTCGATGCCCCAGAGCCCCTTCCTGGTTCCGTAACGCTTCGCCAGCCTTTCCAGGACAAAGAGGACAAACTCCACCTCCTCCGGCTCCTGGGACCATCTGCATACGCCGCAGATCCCCCCGTTGTCAAATCCGTTCTGCCCCAGGGGCGCAGTGTGCAGGTCGATCAGGATCTCCAGCCCGTACCTTTCCGCCCAGTTGAACGCCTGATCCAGTTCCCGGATACAGCCGATAAACGGCTCTCTGTCCCCGAAAATGAAATATGGGACCGGAATGCGCACGGCCTCCATCCCCATGGCTTTGATGGACACAAAATCCCGTTCCGTAATGTACTCCGAACGATGGATCTGGATCCTTGCCTCATAGACCTCTCGGGACAATTGGCGCGGGAGATTGTATTCATCCTCCGCCGTTGTCCCCTTAAACAGCGCCGGGCTCATCCACTTTTCCAATACCAGCCAGTTTCCCAGATTCACTCCTTTTACATACATGCCGCATTCCTCTCTTTCTTTTTTGCAGGCTTTGAAAAGCTGCTGTTCCTTAAGCAAAGCCATTCACGATATATTGACATATTAACAGCTTTTTTCTATATCCGCTATATACATTTGCGCGGAAAAACAGGTCGATTCCGACTTTTCTGTTTCAGAGAACCTGATGACCAGCAAACTTCCGTTTCAATATCAGCGTATGCGGAAAATCTGCCAGACTATGATGACAGTAAAGGAACTATCAAAGCAGACAGGGATCAGCGCGCGTACTCTTCACTACTATGACGAGATCGGACTCTTTACGCCGACAGAAAAAAGCGGGGCCGGATACCGGCTCTATGACGATCAGGCTTTGGAACGGCTGCAGCAGATCTTGTTTTTCCGCGAATTTGATATCCCGCTGAAAGAGATCAAGGCCATGATGGACAATCCCGCTCTTGACAGAAATGAACTTCTGCAGATGCAGAGAAAGATGCTGGTCAGGAAAAAGGAGCGCATGGAACGTCTGATCGCCAATATTGACGCCATACTGAAAGGAGAGGATCAAATGGATTTTACAGTATTTAACAACGCGGAGATTGAGGAAATGTTTCAGACCACGTTCGAACACATGCCCCCAGAAATGCGGGAGGCCGCGGTCCGTGAATTTGGAAGCGAGGAGCAATGGAAAATGCACTATATGGAGGCCATTTCCTCGGAGAAAATGCAGAAGCAATATGCAAAAGTGGTGGAATGGTACGGCGGTAAGGATGCCTTCCTGGACGTGGTGAACCACCCGCTCAGTAAGGAGGTTGCGGAAAGCTATGCCAGACGGGAGCAGGCCATCCGCCGCAAACTGATCGCCAAACGGGACTGTGAGATCCATTCCCTTGAAATCCGGGAGATCATAGGGGAATACGGTTTCGTGATGAAACAGCTTACGCAGATGCAGGAGGAAAAGATCTGTATGCTGCAGCTTGCGCAGACCTACCGCAGCGGGCAGGTCAAAAGCGCGGTGGATGAAGAATATGGAGAAGGCGCTTCGGAGTTCTTTGCGCGGGCGATTGAAGCATTTTACCAGGATTAGAGCCCCATAAGCCCCGATCTTCTGCTCCCGCTGCGTCATTCACTCCCCCTGCTCATTCATCCGCGGCAGATTCCAGCGGTAATGCGCCGCCAAAAAACGGATCACCACCACCAGCGCGGAGGATACGACCATGGCCGGGATCTGTCCGAAGCCGCGGTAGATCCAGACACAGCTCAGGGCCCCTGCCACAGACGCGCAGGCGTAGATATGCTTTACAAAGATATAAGGCGGCATGCCCGCCATCATGTCGCGCAGGAGGCCGCCTCCGACCCCTGTCAGCGTCCCCAGAAAGGTCAGGAGAAATGTATTTTCCAGATAGCCGTTGCTGATCCCGGTGGTCACGCCCACCACGGTAAAGATCCCAAGCCCCACCGAGTCCATCACCAGCATGGCCCTGTCATACAGTTCTCCCGGCTTTCCCTGGAGCACATTTTTCTTAAAATACAGCACCAGAAATACTGCCAGGGCCGTAAAGACCGCGACCAGCACATATACCGGCCGGATCAGCGCCCCCGGCACATTTCCCAGGATCATATCCCGCGTCATTCCTCCGCCTACGGCCGTGACCACGCCCAGCACGCATACTCCGAAAATGTCCATCCCGCGGTTAATCCCCACCATGGCTCCTGACGCGGCAAATGCAACCGTTCCGATCAGTTCCATGCAAAATACGATGATCGTCTGTATATCCATTGTCTTCTTACTCAAATCTTACCTTAATATAAGCCTTGATCTCCTCCACGCACTTCTCGAATCCCAGCTTTCCGCTGTTCAGACACAGGTCATAGTTCCTTGCGTCCGTCCACTCCCTGCCGGTATAGTGCTTATAAAAATCAGAACGGTACTTATCCGTCGAGGCAATGAATTTCTCCATCTCCGCCGTTGTCATGCTGTTGCGTTCCATGGCGCGGGCCAGGTTGAATTCCGGCGAAGCATGGACAAATACGCTGACCACGTTGGGATAGTCCTTAAGCACAAAATCCGCCGCGCGCCCGATAATCACGCAGGTCTCGCTTTTCGCAAGCCGCTTGATGACCTCCGCCTGCCAGTTGAACAGATTTTTCGCAGATACGAAATCCTTATGTCCTGGAGGGATGACCTTCCCGTCATAGAGATCTGTCGTCATGCGTAGCAGCAGATTGCTCCTCAGCTTCTCGTCAAACTGCATGAAAAGCTGCTCATTGATGCCGCTCTCCTCCGAAGCCATTTTCAGAAGGTTCATCCCATAGCAGGGAATCCCCAGCTCCTTGGCGTACATTTCCCCCACGGTCTTTCCGCCGCTTCCATACTGCCTTGCGATCGTTACTACAATATTTTCCATATCCGCAGTCCTCCTCTCTTCTGCCGAAAAAACGCTGTCATGCACCGAATTCCGTCAAAATCATTTTCAAATGCAGACAGCGTCCTGTTATTTTATCCGATCTATTCTCCCAGATACGCCTTCTTGATGGAATCATCGTTCATCAGTTCCTTCGCGTCTCCGTCCAGCACGATCTTCCCGGTCTCCAGCACATACGCCCGGTCCGCGATGGACAGCGCCTTTTTCGCGTTCTGCTCCACCAGCAGCACGGTGGTTCCGCCTGCGCTGACCTCCTGGATGATGTCAAAAATCTCATTGACCAGGATGGGGGACAGTCCCATGGAAGGCTCGTCCATCACAATGATCTTCGGATGGGACATCAGCGCCCGGCCCATAGCCAGCATCTGCTGCTCCCCGCCGCTTAAGGTTCCGGCAAGCTGGTTCTTCCGCTCCTCCAGGCGGGGGAACCGCTTGTAGACCATTTCCAGGGTCCGGGCGATCTCCGCCTTGTCCTTTCTCGTATAGGCCCCCATTTTCAGATTCTGATAGACCGACAGCTCCGCAAATACACGCCGCCCCTCCGGTACATGGGCCATCCCCAGGGATACGATCTTGTGGGCCGGAACCTTCGTGATGTCCTTTCCCTCGAAGATCACGGAGCCCTTTTTCGGGGACAGAAGGCCTGTGATGGTGTGCAGGATCGTCGTCTTTCCCGCGCCGTTGGCGCCGATCAAGGCGATGACCTCCCCTTCGTTGACCTCAAAGGAAATGCCCTTGATAGCCTGGATCACGCCGTAAAATACTTCGATATCTTTGATTTCAAGCATTGCCATGATCTCACCCCCTATTCTCCCAGATATGCCTTGATGACTTCCGGATCGTTCAGCACGTCGCTTGTCCTGCCCTCGGCCAGTACCTGTCCGAAGTTCAGTACGGTCAGCTCCTCGCAGATCCCGGACACCAGCTTCATATCGTGCTCGATCAAAAGCACCGTCATGTCAAAGGTATCCCGCACGAAACGGATCGTCTCCATCAGTTCCTTTGTTTCATTGGGGTTCATGCCCGCCGCAGGCTCATCCAGGAGCAGAAGCTTGGGCTCCGTCGCCAGCGCCCGGGTGATCTCCAGCTTCCTCTGCTTTCCGTATGGAAGGTTGGAGGCCAGAGTCTGAGACTCCCTGTCCAGGTCAAAGACCTTCAGAAGCTCCATGGCCTTTTCGTCCATTTCCTTCTCCACCTTATAGTATCTGGGAAGGCGCAGGATGCCCTCCAGTGTGGAATACGGATGATGATTGTGCAGGCCCGCCTTCACATTGTCCAATACAGTCAGTTCCTTAAACAGACGGATATTCTGAAAGGTCCTGGCAATGCCTGCCCGGTTGATCTCGATGGTTTTCTTTCCGACGATGTTTTCCCCGTCCAGCGTAATGATCCCTTCATTCGGCCGGTATACCCCGGTCAGCAGGTTAAAGACCGTGGTCTTGCCCGCGCCGTTGGGACCGATCAGGCCGTACAGACAGCCCTTTTCGATATGCAGGTGAAACTCATTCACCGCGCGCAGCCCGCCAAAGGAGATTCCCAGATTTTTCACTTCCAGTAATGCCATGATTCTCAAACCTCCTCTGCCTTTGCTTTTTTCTTTGCACGGAACTTCTCCGCATACTTCTCTCTCCACTCGATCGCCTTGGGGCTCCAGTTGAAGAGCATCATCGCGATCAGCACCACCGCGTAGATCAGCATCCGGTAATCACTTAAGCTCCGCAGCAGTTCCGGGAGCAGCGTCAGCACGATGGCCGCGATGATGGAACCTCGGATATTTCCGATGCCGCCCAGTACGACGAATACCAAGATCATGATGGACATGTTATATCCGAAGTTCTTCGGCTGGGCCGTCAGAGTCGCCAGGTTGTGGGCATAGATCACACCCGCCACGCCCGCCAGCGCCGCGGAGATGGAAAAGGCCATCAGCTTGTATTTGGTCACATTGATCCCGATGGACTCCGCCGCGATCCGATTGTCGCGGATCGCCATGATGGCGCGGCCGCTCCGGGAATGGATCAGGTTCAGTACGATAAACAAGGTCAGCAGGATCAGGAGCACTCCCACCGTAAAGGTGGAATCCTTGGGTGTTCCCGTGATCCCCTGGGGACCGTTGATGATGACCACCCCGTCCGGCTCCATATTCAGCGCCATCACGTCCTTCGTGGAAAAATGAAATCCGTTGGCGTCTTTTCCGATAAACAGGATGTTCATGATATTTTTAATGATCTCGCCGAAGGCCAGAGTGACGATCGCCAGGTAATCCCCTTTCAGTCGCAGCACCGGGATTCCGATCAGGATGCCGCAGATTCCTGCCGCTGCCGCCCCGATCAGCAGGGCGATAAAATACCGCAGACCCGCAGCCGGGATCGCCGCTGCCGTACATTTTGAGAAAAAGGCGCTGAAAAAGGCTCCCACGCACATGAATCCGGCATGGCCCAGACTCAGTTCTCCTAAGATCCCTACGGTCAGGTTCAGGGAAACCGCCAGGATCACATAGGCGCATAAGGGCACCAAAAGCCCCTGCATGAGGCTGGAAAGACTGCCTGACATGATCAGTGCCTGTACGATGATGTAGAGAACAATCACCATCACATAGGTGATCAGATTATTTCTAGTCACTTTATTCATCTTTTTCATCCCGTTCACCTACACTTTCTCCTGAATATTCTTGCCGAGGATCCCGGCAGGCTTCACAAGGAGCACCACGATCAGCACACCGAATACGATGGCGTCCGCCATCTGGGAGGAAATGTATGCCTTTCCGAAGATCTCGATGATGCCGAGCAGGATGCCGCCGATCATGGCCCCCGGAATGGAGCCGATCCCGCCGAATACCGCCGCCACAAATGCCTTGATTCCGGGCATGGCGCCTGTATACGGGGTCAGGGTCGGATACGCCGAGCAGAGCAGCACGCCTGCAATAGCCGCAAGGGCGGAACCGATGGCAAAGGTCAGCGCAATGGTCCCATTGACATTGATCCCCATGAGCTGGGCCGCGCCCTTATCCTCGGACACTGCCCGCATGGCCTGTCCTGCCTTGGACCGGTTGATGAATAAGGTCAGGCCCACCATGATCACGATACATGCCCCGATGGTCATGATGGTCTCCCCGGAAATGGTCAGATCGCCTCCCGCGAGCACCACCGGAGGAATCGGAACCACGGAGGTAAAGGATTTTGTGTTGGCGCCGAAGATCAGAAGCGCCAGATTCTGCAGCAGATAGCTGACACCGATCGCGGTGATCAGAACTGCCAGAGGGGATGCCGCGTTTCGAAGAGGCTTATAAGCCACCCGCTCGATCAGCATTCCCAGCACGGTACAGAAGATCACCGCTGCCAGCACCGCCGCGGCAGGAGGAAGCCCTGCGCCGGTCATGGCAGTCAATACTACATAAGCACCGATCATGATGACATCGCCGTGCGCAAAATTCAGCATCTTCGCGATACCATATACCATCGTATAGCCCAGCGCAATGATCGCATATACGCTTCCCAGGCTGATACCATTAATCAAATACGATATAAAACTCATATACCCGTCCACCTGTCTCTCATTTTTTTAGCAGAAATGATACAAATAGAAGGCTATCCCGAAAGATAACCCTCTATCTGGTCTTACATGCAGTTCCTTACTCAACGACCGCATAATCTCCGTCTGCGATCTTCACGACCATGGGTTCCTTGCTCGGCTCGCCGTTTGCTTCCCAGGTCAGTGCCTTTGCAGTCACACCGTCGATGGTGATCTCTGTCATGGCTGTCTTCATGGCGTCACAGATATCAGCTGCGCTCATGTCTGCGGTCACGCCTGCTTTTTCCATGGCTGCCTTGATGGCATAGATTCCGTCATACGCGTCTGCCGCAAACTGGTTCGGTGTTCCGCCGTAAGCTTCCTGGAAATCTGTTACAAAGGTCTTGATCGCTTCCTCCTCAGAGGTCGGTGTAAACGGACTCAGGAACATCAGATCCTGCGCCATAGCCGCGTCAAATCCGTCCACGCCCAGGATTCCGTCCATGCCGTCGCATCCGAAGAAGATCGGCTCATAATTGATGCCCGCTGCCTGCTGCAGTACAAGCGCTGCCTCAGAATAGTAGAACGGCAGGAATACCAGCTCTGCGCCTGCGTCCTTTGCCTTCTGGAGCTGTACGGAAAAGTCGGTCTTGCTCTCTGCCGTAAATGCCTCAGTCGCTACCAGTTCCAGTCCCTGGTTCTTTGCCTCTGTCGCAAATGCCTGATAGATCCCTGTGGAGTATACATCCGAGCTGTCATAGATGACCGCAACCTTGGTCGCCAGCTTATTCTCTCCAATGTACTTTGCGGACTCCAGTCCCTGCATCGGGTCGGAGAAGCATACACGGAACGCATTGTCATACTGCACACACTCTACCGCGGTTCCTGACGGTGTCAGAAGGAACATGTTGTCCCCCTGAGCCACATCGCCGACCGCCACACAGGGAGCGGAGGTCACGGTTCCAAGCAGAGCCTGCATACCCCAATCCTTCAGGGTGTTGTAGGCATTGACTGCCTTCTCCGCGTCATTCTCATCATCCTGGAAGTTAAATTCGATCTGGATGCCGTTGATGCCGCCGTCCGCATTGATCTCCTTGACTGCCAGCTCCGCGCCGTTCTTTACGGCCTCGCCGTAGATCGCTGCCCCGCCGGTGGTAGGTCCGATCCCGCCAATCTTCAATACCGCGTCGCCGCTCCCGGAATCACTGGTGCTTCCGGCATCACTGCTGCTCTCGCTGCCGCTGTTGCTTCCGCTGCTGTTGCTGTCACTGCCGCTGTTCCCGCTGCCGCATCCGGCAAGCATTCCAACCGTCATGGCTGTGACCATTGCGGCTGACAAAAATTTCTTCCAATTTCTCATCTTATCTTTCCTCCCAAATAACAGAGTACGCTCTGTTCTTCTTTTCTCAAAAATGATATCGTGGATTGGGGGTTTTGTCAAGTATTTTGTATAGGAAATGCATTTTTTTGCAAAATCTGAGCACTTTCTTTAAATACTAATTACTCTACACCCAACGCCTTAAACACAGCATCCTCTGCACTGCTGTAAAAAATCAAATTAAAACTGCCAATCAGCTCCGCCGGAACCGCTCCCAGATCTCCTGCTGAAGTAATAGGAAGCAATATTTTTTTTGCGCCGCTGTCAATGCAAACTTGAAGCGTATTGGCAAGCTCATCTACTTTCATCATCGTACCACTAATACTAATCTCACCTAATACAGCCATACTACTAAGAACAGGCTTTCCCAATGCAATAGAGCAAAGCGCCACAAGTGTTGGCATTGCAAGCTTCACTGTCATACCAATCCCCTGCAGATCCTGATAATTAACAATATAATCTTTTGTGACCGTACTGATATTCCCACTGATTCTATTTCCATTTGCTTTTAGAAAATTAAATGCTGTATTGGCAGCTTCTTTTGCATCTCGCTCTACGCCAATGCCTGTACGTTCGAATTTTCCATTCCCCGGCATCATCTGACTTTCCAGACGGAATACTCCGATCATCCCTGACTTTCCATGAGAAATTGTATATACCTGTCCCGGATTGTTCATCCCTTCTGGAATAAGCCTTCCGCCGCCCTGTTCCGGAACAGTGACATAGTGTTCCTCAAAAGTCTCATTATCAATATAAGAAAAATTGACATCATAAAATTCCATACCGCCCAGCTTTTTCAACTGCTCTTTTACACGCCGCCGCATCTCTAATGAAATACGCAACACCTCTTCCAACTCTTTCTTCGTAAATACCCCATCCGGATATAAAAGCTTTAAGTAACCGTCCAGCATCTTACGGACAGCAATGGTATCACGCTGATTCAGATTGTTTCCCAAACGAAAATATTGATCCAGCGCATCCCCATACTGCTCCTTACGAAGCTCACGAATAAATTCAGCCAGGTAATCACTAATAAAGCCATAATCATTTGTAAAATGCTCCGGCCTGAACTTCATGATCTCCCATCCTGGAAGATAACAATGCATACGATCCAGAAATGCCGTATCTGTCCCCATCTCTGCCGGGAAAGGGTCAAATAGGCTGGAAGTTTTCAGCAAAACGTCTACACTCTGGTTAATATTGCCGACAAATACCATTGAAGCGCTGGCCGCTTTCTCCTCTTTTCCGCGTGCAAAAGAACCAGACGCCATATAATCCTTCATAATCTGAATACCGTCTTTATCTTTAAATCGTATCCCGGCCACTTCATCGAATGCCACACAATCCCATAAACCAACCAGGCCCACTGTCTTCCTTCCCATATTATAAAACAGATTCGCTACCGTAGTCTGTCCTCCAGAAATCAGAATGCTATTCGGTGAAATCTCTTTGTACAAATGTGATTTTCCAGTGCTTCTGGGGCCAAGTTCACAGAGATTAAAATTATTTTCTACCAAAGGAATCATACGTGTCAAAAGCAGCCACTTCTCCCGATAAGATAATTCATCGGGTTCCATTCCAATCGAACGCATCAAAACATCCATCCACTCTTCCTTTGTAAATGCTTTACGCCCATGTTTCAAGTCATTAATGTCAATATAAGGCATTTGAATCGGCGTCAATTTATGTATACTGATTGGTGATAAGTCTTTCTGCTTTTTTTGTCTTGGAGAAAGCTGGCTGCCTTCCGCCTCAGCCATACCAAAACAAGAGTCTCCCTCTGTCTCATAATCCATCTGAACAATGCACCAGATACCGCCGCACAACAGTCGATCGTACTTCTCAGGATACTCATCCGCAATTGGTATGTTCCCCAGACCAAGATTAGAAAATTCCGCAAAAAAACAGTTCTTTTTAATATCCAACCGTACAGTCACCATATCGATCACTGTATGGCTCCCTTTTTTACGCAATCTGGAAAGAATTTTCTGCGCCTCGTCCGGACGTACAAAATTATCTGCAAGTATTCTTTTTACACTCTGCACACCCTTCTCTATTATTTCCTCATCATCTGAACTGCAATATTGTCCTAACAAAAACTCAAGAACATAGACCGGCACATTGGCGCCTTCCTTGATTTTCTTTGTCAGGTCTTTCCGTACAATTTTTCCGTCAAAATTCTGACGTAATTTATCTTTTATAATTTCACGGGAGTTCTTTCTTTGCTCTGCCTCACATTCTACATGAACCATAACACCACCACCTCTCCGGCTAAATATCAAAGCCAAAATCATCTGTAAATGGAAGATCCATTATAATCTGTCTGCTTAACACTTCGCTCTCTAATCTCTCCTTCTCCTTTAAGATTTTCAGGAAATATTTATGTTCATGACCATATGCCTTTTTCTTAATATCAAAGCAAAGTGTTATAATGCGTTCACCTGGTTTTTCCGCCAGACTGTCTGCTTTATAGATAACCTCATTCGATATAATCTCCCCTGTATCTGCTTCAAACCGTATCTTATATGTCATTGCCTTAACCAGACTGCTGACCGGTTGTTCCTGGTAAAAATCCAGACGCAGATTCAAATTCGTCACTTTACGGATATCCGTAATCAGATTGAGCTTCGCATCCTCTACTGCAACCAAACCTTTCTGTGCTTTTACAAAGATAGACGGAACAATCATCTCCTGCGGAGAACCTCCTCCATGCACGTAATTCATTCCACCGCCGCATTTAAAGACGCTCATCCCTTTTGCAAGCATAATCTGCCTGCTGTCACTATTATCCAAACTTTCTCCAAGGGACAATGTATAAATTCCATCATCCACATAGGGCTCTGAATCAATGATAAAGCGCCGATCTGTAAATGCATTCCTTCCCGCCTGATTCTCCAATTTATCTGTGGCATCTAATTTTTTTCGTGTATAAATAAAACCATGGTCTGCCGTTATTACAAATCGATAAACATTCCCTCTCTTGCTTAATTTCCAGACCAAATCAAATATTTCATCTATGGATCTTTCTACTGCGTCAAACACATTATTTTCCGTTTTAAGATTTTCTCCTGTTGCATCAATCTTATTGTGATAAACATATATCACTTTTTTTCCAGCCGAAAATTCTTTCAATTGCTTTGTGGACATTGCCCTTACTGAATCATAATCAATCGCCGCAGATTCTTGATTAGCACTTTTTAAAATATTTTCCCTTTGTACCGTTGTGGCACATGGCCTTCCATCCAAATAAACCTTAGGCTTCTCATCTCTAGTCATCTCTATTTTTTCATGAGGAAGCAACTGTCCCATACCAATCATTGTGATTGCTGGAAGAGACGACAACATAGCGGACATTTCAACCTCCAGATTCTCATTCTCACTAAGTCTCGCCTCCAATTCCTTTGCCGCTTCATAACGAAATCCATCTGATATAATAACCGCCACCTTTTCCTTTATAGAAGCCACTTTTTTCTGATAAAAATTTTTCTGATTTTCAATCATCGGACATCCTGCATTTTTCTCATATGAAACATTCCATTGATATACTATTTTTTCCAGATAATCCGTTATATAAATATTTTGAATCAATTCATATAAACTCTCAAAGTCAGATTTGTCTTCCATTGTATCCAGCGCCGCAATAAACCTCCGATATTCACTGTCAATCTGATAATCCACTCTGCAATATGACTCGATCAAATCTTTCAGTTCCTTTGCCGGCACAAAATCCATCACAGACAGAAGATGATATCCAGCTAAAATCGCTGCATATTCCGCTTTCTTCTGAATACCGAAATGAAGTTTTGAACGAATCGTACAAATGTCAGGAATTAAAAAACCAGATATAGAAGCATTCTTATCTTCTGCAAGTTCCCTGTCAATCATCCAGCGAATCAATAGATCGTCTACCAATGAAAAAGAAGCCAGGTGAAGCAATTCTTCCTGCGGCAGACAATGGAATGTTTCTTCTGCCTGAAGTTCCTCTGATGCGATTTCAGACAGTATATCAAAGTTCTCCTGATAAATCATACTATTCATCATATTTTCCAACAAAACAGCAACATTACTTGCTTTTCTTTTCATGGCATCCTGCACGAATATCTCCCACCGCTGCGGCACGGATGATAAATGATCTTTACATGTATAAACTGCAAACAGTGAAAGCACAAATTTTAAAAGAGCAGGTTTCGGGTCTGAATAGCCGAAACGTTTTTTACAAAGTATCCAAAATTCCTGTTCCAATTCATTCTGTTTCATCTCTGAGATAATCTTCTGTTCACGGATATCTCCATAGGCGAAAACGGAATATATAAAGTCATCGACTGTTATATTTCTCGCTTTTGATACAACACACATAGCAATCAATAAAAGCGTTTCTTCATCTGCGGCTGAAAGTTCCATCTTTTTCGCATATTCAATAAAAGCATTTGTACGTTGAATGCCTGCCCTCTTTTCCTCTGCCTTCAAATTTTTTCTTCCTATCCCGAAAAATACGGCTAACTTCTTCAACGAACCCCGCAGTCTGGTTGGAAGTCCAATATCCGCTGCTATCAACGAAAGCCTGTCCGCATAAAATTCCCGTGAATACATAAGCGTATCCTCCAGATGATTCTCGAAAACAGGTGGTTTTTCAAAAGGTGCGTAAATTAAATACTTTCCTTCCGTATCTTCATGTTCCAGCAGCATCTTTGTGCGAAATGCATTTCTTTTCGTCAAGCGCAGAATCTGTGCATTACCTAACTCCAACTGATTAACACAATCTTCAAAAGAAGCCTCTGAATCATACCAAAAAATCAGACGCTGTCCTGCATCAAACTCATGATTCAGTTTTTTCTCAATCTCCTTTAAATTCAGTTCATCCATAAACTTCCCTGAACCTCCCGTTCTTCGGTACGCTCATAAAATGTATTATCTGATTGGCGCAAGAATCTGATATCTTTTTCCTTCCCGATCTTTCTGTACCTTTTCGTAGTTTACTTTCACGCCATCATCCAGGTCAATCCTGATATGCTCACTCGCTATATGTTCCAGACGTTCATCATACTCTTTGATCTCTTCAATCTGTTTTCTGAGATGCTCCCTCCGCTTTTCCTCTACCGCCGCATGTCGGTGATCCATGATGTGATCCAGCATGGTATCAATTGCCCTGACTTCTGTCTCATATTTTTTCTGCAGCTTTTGAAGATACATCAGAACACGGCCTGCGGTATTTTCATCATAGCGATGTAAATAGACCAATGCCTTAAAGCCATTCTGCTTGCCACTGTCAAAAAGCCAGTATATCGGTCGTTTCTGATATATCTTACAGTGATTTTTGAAAAACTCAGTCAAAAAATAGTTTCGGATAATTTCACGGCTGGTGCTTCCTTTATTCCCAAGTGCATTTGCAATAAAATCAAGATTCTCCTCTAACGTATCTGCTCCATAAACAATCTCCAGCCACTTCTCAAACATGTTTACAATATCATCTTCAAAGTATGCCTTGTCAGTAATTGGGATACAATTATCTATGTCAGGAAGGAACGTAGAATATTTACTGCTGTCCCATTCACCGCCGGCATATGTCAAACCCGGCGTATCCAGAGAATAGCGGCCGAACATACAGCCAACAGCATACGAAATTAAGCTTCTGATATCACGCTGCAAATCTGCCTTGCGGACTGTTACATCTTTGTCGTCCACTTCGGGAGTTAATTCCTCTTTCAAACCATAAATATCAATGAAAATACGGTTTAGTTCTTCTTCATTGGCTTTTAATCGATTGAAACGCAAAAAACACTCATTTTCCCAATTTGTAAATGCATCCTTTATATAATTCATATCCCTAATATAATTTTTCCCATCTTCCTGCATTTCTTTCATAGAAAACGATGCAAAACGGATAAGTGGATGTTGGACAAAATCCCATGAGGCCTCAAAATTATCCCAATCTACTTTTGTTAACTTTATACACTCATCCACACATTTATTTACACTATTCTCATCCTTTTCAATATATGGAATAATATGTACATATCCCGGTGTAAAACTAATCGCCGGGTTTATTACCTTTAAATAATATAAAGCAACATTAGAATTTAAAAATCCTATTAGATAATTATCTTCCTCTGTTATTACTATGGATGGCGCCGCACTATCAAAAACGAACGAATCATCATATAATCTCACATTAAATTTTCCCGAACAAATCTTACTCCAAGATATCGAATTTTTAAAATAATACTCACTCCCATCATGTCGAAACCCCTTTAATTTTTTCATATAATCAATGGCATTTTGATCATATTTTAATACCATATTCCTATTTCCATACCATTTTCTATACTCACCACCTTTGTTGTATCTCACATATCTGCCAAAACTTTCTTTTGATTTTCGAATCATTTTATTATTTATTTCATACCAATATAAAACACATTTTTCATTTTCACCAGTACATAATCCTGCTTTTGCCTTATATTTTTTACCAATAGTGTTCTTGAATTTTAATACACTTTCATCAGTTAGCCAATATGCAATAGGACAACCAGGAATTTTTTCAAAATTCTTTTTCTTCGAAACATATTTATTCTTTAAATCAAAAAACTCTCTTTCCTTTTCATTTTGATTAATTGCATTTACCAAGCGATAAAATACACTTCTATATTCTTTCGTATTAACATTCCTAATCACAAAGCTAGTAGTTTGTACCACCTCACCTGCAATTTCCTCAAAAGCTCTTGATCCTAAATGTATCATATTAATAATGTCTTTCTTTTGTATTTGTTTTCTTAATTTTTTAAATCCTGCAAGAAACATCCAAGTCTGCTGTGTAATCATTGAATAATATCCATATGCATTTACCATTTTGGAACATTTTTCCATAAAAACTGAAAACAAATCCACTTTACTATTTGAATAATTTAAACTGACATATTGAACAAGCTTAGCTTCTGTACTTCCAACTACCATATATGGAGGATTCGTACATACTACATCATATTTCTGTGCCAACACCTCGCCAATACCAATCAATCTATTCAGTCTTTCTTTCGTTTCCTCGATTCCGTATATCTCCATATTCATCTGACCACTATCATCAGCTTTTTTTGCAAAACGCTTCAATAAATCCCAATCACAGGAATCCACATTCAGAATTGATCCATATTCTTTCGCATCCACCAACTGATCCAGTAGACCTTCTATCTGTAACAAAGCATTGTTTTTCTCGAATTCACTTAAATCTGCGCCAAAATATTTTAACTGATCCCTATTCAGGCCATTGCTTTCATCAATCGCATAGAGATGGGGAGCCGGAATATTTGGTCTTTCATCCTCATCCTTTCTTGTAAGGAACCGGCGGTCATACTGACGTGCCTTCATCATCACGGCAAAATAAGCCAGTTGATAAGCGCGGTCGTCAATATCCAATCCATACAGATTATGTTCTATGATACTGCGCACTGCTTCCCGGTACGAATATCCTACTGACTCATAAATCTGCATCAAAACATCAAACATGCAGACCAGAATATGTCCGCTTCCCATACAGCAGTCTATACAGCGGATTTTCTCTGGCTCTAGCTTTGCATATTCCTTTCGAATCTCTGCCAACTGCGCCTCCACCTCTGGTTCCTGCGGAGCTTCCTCCAGATAATACTTCCATCCTTTTTTCAATTCGTTATCAGGATGTCCCTCGACCCATAAGCGCCCCAAACTATTTTCTACCATATAATGAACAATCCATTCTGGCGTAAACAGCTGTGTTGCGGCCGGAATCCGCTCTCTGGTAATCTTAATATTTTTCTTCAGTAAAGCAAATGTTTCATCCTTTAATTGAGAATTATAATACTGATAGAACCATCCTATGATCTGTACCTGATCTTTCCAGTCCTCTTCATCAATATCATGCACGAGCCGATAGATCACGCCCTTTTTATCAATAAACGAAAGCCTCATGAACAGTTCTGAATAATCCCCCCGTTTTTCAAAAATTCCCGGAAGAATCTCATGCAGTTCATTACACATCCGAAGCAACAGAAAACGAAACAGACTCTCCGTTTTATTTTCGTTTTTCCACTCCGTCATCCGCTGACGTTCCTTATCAGAGAACTCTAATTCTGAGGCAAAGGGATTGGATACCAGATCTGGATCCTGCTTTCCTTCTTCTACCGAAGAGAAAAGCCGGATCTCCAATGGCGCATATTCATTCACTTCCATAAAACGAATTGCGACCAGACGGTTAAACCAGTCTGACGCGCTTGTTTCAATCATATTGTTATAGGCGCGGTCATACCCTGTTTTTTCCACTTCTTCTAAAAACTTTTGAACCAATTTTTCTCTCTGGGATATCTCTACTCCTCGAATAGAAACCGGCTTATCCGCACCTATCTCAAAATATTGAATCTCTTTTGTAGAAGCAGCAAGCGGTTCCTGTATCCCATTTTCTGTAATACCAAGGAATCCTGCCCGTGTAATCATCTCTTCCCTTAACTTCGTACGCGCCCATACCGAAAAATTTTTAATCGATGTTTTGTTCATTTTTATAATCCTTATTCTTTCGTTTAGTTTTAATAAATAATAAGACTTTGGGGCAAAGGATTTATACCATTTAACTCCTTTACCCCATCAAATGCAATGCAAAAAATTAATTCCATCCTATACATCCCACAACTGCTATATCTTAAAAAACTTATTACTTTCACTCAACTCTAATACTTTCGCCTTATCCACATAGTGTTCATCAACCTTATCTATTCTCTCTCTCAAAATAGGAATAATGTATTGGCCGTTAATGCCCTGAGAAATTTCAAAAATAGTTTTTAATTGATTTATATGCGTATTTTCCATTTTATCATGAATTACAAATTTAGGTGTCTTTATTTCCATTGCTATTGAATATTGCATATATGCAAGATCAAATGCAACAATGACTGCTTTCTTTTTTCCAGTACCTACGTTACCGCCTAATGACGCTATGCTGATCGGAAATCTGTTTTCCTCTTCCCAGTTCTGATTATATGCCAAAAGATATTTCTCACCATACAGCTTTTCACAATAATCCGAAAAAATATGATTAAATTTCTTTAATTTATCTTCAATTTCTGAACCATCCATCTTGGATTCGATTTTCTGTAATTTATCATTCAAGGTGCTTTTTATTTCTTCCTGTTCTTCTAATAATGCAATTGATTTAAGGATTTCTCCTTTCTTTTGCCTTAAATCTTCAATTTTCCTGTTTATCAAATTCAATTCATCCAGCAAACCTTCATCAAGTACTTCTAACGTTGCTTTCCCTTTTTCTGTGATTAACGTATCATTCTGCGCTTTATACATCCGTAACAGTTCTTCTTTTTCTAAAAACTGTTCATTTATAAAATCAATCTTATTCTGAATCATAGCATTATGAAAATTTAATACATCTTCAAATTTCTTTTGAAGTCCAGGAATATATGATTCAGCTTCTGTATATATTTTTTTTAATAAATTTATATCAATATTACTTTTTTCCTGAGTTAACTGTCTGATGCTGTCTTTGATTGTAGAAATTTCAAATTCAACGAACTGCATTTTTTCCTGCAGATCGTGAATACGCATTGACAATTGTCTTTTCGCATCTAACTCATCCCTGTATTCATTAATATAAGAGAGACTGTTTCTCTTTTTATAATAATCTTTAATATCACTCTCCACTAATTCCAGACTTTGCTTCAAAACACTTAAAGAACTTATGCTTTTACTTTTTTCCAGAGCGGAAATTGCTTTTTGACAATCACTTAACTGTGAAACAATCTCGCTCTTTTTACTTATAAGCTCCTTTCCATATATTTGAAATAAGGCGCAATAAATTGTATCATAAACATCTTTCGAGTTCATAGGAGGTAAAAACTTAATCATTTTATCCTCTGATGCGCTTGAAAGCCTTACAAATTTCGGTATTAGCTGGCGGAAAGTTGGTCTGTTTTCTCTGATTCCGAAAAGGATCTCCTTTAATTCATCCCAAAACTCTTGTTCAGCCATTTTCGTTCCATTAATATATTTTTTACCTCTCGGAAACAAATCACGTACGATCGAATATCTGCAATCATTCTCCATATCCAGCAATATTAATTCTGCCTGTACTTTATAAAATGATAAAAATTCTTTTACATCTAAATTTTCACTTCTCGTATCCGGATCATAGTATAACTCTCTTACGGATTTTGCCCCTAAACATAGATCAATAATCTTTATCGCAGTAGTTTTTCCTACGCTGTTTCCACTCTCATTTGCTTCATTTGATGTATTATCTACGATTAAACTTAATCCTTTTAAATTAAACTTAATATTCCGGATAACCACCTCAGAGGGCGCTGTTTTCCGCACGATCAATCTTTCTATTAGCATAAATCACCCTCCTTCCCTGCAATTCAATCAACGATTGTATAAAAAGCCAATCCAATGCGTAATAAAAAAAGTCAACAGGGATATTCCGTTTTTCTTTCTTCTTTAAATTATCATACAGATCATCTAATAACAGAATCGGATCTTCAGACAATATTTCAATAATCTTAGCGCCCAGATAGTACAAAGATAATAACGGCCCACGTTCCAAATTTATAATCATACCGGCTTCTCCAAAATTTTACATTCTATAAAACAATAACAGACAAAATAAGCAACTCCTGTTTCTATATCTTCTATGTATGTTCCACTGATATCTGAACGATTGATCACATTTAAAATTCTCTCTTTTACCCGGTCAATCAGGTAATCCGAATTTTCACGTATGATCTCTATCTCCTCTTTATCTGCATCTTTTAGGCTTGATATTAAATTTCCCTTTTCCTCCAAGTACCACATATGTATGCATCTCAAAATTCTGGCTTTACTTCCTACGTTAGAGTTGTCATAAATATCTAATACATTGTCACAATAAGTAAAATATGCTGAATACTCTTTTATAACATACTTATATCTAAAAACACAGTTATATTCTATCTTTTCATCCGGTTTATACACAGTCAATGCTTCGGAGGAATCTGGCATATTTTCATCTGAACAATTTTCACCAAGGCTTTTTACAATCATTGAGATCAAAGATGGGATTTTCTTTGTTTCACTTAATGTCAGCTGAATATTTCCCTGATTATTCCATACCATCACACCCTGGTTAACACCGCTATTGTCCATTTCCATTTTATCATTTTTTGCCATTCTTTATTTCTCCTGCATTTATACCGCTGATAATGCCGCTGTTTGTCCCTGTATTTTTAATTTCCATGTTTCCTTTACTATTTATATTGCGATTTCTTTCCTCTTTCATCTCTTTTAATATTTCTTTGGCCTCGTTTTTTGCGTTAATTGCCAAAACTGTTGATATCACAGTTGCACAGGTTCCTATTGCCGTTAAAACGAGCATTATTTTATCCATACATTTCTCCCCTCCCCTGACATTTTACTTATCATATCATATTTTTATATGATAGTCTATCACAGAGGTATATACCCAGCTCTGACGCTTAAATTTATGCTTACTTTCTTAGAGCACATCGGATTCCATTTTTTTCATATCCTATGATCCGTACCATCCGATTTAAGCCATAAAATCCCTGTACTCTGTTTCCGTACCTTTTTTCTTTATCGTCT
>CAJTGD010000061.1 GCA_910575475.1 Lachnospiraceae bacterium | reverse complement strand
AAGGTTTCTTTGAAAGATGCAAGGAAAAGAACTGGAAATATATTCTGCGTTATAAGGAAGGGAGTATCCCTACGATCGGAATGGAATATCGGGAATTGAAGGGAATCGAACAGAATTACCAGGCGTTGAAAAACCATTATTACCTGATCCAGATTGGGCATATGATCGGACAGTTTCTGGAGGCATGGGAGCGGATATGGAAGAAAGTAAAGCAAAGCAAAGTTGCTTAAATCGGATGGTACGGATCATAGGATATGAAAAAAAATAAAATCCGATGTGCTCTAAGAAAGTAAGCATAAATTTAAGCGTCAGAGTTGATATAATCCTGATCCCCGGTGACAGCATAATACTGCCATACGCCAAAAGCTACATCCGCTGTAATATGCTGTTCAATAAATCCTGACCACACCTTGATTAAAAGTCCGGTCACGATATCCACCCCCTGATACTCCGGTGTTACTTCTCCGTCATCCAACCATGCGGACTCCCAGGGGAACATGGCTCCCTGATAACCGTTGCGCTCTGCTTTTTTATGTGCTCCCGGCAGCGAAAGATACCGGTACTCTTCCAGTTTTCGTGCAGTTTCCGGCTGGGTAAAGATATAATAAGGCAGCAGGAAAACCTCTGTGTCCCAGAAGCAGTGTCCCCGGTAACCTTCTCCGGATAACCCTTTTGCCCCGATATTCATTCGGTTGTCATGTGCCGGAACCATCAGCCGCAGATGATATTGTGCGAAATGAATGGCAAAATTGTCATATTCACTTCCTTCAATGATGATCGGGATTCGATCCCATACCTGTTTTTTCCATTCTGCCGCAGTGTCCTCTGCCAGCTTCCCGAACCTCAGTTTTTCCAGTTCCTTTACATTTTCCAGTGACAATGCCTGAATATCTGCTACTGTCTTTCCATGCATATCAAAATCTCTGGTTGTATATACGTTACAATATTTCTCTACCCGCAAACAACTGCCTTTTTTTACATCGACGTGATAGCCGCCATATACTTTTCGGAGATCCATATTCAGCTGCGCCGGAACGTCCAGTATTTCATTGTCCAGCCAGAAATTATGAACCGTATTTAATACAAACGCAATCTTGGACTGTGTTGTTTTTGGTACATATTGGATATACCTGCTTTCATAAAACCGCATATCCCCATCTGTAAAATGCTGTGCCCCGGTATTGGTCACCCGCCCATCAATACCGGACTTGATGTCCACACTGATATCCCCTGACAATGGGGTGATCTGTACTTGAATCGCAAAATCATGGAGCCGTTCCAGAGAAACTACCCTGCGGAAATCCAACGCAATCTGGTCTCCTTTCGGAGACGTCCATACAATTTCTCTTTTTAGTTCTGCTGTCCTGATATTTAATTCTCTGCTGTATGAGTCAATGGTTCCCTATTCCAGCGAAAAACGCTCCTGGTTGATTTTGATTTCTATACAGGTCATATCCGCAGCATTGGGAAGTTCTGTGACCGCAGACGGGTCAAATTTGTTAAATGTACCATTGACGAACAAATCCCTTGTCTCATTCAGATACTGTTCTTCCATCGCACTGCGAAGTCCGAGATACCCGTTTCCCAGACTCATCACCGCTTCACATTTTCCCAGATGCTCCGGATCAAAGCTGTCTTCCCGAAGTATCCAGTCTCCAATTTTACTATAATCTATTGCCATCCTCACATCCTCCCGCTATAGAATCAAAGCACATTTAAAAGATCTGCAAATCCATTCAGGTTATAATCCTCCATCCCGCATTCTTTCGCATCTCCGAACAGCGCCAGCGCCGTCATTCCAGCTGCCCTAGCCGCCTGAATTCCAGCTTTTGCATCTTCTACCACTGCACACTCAGATGGCGCGGCTCCCAGCTTTTCCGCCGATTTTAAGAACACTTCGGGATCTGGTTTTGAATTCGTGATATCTGTCCCGTCCGCAATGGCATCAAAAAAATCTCCCAATCCAAGCTGTCCGAGAATAAATTTGGTGTTTTTGCTTGATGAACCGATACTGAGCTTATATCCTCTGTTTCTCAGTTCTTCCAAGGTGGTACGCACTTCTTCGCTTAAATCTGTTTCTGTCATATCTTTCAGCAGTTCTTTATAAAGATTATTTTTTTCTTCCGCAAATGCCTCTTTTTCTTCCTGTGTATAAATCTTGTCCGCCTTCTCCAAAACAATCTCCAGGCTTGCCATACGGCTCACCCCACGCAGACGGTCATTAATTTTCTCATCAAAATAGATTCCTAAACGGTCTGCCAGTGCTTTCCATGCTCAGTAATGGTATTTATCAGTAAAACAAATCACTCCGTCAAGATCAAAAATCACTGCACTTTTCTCAAATTTCATCTTATCCCTCCTGTTCAAAATAGATATCTTCATAGCATGATCCCCTGCCGCCTTCCATACAGCAGTTCACTTTTTCTCTTCCTTCTTTGCCTCCCCTTCCGGGAAGATGACCTTATTCACCACAAAGAAGATCACCATGGACACGCCTCCTGTCAGTACTGTGGTGATAATATTGTAAATGAAATCCGGCACCCCAAGCGTCCCGGCCACGCCGACCCAGATACTGTTGATGGAATTGACCACCATGGTCACGCCCACCCAGCCGAAGAAGTATCCCACGATCTGCGGCGGGATCTTCCCATGGCTCCGGAATGTGATGTTCCTCTGCAGAGGGAAATTGATGCACTGGGCCGTAAAGGTCGCGATCAGGTAACCGATAAAGTAGGCAAGGCCGCCGTCCGCCACGCTGTACCCCAATACATTAAAGGTAAATGTGGCTCCGAACAGGTTCATCCGGATTCCCGGCCACATCCATTCCACGTCCTTATAAGCTGAAAATGCCCCCGGCAGGAACTGGATCAGGATATACTGCCACACGGTCACCAGATTGCTGAACAGGAAGAACAGGCCGCCCTCACGGATCCATTTTGCCGCCCCTGGATGTTTTTCGGAAAAGCCCGACCACCATTTTGTAAACGCGTTTTCTTTCATTTTCTTCGCCTCCTATTCCATCTGCTTTGCTTTTTTCTGAACCTTCCTCTGCCGGAAGAATCCTCCGATCACCTGCCCGAACCCTTTGAAGAAATGCCCGTTTACGATCATCACAATCCCGTCCACCATCTCCTGGCTGGCGATCCCGCCTGCCATCTTTCCGATGGCTCGGAAAGGCATGTTGTAATTAAACATCAGGTTCAGGTTCGGTTTCCCCTTTGCCATGCTCTTATCCAGCATATGGGTCATGATCTTATATACGAGCCTCGCCAGGCCGCTCTTTGCGTAATACATCTGGCACATGGCGTCATTTCTGTCAAGCTGCCCGCTCCAGTGTCCGTTGGGGATTCTATGCCCCAAAAGTTCTTCAAATTCTGCGTCTGGAATATTCTTTACCTGCCCTGACGCATAATGGGGGAGCCTCTCACTATTGTAAGGAAGCGGCGCGTCTGTCCCAATTACGTCCACGGTTTCCGCGAGATGGATGTCCGCCACATTAGAGCCGATCAGAATTTCGTACTCCCCGCTTTCCACCTCAAACTTGTTGGTATTTACATTAAAATAGCGGAATGCGTCACGGGTAATAGGGATCTCCACCGTCCTGGTCTCCCCGGCTTTCAGGAATACTTTCTGAAAGCCCTTCAATTCCTTTTTCGGACGGTAAACCCCATTGCATCTTGCGCTGACATACATCTGGGCCACCTCCGCCCCGTCCATATTCCCGGTATTGGCCAGATCAAAGACCGCTTTTTCCGCATCCACTTTCAGGTTCGTATAGGCAAATGTGGTATAACTCAGCCCATATCCAAAGGGGAACAGCACCGGGACATCCGCCGTCTCAAAATAACGGTATCCCACATACAGCCCCTCCCGGTATTCCGCCGTCCGTTCTTTGGACGGGAAATAGGGCGCGGAAGAAACGTCCTCATATTTCAGCGGATACGTCTCGCTGAGCTTCCCGGAAGGGTTGACCTCTCCCAGGATGGCCCGCAGCATCGCTTTCGCGCCCGCCTGCCCGCAGAGGCAGCCATGGATCAGCGCCTTACAGTTTTTCAGCCAAGGCATCTCCACCGCGGAACCCGTGGACATGACCGCCACGACATTTGGATTGACCTCTGAGATCATTTCCAAGAGACGTACCTGGCTGGCCGGCATCTCCATATTGGGGCGGTCCAGGCCTTCGGATTCTGAAATTTCATCCAGGCCGATATACAGCAGCACTGCTTCCGCTTTTTTGGCCAGTTCCACCGCTTCCCGTTCCAACGCCGGGTCTGCGGGACCGGTACGGTGGTACCCTTGCGCGTAGCCTTCCACATGCAGCGGGAACTCCCCGATCACTTCCATGGTGCTTTCCAGCTTCGTCGGATTTACCACGGAAGAACCTGCCCCCTGGTAACGGGGATTCTTTGCAAACTCCCCGATGACTGCCACCCTTGTATTTTCCGGCAGAGGAAGGATATGGCCCTCATTTTTCAACAGTACGATGCTCTCCTCCGCCGCTTTCTGCGCCATCCTCTGTCGGCTCTCTTTACGGAACCCTTTGTTCTTCCCTTCTGACACTGCTTTGTGGGTCGAAAGGATCACATCCAGGATTTCGTCCACCCGCTGATCTAATATGGCTTCAGACAGCTTCCCGTCCTGTACCGCCCGGAGCAATTCCTCATCCGAATCCCCGCCGGTAGTGGGCATCTCCAGGTGGGAGCCTGCCCTTACCCCTTCCACATGGTCATTGGAAGCTCCCCAGTCAGAGACCGCGAACCCGTCAAAGCCCCACTCGTCACGCAGGATCTCCTGCAAAAGATGGGCGTTTTCATTGGCATAGATCCCGTTGACCCTGTTGTAGGAGGTCATGATAGACTTCGGATGAGCCTCCTTCACTGCGATCTCAAACCCGGCCAGATAGATCTCCCGCAGGGTCCTCTCATCCACCACCGAGTCACTGGCCATCCGCCGCAGTTCCTGGGAATTGACGGCAAAGTGCTTGGGGCACGCCGCCACGCCGTTCTCCTGGATCCCCCGGATATACCCGGCCGCCATCTTGCCCGCCAGATAAGGATCCTCACTGAAATATTCAAAATTCCGCCCGCATAAGGGGCTTCTCTTGATGTTCATTCCTGGTCCCAGGAGGACGGCCACCTCCTGCTCCGCCGCTTCATTGCCCAGATATCTTCCGATTTCTTCTCCCAACCGGGGATCCCAGCTGTTAGCTATTGTTGCCGCTGTGGGATAGCAGGTGGCCGGGACACTTCCGTTCAATCCTAACTGGTCGCTTGCCCCTTCCTGCTTCCGAAGCCCATGGGGGCCGTCCGACAACGCCATGCTGGGGATCCCTAACCGTTTTACACTTCTGGACTGCCAGAAGTCCTTTCCGGAGAGCAGATAGCATTTCTCCGCAAGGGACATCTGGGAAATGATCGTTTGATGTTTCATTTTCCTCTTCTCCTTTGGTTTCATCAATCCTATACACTATTCTTATCTGGCCTTATTCAGCACTGGCCTCCTGTATCGACAGAAGGCCAGATATTTACTTTGGAACCACGCAGGCTATGGGTGATCCGCAGTTCCTTATATGTCTATTTTTCTACAACCACTTTGATCTCTGATTTTCTTTTCCTATTCCACCGGATCAGCACAGCCGCCATGGCTCCAAGAGCTACAACCGCAACCCCTGCGTCAATCCCGATGAACATCTTCGTCATGTTGTCCATTTTCCCTGCGTTCGGATCCGGGATGGTATAGTTCCCGCTGTTCACGACGGTATAGAAAATATTCTTACATGCCTGGCGCATAGCGGATACCAGGGTCGCGGAATCCGTATTGGTGATCTGGTTTGATTCATGCTGCATGAACCCGAGCATCGCATCGTTGCCGTTGCGGACAAAGTCATCCATATTCTGGTATCCGTAGGAACCGTTCCAGTCTGAGAGCACCATTCCCTGGAATCCCCATTCCTCACGGAGCACGGTATTCAGAAGGTTCGGATTCGCTCCCGCCGCAACGTGGCCGATAAAGTTGAAGGAAGACATCACTGCCAGTGACTGGCCTTCAAAATTCTTTACGCTCATCTCGAAAGGCTTCATATAGATCTCACGGATCGGCTGCTCATCGGAATAGGTCAGCAGCAATGCGCAACGGTTTGTCTCCTGGTCATTTAATACAAAGTGCTTGATAAATGCATACACTCCTTCTGTCTGCAGGCCGTTTACGATGTTCAGCGCAATGTGCCCGCCCAGTACGCCGTCCTCTGCGTAGTACTCAAAATTCCGTCCGCAGAACGCGCTCCGGTGTGTATTCATGGCCGGGGAATAGGTTCCGAAAATCCGGCAGTCCGCATACTCCGCGCCCTCTGTCTGGCCTACACGGTAAGCAAGATCCTTGTTCCAGGTCTGGGCGATCAGCACCTCGGTCGGGTAAGCGGTTCCATACACGCCGATATACCAGTCATTCAGTCCTGACGTGCCGTCGGAATCCATTGTCAGCATCTTTCCGACCGAATCCACCGCTACGGTCTGGAATCCGCCCAGGTTTACCGTGTTGATCATCTCTTCTACGGTCAGCTGGTCCAGAAGCTCATCCCAGGATGGATCCTCGTAATCCACACCCACATACTCGGACAGGGTACGGCCGTTGTCCGCCCCGGTGGCCGGCATCACGTCATCCGGATCGTCATACTGTGTGGAATCATAATGTGCCACGGATTTTGCGGTCACTTTCTCAAGCGTGTCGTCATCCATCACATACATGTCCTCGGATGGAGGCTTTGTCGCCTCCTCATAATTCGCGAATCCATCCGTGCGGGAGAGGTAAGACACACTGCCTGCGGAATACTCCTGGAACTGGTTCTCTGCCACGATCCCGTCGGACTTGCGCCCTTCCCTGCTGTAATCCAGATCCTCGTCTACCGTAAAGGTTTCTTCATCCAATACCGTATGGGCGTCAGAGCGGATGGAAACCGCATAGTCTCCGGCTTCCAATATGTAACCGCCGTTTTCTGTCTTGACTGCCCCGGAATCATAAGAAGCCATGTCTTCTTTCGCAATCTCAAAGGAAATACTCTCGGAAGCCCCCGGCTCCAGCACCTCCGTCTTGCCGAACTCGATCAGGTTGACAGACGCTTTCTCGATCCCGCCGTTGTTGTAAGGGGGAGTATAATACACTTCCACAACATCCTTTCCAGCCGTATCGCCGTTGTTGGTCACGGTCACATCGAAGGAAATGGTATCTCCATTGTCTTTAAAATTCTCCATTTCCTGTGTGAACTCCGTATAGCTTAACCCGTATCCGAACGGGAACAGCACATGTTCGTCATAGTCGATCAGGCCTTCCTCGGCCGCCGTCTCGTAGAATTTATAGCCTACATAGATGCCTTCCACATAGTTTACAAAGGAAACCACGCCCTGGTAGGCCGGATCTGTCTCGGTCAGCGCCGCCTGCAGGTCTGTCACATTGTTGTAAGTGAAGTTTCCGATATTATTGTAGTAAGGGGTCTGGGTCAGGTCATATACATAAGTATCTACCGTCCTTCCTGATGGGTTGACCGTTCCGTTCAGGATATCCCCCAGGGCTGCCATGCCGCTGGCCCCGGTGCCCGGCGCCAGGATCACCGCACCGATCTGGTCATACTCATTGACCCATCCAAGCTCCATAGCGTTGTTTGCATTGACCACGACCACAACATCCTCAAATTCGGAGCAGACCTTCTCGATCATGGCTTCCTCGGTGTTGGAGAGCTGCAGGTAGCTTTCGCCCGGGTCAAAGTCATCGTAATCTTCACTGTTGTTGGTGTAGCTGCAGCCAAAATAGGTATAGCTGTCATTTCCGTTTGCCACCTCGTCGCGGACGTCATAGGTTCCGTTGATGACAGCGTTCATATCCATGGGAGCGTCCTGTCCTTCCCCTCCGGATCTGGAAATTACGATCATGGCCCGGTCGGAAAATTCTTTTGCCCCGTCCATCAGCTCGTCCGTATAATTTTCTACCGGCGGCTCCGGCAGGGACCAGTCCGTATACGCTACGTTGGTAGCCCCTGCGGAATCCCTGGATGATTTATATTCCGTATACATATCAATGATATCCTGGTTTACCTGAAAACCCGCCTCAGACAAAGAGGTCAGGATATCCACCGCGGAAGCGCTGTCCGACGAACCGGATCCCGTCCCTCCATAGATGGGGTTCGTGGATGCCCATCCAAACACGTTGAGTTTGGAATCTGCCGCCAGAGGCAGCGCGTGATCCTCATTTTTTACCAGCGCCATGCCCTCGGCTCCCACTTCCTCAATGATCTCCAGGGACCTGGCTGCCGATTCTTCGGAAACGGAAGCCCGTGTATTCAGGATCGGCGCCAGGTTGTTATACATCGGGCCGAAACAGATCACGTTTGCCAGGGCTGTCACGATCAAAACCCATGCCACGCCGGCTCCCCAGCGCACCACATGGCGGGTGCCCTTCTTCACGAACCAGTGCGCCGCGACCATAACAATCATTGCTACTGCCAGAAGTCCTACGATAGCATATATATAACCGCCCAGCATTTCCACATAGGTCTGTACATCTGTCGGACTGACGCCCATGCCTTCAAATATGGGGGTCAGCAGCTTTACAAGCATGTTTAACATTTTTCATTTCCTCCTCATGGTTTTCTGCCTTTTGAAAAACCCGGCCGGTCGTTTTCTCTGGCTGATCTATATCTTTATTATAATTTATGACTATAGATAAATCTAATAAAAACATTCTATTATTGATTCGATTTTTCTATCATAAATATACATTTTCCACAAATTTAAAAATCCGTTTTTGTGCATTTCTAACAATTTGCAGCCGTGAAATGTAAGAAACCATAAAATCTTTGGAGCATCCAGCGTTACAAGTGGAATTATTTTTTATTTACATGGGGATTTTTTTAGGATATGCTGTTATCATCAGATATTCGGAGGACTCCTATATGAATACAAAACAGATCGACTGTGTACTGGAATTGTCAAATACCCTGAATTTCCGGGAAGCTGCGGAAAATCTTTTTATCAGCCAGCCGTCGCTGACTTACCAGATCCAGAGCCTGGAAGCGGAGATCGGATTCCCTGTGTTTGAGCGTGACGCGAAAGGCACGGTCCTGACCCCGGCCGGAAAACAGTTCTGTATCCGTCTGCACTCCATTAAGAAAGAATTGCAGACCGCCATTGAACACGGACGGAATATGCATTCGCGCTACACGGAAGCGCTGAACCTCTGCCTTCCGATCCGCTCCTGCCTGTATTTTCTGCCCCAGATCATGGAGCAGTTTTCCAGGCTCCTGCCGACCGTGTCCCTGAACCTTTCCTTTATCTACGACAAGAGCCGTGTAGACCTGTTCCTGCGCGGGGAGCATGATATCCTATTTGCCAGGGATTCGGAATTAAAGCGCTTTCCCAATGTAAAGGCAGCCCCGCTTTTTGACAGCCATATCTACCTGATCGTCCGGCATGACGACCCGCTGGCGGGCCTGGAGCGGATCACGGAGGAGATGCTGGATGGGCGGATCCTTCTCATCGGCGGGGACACGCCCCCGGAATTGCAGACTGTCCAGAAGCGCGTGATCGAACACAGAAAGATCGAATTTCTCCATTCCTATAACCTGAATACAACGCTCTCCTATATCGCCGCCAGAAAGGGGATCTGCCTGGCGCCGGGCTTTACCAACGACCACAACGGAGAATTTGCCTGGATCCCCTTTGACTGTCCGGATAAAATGCCCTGTGTGCTTGGTTACCATAAAAATGACCGGAAGGAAAGTACCAGGCTTTTTATCGAGCTTGCGCAGAAGGCCTATCAAAACGCCGGAACCGTCCTGCTGTAGCCGTGCGGCGCTTCCTGGCGATCTTTCAAAAAACGGGCTGTCCTCCATGAAGAAGGCCGCCCGTTTTTTCATGCCTTTCTATCGTTTTACAATTCCAGTTTTTGCGCGCACTGTTTTAAATGATCCGTGACCGCAAGGCGCTGCGGGCACACACGTTCACACTGGCCGCAGTCCACACACTCGGACGCCCGTCCGCCCAGCGCCGTCGCCTTGCAGTAGTCCGAAACCGCTTCCTCCATCTGCCCGTTTCCAAGCTGCTTATTCATGGCAGAAAAGATTTCCGGGATGGGGATCTTCTTTGGGCAGCCTTGCGTGCAGTAATGGCAGGCCGTACAGGGGATGGTGGATGATTTTCCAAGGATCCTCTGCGCCTCCTGGATGATCTTCTGCTCTTCCTCATCCAACGGCCGGAACTGCTTCATATAAGAAAGGTTATCTTCCATCTGTTCTGTATTAGACATCCCCGAAAGCACCGTAATGATCCCGTCCAGAGACGCCGCAAACCGGATGGCCCATGACGCGCAGGACAGATCCGGATGGTGTTGTTCGAACAGCTTCTTCACATCCGCCGGAGGATTTGCGAGACGCCCGCCTTTTACCGGCTCCATTACCACAATGGATTTTCCGTGCTTTCTGGCAGTTTCGTAATTGGCTCTTGCGGTCACCGACGGGTTTTCCCAATCCGCGTAATTGATCTGCAGCTGCACAAAATCCACTTCCGGGTGCTCCCTGATGAGCTGATCCAAAAGCTTCGGCCCTGCATGGAACGAAAACCCGATATGTTTGATCAGTCCTTTCTCTTTCTGTTCCTTTACAAAATCCCAAAGATGGAATTTATCATATCTCTTGTAGCTGCCGTCCATCATGGCATGCAGCAGATAATAGTCAAAATATCCGGCTCCGGTCCTCTGAAGGCTTGTATAAAACTGGTTTTTCGCGGCTTTTTCCGTGGGCGCCAGGAGTAACGCGTTCAGTTTTGTCGCCAGTGTGTAGGATTCCCTGGGGTATCTGTCAACCAGCGCTTTTTTAATCGCTACTTCGGAACCAAGATATACAAACGCTGTGTCAAAATAAGTAAAACCGGCTTCCATAAAAAGGTCTACCATATGTTCCACCTGCTTAACATCTGTCCGCAGCCCTTTCTTCGGCAGGCGCATCAGCCCAAATCCAAGCTTCGGAACTTCTTTTCCAAAATAATCTGACATCTTCTTACCTCCTATATTCAATTCCTGTCCATTCGCTTCCAGGGTTCCTGCGTCACTCAACCAAAATCTCTTCCCCGTCCTCTACGATCAGGCGGTTCTTTGCCTCAAACTGTTCCGCAAGCTCCCTGTCAAAATGCCTTCCGTCAGTTGTCGCTGTCATATGATATGGGATATTATGTTTTGCCCCAACCATCTCTGCACATTCTGCCGCTTCCTCTAATCCCATATTATACACGCCGTCACAGCAAAAGAAAGCAAAATCGATCTCTTTTTCTCTTAAAAGCGGCATCTGTTTTGTTGTGGATGTGTCACCAGTAACATAAACAGACTTCCCATTAGAAAAAGTCAGCACATAACCGACGCATTCATTTACATCGTGCAGCGGATTATATCCTGCTTCCACAGCCTCTACCATAACATACCCCAGATTAAAATTCTGATGTTTTCCATTTAAAACAGCTTCTTTCTGCGTAATGATCCTACAATCCTCATTCCGGTATTCCACTTTTTCCGTCTGGCTATGGTCAAAATGGGAATGTGTTACCAGTATCAGATCTGCCGGAAGATCATAGGAATCCCCCGCATAAGGATCAATATAAATAACCTTTCCCTCATCCGTAACAATACGGATGCTTGCCTGCCCCTGATACAACAGAATTGCAGGTTCCGGTTCCATTGGTTCTTCTTTTGCATCTGAATCTGCAGCCCCCATGGTTTTCTCCATATCATTTTCCGTTATTAATGGATCTTCTTCCTGCCGTGATGGGATTCGGTCCTGCTTCTGGTCTGTCTGTCCCATCTGTGAACATCCAGCCAGAAAAAACAGTGGCAACAACCCTGCACTTATTAAAAACATCCCGCTCCTTTTCATCTTCCCATCTCCTCCTCCATGCCGTGGCAGTATCAGTCTCCGGCATGACTGCATCATTGCCAGTTCCCGTACCAGTTCTTTTACGTCTATACTGTTTAGGCAATGGTCAGAACATGCACCGCATTCAATACAGTCCACTGGCTTTCCGGGCGATTCCATTTCGTCCAGTTTTTCTAATATCCTCATACCCCCTGACAGGTACTTCTCATAAATTCTCAACGCCTCAGGAATATTGATCTGCGCCGGACAGCTCTTACTGCATACTCCACACGTTTTACATAATTGAATCGTATGTATTACTTCCATCCTGTTTTCTCTCATTTCCCACACCGTCTCTTTCCTCCCCTCCCATCTTCTCTAATCAATCACATGAAATCCTGCCCACTTATGGCTGCGGTAACGGATCAGAATCAACACTGCCTTCACCAGCCAGTCCCCTACCATTGCCAGACAGATCCCAATTACGCCAAGATTCATCCATATACCAAACACAATGGAGAAGATCACCCTGCATACCACGGTTGCAAAAATGGATGCGCACATGGTGAAGCGAATGTCACCGGCAGCCCGCAGTCCATTAGAAAGTGAAAACGCCACCGGGCACAATGCCACGTTGAACACGCTGTGGATAACTACCAGCAGAATCACCAGATTTCTGGTATCCTCCGACAGGCTGTACAGCATCAGTACAAAGGGCGTCAAGAGCATAATCAGTAAATTCCATGCTGCCGAACCGATATAAGTCATGCGCAGCAGCTTTTCATTGTAATAGTCGGCCGCCAGGGTGTCCCCTGCCCCCATACACTGACCAATCACGGTCACAAAAGCATACCCAAAAGCGATACAGAACAGGGAGGCCATAGACCAGAAGCTCTGTGCCACACCATTTGCCGCAATCTGCACTGTCCCAAAGAGGGCAACGATACTGGAAAGGGCAACCTTGGAAAGCTGGAACAGACCATTCTCCACTCCGTTTGGCACGGCAATGCTCAGAATCCGTCTCAGCATTCTTCCATCCCATGCGAACACTTTTTCCATCTGTACATACAGCGCATTCTTTTTCCGAAAAGAAAGCACAAGCATCACTGCAGCGGCAAAAATTCTTGAAATCAGAGACGGCACTGCCACTCCCGCCACCCCCGCATGGAAGGCAAAGATTCCGATCGCATTGCCGATGACATTCATTGCATTCATAGCAATAGAAATATTCATAATGGCCTTTGTCTTCCCCATACTGCGGAACAACGCCGCCTCACTGTTATAGATTGCCAGCGCCGGAAAGGACAGGGCTGATATGATCAGGTAGGAAAGGGAGGCTTTCATCACATCCGGTTCTACCCTGCCAAATAAAAGTGACAAAAGCTGTGACCGGAACAAAACGGATATCCCTGTCAAAACCACCGATATCAGGATTGTAACCATCAGCAGCTGGCTGGCCGCCGCTATTCCGTTTTCCTGATCCTCCCTGCCGATATACTGGCTTGCCACCACAGCCCCGCCGGAGGCTACCGCACCGAACACAAAAATAAATACATTATTTAACTGATTGACCAGAGACACTCCAGAAACAGCCGCTTCCCCTGCATAACTAACCATCAGGGTATCCGCAATCCCTACCAGCATGGTAAGGAGCTGTTCTACAAGAATCGGCAGAATCAGGGCAAACAGTCCGCGGTTTTCAAATCTCTGCCGTTCTTTTGGAAGCACCTGCCTTGGTTCCACCCATTTTAATAACATATTTTTATTCATCCTGACCACCTTCCACGATTTTATCCGGAGATATTGTACCTGAAAACAGCAGTAAGCCCTTCGCATAGACTTACTGCTGGATTTTAGCCATTCCGCCAAATCATCACATCACAAACGCATGCTCCACAAGGAAATTCCATGCTTCCTCCACCTGTGCCGTGATATCGTTTCCCTGAAACAGAACCGTCTCTTTCGGAAATTCCTGTTTGATATCCATCACTCCATTTGCAAGCAACTTATTCGCTAAATAGTTCATCTCTCCGGAAAACAGCGGGTTCGGCTGCACCATGGCAGAGTTATAAGTATCAAGGATTGCCGCCACAGAAATACCGTGATAGGTCAAGGCTTCATATTCCGCAAAGTCTCCGGTTCCTTCCGGCCCTGTCGCTTTCTGTTCCTTTGCCATCTGAAGCAGCATATTCATATCGTCCTCGCCAAGCGGCCGGAAATCCCTCTATTCTTTACATTGTCCTGTACCTGCTCCAGTGTGGACATACCGGACAGCACCGCTGTCACATCCTCCATGCTGCCCGCAAACCGCAGCGCCCACACCGCAGGCGACATTTCCGGCTTTATGGAGCGGAGTTTCTTTTCCGCTTCTTTCGGTATCTGTGCCAGGACGCCTCCCTTGACCGGCTCCATGATGACTACTTTTTTGCCGTGCCTGCGGATCACCTCATAGCACCTTCTGGAAGCGATAAAATAGCTTTCCCAGTCAAAATAATTGACGATGATCTGGACAAACTCCACTTCCGGATGTTCTGTCAGGATCTGATCCAGTACCTCCGGCGAATCGTGGAAGGAAAATCCCAGATGCCTGATCTTCCCTTCCTTTTTCCATTTCTGTGCATGTTCAAACAAATGGCAGTTCTTAACGACACCGCCCCTGCCGTCCAGCCCATTGTAGAATTTCGTGTTCAGGATGTGAAGCAGGTAATAATCCACATAGTCTGTCCCCAGATTTTTAAGCTGTCCCGCGAATATATCCTCCACCTGATCCTCTGTCTGTATAAGAAAGGTCGGAAGCTTCGTGGCGATGGTAAACTGCTCTCTCGGATACCGTTCCACCACGCTTTTCCTTAAAGCCTCCTCGCTTTTTCCATTGTGGTAGGCATAGCTCGTATCAAAATAGGTAAATCCGTTTCCCAGAAACTCATCCACCATCTTGTTCAGTTGTTCCATATCAATATTTTCCTGCGCCCCGTCAATTACCGGAAGCCGCATGAGACCAAATCCTAATTTCCCCTGCGCCATCTGTTCATCCTCCTATAAGTTGAAATATGTTTCATCATCTACAGTGTCACACCATTCCGTGGATGTATTTTCTCCCGGCACTTTTCAGAAAACCACCGTTAATGGATGCGCCGCCTGTCAGGACAAGACGCTCCACACCATAAAATCTTTTCAGCTTTTCCAGTGATTCCCTGACCGGATGTTCCTTCTCTTCTGTAAGGAGATAGGAGATACCCATATCCCTTAAATACGCCAGATATTCTTTCCGTACAGCCTTTGTGACTACCTCCACGATCTGCATGGGAACACCGTTCATCGTACTTGTAGGAGCTTCCCAGGTGCACCTTCCTTCCCTGTCATAAACCAGACAATAATGTCCTTCTTCATTTTTTACGATATAATCGCCCTCTGGCACTTCTGCATCCTGATACTTCCCATAATTCACTTCCGGCTGTGGTGAATACATCCGGGTGGTCACACGTCCCCCTGCCATCGACGAACCAAGGTCAAAAATCACATCATAATAATACGCCCCTGCTTTTTCGCTTTTTTCCGCCTCATGAAAATCCCCGTCTATCTTTCCATCCAGCGAGACCGCCATGTGACAGATCACATATGCTCTGTCCATCTTTATAGCCATTCTCCTTTCCATTCATTTTCAAGAACACTCCGGCTCTTCTTTGTGCCCTCGTGTGTATTATATGGAATTTCTTCTTTTGTTCTTAGTAATCGGCAAATCTCTCATTCCGATCTAATGCGGTCATTTCCTGCATCTCATCATCTGTCAGTTCAAAATCAAAGATCTCAAAGTTCTCCTGAATATGGTCTTCATTGCTGGATCCAGGGATTGCAATATTCCCCGCCTGTAAGTGCCACCGCAGAATGACCTGCGCGGAAGTCTTTCCGTGAGCCTGCGCGATACCGGAAATGGTCTCATCGTTAAACAATGTCTGCGTGTTGCCGCGCCCTCCCAGAGGAAACCAGGATTCCATAACCGTTCCATACTGCTGCAGGTGCTCCTTCATCTCCACGCTCTGATGGTAAGGATGCGTTTCATTCTGAAGCAGCGCGGGTACTGTGGATGCGGCGTTTACCAGCCGGTCAAAATCCTCCGACGTATAATAATTGGAAAGTCCTATGGAACGCAGTTTCCCTTCACTGACCGCCTGCTCCATCGCATGGTAAGCATCCACATCATTGCTGGGCTGGGAATGATGCAGAATCATCAGGTCAATGTAATCCAGCCCTAATTTTTTAAGAGAAGCTTCGATTGCCTCTGCCCCGTTATCAAAATCATCCGTCCACATTTTTGTGGTGACAAAGACTTCCTCCCTTGTCACGATCCCTTCATCAATCGCCCTTTGAATGCCCCGTCCCACATCTGCCTCATTTCCGTAAATCCTCGCAGTGTCGATGAGGCGGTATCCGTCCCGCAGCGCCCAGTACACAGAATTTTCCGCTTCGCTCCCGGACAGGCGGAATGTCCCTAT
Organism: Lachnospiraceae bacterium; assembly: GCA_910575475.1. Classification (GTDB taxonomy): domain Bacteria; phylum Bacillota; class Clostridia; order Lachnospirales; family Lachnospiraceae; genus Schaedlerella. The sequence goes on along the minus strand of CAJTGD010000061.1, from coordinate 6,861 downwards.
ACCCAGGATCGGCATCTCATAACCGCTGTTCAGCATCACTGTTCCATTCTCCAAATCGAATACCGGCGCCTCTGATATTCCGTTTCCGGAGGGCTCCCGTTGTTTTCCGCCGGATTCCTCCTGCGAACTGTTTCCCTGGTTATTTTCCTGTATCCCTTCTCCTGCGCCTTTGCCCTCTCCCTCCGTCTGCCCGCTCTTAGCATGGCAGGCACACAGGAAAATGCACAGTACAAAGTAAATCAACAAAGCGGACATTCTGCGCGCCGTCCACATATTTTGAAAAAATGTTTCTGTTCCTTTTCTTCCCAAATGAATCTGTCCTCCTTCCTTAACCGTGTCACATGCCCACAATATCCATGTGGGACAGGGCTTCTTCAATCTCCTGCATTTCTGCCGATGACAGCTCTACATGCACCGCGTCAAAGTTTTCCTTTACCCTCTCTTTTTTCGTCGTACCCGGAATTGGAACCAGATACGGTTTCTTTGTAATCTCCCACGCAAGGGCGATCTGCGCCGGGGTTGCCTGCTTCCTTTCTGCAAACTCCATGATCAGATCCATCAGGTTCTGGTTTGCATCCATTCCCTCTTTCTGAAACAGGTCCATCCTGGCTCGCCAGTCGCCTTCCCGGTATTTTGTCCCAGCGCAGTAGCGGTTACTGAGGTATCCTTTTGCTAGAGGGCAGGCCGACACATAGGTGATCCCCAGTTCTTCGCAAAGCGGGAAATAGGTTCCCTCATCCTGCCTTGCCACAAAAGAATACATATTTTCGATAGCGGATATTTTACATACCGCATGAGCCCTCCGGATATATTCTTCCGGCGCGAAGGAGACGCCCCAAGCCCGGATTTTTCCTGCTTTTATCAACTCCTCCACAGTTTCCGCCACTTCCTCCGGCTCTGTCTTCGGATCGATACGGTGCTGGTAATACAGATCGATATAGTCTGTCCCAAGCCGTTTCAGGGAATCGTCCACCTGCTGCTTTATGGAATCACGGCTGCTGTTTAAGGCGTCTGCATTTCCACTAAAGAAAGAATCGTCTACAATACCAAACTTTGTGGCAACCACTACTTCTTTGCGGAAAGGCGCCACCGCTTTGCCCAGATACTGTTCATTTGCCTCTCCGTAAACCGGCGCGGTGTCAAAAAAGATATATCCTGTCTCATGGGCATACCGCATGAGCGCTACCATGTCTTCCTCCGCCTCCACAACCCCATAGGCATGGGTCTGCCCCATACATCCGTATCCAATTGCTGTAATTTCAATATCTGTCTGTCCAAGTTTTCTTGTCTTTTCCATTTTATCCACCTTTCTATGCTGCAGCATATGCAGAAAAATCTATAACCATTTTTCAACCGCTGTCTTTGCATGATCTGCTAAGCTGCCCTGCAGGGCAAGCCCCTTTGTCACCACCGCCCCTTTGCAGGCACCCTGGATTCTTCCCTCCGTTCCGCCAAGGCCGCTCCCTTCATGGGTGCAAAAAGGATGAACCATCTTGCCGTTCCAGTCGAATTTTTCCAGAAAGGTATACACTGCCATGGGCATATCTCCCCAGTAATTAGGAAAACCCAGATAGATTTCATCATACTTGTCAAGGCTAGCCGGCGCAGAAACCAGTTCCGGTCTCGCTTTTGCCTGCAGATCCTCTTTTGCCTGTTGGATACAGGTGTTATAATCCGCAGCATAAGGAGTCTTCTGTTCAATCTTAAATAAATCCGCGCCTGTCAGTTCAGAGATTGCCTTTGCCACCTTTTCCGTATTGCCTACCGTGACATAACGGTAACCCCCTCTGAAATAATTCTCATCTGCCCTGGAATAAAACGCTACTAATTTTGCCATAATCCGTTTCTCCTTCCCTTACATCCCAAACGCCTCTGCCACCAGCTTTAAATTCTCCACAATGGGCAGATGCTGCGGGCAGTGGTTCTCACACTGTTTACATCCAATACAGTCCTGCGGTTTTCCGTGGGTCGCCGTCAGGTTTCCGTAGGTAGTGGCAAGCCCCGCCAGCAGGCCGAACTGTTTCTGGTTGTTATACAGTGCAAAATATTCGGGGATGGCAATCTTTTTCGGGCATCCTGCAGTGCAGTAACGGCAGGCGGTACAGGGAATGGCAATGCTGTCGTTGATGATCTGCACCGTTTTTGCTATGGTTTCCCTCTCCCCCTCCGTCAGAGGCCGGAAGTCCTTCATATAGCTGATGTTGTCCTCCACCTGCTTAAGATTGCTCATACCGCTGAGGACCATCATGACCTGATCCAGGGATGCCGCAAAGCGGATTCCCCAGGAAGCATTCCCGGCGTTTGGATCAGCTTCTTTCAGGATATTCTCTGCCGCTTCCGGCAGGTGCACCAGCGCGCCACCCTTTAACGGCTCCATGACCGTTACCTGTACGCCATGCTTTACGCAGACTTCATAGCATTTGCGGGACTGGACGCTCTCATTTTCCCAGTCTATGTAATTGAGCTGGAGCTGCACCAGCTCTGTCTCCGGGTGCTCCATCAGGATACGGTCCAGCATATCCGCATCGTCATGGTAGGAAAAACCGATGTGCCGGATCTTCCCCTCCGCTTTTTTCCGCACCATAAATTCAAACCCTTTTTGTTCCTGCACCGCGCCATACACGGACCGCCCCATGGCGTGGAGGAAATAATAATCAAAATAATCTACCTGGCACCGCACAAGCTGCTCGTCAAAAATCCTTTCATAGTCCTCCGCACTTTTTACCATGAATACCGGCATCTTGGTGGTAATGGTAAAGGAATCCCTGGGATAACGCTTTGCCACCAGCTCGCCAAAAGCTTTCTCGCTGTTCCCTCCATGATAGACATAAGCCGTGTCGAAATAAGTAAATCCCTCCTCCATATACCTGTCGATCATGGCTTTTGTCTTGTCCATGTCCACGCTTGACCAGTCCTCCGGATTCGTCTGTGGCAGCCGCATCAGTCCAAAACCTAATTTTTTCATTTTCTGCTCCTTTTCTTCTCACACTATTATCTGTTGAATCCCCTGTGTCCGTACACTTTGCACTGGTTCAGCGCTTCTTCCAGTGAACAAAATTCCTCTTTCGTCAGCTCCACTTTGGAGGCATCCAGGTTTTCAATGATGCGCTCCTTATTCTTTGAACCCGGAATAGGAACCACATTGGGATATTTGTGCAGCATCCACACCAGCGAGATCTGGGCGCTTGTGGCATGCTTCCTATCCGCATATTCTTTCAAAAGGTCAATGATGGGCTGGTTTCCGGCTATATTGGCCTTGGAAAGCTGCGGAACCCAGTTCCTGACATCATCATTCCGTTCAAATTTGGTTTCCGTTGTAATCTTTCCGGATAAAAGCCCGCTGGCTATTGGCGAAAATGGAACCACCCCAATCCCATGCTCCATGCAGTAAGGGATCACCGCTTTCTCCATATCCCGCTCCACCATGGAATAGATATTCTGGATCGCGCTTAACGGTGTGACGTTCTGCGCCCGGTCAATAACGTCCACATCCACCTGGGATAACCCCCATCCCCGGATCATGCCGTCCTCTATCAAGAGCCCCATCGCCTCGGCAACGTCTTCTATCCTTACGCCGCCGTTTGTCCGATGGAGGTAATAAAGGTCAACCATGTCCGTCTGCAGCCGCTCCATGGAATCCTCCAGATGCCTGCGGACTGCTTTATATGCAGATCCTTCCTTTTTGACTTCCAGCCTGTCCAGAAACAGCTTGGTTGCCAGCACCACGTCCTTTCTCACATCTTTCAGCGCTTTTCCTACTATGCGCTCATTATGCCCGATCCCCGCAAGGTTCGGGCTGTAGATCTCCGCCGTGTCAAACAGCGTGCAGCCATGCTGATAAGCATTGCGTATGGCTTCTACGCTGTACTGCTCCAGCGGTATTTTCCCATAGCCGTGCGAAAACGCCATACATCCCATACCCACTTCCGATACGGTTAAATCACCCAACTGTCTTGTTTTCATCTCTTCCCTCCATAAATCAATTCTGTTTCCTACTATATTTACAGATACTTTCTTTCCAAAATAGCGCCACTTTCTTATTCTTGCACCGCGTTCAGAAAATCCAGAATATAGGAAACCGCCAGTTCAAAATCTGCTCCCAGATAACCGTGGTCTGCTCCACGGATCACATGGTATTCTACATGGTCTATGGTTTCCGCCAGCTTATCGGAATAAGAGACTGGCACGATAGAATCCCTGTCGCCGTGTATCAAAAGAATATTTTTCCCATATTCCTTTATCCGTTCATAGGGTTCCTGATCCCATATGTCAACAAAATACCTGTTCCCAAGTCTGAGTCCCAGCAAACTGTGGGTTTCCGGAATTTCGTCCGGTGAATCAAACATTCCATGAACGTCATCATAAATGCTGAATGCCGGATAGATTAAAATCACTGCCCGGATTTCCTCCCTGTGTTCAGATGCCGTAAGCGCGGTGACAAGCCCTCCCTGGCTGTTTCCCATCAGGTAGACGGAATCGGTATCCACAAAGTCCCATTGTTTTACTTCTTCCAGAACAGCCTCCAGATCCGACTTCTCGGTCAGGACTGACATATCCAGCAGTTCCCCGTCACTCCGGCTTCCCCACCCGCCGCCGCAGAAATCAAAGCAGACGGTCACATAGCCTTCTTTTGCCAGCGCTTCCCCATAGCCTTTTACCCTGTCCAAGGTCGCGCCCAGTTCATGGGACATAATGACCACCGGCATCTTTTCTTCTGTTCTGGAAGGGATATGGACAACTCCGTAAATGTCCATCCCCTCCTTATCTACATGGATTTCTTTTGTTTTATATTCTGCCGTTTTTGCCACCTCCTGTCCTGCCTGGGCAATCTGACCGGAGCTTCTCCCGCTTTGGTCTCCTGTGTTTTTTTCAGCAGACTTAGAGGTAACCGTCTCCAGTGTATTTCCTTTATTCCCTACACTCCCGCAGGCGTTTAAAATAAACAGCAGGCTCATTCCGAAAGCCATGACAAGTATCGTTCTCCTCATTTTCCCTTGCCCTCATTTATGACCTGGCGCTGTCCGGATCAAACATCATTCCCCCGCAGTAAGGGATCCGGTCAATGGATGCCATATCTTCTTTTGAAAGAGCAAAATCAAATACATCCGCATTTTCCATGATGTATTTTTCATGGGTAGATTTCGGGAGCGGAACGATATTTTTCTGCAGCAGCCACCGGATACAAATCTGCGCCGCACTTTTATTGTATTTTTTTGCAATCCGGTTCAGTTCCCCATTCTTTAAGACTCCGCCGCTGCCAAGGGGGCTCCACGCCTCCACCACAATGCCATTCGCCTGGCAATATTCCGCGCTTTTCACCTGTCCAAAGCCGGGATGGTATTCAATCTGGTTTACCATGGGCTTTATATCGCCATCCTCGATGAGCGCCTGCACATGGTGGGCAAGGAAATTGCTGACTCCGATGGCTTTAATCCGCCCATCCCGGTACAGCTCTTCAAAAGCCCTCCATGTTGACCGGTTGATCTCCCTCCAGTCATCATGCCATCTGGAAACTGCCGGCCAGTGGATCAGGTAAAGATCGAGATATTCAAGCCCCAGTTTTTTCAGGGATACCTCAAAGGCTTTCATTGCTTTGTCATAGCCCCGGTTATCGTTCCAAAGCTTTGTGCTGACAAAAATGTCCTCCCGCCTCAATCCATACTCATCCATCGCCTGACGGACACCTTCCCCTACGCCCTTTTCATTCATGTAGCCTTCCGCCGTGTCAATATTGCGGTATCCGGTTCCAATTGCCATTTTCACGCACTTCGATGTATGAATGGGCGCAATCTGCCAAACGCCAAACCCCATTGCTGGAATTTTTATTCCATTGTATAGTTCTAACTGATTAGAAATTTTATCCATATATGTCACATCCCTTCAGGAAATCTGTTTTCTTATGGGCATCATATCCGAAAAGACCTTTTTACTCAACACCATTTAAACAGGCACTGTGGCTTATGCCACACAATTATTAAAAATGTGGCATAATCATTCCCATATGACTAAACCCATTTAATACTCATATATTGATTTTGCAACTCGCATAGATTATAATACTTGTAAATATACATGCACTGGCACATTCTCTTCTAAATGGACAGTACCAGCAGCACTTACCAACCACAAATAACAATGCAGTTTTCATAGGAGGTCTTATTTTGCCGGCAAAACAAGGAAAAGAAGATTTACGAATTCAAAAAACAAGAGAAGCAATTCACAAAACCTTCGAGGAAATGATCTGTGAAATGGATTATGAGCAGATCTCTATCAAAGAGCTGACAGAACGCGCCAGAATTAACCGTAAAACATTTTATCTTCATTACAATACTTTGGACGACCTGCTAAAGGAACTTCAAAATAAAATGGCAGAAAATTTTATTAAACGGACACAGGGACTGGAACGCCCCCGTGATATGGATAAAATTACAAGAGAATTTTTTCTGTACAGTGAAGAATTAGGAAAGGCAGGAGAAAGGATTACCTGCAGCGGTAACTATAAATATATCAGCCGCAAGATTACAAACGATATCATGAGCCAGACCTGGAAGAGCGATTCCAAACCGTTTTCTACAAATCCATATATCCAAAATGTCATTATGACCTATGTATCTCAAAGCACTTTAGAGATTTACAAGCAATGGATTGCGGATGGAAAAAGGATTCCTCTGGAAGATATCATTCAGATTGCCACCCAACTGATCTGTAGTGGCGTAAATGGATTACACATCTGATTAAAAGCGCAGTTCATAAACGTATATAATAAACGACCCCGCAGCAAGCTGCGGGGTATTGAGAGAGGTCGCCCCACTACATATAGTCGAATATGCTATACTGCTTTGCCTCCGGTTCTTTTTTATA
>CAJTGD010000060.1 GCA_910575475.1 Lachnospiraceae bacterium | reverse complement strand
GATGAATGATTGGTACACAGATACCGTAAATGCATTATAGCACATGCATCAGCAATAGGATGATCCTTTTGTTTGGAATAGACTTAAAACGTTTGATTGCAGCTATAAGCTGCGCTATGTTTTTATATAGATAAAATCAGCGGAATCGCAGCCAATGCATAATTCCGCTGATTTTTTTGTATTAGGCCTTTGCGAATGGATGCGCAGGTTGGATGATCTTTAGATCATCCAACCGTACAGTTAGAACATTTCCGGAATCTGTATGCTATCCCCGGATCATTCCGCTATCGCAAGCACCGCCATATCCTCCCTGCCCGGCAGGGCAATGGTGACTTTGCCGTTGACATGCTCTTTTAGAGTCTCATGGGTCATGTTCCAGGTATCGATCAGCTCCACACGGTAGGTATGGCTTTCGGGAAGCGTGACCGTATCCTCGGCGCAGGTCCTGGTGTCGTAGAAATACAGGTAACACTCTTCGCCGCAGTGCCCCTGGTACAGGTATTCGGCCGCGATAAAATCATGCAGGTCTTCCGCGCTCATGCGGGAAACCGCTTTTACCACGTTGCGGAATATGGGCTCCGCATGGCTAAAGATCTCTTCCTGCTGCTGGGGCGGCATGGAGGCGACACGGGCAGCGCCTTCGATCTGGATTGGAAGCGCCTCCAGAGGTTCCGGAAGGCTTTCCAGAATTTCCTTTAAAAAACCGATCCGTTCCGGGCTTTCCCCTTTCAGGCGGCCGCCCTTTGCCCACCAAAGGATCTCATGCTCCGGGTCCAGGAAGGTCTCGCCGTGGGTACAGTAGGCGCCCACAGCGACCGCGCGCCAGAACCTCCGTGCCATTTCGCGGCTGGAGATGCTTCCCCAGAACATAGGCAGGTTGCCTTCATAACAGCATTCGTCCAGGATAACAGGCTTATGATACGTTTCCCGAAGCTTTGCAAGATTCCAGAACACCTTTGTCTGGATGGAGATGTGGGTAATGTTCTTTCGGGAAGCATCCCACATAGGGAAACAGTTATGGCAGGACAGAAGATGATGCCAGGAATCGTTTGCTGCCACAAATTCTTCGATTTCTTCCCAGTCCTCCAGACTTTTGCTGCTGATATCGTATTCGTTAGCAAGGCTCCACCAGATATTTGGAAATGCGGAAAGTCTTCGGATCACATAGTCCAGGTACACCAGATTGTCCTTTTGCGGGAGTGCGTCAAATCCCCACCGGTCGTAGGGGTGGAAGAGGATCAGGTCTGCTTCGATCCCCATCCTGTCGAGTTCCCGGATCCGATCTTCCAGCGCGTCCCAGAATGCGAGGCAGGGGGAATGGACATCCCAGTTTCCGTCCGCATCCTTTTCAAAAGCGTACCACTGCGGTTCATTGTGATTGTAATGCATACCCGGAAACTCTGCCTGCTTTGCAGGGAAGATCCCGGGTGTGCAGGAACTTTCTTATAGGATATCTGATGTTTTACTAAATTTCTATAATAAATCAAGTGTTTATTACTGAATCAATTCTAAATATCTTCTTATTTTGGCAAAGGGTCCCGCCAGCGGCACGATCTCCCGCTTTTCTCCAAAGTAATCGTATGCAAACACAATCGGCGTCCCGTCAGGCTCTTCGAACTTCTGCTCCGGTTCAAATGCCTCCCCCAGCGTTTCCGTGCTGACAAAGGGAATCTCAAATTCCGGGAGATGCTCGTACAGATTGGTTTCCAGACGGTATCTGCCGTCTTCCTCCTTCAGAGATACCGTGACGTGATGTTCCCTGTCAACCCGGTAATTTTCCTCGCGATCGCAGGGCTGCGCGCCGTTGAAATACACATTTCCTCCTGTATACACCGGAAGATGGTCATAATAGATATCCTTTCCCCAGTGATCCACCGCAGATTCCGGCGTGAATCTGGAAAAATATTCCTCCGCCGTAGGATAGCCGTCATAAGGCATGGTGCCGCACACGAACTGACACATTGCGGCCATGCCGCTGCTTTCCGCATATGTGGTCAGATCCTGCCGGATCTCCTTCTGTACGAAGATGTTGTTGTAAAACCGGGCATCCCCGTGAAGGATGGTCATAAACCCGGCTACCTCCGTGCGGTGGGGCACATGGTAGGGCGTGTAGCGCGGTGTGGGAAGGCGGCGTCCCCCGTTGTCCGTCCCCTGTCCCACCCAGGTAAAGGAGCCGGTGATCAGGTTGTGGACAAACGCGATCCCCTGGGTGCTGATGCGGGCGGCGCAGTCGGAGAGCAGCAGGTTGTTGTCGATGAGAGTGGGGCCGTGGGACACTTCGATGAAAATGTCCTCCCCAAGGGCAAGTCCGTCCGCAATCTCTGTGCCCTTCGGCGGTACATTGTCGTGGAACAGATTCTGTGTAACACGGGTGCCCTGTGCCTGCCAGTCCAGCCAAAGCCCCCGTGTGCAGTGGTGGAAATGGTTGCGGCGGATGGTCACGTCAATGGCCGCATGCATTTTGATGCCCCCGATCTCGGCTCCGGCAAGGTTCTGCTTGTTGTTGATATGGTGGATATGGTTGTCCTCGATCACAGAGAACACGCCCCCCAGATGCCCCACGATTCCGGTCTGTCCGCAGTCATGGATATTGCAGCGGCGCACAATATGGGAGCCGATCCGTTCCTTCGTCCAGCCGTCCCTCTGAGCCTGGCAGATGGCGTCCCGCTCGGTCTGGGTGCCGTCCTTGTAAAGCCGGGTGGTCCATTTGTTTTCATTTTCCGGCTGCAGATATTTTCCCAGAGAAATGCCGGAGCACTTGGAATGGGAAATCTCGCAGTCCTCGATGATCCAGCCCTTTGACCAGTGAGGACCGACCATGCCCTCCTGATAGGCAGTGGGCGGAGCCCAGGTGGTGGCGGCCTGCTTTACAGCAAATCCGGACAGGGTGATGTATCCCACTCCGGTCTGATCCGGATAAAAGCAATTGCGGCGTACATTGATCTCCACATTCTCCGCATTGGGATCAACGCCCTGGAAATTGGCATAGATCACGGTGTGATCTCCGTCCTGTTCCGTATACCATTTGTAAAGCGTAAAATCCGGATCCCAGGAACTGAGATATTTGGAAGGATGGATCACGTCCTCCAGAGAGGCGGTTTCGTAGAGTGACTTTCCGTTCAGGTAGACCTCCCCGGTATGGGCCGGAGTGACCACATTGTACCAGTCTCCGCAGATCACGGTTGTGTAGGGATTGTAGTTTCCGAACAGGCCGTTCGGAATCCGTGCCGTCCATACATTTCCTTCATATCGGGTCCAGTGTTTAACAGGCTCCGCGCCGGTGATGACCGCCCCCAAAGGAATCTCGCTGCGGTATACGATCCGATGATTTTCGTCGGTGCCGCCGCAGAATGGATTTACATATTCGCGGTAGATTCCGGGAGCAACGATCACTTCATCTCCCGGTCGTGCGATTTTGGCTGCTTGGCTGATCGTGGGGAAAGGGTTTTCCTTTGTGCCGCTTCCTCGATGGGAAGCATTTGCAGATACATAATAAATCATAGATGACAACCTCCTGTCTTTGGTTTATAATATATCATGATACTGCAAGGAACGATTGTTTTAAATAAGGATACAGACAAAAAATATAAAGATTCTGCCAGAAAAGCTGTCAGACTTTAAAATCTACTTTATGGCATTTTTTAAGGAAGGATCAGCCGGCAAAAGAAATAAAGATTCTGCCACCAAAAACGCATACTGCAGAATCTGAGAGAGGAACAATGGAAGAGATGTCAAAATTCCAGATTGACAAAACAAAAAAAGAAAGGATCATCTACCAGAACCAGCTGCTGCACTATGGACTGTACATGCCGGAACCGGAAAAATGCTACTGGACGGACATTCCGTGGCACTGGCATGATGAGTTTGAATTTGGCTATATCGTGGGCGGCTCGATCCTGTATAAGACGAATCATCATGAGTACACCCTCCGCAGAGGAGACGGCATCTTTATCAATTCCGGTACGCTGCATTCACTGCATCGGCAGGAGGCGGCGGAAGAGATGGCGCTGTGTTCCCAGTTTTTTGACCGGTCTTTCCTGGCAGGCAGTTCCGGCAGCATATACGACCTGAAATACATGATGCCCGTGCAGGAACGAAAGCGATTGGATGCCAGGCCCCTGTATCAGGGAAATCCATCGGATGCGGTATTTTTGGAGAGACTGCAGGAGGGCATCCGGCTCAGTCAGGAAAAGGCGCCTTTTTTCGAATTGCGTGTCAGGAGCCTTTTTTCCGAACTTTGGGAGACGGTGTATTCCTGGGCAATGGAAGGCAGAGAAGAAGACAGTGCATTTGATTCGGAAGAGGATGAAAGGATCAAGAAAATGCTTTCCATGATCCGGGAGAATTACAGTGAAAAGATAACCGCGTCCATGCTGGCAGACGCGGTGCACATCAGCGAGCGGGAATGCTACCGTGTCTTTCGGAAAATACTGGGTATCACGCCCGGGGAATTTCTGGTCTCAATACGGCTGCAGAAGGCCCAGGAGCTTTTGTGGAACACAGACCAGAGTATCCTGGAGATCGCCCTGGAGACCGGGTTTGGGACCGGCAGCTATTTCTGTAAGATTTTCAAAGAAAATCATCATATCACGCCGAACCAGTACCGCCGGCTGAAAAGAAAATAAGAAACTGCCCAGGCGTTCATTTCCCACGGGCCTGTACAATCCGCCTGGCTTTTTCGATATCGTCCTTATGGACATAGAAGATATATTCATACATCAGACCGGGATTTTCGCCAAAGCTTCCCGTACGGGCCCTGGAGCCTGCATCCGCAGGAGACGGGCTCTTTCGGTTGATTACCTTTACGGAATAGTCAATCCCGTTTTGCGCCAGTAAGCTGCGGATCTCGCTCTGCTCCTGCATGGAATAGGTGATATAGGCTTCTCTACGGTTGAAAAGGGTAATCATGGTTTTCCTCCTTATCTCTTTGCCACTTCATGCATCTTTTCATTCCAGTATAGACGGATTGGCAGAGTCTGTCAAATCCTTGCGAAGGGAGCCGGCGTTTTTATCCTGTTTGTCTTGTAATGGAATTCCGGATAAGATATAGTAAAAACAAAAACGGATAAAGTAAGGAGATTTCCCATGGCAAAACAAAAGAAGACCCCCGCGATTCAAATCCGAACCGGCGATGCCGAAATCATCTGCCGGGATTTTGAAGCGTTCTGCAAGTATCTCGTTGAACATAAGGCAAAGCTTTCTAAAACCACTGCGCATATCGGAAAAAAAGATTGCTTTGAACTGAACAGGCTTTTCCATCGAAAAGAAGAATATGAAAAAGCAACCCGGTTTCAGAAGCATTATCCTGTGATTCACTTTTTTTACTACGTTGCCTTAAAGTATCATATCCTGGAGTTAAACGCGGCGGAAACCGGTATGGTGTATGGCAGGAACTTACCCTGTTCCAAAATGCTCCCATATTGGAGCGATATACGCTGTTCCTTCTCAATTTCCTGTATGATGTAAATTTTTTGAGAGACAAGCATGCCCCATCTCATATCCGGCCATTCTTCCAATGGTATGAAACAACAAAACCCGAGACAGGAAACGTATATCAGTGTATGTATGAGGTGTTTCCCTCTGAGTATTCTTCCGAAAGGGGAATCACGGCTTATCTGGAAGAACTTCGTCTGATCAGGATACAGAGAAAAGGGGAGATGGAAGCAGCGTTTGTTCCTTGGGAAATCGAAGTGCTTCCTGCTCTGAATGCAGTTTTCCGCCTGTATCATGAGATCCATATCAGAGAAGAAGGCCTATGGGAGAAAGAGAAGAAAATAGAAAGTTTCTTTCTCAAATCAATGGATGTTTTGGAGCCTGGTCAGAAAAAATATACATTGTCAGAGATTTTTATGCCGGCTCAGATTGAGATTTTGGATCAGACCGTAGATCTGGAAGTCAGTATGAGACATTATGACTGCAGCCGCACGATCCGGATGAATCAGAGGAACTCCCTGTATGACCTGCATATGATGATCCAGGAAGCGTTCGGCTTTGACAATGACCATCTGTATGAATTTTATGTCGGGAAAGAGCCGCTTCAGAAAACATACTCCATCCCGGAAGCTATGGGTTCAGAAGAGGCAGAGTCTGTATATGAGACGGCATTGGGAAAACTGTCTCCTAGAAAAGGGATGAAATTTACCTATCTGTTTGATTTCGGAGATTCCTGGTGGTTTGAAATCAAGGTGGTCAAAATTGCAGACGGATCGGTGTCACAGCCTGTGATCGTCAAGTCGAAAAATCCGGCGCCGATGCAATACCCCATGTGGGATATGGAATATGATGAAGAGTATGACGAAGACTACGATGAAGATTACGATGAGGAAGAATAGGATATAGAAAAAAATCCTTTCAATAGCCTTACTGACGCTGGAATTAGTCCCCATCCCAACAGACGAAAACACGTCGGAATCACAGGTCAGGGATGCGGATGATCGTCCCATTTTAAGAGCGGCGATTGCGGCAAAGGCGGATGTCCTGCTCACCGGTGACAAGGATTTTCTGGAATCAGGTTTGGAGAATCCAACGATTATGACACCGGCTGAATTTCTCAACATGGAATAAAAACAGCTTTGTATGGCAGGGCCGGAAACTGTAACAGCTTCCGACCCTGTCTTTTTACACCTGCCGCCTCCCAACGCATTTCTTACAGTGGATAAGTCCATCAGAAATCAATTCACCTGGGCCATGGGCTGGAACAGATCCTCCGCGCTCTGGTGCTTCTTTCGGTATTCCTGGGGCGACATCTGGTATTCCGAACGGAAGATCCGCGAAAAATGATCTGCCGAATTGTAGCCCACGCACTCTGCGATCTCGCTGATCTTCATTTTCGTATTGATCAAAAACGAGGTGGCATCGGCCATTCTGAGCTGCTTGATCAGCGCTGTAAAGCCGCAGCCGGTATTCTGCTTGATCAGCGTACTCAGATGGGGCTCACTGTAGTGGAAAAATTCTGCCAGCGACGCCAGCGTCAGCGTCTGGTAATTGTGCTGGATGTACTGTAGGATCAGAGAAAAATCCGTTCCAAGCTGGTAATTGTAGAACTGCACCGTTTTACTGTAATCCCGCAGCAAATGTGAAAAAAACAGGTGAATCCAGTTGATTGCGTTGCTGTTGCTGAACGTATCCTGCTTGTAGCACTCGGCCATGGCGTTACGGACGATGATCTTCAGCCAGTGGATATCGTCGGAGTAAAACAGCAGGTAGTTGGAGTGGGCGTCCCCCTGCAGGATCGTGCGGAAAAAGTGGGAGAGCAGGTTTTTCTGCGACATCAGGGAGAAAAAAGTCGTGTTAAACGTACTCTTCCGGATCATGATCGTGAATACAACGGATTCGTCGTCATTGATGATCACGTCATGCTTAGAGGAGGGCGCAATGATACACAGCTCTCCGGCCTTTAAAACTCTCTGCTCATTTTCAAATGCCAGATCGCATTCCCCGGAGGCGACGAAGTTGATCTCAAAATAATTGTGCGTATGTTTGTACGGCCGAGTATAACGGGGATGCCGGATGATGTAGACGTCCCGTGCCAGAGGGATGATATCATGCTCCGGAACATCGGAGGAGACGGACTGGTATGGAGTCAGCGCAAGGACAAAGGAATTGACAGCCTTGTCAAATTCCTCATCCGTCAAATCTCCGAACATTTTATTCACGGGAAGCTCAGGGGGAGGAGTCTGGGACATCATCCCCTTGCGGAACAGATAGTCCGTCATCTCCGGAAACTGCATCCGGCTTCCCGTTCGTTTAAAGTAGTCTTGCAGGTGATACTGAAATTCACCGTAGGTTATATAGTATGGCATAATACCTCCCAGTTGTGTATAAGCAGAAAAAATGTGCTGCCAGTATATTTCCATTATAGCAGATGGCATCTCTTTTGCAAGGAAAAATCATTTTGCGGCTACAGAGCGCCGCCGAACCAGCTCCGTGCCTAGCCGGATTTTTTCCATCGGCGCCCCCGGCTGCTCCAGCCGTGTCATGAGGCGGGAAACGGCCGCCTCCCCCATGGACTGCTTGGGTACCCGGATGGTGGTAAGGGACGGCTCGATGACGGTGCAGAAAGGGATATCGTCAAACCCGACCACCGCCACATCATCCGGAATCCGGTACCCCATCTTTTTAAAGGCTTTCATGGCGCCTAAGGCGATCCAGTCGTTGTCCGCAAAGTAGGCCGAAGCGGTGGGCGTCCCGGCCTTCAAAAGCTCCAGCATATCGCTGTAAGCGCCGTCCATGGACGGGGGAAGCCGGTGGACGATGGAGCTGGAGGTGGACAGGCCGTGGGTGCGGAGCGCCTTGTAAAAACCGTCCTGCCGTTCGTTAAAGTTGCTGATCGGATAGAAGGAATGCAGGTAACCGGGCTGGCAGCGGGTACGTTTGATCAGGTGGCTGACCGCCTGGAACGCCCCCAGGACATTGTCCATCAACACACAGTCGCAGGCAACCCCTTCCATGGACGTATCCAAAAAGATCACTGGAAAAGGAAGATGGGAGAAATGGGTATAATCCTTCGGCGTCATCTCGGTTCCAAGCAGGATCATGCCCACACAGTCAGAGAACTGGATCTCCTCGATCTCTCGTTCCAGTTCCGAATCCTCATACAGATAAGTCACCTTCATCCGGAACTCCGCTTTTTTACAGCCGGAGGCAATCCCCTCCGAAACCTGGGAAAAGAACGGCGTGTCCCCCACCACGGCGCCATGCTTTTTATAGATACAGAAATAGACTGTTCCGGAGGCCCTCTTTTTCTCCGAGATCCTTGTAAAATCATAGCCGTACTTTTCTGCGGCATCCAGCACCCGCTTCCGGGTCTCTGTGCTGACCCCGTGCCGGCCGTTTAAGGCAATGCTGACAGCGGCAGGCGATAAATTCAGTTTTGATGCGAGTTCTTTTGCGGTAATATTCATCTAAAATCTCCTTCATAATTCAGCGGCAGGTTTTCTTTACTTTTGTTACGATTCACAGCCAGATAAAAACTGCCAATCCGCTTTTTACAAGCTGCACTTGACGAATCTGACTGCCATTTTTTATCCGACTGTGAATTTTTACAATCAGTATGCATGATTTACCTGAGAAATGCAATAGAAATATAGAAAATTTAGCGATAATTTAGTTATAAATACTAAATTTGCGGATGTAATTTAGAAAATAATGGATTATGATTGCTTTAGATTCAAGAAGGCATTGGTTACATATTAACGGAGGAACAGAAAATGACAAGGATTAAAATCGGCTACGCACCAACAAGAAGAAGCATTTTCAGCGCGCCCGACGCGGTAAAATACCGGGGGCTGACGGCGCAGCGTCTGAAGGAACTGAACATTGATTTTGTGGACATCACGGATATCAACGAAGAGGGTCTGCTCTACGACGACGGGGACCGCATCAAAATTGCGGAAAAATTCAAGCGGGAAAACATCGACGGACTTTTCCTTCCCCACTGCAATTTCGGAACCGAATTTGAATGCGCCCGCCTTGCGAAGGACTTAAACGTACCGGTCCTTTTGTGGGGGCCTCTGGACGAGCGTCCGGAAGCGGACGGTACCAGGCTTCGGGATACCCAGTGCGGCCTGTTCGCGACAGGAAAGGTATTGCGGAGATTTAATATCCCCTTTACATACATGACCAACTGCCGCCTGGAAGACCCGGTATTTGAGCGGGGCCTGCGGGATTTCCTAGCGGTGTGCAATGTGGTGAAAACCTTCCGGAACATCCGCATTTTACAGATTTCCACAAGGCCCTATGAATTTTGGTCCACCATGTGCAACGAAGGAGAGCTTTTGGAGAAATTCAATATCCAGCTCACCCCCATTCCCATGCCGGAGCTGACCGATGAGATGAAGAAGGCAAAGGAGGAGGGCACGGAGGTAGCGGAAGTGATTCAGTACTGCCGGGACCACATGGAGATCTGTGTCAAGGACGAAGAACTGGAAAACGTAGCGGCCCTGAAGGTGGCAATGAAGCGTCTGGTAAACAAATACGGCTGCCAGGCAGCGGCCATCCAGTGCTGGAACCAGCTTCAGTCCGAGATCGGCATTATGCCCTGTGCGGCAAATGCGCTGATGAACGAGGAAGGGATTCCGGTAGTCTGCGAGACCGACATCCACGGAGCCGTCACCGCTCTGATCACCGAAGCTGCCAGCCTGGGAGAGAAGAGAAGCTTCTTTGCGGACTGGACCATCCGCCATCCGGACGCGGCAAACGGGGAACTGCTGCAGCACTGCGGCCCATGGCCCATTTCGGTGGCAAAGGAAACACCGAAGATCACCTATCCTTTGGCATTTGATCATCCCGGCAGCATCACCGCGGAGGCACACCACGGCAAGGTGAGCCTGGTGAGATTTGACGGAGACCACGGCGAGTATTCCCTGCTCCTTGGAAACGCGAAGGGAATCGAAGGTCCGAAGGGCATGGGCACCTACCTCTGGGTAGAGGTGGACAACATCAAGCGCCTGGAGGCGAAGATCGTGGAAGGCCCGTACATTCACCACTGCGTCGGCATTCATGAAAATGTAGTGCCGGTATTATACGAAGCATGTAAATATATCGGAGTCACGCCGGATCTGTATGATCCGATCGAGGAAGACGTAAAAGCATACCTGAGAGGGGAGGACGTTGTATTATGAGCAATCTGAAAGCATTGGCTTATGAAATGCGGGAACGCACCATTGATATTATCGTAGAAGGGAAAACCGGACACATCGGCGGCGACATGAGCGTCATGGAGATCCTGACAGAGCTGTATTTTGACCAGATGAATATCAGTCCGGAAAATATGGACGATCCAGACCGGGATAAATTTGTCATGAGTAAAGGCCATTCCATGGAAGCCTACTATGCGGTGCTGGCGGAAAAAGGATTTTTCCCGATTGAGGAAGTGATCGAAAAATTCAGCAAATTCGGCTCCAAATACATCGGCCATCCCAACAACAAGCTGCCGGGTATTGAGATGAACTCCGGTTCTCTGGGACACGGGCTGCCGGTCTGCGTGGGCATGGCGCTGGCGGCAAAGATGAACGGGCAGGGATACCGCACCTATACCGTGATGGGCGACGGGGAGCTGGCGGAAGGCTCCGTATGGGAAGGCGCAATGGCGGCAAGCCATTACAAGCTGGATAATCTGTGTGCGGTGGTAGACCGAAACCGCCTGCAGATCTCCGGAAATACTGAGGATGTGATGGCTCACGACGACCTTCACGAACGATTCCGGTCATTCGGCTGGCATGTCATTGACGTGGCGGACGGCAACGACATTTCCCAGCTTAAGGCGGCCTTCGAGGAAGCAAAAGAAACCAAAGGAAAACCTACGGTACTGATCGCCAACACGGTTAAGGGAAAAGGCTCCCCGGTGATGGAACATAAAGCAGGATGGCACCACAAGGTGCCGAATCAGGAGGAACTGGCGCAGATCAGAAAAGATCTGAAGGAGAGAAAGGAGGCGCTGCTCCATGAATAAGATAGCGAACAGACAGGTCATTTGTGACGTATTGGTTGAGGCGGCAAAAGAGGATAAGGATGTGGTGGCGCTCTGCAGCGATTCCAGAGGAAGCGCGTCCATGACGAAATTTGCGGACACCTATCCAGAGCAGTTTGTAGAAGTCGGGATCGCGGAGCAGAACCTGGTGAGCATTTCCGCGGGTCTGGCAAAATGCGGGAAGAAGCCTTACGCGTCCTCCCCGGCCAGCTTCTTAAGCACCAGAAGCTATGAGCAGTGCAAGGTGGATGTGGCCTACTCCAACACCAACGTAAAGCTGATCGGGATCAGCGGCGGCGTCAGCTACGGGGCTCTCGGCATGAGTCACCATTCCGCGCAGGATATCGCGGCTATGTGCTCCATTCCCAACATGCGGGTCTATATCCCCAGCGACCGCCTGCAGACAGAGCATTTATTCAAAGCATTGTTAAAGGATGAGAAACCGGCGTACATCCGGGTCGGCAGAAATCCGGTGGAGGATGTCTACGAAGAAGGAAACGTGCCCTTTGAAATGGATCGAGCAACGGTTCTGAGAGAAGGTACAGACATTGCCATCATAGCCTGCGGGGAAATGGTAAAGCCTGCGGCGGATGCGGCAAAGCTTCTGGAAGAGAAGGGCATCCATGCCGCAGTCGTGGATATGTACTGCATCAAGCCTCTGGATAAGGCGGCCATCGTAAAGGCGGCGTCCGGGGCAAAGGCAGTGCTCACGGTGGAGGAGCATGCGCCCTTCGGAGGACTGGGCTCCATGGTCAGCCAGGTGGTGGGAAGCGAATGCCCGAGAAAAGTGGTCAACCTTGCCCTGCCCGATGCGCCGGTGATCACCGGAACGTCAAAGGAGGTATTTGACCATTACGGACTGAATGCGGAAGGAATCGCAAAGAAAGCCATGGAATTGCTGTAAAGACGATCATAGATAGCCACATCAGAAGGATGCTGTCCGTAGATTCTGATGTGGCTTAAATCAAAATATGAAGGGATGGCAGGAATCAGCATACTGGCATCCAGATGAAGGATGGGGTGAATGATGTCAGAACAATATATGATCAGCATTGATCAAAGTACCCAGGGAACAAAAGCATTATTATTCAATTCGGCTGGAAGCCTGATCTGGAGGGTGGATCAGGCCCATCGGCAGATCATCGATGAGAAGGGCTGGGTGTCCCACGACCCAATGGAAATTTACCAGAATATCATTGCGGTGACCGCCAGACTGTTAGAGGAGACGCAGATCGACAGGGACAAGGTGGCCGGTGTGGGGATCAGCAACCAGCGGGAAACCTCCCTGGCATGGAACCGGATCACCGGGGAGCCTGTGGGGCTTGCGGTGGTGTGGCAGTGCGCCCGGGCCGCGGATCTCTGCGACCAGGTGGCAGCGGCGGGCCATGGGGAGAAAATCCGCCGAAAGACAGGCATGAACCTGTCCCCCTATTTTCCGGCATCCAAGATCGCCTGGATCTTAAGAAATGTGGAAGGCGCCAGGGAACTCTCAGACGCAGGTAAGCTCTGCCACGGAACCATCGACAGCTGGGTGATCTACAAGCTGACCGGCAAAGCCTCCTATAAAACCGATTTTTCCAATGCCTCCCGGACGCAGCTTTTCAATATCTTTGACCTGAAATGGGACGAAGAGATCTGCGGTATTTTCGGGATTGATCCGAAAAATCTTCCGGAGGTATGCGACTCCAATTCCAACTTCGGGGAAACGGATTTTGACGGGGTGCTTCCGCATTCGGTTCCGATCCACGGGGTGCTGGGAGATTCTCACGGCGCCCTCTTCGGACAGGGATGTCTGGAGCCGGGCATGATGAAATCCACCTACGGCACCGGTTCCTCGATCATGATGAACATCGGAGAGATACCGGTCTTAAGCACCCACGGGGTGGTGACCTCCTTGGCATGGAGCATAGACGGAAAGGTCAATTACGTGCTGGAAGGAAACCTGAATTACACGGGAGCCGTGATCACCTGGTTGAAAGACGACCTGAAAATGATCCAAAACCCGGAGGAAACACAAAGCCTGGCGGAGCAGGCCGCTGCGGACGATCCGCTGTATCTGGTTCCCGCGTTTTCCGGGCTGGGCGCGCCTTACTGGGACAGCCGCGCCACCGCCATGCTGACCGGGATGACCAGGACCACCGGCCGGGCGGAGGTGGTCAGGGCCGGATTGGAATGCATCGCCTATCAGATCCAGGATGTGATCGAGGCCATGAGTGAGGATTCCCAGGTGAAGGTTCATGAGCTGCGGGTAGACGGAGGCCCCACAAAGAATGCTTACCTGATGCAGTTCCAGAGCGATATTGCCGGGATCGACGTACAGGTGCCGGATTCCGACGAGCTGTCCGGAATGGGGCCTGCCTTTGCGGCAGGGATGGCGCTTGGACTCTGGGATCAGACGGTTTTTGAAAAACTGAACCGTAAAAAATATGCGCCGAGGATGGATGCAGAGCTGAGAAACAAAAAATACGAAGGCTGGAAGAAGGCAGTGGAGAAGGTGCTGGCCTGATCGGCAGTGCTGAAAGGGAGAGAAAAATGGAAAAACTGAAAATTTCAGAAAACAGGCGGTATTTTGTGACGGCCGAAGGTAAGCCGTTTACTTGGATCGCGGACACAGACTGGACCATTCCGCAGAGATTAAAATGGGATGACGTGGATTACCTGATGAAGAAACGGAAGAGCCAGGGCTTTACCGTGCTGCAGATCGTGGCGCTGGATCCGGAGCGGGATCTGGAGATGCACAGCCCCTCCGGGGAGAAGGCGCTGTTAAATGACAATCCGGATACACCGAATGAACGTTATTTTGAGTACCTGGACTGGATTCTGGACAAAGCGGAGGAGTATGGATTTTATGTACTGCTTCTGCCTGTGTGGGGACAGCTGGTGGTCGGAAGCGATTGGAGCGGCGGTACCTATGAAAAGACCATTACCGAGGAAAATGCATACCGTTACGGGCAATGGATCGGAAACCGTTACCGGGAAAAGAATCATATCCTCTGGTGTCTTGGAGGTGACCGTCAGCCGATCCATGCCGGAGTAGATTATAAAAATGTATGGAGACGCCTGGCCGAAGGGATCGCCAAAGGCGTGTTGGATAAAGATCTGAAATATAACCAGCCCGACGCTGCATGGAAGGAGGTCCTGATGACCTACCATGCATGCCATGAGATGGGAACAGGAGAGTGTTCCACCATGTCCTACTGGACGGACGAGGAAGCCTGGATCGACTTTATCATGCTGCAGTCCGGCCACGGCCTGGAACCGAAGAATTATGAACTGGTAGCAAAGGAATACGGCCGGGAGCATGTGATGCCGGTCTGGGACGGCGAGCCTGCCTACGAAATGATGCCCACCTCCTGGCCGATCACAGAGGACACGCTGATGCACGGAGCCTGGATGACAAGAAAACGGGCATACTGGTCTCTGTTTTCCGGTGCATTTGGATATACCTACGGGCATGCCTCCGTATGGTGCTGCGTTTCCGAGCAGGAACGGAGCGCGGTCAGCAGTCAGACATGGTATGAAGCGCTGCAGTCCGAAGGCTCGGCCCAGATTCCGTTCCTGCGGCAGTTTTCAGATGATATGCAGATCATGACTGCAAAGCCAGCCCAGGAGATCCTGCCGGACATTCAGGGAGAGGATGTTCTGGATCAGCACCTGCAGGCATGCATGTGCCTGGACGGACGGTTCGCCTGTGTCTATTTCCCAAGCGGCGGCGAGACCGTGCTGAACCTGGGAACAGTCTGGAAACCGGAAGCTCCGGAGGAATTTGGCGGAGAGGTCTATCTGTGGTGGTATAATCCGCGGGACGGGAAGTTCTATGCAGACCTCCGGCAGACGACAGAAGAGGCCCGGGAGGTATGGGCAGAGGGCGGCAAGCTGAACGTATCCGCACCCGATTCCGGCGCGGAGCACGACTGGGTGCTGATCGCGGCCAGAGAAAAAACAGAGGTCCCGGTCAGGGAACAGATATATTATAATATGGAAGAAGAAAAAGCAGTAAAGAAAGTATTTGAGTGGTAAAAAGATTACGATTCACAGCCAGATAAAAAGTGCCGGTATGCTGAAAACCAACATACCGGTACTTTTTTATCCGACATTTAATTTATCTCTCAGTGCCTCCTGTAATACACGGGACAGACTGATTCACTGAAAAAATGTCGGATACAGAAAAAAATAATACATTGTAATCTTTTTCTTCATGGCGTATGCTTGTATCATACGATCCGGACAGACTGATACTGAGAGCCAGATAAATCTGCCATTCAGCATCATATGAAAAGAAAAATAATACGGGAATTCGGTAGTGTAAAGTATCGTATGAAAAAACGATACGGGAATTGCCCGCATTAAAAAGGGAGGAAGAAGAAATGTTAGATTTGAAAGCAAATCCGTTTTTTCTGGATGAAAAGAAGGAGAAATGGGTCTATGACACATTGGCGGGGATGAGTGCGGAGGAGAAGATCGGGCAGATGTTCTGTCCGGTAGGCGGAGATACGGGAGAGGAATATCTAAAGGACTTTCTGGAGGAATTTCAACCGGGAGCGATCATGTACCGGCCCATGCCGTCGGCAGAGATCCAAAAGACCCACCGGTTTCTCCAGGAGCACTCCAAAATTCCGATGCTCTTCGGCGCCAATCTGGAATCCGGCGGCAACGGGATCTGCGCGGACGGAACCTATTTTGCAAGGCCCATGGGGGCTGCAGCGACGGATGATCCCATACAGGCGTACCGACTGGGCAGGATTTCCGGAAGGGAAGCAATGGCTGTGGGGTGCAACTGGGCCTTCGCGCCGATCTGTGACCTGGACATGAATTTCCGGAATCCCATCACCAATGTGCGGACCTTCGGCAGCAAACAGGAGCGGGTGATCACATTTGTGAAGGAGCAGTTAAGAGGTTTAAAGGAGCAGGGGGTAGCCGCGGCGGTCAAGCATTTTCCGGGGGACGGCGTGGATGAGAGAGACCAGCATCTGGTGGCGTCGGTGAACAGCCTGTCCGTGGAGGAATACGATAAGACCTACGGGGCAGTCTGGCAGGAGGTGGTGGACGCAGGCACGCTGTCCGTCATGGTGGGACACATCCTGCAGCCGGCATACAGCAAGTACATCAACCCGGAGCTGAAGGACGAAGAGATCCTTCCTGCCACGTTATCCAGGGAAATCCTGCAGGGACTTCTGCGCGGGAAGCTGGGCTTCAACGGCATGATCACGACGGATGCGACCCCGATGATCGGCTTTAACACTCCGATGAAACGTTCTCAGGCAGTTCCGGCTGCGCTCTCAGCAGGGTGTGACATGATCCTGTTCAACAAGGATATCCGGGAGGACTATCAGTTTGTGCGGGATGCCATCGCGGACGGACGGCTGACCATGGAGCGGGTGGATGAGGCCGTGACCCGGATCCTCGCCATGAAAGCGGCCATGAACCTGCCGGAGAAACAGGAGCAGAAAACCCTGGTGCCGGGAGAGGAAGCTCTATCCGTTGTTGCCTGCGAAGAGCATCGGGCATGGACGCGGGAATGCGCGGATCAGAGTGTAACCCTGGTCAAAGATACACAGAACCTGCTGCCCGTCTCCCCGGAGAAATACAAAAGGATCCGCCTGTACCTTCTGGAGGACCGGCTCGTCGGGGGCTTTAAGGATGGAGACAGCGCTATTGGACAGTTTAAGGAAAAACTGGAAAGGGAAGGCTTTGAAGTGACCCTGTTCGATTATTCCAGGCCGGACTTTCAGGAGATGTTTGAGGGCGGTGTAGCGGATATCAAGGGCAAGTTTGATCTGGCGGTCTATGTGGCGTGCCTGGATACGGCCAGCAACCAGTCCGTGAGAAGGATCGACTGGCTGCACCTGATGGCGGCGGACGCTCCCTGGTTTTTGAACGATGTCCCGGCTATGTTCATTTCCATCGCGAATCCATATCACCTGGTAGATGTGCCGATGATCCGGACCTTGATCAATGCCTATACGCCGACGGAGGAAGTGGTGGATCAGGTGATCGATAAGATGATGGGAAGGTCTGAATTTAAAGGGATCAGCCCGGTAGATCCGTTCTGCGGGATCTGGGGTGCGGAGTTTTAAATACCATCGTATGCAGAAATGCTGCCAGTGGCAGGTTTTCTGTATAACAGAATAAGACAAGCGGCAGATAGGAGCCGGAAGCCATTTGGTTTACAACCATGGTTTTCAGTTCTTATCTGCCGCTTTTTTGTTTTAAGAAGCTGGTAAAGAACTGAAAAAAGGTCGGATTCTAAAGAAATTACTACATGGATTCCAAACGCCGCCGTTGATATTATAAAAAAGTGCAGAAGTGTATTTGAAAATATGGGGCATGAAAGCATCTATAAAAACGCAAGGGAGGACTTTCCATGAAAACACCAGGACTGAATCCGTATCTTCCATTCTGGGAGACCGTTCCGGACGGGGAACCGCATGTATTCGGAGATCGGATTTATATTTACGGAAGCCATGACAAGCGAAGGGGGACATCATTCTGCGAGGAGGATTATGTCTGCTGGAGCGCCCCCGCAGAGGATCCGGGAGACTGGAAGTATGAGGGCATCATCTATAAAAAAATGCAGGATCCGCTCAACGGCGCGCCCTACGCGAAAAAGCTGCCCGAAATCGATCTCCCCATGGGAACGGAGGAACATCCGCATTTGCTGTATGCGCCGGATGTGGCCCGGGGGCCGGACGGCAGATATTACCTGTACTACGCCCTGGATTTTGTAAATGTGATCTCCGTGGCAGTCTGCGATACCCCGGCAGGACAGTACGAATTTCTGGACTTTGTGCGCAGGGAGGACGGCACCGTCCCGGACGTGGGACGCTGGTTTGATCCGGCCATCCTGTCGGAAGAAAGCGGCAATTATCTCTATTATGGCTTTGCGCCGGAACAGAAATTCCCGGGGATGGAGGATGTGGTCTTTCCGGGCGCCATGATGGTAAGGCTGGCATCAGATATGCACACCATCGTCAGCGAACCCAAATGCGTGGCAAACGGCGTGGATACGGCAAAGGGAACAGACTACGAAGCCCATCCGTTCTTTGAGGCGTCCAGTATCCGGAAGATCGGAACATGGTACTATTTTGTCTATTCCAGCCTGCAGGGGAACGAACTGTGCTACGGGATGGCCGATTCTCCGGAGGGGCCCTTTGCTTATCAGGGTGTGATCGTATCCAACGGAGACCTGGGATATCAGGGAAATACCCTTGCGGTGAATTATACGGGAAATAACCACGGCGGCCTGGAGGTGATCGGGGACAAGGTTTACATTTTCTGGCACAGACATACCCACGGAACCGCATTTTCCAGACAGGGCTGCGCGGATGAGGTGAAGTTCCTGGAAGACGGGACGATCCCGCAGATCGAGATCACCAGTTGCGGGCTAAGCGGCGGGTCTCTGCCCGCAAAGGGGCAGTATCAGACTTACATTGCCTGCCATCTTACGGAAAAAGACCGTACAAAGGTGGGGCAGGTGGTGATGTGCGGCCCAGGTGAAGCCCTGCCGGAGCTGCCGGGGGAAATGCCTTATATCACGGAAGAAGCGGACGGGGCGGGAGAGAAGGGGCTGAAACCTTATATCCACAATCTGCGCACAGGGGCAGCGGCGGGCTTTAAGCATTTTCAGTTTGACGGAACGGAAACCCGGATCGCGTTGGAACTTCGGGGAAAGGGTACCGTAGAGATACTGCTGGACAGCCCGGATCCGGATGAGGGAACACTTGCCGGAACCGCAGAGTCGGATTCGGACGCATGGGAGATTCAAGCGGCCGGCCTTCGTGCAGATGCAGGAAAGCATGCGCTGTATTTTCGGGTAAAGGAAGGAATCTTGGATTTTGCGTCGTTTGAGATTCATGGATGACAGAGATACGGAAAGCCAGCCGCTGGCAGCTTTTTCGCATACGCTGGCAGTCAAAACAAAAGAATGACAGATTCGTCTGATCCGCAGACAAATATTAGATTTTATGATGAGGAGGATTTGAAAAATGAAGGCATTTATTTTTGACCTGGATGGTGTGATCGTATTTACGGACAAGTTTCATTATCAGGCGTGGAAAAAGATGGCAGACGGCATGGGCATTTACTTTGACGAGATCATCAACAACCGGCTGCGGGGAGTAAGCCGGGCGGAAAGCCTGGAGATCATTTTAGAGAAGTGTGACCAGAAGCTGACCGATGAAAAAAAAGCGGAATTGATGGAGGAGAAGAACAATACTTACCGGGAACTTTTAAAGACCATGACACCGGCGGATGTGACGGATACGGTGCGGGATACGCTGAACCGGCTGCGTGAGGCAGGATATAAGCTGGCGATCGGGTCCTCCAGTAAGAACGCAAAATTTATTCTGGAACGGGTGGGCCTGATAGATGCGTTTGACGCAATTTCGGACGGCACCAACATTACCCATTCCAAGCCGGATCCGGAAGTTTTTGTAAAAGCGGGGGAATTCCTTGGGGTTGAGGCAGAGGAGTGCGTGGTCGTGGAGGACGCGTATGCGGGGATCGATGCGGCAAAGGCAGCCGGGATGAAGGCGGTTGGCATCGGGGATGCCTCCGGATATGACCGGGCGGATTACCGGATCCAGGCATTTGAGGAATTGCTGGGGATCGCGTAACCGTATAGTTAGAAAATATTCGAATTTCTATTCAGCAAGCATTTTTCTTATATTTGGTGTTTGGTCTGCGCCATCCGTCCAGAAACAGAACTCCCGAACTGTCTGTTTCTGGACGGATGGCGCACTGGACTTTTTATACATTCTCAGTATACCGGCAGGCGGGATAACCGGTACAGCCCCAGAATTCCCCATACCTTCCACTGCGTTTTTTCAGAAGCTGGCCGCATCTGGGGCAGGTTTTCAGATTACCTGTGGATTTCCGGGAGGCCAGCTTTTCAAAAATCTTCTGATTCATGCCGCAGTCGGCAAGCGCCCGGTGCGCCCCGTCGATGGAAATGTGATAATAGGAGGCCAGGTCCGTCAGCTTATAGCCGACAAGCTGGGGCAGGCACTGTCTGGCAAGGGGCAGCGTGTCGATGTAATCATTTGCGATGGACTTTCCCCAGTATTTTTCCGCGTCCCGCCAGAGGAACTTCATGTCAAAGGTATGGATATTGTGCCCCACCAGGATCCGGTTCCCGATAAACGCGTCAAAATCGGCCAGAGCCTGTTCAAACAGAGGCGCGTCCGCGACCATATCATCATAAATATTGTTCACTTTGGAAGCACGATAGGGGATGGGCATCTCCGGATTCACCAGTGTGGAAAATTCATCCGTGATTTTGCCGCCCTGCACCCGGATCGCGGAAATCTCAACGACCGCGTCATGGACCGTACTGATCCCGGTTGTCTCCAGATCAAACACTACATAGTCTGCTACATATTGATTCCGCTTTGTTCCTCTGTTGTCTCCCAGCATGATTCTTTATCCTCCGTAAATGCATTTCGATTGCTTGCGCATCAGCGCAATACCTATTATAAACTGTCACCAATTTCCGTAAGGAAATTGATGGCCTGCTTGCGCATCAGCGCAATACCTATTATACCAGAATTTTGCGGTTATTTCTACCTTAGATAAATATAGACAAAGTATAAGGCATACATCACCAGGAGGCACGATCCTTCTTTTTTCGAAAGCTTCCCATTGCTTCTGGTAAATACATAGGCAGCCATGCTCATCACGATCAGGAGCAGCATGTCAAAAACAGCCTCCCCGTCAATCGTGATGGGAGAAATGGCTGAGCTTGCGCCCAGGATCAGAAGGATATTGAAAATGTTGGAGCCAACCACATTTCCAAGCGCCAGATCGTTTTCCCCTTTCTGCGCGGCAACCATGGAGGTGACAAGCTCCGGAAGGGAAGTGCCCATGGCTACGATGGTCAGCCCGATGAAGGACTGGCTCAGCCCGTACTGCACGGCGATCTCGCTGGCGCTGTCCACCACCAGGTCGCCGCCTAGGATGATCCCGGCAATTCCCGCCAGGATCAGGAGGACGCTTTTGAAAGGGGACATGGTTTCATAATCCTCTCCGGAATCCTCATTCCGGGCTTTCAGGGCGCCCCGGATCTGTGAAACTAAAAAGACAAGGAACAGGAGCAGAAGCACCAGCCCGTCGATCCGGTCCAGCCGAAAGCCCTCCGCGCCGCCTGAAAGCCAGCCGAAAGACAGATCGGTACACAAAAACATGAGGACAGCAGTGATCACGATGGAAAAAGGAAATTCCTTTTTCAGGACCGTGGGGCTTGCCTTCAGCGGACTGATCACCGCGCTGCAGCCAAGCACGATCAGAAGATTGAAAATATTGGAGCCGAGTACATTGCTCACCGCAAGCCCGTTCTGGCCTTTCAGAGCCGCCGTGATGCTGACCGAAGCCTCCGGCATACTGGTTCCGAACGCGACGACAGTCAGTCCGATGATGATCGCCGGAATTTTCAGAAGCTTGGCCGCGCTGGAGCTTCCGTCCACAAACAAATCCGCGCCTTTGATCAACAATACAAATCCCAGAACTAAAAATACATATACCATTTTTTCTTCTCCCTTGCTCTTGTATTTTTTTGAGGATCCAACTGCCAAAAGCCCATGTTCACGGCTCTGACCGGAAGGATCTGTTGATGCTCCGCAGCAAAAAAGACCTTTACCGCAGAAATACATCTGTTATGTAATCCTGCAATAAAAGTCTTGCTAATTGACAATACGAACCGGATCATATCAGGAATTGTAAGAAAATAACTGACACATTCGAAAACATATCCTGCGTAATCTGCATCAGCTTTTTTACAGCTCCTTAGAAAATGAACGTGGTGACGATTTCGTATCACATCGAAAATACAAAAAGCAGGGACGCCGAAAATGCGGATCCCGGTTTTATTTTCAATGGAAGCTACTCCCTTTTATTGAATGACCATCTTCCGGAAAACCTGGAAGCGGTTAGAAACTGCAGGAAACATATCCTGCGCAATCTGCACAAGTGATTTCCATGCGGTTCCTGATGTCATTGCGGATAGTTTAACTCTGTTTATCCGAAAAGTCAAGAAAAAAATGGTACGTCTGTTTTCAAAAAATCTGCAGTGGAAAAAATCTTTAGAACCTGGCAGTTGAACAAGAAGCTGCAGAAAAAGTATAATGATGATAAATGTTGGAACAGTACGAAAAAGTAATGATACATTCAGAGCTTAAAACGAATCATGAGGTGACCTATGCAGCTGTTGTTAAAAAACGATCCCCTGCTGGATATCCGGGAAAACGGGACCTGCACCATTCTGGAGTTTGACCGGCTTCCGTTTGCGCTCCGAAAAGAAAACCTTGCCTTTGTGGATTTTATGGAATGGGCATCCAACCGCACATTGTCCATCGGGCGCAGCTTTGCCAAGGAGATCCTGAACACGCTCCGATTGTCTCAGACCAACCGGTATGCCGTATGCAGGGCATGCCGGGGGCTGAGTCTGGAGGACGCCTACTGGATCCGGCAGGATGGGGATGAAAAGACTTGGGAGGAGATCAGCCTGTTCCGGAATCCGCTGTCCCTGTATGTTACAGAAGTCTCTCTGTCCGGAAGGAATGTGCGGTATTTGGCAGAGGCACGGGAAAGGCGTGAGATCCATACGCCGGAGCTCACGACACTGGGGGCAAGCGCAAAGGGATGGATCCGTGAGAATGGAAGCCTGTTCCTTCATAAAGTCGGGAAATACGAGATTCCGGCGAACCAGATATTGAATGCGCTGGAGATTCCCCATATCCATTACTAGTACAGCATTGCTTAAATATCAGTGATTAAATTGCTAATGGTATCCCAGCATATGTCCACTTAAATGGGTGTGCTGTAAGATTGTACTGTTCAATAAAGCGCAAGATGCTTGCTTC
>CAJTGD010000059.1 GCA_910575475.1 Lachnospiraceae bacterium | reverse complement strand
AAAGCGGTATGGAAAATATGCCATACCACTAAAAAGATGGAATATATTTATCTGCGATTAAAAATCAAAAACACAAGATATTGTGGTTAGTAGGAAGAATAATATTTAAGTTGTTAACATTGGTCAAAATAAAGAATAATGGCTTGTCAGTAATTTTGGACTCAGTGAGTCCAAAATTTAGAAACACCAAAAAATAATGTGAATATCTAAACATAGGAAGGTGCTACATGACACTACAGGAAGTGGTTGCAAGATTTAATACAACCCCATTTTTATTTGCGGGTTCTGGTATTACCCGAAGATATTATGGATTACCAGATTGGGTTGGTTTATTGACGTACTTTGCCAAAAAGGTAAAGAAAGATT
This sequence comes from Lachnospiraceae bacterium, assembly GCA_910575475.1. GTDB lineage: Bacteria > Bacillota > Clostridia > Lachnospirales > Lachnospiraceae > Schaedlerella. The sequence goes on along the minus strand of CAJTGD010000059.1, from coordinate 23,249 downwards.
CATTTGCTTATAGATTCTATGAAAATAAAGCCAGTAAAATATGCTTGCATTGTCGATTGGTTTGGCAACGACCAGATTTTGGATAAAGAAGGGAGGAGGATCATGACCATAGAAGAAATTCTTGCAGGGGAATCAAAGAATGTGGAGTTCAAAGAAACCCTGCCGGAGAAAAGTATTAAATATATGAAGTCTGTAGTTGCCTTTGCCAATGGAACCGGAGGTAAAATCATTTTCGGAATTGCTGATAAGACCAGAGAAGTAATTGGCTTTGACAAGGAAGAGGTATTCAAGAAAATGGATGCAATTGCCAATGCCATATCAGATAGCTGTGAACCGACGATTATTCCGGATATTACATTACGGACAGTTGACGGTAAGACTGTTATTGTAGTGGAAATTTCCGAGGGCAGGCAGCGTCCGTATTATATCAAGGCTCTTGGCAGAGATGGCGGCGTATATGTCCGTGTTGCCGGAACTACCCGTCTTGCTGACGAATACATGATCAAAGAGCTGATGTTTGAAGGAAGCAATCGCTATTTCGATCAAGCTTTGTGTACTGGATTAACGATCACAGATGAAGATATTGATGCTCTTTGCAAAGCCATGAAGGAACAGGCATTGAAAAACGCTCATAATGAGGAACAGAAAGCATCTATCAAAGATGTTGGCAGACAGCAGTTGCGTTCTTGGGGCGTTTTGATTGAGCGTGATGGAAAAGATTATCCGTCCAATGCCTTTGCCATTTTGACTGGCAACGGAGGACTTCATGTCACAACACAATGTGGTGTGTTCAAAGGTACAACAAAAGCGGTATTTGTTGACCGTAGAGAATATCCCGGCCCGCTTTGGGAGCAAATAGATGAAGCATTTCAGTTTGTTCTGCGGAATATTCATCTGGGTGCGACTATTGTGGGGATTTACCGGCAGGATGTTTATGAAATTCCACCGGATGCCATTCGTGAATTAATTATCAACGCTGTGGTACATCGCAGTTATCTGGATCATGGAACAATACAGGTTGCTGTTTATGATAACCGGCTGGAAATCACTTCTCCTGGCAAATTGCCAATGGGACAGACTGTGGAACGTATGAAGGAAGGTTATTCTAAAATCAGGAATGAAGCACTTGCCCATGCGTTTTCTTATATGAATTTAATTGAGCATTGGGGAAGCGGCATCCCGAGAATTATTGGCAAAGTAAAGAAAGCCGGATTGCGGGAACCAGAATTTATTGGTGGTGAAGTTGATTTGCGTATCAACATTTATCGAGACCAGAGCAATGATACAGTTGACCTTAATGACCGGGGTAGTGATCTCAATGATTCCAATAGTGCCGATAAAGTGCCGGGTAATATTTCAAAAGTGCCGGATAGTGCCGATAAAGTGCCGGATAATACTTCAAAAGTGCCGGATAATGCTATCAAAATGCCGGATAGTGAACAGGAACAACGTATTTATAAATATGTACTGGAAAATGGTTCTATAACAACAAATAAAGTGATGGAACTTCTTAATGTGAAGCAGCGTAGAGCAAGGGTTATTTTGCAGTCGATGATTAAAAAAGATTGGCTGAAAAAAACGGGTGCAGCAAGAAGTACCATTTATTTGAAGAACACAGAGGGGAGGTAACGCAGCATGGATACCGACAAAGTAATACAAGACTTGAACCGGCGGTTTGCTGCCCCTTTGCCGGAATTTTATCAGCGTCGTATCATCTTCTGGTACGACAAAGATAAAGAATTTGAGGACAAGTTGGACGAGGTGGTCCTTGAAAATGCAAAGGTGATTGCACTGACTGGTAACAATGCGTTTTCTGTGAAAAAGCTGCTTTCAGTGGATGATTTGACTACCAATTATCTGGTTTACAGTCCATTGTCTTATGACCGCCCAGATGATAACTGGCTTTTAGATATAGAGCTTTACAGCGAGGAGTTCCGGGCAGATTTGATTTCTATTTGGATGGATGAGATGGGACTTGCATCGAATCCGGCCATGAGAAAGCAGGTAAAAAATTATCGTGCCTATTTCAATGCGAAAGACCGTCGTTTGAAAATCAGCACGCAGAATAAAGTTCCGGCAACTCCGGCACAACTGCATATGGCTGTGATGGCGGCAATCTGCGGATTGAAGGACGCAGAGCCGAACCAGATTTTACGCAGTGTGTTCCGTGCAGGACTTGATTTGAATCACAATGCAGTTTATCAGGATTTCGTAAAGTATCATGCAGACGGTGCATTTTGGGCGATGGTTCGCCAGGGATGCGGATTTACAGATGAAGAACCTGATCTTGGACGGCTGGCAATTCATTTACTGCTGACCGCAGCTACCCGTACCATGCGGCAGGAATATCTTGCCGGACTGGACGGATTTATTTCTATGCCACACCAGGCGTATTGCTACGATTTCATTTCGGAATGGCTTCATAGCGACAAGGTGAATTCCGGCGAAGTCGGAAGACAAGGGGCGCCCGTTAGGGCGGGAAGGTGCCCTGGGGCCGAGGGCGGCCTGGGCCGAGATATTCAGCAGCTTTATGATGTGGCAAGATATGTGGAAGATGAAGCACGTCTGCGTCAGCGGTTTGAAAAACTGACAGTTGACGATCTGGTTGGTACAGAGTGCTTCCCATGCATCAACGAAGTGATTTTGACAAAGCTGATGACCGAAATCAGCGACCATATCATTGATGTGGATACCATTATTTCAACCGTGGAGAAACGTAGAACCTGTGCATGGTATGAGCCATTTGAGAATTTTTATGACGGTATTTTGCAGGTTGCAAATATGCAGCGCTTCTTCAAGGAACACTCTGCCGGATTCCATACCGCAGAAGCAAAGGGCATCTGGAAGGAATACACCGAAAGCTATTATCAGATGGACACTTACTACCGTTTGTTCCACCTGAGTTTCCAAAAGAGCCTGGAGACTTCCAATATTTTGCTGGACGATCTGTTCAAGCACGTTGTTGATAAAGTGGAAGGAATTTATACGCACTGGTTCTTAGGTGAACTGGGTAACAACTGGTCGGATGTGTGTGCAGACGAACTGGCAGCCTATGGCAAGGTTCTGGAAGTACCGCAGCAGGAAGAATTTTATTGTTCTCGCATCAAAACTTCAGATACCAAGGTATTTGTGATTATTTCTGACGCTATGCGTTATGAAGTGGCGGCAGCCATGGCAGATCAGCTTCGCAGAGAAACACAGAGTAAGGTTTCTCTTGGCAGTATGCAGAGTATCTTCCCTTCTATCACAAAGTTTGGTATGGCAGCACTGCTTCCGCATAAGGAACTGACGGTAGAACTTCGGAACGATATTTTGACTGTGCTGGCAGATGGGCAGTCTACGGCAAGCGGCTATCGTGATAAGGTTCTGAAATCAGAAGATCAGGCGAGTGTAGCATTGAAATATAATGACATGATTGCCATGAAGCGGGCAGAACGAAGTGCATTGGTGAAAGGAATGGATGTAGTTTACATCTATCATGATACCATTGATGAAGCAAGCCACACTTCTGATACCGCTGTTTTTGCCGCCTGTGATAAAGCGATTTCAGAACTGAAAAATCTTGTGCGTATTATTGTAAATGAATTTGGCGGCACGAATATTTTGATTACAGCTGACCATGGATTCCTTTATACATACAGTCCGTTGACTGAGGATGACAAAGTAGGAAAAAATGAGTTTTACGATGTGGACAGGGAAAGCATCAATGATCTTAAAAAAGAAAGTGCGAAACGCTGTGTGGAGTATGGCAGACGATATGCAATCATGCAAAAAGGCGTACAGCCAAACTACTTATTGCCTGTGAAGTTCCTGGACGGGAAGTCTGACTTTGGCGGTTTTGCCCCAAGAGAAAGTATTCGCATTAAGATGAATGGCGGCGGCATGAACTTTGTGCATGGCGGTATCAGCTTGCAGGAAATGGTTGTTCCAGTCATCGAGTATCACTATCTCCGCAGCGATTCTATGGAGTATAAACGTAATAAGCAGAAATATGATACGAAGCCGGTAACGGTTAATCTGTTGTCAGCAAACCGTAAAATCAGTAATATGATTTTTTCTCTGAATTTCTATCAGAAGGATGCTGTTGGTGCCAACCGTGAAGCAGCTGCCTATCAGGTTTACTTTACGGATGAAGATGGCAGGCAGATTAGTGATGTTCAGAAGATTATTGCAGATAAGACAAGCGATAATGGTGCAGAGCGTACTTTCCGTTGCCAGTTTAATCTGAAATCTCTGAAATACAGCAATACTGCTGCTTATTATCTGGTCATTGTAGACGAACAGGGATTGCAGATGCCGCAGCGTGCGCCATTCCAGATTGACATCGCTTTTGCGGTGGATGAGTTTGATTTTTTTAGCTAATTGTTCAGCTGGACTATGAAGTGGACGAAATTATTCAGATTGCTTTGGAAATATTTGATAAAGGAGTATGATAAATATGTTATGGTCTATTCGCGGGGGAATTATATTCTTTGTATTCGGTATTTTTATTTTTTAAAACCGGATTTGATATGGAAAATAACAGAAGAAGGGAAATCTTATCGTGCAGATGAACCCTCTGATTTGTATGCTTAAAAATTGAATCAGAACCACCTAAAAAGCCGTTGCATGGACAAAAAACCAAGCAACGGCTTTTCTTATATCAGCGTCGGCAGCAGGAAAGCTGATTTCCCTTTGGCAAAAACGGCTCCCGCCGCGGATCATTCCAGTACTTTCACAAACGCGTCCGCCCTTGTACAGGGTCTCCACTCCTCTGCATCCGCCGGTTTCCCGGTCTTCATAAAGTTCACCCAATACTCCAGCATCTCCCGGCTCAGCTTCCGATCCTGCTCCTCAAAGGGCCGCCAGCATCGGTCCAGCGTGCCGAACATATACCAGAGCTCTGCGCAGTGGAACGCCCCCCAGTCGTCCCCCGGCAAATGCCGCTTAAAGTAATACACATAGGAAGGCTGGTTCCAGAGTTCCTCTGTTTTTTGGCTCCATTCAACGCACCCTTTGTAAAGCGTCGTCTTCTCCCCTCTTTCCAACATTTCGGACGTGACAAAAAGGTCATTTTCCGTAGTGCCCAGCATATACGGAATCTGCTTTACATGTCCGTGCTCCAGGCAATCCGTTGTATTTTCCGAAAATACATATCCGTCTGCAACCGGCATAAACAGGATTCCCTCCTGCTTCCCGGCGCTGTATGCTTCCGCCAGCAGTTCCAGCCGGTCTGCCGGCATGGCCCGCAGCTCCTCCAGCGACCCCGCCTTTGTCTCTTCCACAAATTCCCGGCCGATCTCCATACTCTTTTCCCAGGCGCGGCCAGCAAGCGCTTCGTTGTTATGTGCCCCACCGCTCTGGAAGATAGCCTTTGCGATCCTGTTTCCGGTTAATTCCGTAGATACAAGAAACTGTGTGCTCATGGCCCCGGCCGATTGCCCGAACACCGTAATATTGTCCGGATCTCCGCCAAATGCCTCAATATTGTCATAGACCCATTTCAGCGCTTCTATCTGATCCAGAATACCGTAATTCCCCGATACGCCATGTTCATTCTCTGCGTTCAGCCAGGGGTGTACCAAGTTCCCCCACATTCCAAGACGGTACGCAATGGTAACCAGGATCACTCCCCGCCTGCAGTATGCTTCTCCGTCAAATTCCTTTTCCCAGCTCCAGCCGCTTCCAAAGCCGCCTCCGTGCACCCAGAATGCAACCGGCAGTTTTTCTCCGGCCTGCTTCGCGGGTGTCCAGATATTCAGATAGAGCATATCTTCACTCATCTCCGGAATATACCGGGGATCATCGTAAAATTCTTTCAACAGCTTTTCCTTCCAGAAGGGAACCTCCCCTTCCGTATCATTCTCCTGCCAGCCCCGGGCACGAAACCTGTCTGCACGGTACACGCCCTCCCAGGGTTTTACGGGCCGGGGCGCCTTCCAGCGGAGTTCCCCGACCGGCGGCTCTGCATATGGGATTCCGCAAAACAGGGAATATCCCGTTTTCTCCACGCCTTCTATCACACCATATTTCGTTGTTGCCAGCTTCATATTGATTATTCCTTTCCAGGTTTTTCCTCTCAGAAATTCTTTGCAGAGCTTCCTGCCGCGGGCAGCCTGCAGCCACGGCTCCGCACGTTCTCTACTGCCCCTTTAATACAGTCTCCCTGCGTTCCTTGAGCGTCTGACGGATGACTGTCATTTTCTCTTCATTCAGGTCAAAGAGCAGCATCGGGACGATCGCCGCTGCCGCCGCCACAAGGGGAACAATATTGACGCCTGTATTGATCCCGGTCAGCGCACGCTCCGTCAGGTCTGCGCCGTTGGTATACCCGAACGCCGCCATGACCATCAGACCGATGGAACCAGCAATGGCCGCGGAGATCTTCGTCATCAGCCCGTTAAATGCAAATGCCACTCCGTCGTTGCGCACACCGGTCCTGTATTCATAATTGTCCAGTGCATCGACGATCATAGCGCCCACACATGCACTGTACCCGCCGCCAAGTCCATAGACCAGATTTGCGGCAATGGTATAAGGAATATTGGTATACGGGCCTGCAAACATCATGATCAGTCCGATAATCTGGATGATCTGTGATACAATGACCACCTTTTTCTTTCCGTACTTCCCGATCAGCGCCGGGACAAAGGGGATCAGCACCAGGCCCACCAGCCCGCTTACGGACATCAGTACGGATGCCCAGGCCATATTGCCTACACAGAACATATAATAATAGAAAGCGGTGCTTGCCCTTCCGATCTGGCTGAACATTGCGCAGAACATGTATACATAGACGCACAGCAGGTTTTTATTGGTAAAAATGGATTTTATAAATCCAAAAAAGGACGTTCCTTTTTCACCCTCTTTAGCTGCCGTGATCTCTTTTGCCTTCGCAATGTCCGGATTTTCTTTACAAAGCCGCACCATCAAAAGAACCATCGGCAGGGATACTACCGCATAGACTATGGCGGTTTTCTGATAGCCTGCTTCCTGCACGCCGTTTCCAAGCATCAGGATCAGGGGCATGGTGCACATTCCCAGCACCGTACTTCCAAGTCCCCCTGCCCACATGCTGGATGCGAACAGTTGGTTCAGCCGCTTCGGGTTGTCCGTCATCCGGGAAGGCAGCGCGTTAAACGGCACATTCATCACCGTATAAGCCATGCCCAGCCCGATATAGGTCACATAGGCGTAGAACAGCTTTCCGCTGTCTCCGAATCCAGGCACGCTGAACGTCAGAATGGTAAAGACCACCAATGCAACGGCACCAGCGATCATATAGGTACGATATCCCCCCACCCGGGTATATGTCTTATCCATCAGCGCCCCCATCATCGGGTCATTGATACCGTCCCATACCTTCGCCACGAGCAGAAGCGTTGCCACCGCCGCCGCGGACAGTCCAAATACGTCGGTATAAAAATATGCCAGGTACATGTTGACCATCGTAAAGGATAGCTGGCACGCAAAATTCCCCATCCCATATGCCCCGACCTGAATCCGTCCGACATTTTCTTTTACTCTGTTTCCGGTTTCCATAAAAGAAATCCTCCTTTTCCTTTGTTTTCTTACTATTTTAAGATTTCTTTTCCCGAAAAACTAATCCACAGCCTTTGAAAAATGTCCTTTCCTTGAAAATACCGATGTCCGGATGAATCAGTGGCGCAAAAACCATCTATATATTTGTCGATTTTTGCCGTTTTTCCTCCTCTGAACCGGTGATCTGGATTTCCGGCCATCTCCGCAGACTTGTTTCTCCCTTTTTAAGGATAATCCTTGCTGAAAACCAGGATCAGCGCCATCTCGTTGGCCTCCAGCATCACATCCAGCTCCAGTATCCCTCCTGTAACCTCCTGATACAATACCTCCATCCGTGGAATGCAGATCTTCTGCAGGTATGCAATCTCCGATCGCAGCAGGTCATTGGCGTACCCCAGCTTTTTCCACTCCGTCAGAACATTGCCGGAGGCTTCCCCCACCCGGTAAATGCATATTTTTTTCTTTCCGTTTTTCATCCCCTCCAGGGCAAAGGTCAGCTCCAGCCTATGGCTGTTCCGGAATACGAACGGCAGCTCGCCAGGCGCCAGCCGGTCCTCGTCCTTGAGCTGATAACCGTAGCTGAACTGCTTCGCGTTAAATGTCAGGATCTGGACGGAGTCCCCATGCTGGGATGTGGCGATGTAGTGTTCTCCTTTTCCAAGCATCCGCTCGCCCAACTGCTTCCAAAATTCAAACGCATAGTAGGCCGGCTTCGGCAGAGCGTCCCTGGTGATCAGTCCAGTGGCGCCGATCAGCGGGGCCGCAGAATCAAAATACTGAGAGGGACAGTCGCTGATCCCCCAATAGCTCATCCGGCAGATCCTGTCCGCGGCATCCACCATCTGCGTCAGCATATGGCATGCCTTTGCGCAGCTATCATTGTAAATATTCCGTTCCGAGAGAGATGTATTCCATTCAGATACCCATACCGGTGTTTCCGGATAGTCTGTCTCTCTCATGAGCGCATAATAATTTTCCATATCCTGTTTTACAAAGTGGGTATCCGAATCAATGCTCAAAAGGCTGTACTGTTTTCCTGTCTCCTTCTTTTCATCCCATTCCACCTGGTATGGATAACTGATAAATGTCAGAAAATCCGGTCGGTCCTCCCGATCCTTCCACCAGAGGAGCTGTTCCTTTAGCACGTCCCGGCTGAGCTCGGTATTCAATCCGCTGCCCCCGATCTTCGCTTCCGGAGCATAAGCCTTGATGATGCTCCTCGTCCGCTCATATAAAAGAAAATACGGAATCTGTCCCGCGCCGGTCACCTGTTCCACGTCGTACCAGATCTCAAAGCCCCATCTGCCGACCTCCTTTGCCGTATAGCGGTCTACTAGATGCTTCATCAGCGCTTCCAGGGCACGCTCCCACTCCTCCAAGGACAGAAAAACCGGATCTGTCCTGATCTCCTCCAGCCTTTTATCCGAACCGATACTGACGATCATCTTTTTCTGCCGCTCCGGAAGCTCAAATACCGGAACTGTGTCCTGCTCCAGCAAAAAATCCAGTACCGTATCCATTTTTTCAAAATTCATCTGTTCCGTTCCGTGGCCGGACCGTATTTTCAGCTCCGGATCAAACGGGTTGGACAGCCGGATGCATTTCACGCCCAGGTTTTGGATTACCATGGACACATGCTTCTGCACCCTTGCCTCCAGAAGATTGGCAAACATCCCGGCATTCATGCAGTACAGCACCGAATCTGCGAAGGGACTTCCCTTCCTTGTATCGATCAAAATTCGTTTCCCCTTCGTCTCTGCCTTTTTCTTATAAGAGGCGGAATCCTTTAAATAGGCCGCCAGCCCATCCAGATCTGAAGCGTTCATTTTCTGTACCGGTGTGTTTCTTTCCTGTCGGAATTGTTTGGGGCTTAAGGAAAATGCCTGCCTGAAATTTTTATTAAATACGGACAGATTGGAATATCCGCAGTCATAGGCAATCTCCGTGACGGTCTTATTGGTGGACAAAAGCTGTTCTTTTGCCTGTTCCAGACGGAGATTTCTCACATATTCCGTAAATCCGGTTCCTGTCTCCCGTTTGAAAAACCTGGAAAACGCAGATTCCGACATGTACCATCTCGCCGCTGTCTCCGCCAGATTTAACGGCTGGCCGTAAGACGTTTGGATATAGTCCATCACTTCCCCGATCTTATCACCCACCGGTGCGGTCTTTCCGGGACTTGCCGCCAGATACTGGGTTTTGATTCCCTCCCACAGCGCATAATACAGGCTTTCCACCCAGAACCCATCCGGTGCTTCCGCATATTTGCTCAAAATCGTTTCCAGGATGTAGCGGATTCTCCCATAATCCTTCTCCGGCTCTATGACACTGTTGCATAAAAACAAAAATGGCTCCTGCTTCAGTGCGTTTTTCAGCACATAATAGTCCATATATATCTTACAGACCAGCGCGCCCTTATGGCCGCTCCAGCCGTGCGGTTCTTCCGGATTGATCAATATCACATCCTTTGGAAACGCCTGAAAATCTTCTCCCCGGATATGGATCTTGGCCTGTCCTGTCAGCACATAGATCAGTTCTGTGCTTCTGTGGGAATGGCAGGCTTCCCCGCCTGCCGATGTAATCTGTATCTTGTTCATTTCCTGTTTCTCCTGACTGTTGTTTGTAACCAATTTGCGTAGCAAATTGATTGCCTTCTGAATGCAACCACTCGCACAGCAAGTGATTGCTTGCCCGCCATCTGCGAAGCAGATTTTAAATGCGGTCAATACCCGTATCATTTTTCATACGATACTTTACACTACCCCATTGTCAAAACCAGTTTCTGCGTCGACTCGATTGCTTTCTGTATATGCTGCCCTCTGCCGGGCAGAAAATATATTATTTTTTTAGTTTATATCTTTCGGCATATCTGCGCTTTTCTCCCTGCTGCTTTCTGAGGAGTAAAATTTTATCTTTTTCCGCACAAAAAAACTGCCATGACAAAAATCATAGCAGTTTTCTTGTTGCCTTCTTCACCATCTCCGGATGGCTGGGATTCGGTGTGGATACCGTCACGACATCAGGCGTGACAAAGAGGTCATAGTTACTCCTCCGCTTTTTTCTCCGCGTTACGCACAGTCAGGCGTTCTCTGACCGCCTCCATATATCCCGGCTTGTCCAGGTCATACAATGCAAGCGGAATGATCCCGATCAGGAATACGATTCCGGGAAGCAGGTTTGCCGCCAGATTGATCCCGGTCTGTACATGGGGTGTGATCTCTCCTCCACCCACATATCCAAATGCTCCCATGACAAGAAGGAACACCGAGTTGGCGATTGCGGTCGCAATCTTGATCGCGGTACCGTTAAAAGAAAATGCCATACCGTCATTACGGACGCCATACTTATCGTCAAAGTCATCAATCGCGTCAACGATCATACCGCTTCCGGATGGACCTGCTATATATCCGGTTCCATAGATAATCATGCACAGGAAGTTGAACGGTATACTGGTGGACGGCCCGAAGTACAGCAGGAGCAATGCGGCTCCCTGAATCACCATGGAGATGATCGCGCCGTTCCTTTTTCCGAACTTCTCTACAAATTTCGGTGCAAAAGGCATCACCAGCGTCCCGACTGCCATCTGCATCATCATAAATACCGTGATCAGCGCAAAATTCTGTACACAGTGCATGTAAAAGAATACAGCCACCGAAATACGACCTAAGATACCGAACATATTAAAGAAGGAATAGAACATGGCGCAAAGCAGATTCTTATTCTTTGCGATCATTTTCAAGCCGTCCAGAACCTTGCCCTGTTCTTTCTTTTCCACCGTCACCTTTTCTTTCGACATCACTGCTACCGCCCAGAACATCGGAAGCGCAACGATAGCCAGCAGGGCTGCCGTCTTCTGATATCCATTTGCCTGGTCTCCGCCGCCGATGAAGGTGACCAGAGGCAATACGGTCAGGTTCAGAACGATCTGCCCGATGGTCATGCCCATCATCTGCGCGGCATTCAGCCGGTTTACTTCCTTCGGATCATGAGTCATAACGGCCGGGAGCGCTGTGTACGGCACATTTGTCATGGTATAAGCCATTCCCAGTCCGATATAGGTCACATATGCATAGATCAACTTGGCCGGTCCGCCGAATCCCGGAACCGTAAATGTCAGGATCGTAAATACGACCAAAAGCGGCGCGCCGGCAAATATATAAGGTCTGAAACGTCCCCATCTCGTGTGGGTTCGTTCCATGATGGTTCCCATCATAGGATCATTGATACCATCCCAGACCTTGGCGATCAGCATCAGCATGGCTACAGCCCCTACCCCGAGGCCAAATACATCCGTATAGAAAATGGAGAGATATGTACCTACCATGGTCCAGGACAACTGGGAAGCAAAATTCCCCATTCCGTACACAAAGTAATTTTTAAAGGTCAGCGGTTCCATACCATATTTGTTTATTTTTGTTTCATTCATAGCGCCCTCCTGACATTACTTTATCTCAAGTAATGGTATATTTTTATTCTCATTCCTCCGTGCTACATGGCAGCAATGCTCTCCTCAAAGTTCTCATATTTTTCCATCATCTTCGGCAGTGTCTCCTTGTTGGCTGTCAGTTTCGGCACACAGACCTTGATCATGTTCTGGATCTCGTTGTAATGCTCATAAATTCCGATGGCCGTATTGCGCGCCCGCGCAATTTCTTTTTCAGGCCAATCTACCTTCACCCTCTCTCCTTCCACGGACAGCTCTCCCCAGATCCCGCAGACCGGGCACTCCACGTGGGTCGTCCCGTTCATACTAAGCAGCGGGTTATGGCAGACCGGACAAACTCCATCCTCTCCCACCCAGGTATCCACTTCCTCGTATGGTTTTCCAACAGACTCTGCCACAGCCTTTCCAAGCTCCCCGCATTTTGCCATCAGAGCCGGATCCAGCAGCGGATGCCCTGTCCTTCCCTGATCATATGCGTCCACATGACCCACGCACTTCATGCAGAAGGAAAAGCTGAACAGATCCAGCATGGGAAGCCCCAGAGATACCCAGTTATGAGTCTGCGCGCCTCCTACGGAAATGAATCCGGTATAGCGGTCTTTAAAATATCTGGGATCCAGCTCCGGTTTGCCTTCTTCCCTACGTTTCTTATTTACTTCCAGAAGCGCTGCCCTGTCATGGGACGGCCCGAAACGGTCCACAAAATTCTTAAACTGCCCTACGATACCAACCGCATAGACCGGCGCGCCGATAATGATCCCGTCCGCTTCCAGGCACGCCTCCTCCAAAACAGAAAAGTCATCCTTCATGCAGCAGTGAATCTCCACTTCCCCCTTGTCCCGCAGACGGCTGCAGTAATCACATGCGCGGCAATGTCCGATATCCATTCGGATTGTATTGATAAACCGCACCTCTGCTCCTGCTGCCTTCGCAGCAAACAGTGCCTCTTTTACCATCACATCACAGCGCTGATTCCTTCTTCCAAAGGAAATTCCCAGTACTTTCATTTCATCATCCTCCATGTTTGTTGTGTTATATTTAAGTTTACAGCTTTAGCAAAAATTTTCTTTCGTGTATTTATCTGAAACCAGCATCAATATTTAATACAATTTTTAGGGGAAAGCCATAAAAACTAAAAATCATCATAGAGATTTTAATATCTGTACCAAATATCCAAAAGCCGGATTTCCTGAGGCTGCATCACATGTTCCAGTTCCAGGGTCCCATCCGTTGCCTGAACAGTCCTGATTTCCATACTGGGGATTGCCCGCCTTTTCAGATATTCGATCTCATCCTTCGCAAGGACCTTTTCGTACCCCATCATTTTCCAGATATTCTGAACCGAACCATTTTCATGATTCACATAATGGGACTTTACCTGATACGTTCCATTGTTTACATTTTTCAGACAGATTTTCAGTCTCAGCGGTTCCATATCCTCCACAAACTGATCCATCTCGTCGATCTGGATCTCTTCCTCTTTGCAGAATGCGTATTTTGATGAAAAGCTTTTATAATTATGGCAGACCGCAGTGAACCGTCCCCGCCCGTTTGCAGTAACGACACTGTTCTCATTTCTGCATACTACATGGCTTTGCAGCTTATTCATGAACTGAAACGCATAAAAAGAGGGCTTCCGTATACCATCTCTGGTAATCAGTCCGGAATCTCCGTTCAATACGGACGTAATGTCCGAATGACCTTGCTGTATACTTTCCTGTCCTGCCGGAAACGTATCGCCCTGTGCCCCTGTGGCAGCATAGTCCGACCCGATATCCAGTCCCTGCCAATATCCCATAAAATCTGCATTACCCAGCATGCTGATACAGGTTTTTACTATATAGGCTCCCTGCGCAGAGCTGTCATTGAACACATTATGATTCGAGTCCGTAAAATTCCACTGAACAATGTGTATCTCCGGAATCTGGAAATCTTCCTCTTCCATCGTGTCCCGGATTAACTGCATCTGATTTTTCATGTAGCTGCTGTCAATAGATTTTCTTCCATAAATAAGCTCGTCCTCAGCAATCGACATATCCTGACAGGAACGAAAGGACAGGAAATCCGGCCGGAACTTACGTTTCTTCCAGATACGGAAGATCTTGCGGAAGAAGGAATTTTCATACCCCAGCAAAAGCCCGGCGCCTCCCACCCGAATTTCCGGGGCAATCTCCTTAAATATCCGGCAGATGGCCTCAAATGCCTGGTAATAGGCTCCGTCCTCCGCTGTCATTCCAAGGCCAGAAGCCTTTCCGAACTCAAAGTACCAGCCCTCTATCTCTTCCAGGCCATAGCGGTTGATGAGATGCAGATAGAACGCCCTTATCATTTCACAGAACAGCTCATAATCCCACGTTTCTTTCCTTTTCGTTCCATCCTTCTCCGCTTCTTTTACTTCTGTTCCGCCCCCCAGTTCTATATACGGCTTCATTCGATGATCGATGATAAAATCCAGCACCAGATCCAGCTTTCGGAAATTCATTCCCCCTTTTTCGTCTGCACACTGTTTCCGGGAGAGCAGATTCCAGATCCTTGCATATCTCATGCCGGTCTCCTGCTGAATCTGTATAAGCTGATCCTGCACCTCTGACTGCAGAAGTGTATACGCTTCTCCCACATTCACCGCCCGGGTCCAATCCGCATTTTGAATCTCATAATAGCTGGCATCCGCAGTACAAATCTGCTGTCTGCTGCCGTTCTCCTGCTGTCCCGTCTGTCTGTTCCTTAAATATTCGTGTACCAGATCCAGACTTTTTTCTTCCAGCCCATACTCCTGGTGAACTGGAGGCATATTCTGTTGCATCCTCTTACGGTACTGGCTGGGCGCCTCACGGTGAATGCTCCGGAAGCTCTTGATAAATGCCGCTGATGTTGGAAATCCGTTATCCATCGCAATACGTGTAATACTTTTATTTGTATACAGCAGTTCATCTACCGCATGGAACAGACGCACATTATTCAGATATTCCAAAAAGGTAAGCCCTATATGTTTTTTAATATATTTTGACAGATACACATTTGACAGATACAATCTCTGCGCAAGATCATTCAGGCTGATCTGCGTCTGATAGTTTGCCTGGATATAATTCTGTATCTGCCGGACCCGGATCTGATTCCTGGAATCCTCTTGATTCGTCCATACCTGATCTGCTTTCACCATAAAATAGCTGACCAGATGATACAGCAGTTCATAATAAAGCGAATTCAGATATAATGCGCCTTTTTCCTCCTGATCGGAGCAGCAGCTTAAAATCCGGTCCAATAATTTCCGTACCTCTTCATATGCATCATTTCTGTCCACCACCGTATTGCACCAGAACATCAGCTGCAGCGTACCCATATGCTCTGCCAGAATATGAAAATCAATAAAAAATCTTGCCGCTAAAATCCCCTGCGTTCCCACGCAGGAATGTCTTTTATTGGCATTGATCAAGATAAAATCCCCTTTTTGGAGTTGATACACCGACTCATCAATTTTAATCTCCATTTTCCCTTTCATCACATAAATGATCTCCAGATCCTGATGGTAATGCACCGATGATTCTTCCTGTCTGATAAAAAAGAACTGCATTAGTTTTCTTTTGTTTTCCATAGTCCTCTCTTCCGCCGCGATCATTTCATTGGTTTTGGGTTCCGCTTTTATAAAGCAAGCGGGACTGTCACTGCCGGCTATATACGGCGTACAGTCCCCTATTTTCTAAAAAACTTTGTTCAGTTTTATTCAAATACGATTGTCTCACCCGTTGCGGCAGACTGATAAATAGCCTCGATCACACGGGTAACGATTGCTGCCTGCTCCGGAAGGACTGCGGGATCCGTTCCCTTTGTAATACATTCCACCCATTTTGTCATGTCATATTCCCACATGTCATACTTCGCTTCCGGGCTTGTGATCTCTGTTTTCATTTCTCCGCCAACCATCTTTGTGATACGAACGCTGTCTTCAAATCCAGGGCCGACCATATCCGCGCCGGCAAGCGTTCCGGCTACGGAGCAGATGATTCCGGGAGCTTCCTGCAGCATGTTTGTACGCCATGCTGTCTCAATATAGAACATCGCGCCGTTTTTCATTGTGATCATGGCCATTGCGGTATCTTCTACATCGAAGTTGTCCGGATCCCACGGCCCAAGCTGATTTCCCTCCGGGAAATTTTTCATCTTATCAAAAGTGACTCCCCGAACGCTTGCAACATCATAATTATTTGTCAGCCACATGGGAAGGTCAATGGAATGAGGACCTCCGTCCATTAAAACTCCGCCGCCGTTCAGCTCCTTGTTTGTGTATACACCGTATGCCAGAAGGCGGTTCGGGCGGAGCTGGGAAGAACGGATATAGTATACGTCTCCGAATTCACCTGCTTCATACATTCTCTTCATTTCCATCGGAGCCGTATTATAACGCCACTGTGTACCGCTTGTGAGCTTTCTGCCTGCTTTTTTCTGTGCCTCAAGCATTTTCTGCGCATCCGCGTAGGTACATGCAAGGGGTTTCTCACAGTAAACATCTTTTCCGTGTTCAAACGCGCAGATCGTCATCTCGCAGTGAAGCGGATTCGGAGTACAAACGTGTACCGCGTCAACATCGTCTGCCGCGCACATTTCTTTGTAATCCGTGTAAATCTTTGCTTTCAGGCCGAAATCTTTATTGGCCTTTTCACATCTCTCCGTAAGAATATCGCACAGCGCAACGACCTCTACTTCATCCGAATGCTTGACAAGCTGTGTTAAATGCTTTGTCGTTCCAATCTCACCAATACCAATTACTCCGATTCTTTTCTTTGCCATTTCATTTTCCTCCATAGATTTTTTTATATTCTTCCGACTGTACGGCCGGATATTTCTTTTATAATATGTATGGTGCAGCGCCGCATTCATTTGGCTGAAAATGAATGGTACAGTACACCAGGGTTTCTTCTGTTATGCAGGCAGCACTTTGCAGGATGCGGCCACCTTCTCATCGCGGTTCTCGAATGTAAAGAATTCCAGGCAGAAGTTTCCTTCATAGCCAAGTTCCTTCACGGTATTCAAAATAAACGCATAATCAAGCTCTCCTACTGTCAGTTCCGCTCTCATCGGCGCCCCTGCCCCGTGAAGATCTCCGATCAGCTCCAGGTTCGCCTTGATCGTCTCCGTAATCTGTCCTTCAATATTCTGAAAGTGGAAAATGTCATAAAGAAGCTTTACATGTTCACTTCCTACGTTCTTAATTAAGCCAAATGCCTGTTTCGAGCTTGTAAAGAATCCGCCCGTCAGCGGCTCAACAAGTACTGTTACCCCCTCTTTCTCAGCAATCGGAGCAAGACGCTTCAATGCGTCCTCCATCGCCGCAAGAACCTCCTCTGCGGAAAGATCTTTCGCATAATCAGCCGCATTCAGGATCAGCCTGCCGCACCCGATCTGCTTAGCCTTTGGCACACTCTGTGTAAAAAGGGAAACCAGCTCCTCCGTCTTAGCCGGGTCTCCCAGAAGAGATGCTCCCGCGGAAACGCATGCGCGGATCTCAATCCCCAGTTCCTTTCCCGCCGCGGCAATGCGGTCCAGATCTCTTCCCTCCAGGTCAAACATTTCAATCCCCGTTAATCCGTTCTTTTTTGCCAGTTTCATGCCCTCAATGATTCCGTCCGTATCCGGCCAGACAGGCCCCTTTTCGCCGACTGCCACAAACATAATGTCTGCACATAAACTGTACTTCATCGCTTTCATAACTCCTTTCGTTTTCTCTTTGTTTATGTCTCCATTATAAGACAAGGATTTTTCATCGGCGTTCTTCCTCAGCAACAATGTTCCACAAAAAAAGAATCTGGTTTCAAATTTGAAACCAGATTCTTTTACCCGTTTACATACTTACCGAATATATTTCATCCGGTATATCTCACTCAGCATCAGAAAATACAGGTCAAACAAAAGTACCCCTGTTACCACCTTTTCCCTGCTGCCCCGGAACAATTCCCTGTCCAGATACTTTTTATACCGCTTCGACGCGCCATATACCTTCGCCCCTTTTGCCTTGATATTGGCAAATACCGGCTCCATGTCCATGGTCTCCACATGTTCAATCATATTGACAATGACGATACTCTGCTCCGTCAATGTACCGCTGTCCTCCATCATATCCGGAAGCAGGCAGTAATATCCTGTCTCCTTCCCGTCCATGGCAAGATTCTGCTGCAGCGAGAGTATGGCGCTGTTTTTATAAGGTGTATAGAAGACCACCTTATCCGCGTCGCTCAGTTCCTCTGCAATCCGTTCCGCCTCACCTGCATCGATCTGATCCCGCAAGATCTCACAGGTTTCTATGGCCTGTGCCAGCATGGCATCCTTCACACTTACGGCATCCCGGCTCTGTTCCGGCGGCAAGAGCCGGTTGTAGTAGGTATACTGCTTCACCGCCCGTTTCAATTCATGATGAAAATCCGTAAAATTCTGGTATCCCAGCTTCTGCACCATCCGCCACACTGTCGTCCGGGATGAGTTCGTCAGCTCCGCGACATCATAAATACTGCCGTCCGCCGCTTCCTCCAGATTCTCGAGGATCCCTCTGCAGACATTCCGGTATGTACTGTCAAAGGAAAGGTGATTGTATAATTCTGTCAAACTCTGAAGAACATTCATATCCTTTTCCCCTTTGCAGGCAATTTACAAATCAGATTTTCATGTGTACAGATTCCGTATCATTTTTTACGCTTACACGGTCCCGATTCACCCAATCTGTATCTATCATGGTATCACAAAGAATTTTGCTCTTGATGAAAAACATTGCAGCAGTTATTCCGCTTGAGTTTTCCTCATTTCAGACAAGACAGCAGTCGCTGAATATAATAAAGAAGGACAAGTTTACGTTACCTGCCCTCCAATATTTAACTGTTATTATACCGGCCGAATGCCCTGCAGCAAGGTACAGGGCATCCGAAATCATAACTGCTGCATATCACGCCTGCGTGAAATACAACTCCAACTCTCCGATTATTCCTCAAATGCGATTGATTTTCCCGTCTTTGCGGATTCTCTTACCGCATCCATCAGACGGAGTACCCGTCTTACCTGTTCCGGTTTTACAATGATCTCTTCTTCTCCATTGAATGCTTTCAGGAAATGCTCAAAATAATTCCTGTGCGCCACGTTTACTTCCGGCAGCGGTTCTTCGGAAAGAAGTCCCGGCTCCGGCGGTCCGAAGCTTCTTGTGGGGCCTGCAGCGGTCATCGTGATCTTGCCCGGTACATTCTCCAGCAGATGCGCGGTGCGGACAATCTTGCCTTCTCCGCCGAATCCGTCAATGATTGCGGAGCCTTTCTTACCGCCGATGAACCAAGCGCGCTTCGGTGTCAGGTAATAGGTTCCCAGCTCGATCTCTGCGGTCACGCCGTTTTTGAATTTCAGGATGATCTTGAAATAGTCGTCTACGTTTTCATTGATGACATTCTGTACATCCGCATAGAGGGATACTACCTCAGACTTCACCATATCCAGCATCTGGTCGATCAGGTGTACGCCCCAGTCATAGAGCATGCCTCCGCCCATCTCCGGATAAATATGCCAGTCATGCATGTTGCCGTTTACGCCGTAGAGCTGGGATTTGATGATGTACATATCCCCAACCAGGTTCTTGTCATAGACTTCTTTCATGATCCGGTAGTCTTTATCCCATCTTCTCTGCTGATGCACGGTAAAGAGCACGCCGTTGTCTTTACATGCCGCAACCATTTCGTCATATTCCGCAATGCTCATGGCAGCCGGTTTCTCACAGATCACATGCTTTTTCGCTGCCGCCGCCTTCTTCACCATCTCCGGATGGCTGGGGTTCGGCGTGGATACCATCACGACATTGATATCCGCGTTGGCAAGCATCTCGTCAATGTTTGCGTATGTCTCCACGCCCTCCGGCGCGTCTTTGAGCTGATCCGGATTCGTATCCGCTACCGCTACCAGGTCGATCTCGTCAAATGTACTCATCATATCCGCATCGCAGTGGCCCATAAAACCAAAGCCAACGATACCTAATTTTATTTTTTCCATTATTTTCTTCCTTTCCGATTTACGAAGTTTCTGTTTTAAAGCTTGCTGCTGTTCTTCTCATCCGGCCGGAACTGCAGGCCTCAGACACGTCTGCTTTGCAGACTATACGCTGCTTCGCAGCTCCTGTCTGAGACTGATTGGGCGTCCCGCCCAATATCACTCTGTGAAAACAGCTCTTTGCAAGCATGCTTGCACGATCTGTTTTCACAGAGTGCTGCTGTCCTTCTCATCCGGTCGGAACCGCAGGCCTCAGACACGTCTGCTTTGCAGACTATACGCTGCTTCGCAGCTCCTGTCTGAGACTGATTGGGCGTCCCGCCCAATATCACTCTGTGAAAACAGCTCTTTGCAAGCATGCTTGCACGATCTGCTTTCACAGAGTGCTGCTGTTCCTGACTTTTAATCAAAGTATACTTCTTTTCCGGTCTCGGCGGATTTGTAGATTGCTTCCAGGATCTGGGTCACTACAAATGCCTGCTCCGGTTTTACAAGGGGCTCGCCGTCGTTGATAATCGCGTTCAGCCACTGCTCCTGCTCTCTCACTGCCTCTGCTGCCGCGCCGCCCTCGAAGAAGTCTACCACGCCTGCCGGGGAGATGGTCTTTTCCATCAACTGGTTGTGTTCTACCGTGTTATAGATCAGCTCGTCCTGGGGATAGCTTCCGCCGTGATGGATCTCTGCTCCGCCCTTGGTTCCGCACAGTGTGGTGGACGCTTCCATGGACTTCAGTACGTTCAGCGCCCAGGATGCTTCCAGATAAATGGTCGCTCCGTTTTTCATCTTTACCAGGCCGAACGCGGAATCCTCTACCTCAAAGGTCTCCGGATCCCATGGGCCGAATACGTTTCCTTCCGGGCCGTCCGCCTGGCGTCCCAGCTTGTAGAATACCTGTCCGGATACGGAAGCCGGCTCGTAGTTGTTCATCATCCACAGTGTGATGTCCAGCGCATGGGTTCCGATATCGATCAGCGGACCGCCGCCCTGCAGCGCCTTGTTCGGGAATACGCCCCAGGTAGGAACCGCTCTTCTTCTCAGCGCATGTGCCTTTGCAAAGTAGATATCCCCAAGTTCCCCTGCTTCACAGGAAGCGTGCAGCGTCTGGGTATCGTCGCGGAGACGGTTCTGGTAGCCGATCGTAAATTTCTTGCCGGATTTCTTCCATGCGTCCAGCATCTTCCGGGCATCCTCGGTATTGTGCGCCATAGGCTTTTCGCACATCACATGCTTGCCTGCCTCAAAGGAAGCAACCGTGATCGGGCAGTGCGCCACGTTGGGGGTACATACATGAACCACATCAATCTCGATGCTCGTATCCGCCAGCATCTCCTTGTAATCGGTGTAAACCTTCGCGCCCTCTGCGCCGTATTCTTTACACGCCTTCTCTGCCCGCTCCGGAATGATGTCACAGAACGCTACCATAACAGCCTTGTCCTCATTCGCCTTGATCGAAGGCATATGCTTCTGATTTGCGATACCACCGCATCCAACGATTGCTACTCTCAATTTGCTCATTGTTTTGTTCTCCTTTTGTTTTTACTGTTCCGCTTTCGCTGATTCTATTATAAGTTGTTTCCGCAAAGGAAACAGTCCTTCAATTGTCCTGTTTTTATATTATATTTTAGCTATGTCCTGCCCTCATACGAAGGCAGGATAAAAAAGAAAGGATTATTTTTGATACGACTGTAAATCGTAGTTACTATTCACAGTAACAAATCGTAACATCAGATGACAAAATTCCGCAGATATCTCTGGCTCAGTACAAGGGAATCTTCCACCTTCTCCTTGGTTCCCTCAAACGCCTTGTCCTCGACTTCGATGCAGGTGCATCCGTCATAGCCGATGTCCGTCAGCGCGGAAACATATTTGCCCCAGTCCACATCTCCCAGTCCCGGAAGCTTCGGTGACATGAAGTCAAGCGGATATGCCATGATACCGCAGTCGTTCAGGCGGTCCGGATAAACCTTGATGTCCTTGTAGTGTACATGGAAAATCTTGTCCTTAAATTCATAGATCGGCTTGATATAGTCGATCATCTGCCATACAAAGTGGGACGGGTCATAGTTGATTCCCAGGTTGTCGCTGTTCAGAATCTCAAATACCTGTCTCCAGATCTTCGGAGTGGTCATCAGGTTCTGTCCGCCCGGCCACTGGTCCGGTCCGAAGAGCATGGGGCAGTTCTCGATAGCAACCTTCACATCGTTCTCTTCCGCCGTTTTAATGATAGACGGCCAAACCTCTTTCACCAGCTCCAGATTTTCCTCGATATTCTTTGTCTGATCCCTTCCGATAAATGTGGTCACCATGCCGATTCCGAGCTTATGGCTCGCCTTGATCAGGTTTTTCAGATGAGACACAGCCGCCTCACGCTTCTCCAGGTTTCCGTCCATGGTATTGGGATAATATGCAAGAGAAGAAATCTGCACGCCCTTTTCTTTGCTGTAGTCCGTGATGTGCGCAGCATATGTATCATCCTCCAGTACACGCTCCGCGTCAATGTGGCTTACGCCCGCATATCTTCTCTCCGCCTTCCCCTGCGGCCAGCATGCCACTTCCACACATTCGAATCCATGGTCAGATGCAAAATCCATCATTTCCTCATACGTCCATGTGTCCAGAATCGCACTTACAAATCCTAATTTCATAGCTTTTTGTTCTCCTTTTCTTTTTCTCTTGATCTTGAAACTATTATAATAGAAAGGAAATGGAAAAACTTTCGTTTAATTATCCAGATTTATTCTCATATTTAGACTTTTTTGTACCTTTAAATAAAGGAAGGACAAAAAAAGATATACTTTTTTTGTCCTTCCTCTTCAGACAACAGGAGAAATTGTTTTTTCCTATAGTAAAATACGAAGTTCTTTTTCCGAAAGCATTTCTGCTAAAAGCTTTCATAATTTTATTCAAAATCAAACAGAATCCGCATAAATCCATCCCAATTCCATCGAATCCGGGCATATGATCTTGCAGGTACTTTCACAGATGGAAAGAAGTAACCTGGCTTTGTGCAATCTGCCCAAAACGCTGCCTGTATTTTCTGGCAAACCGAGACCTTTTTTGAAAATAATTTCTTTGATGCTATACTGAATGCCAGAAGCGGTAAACAAAGCCCTCAAGGGCGGATTCATCAACATTCTTAGAGATGAAAGGAGTAAGTCTATGAGGGAATGTGTGGAACAACTCAACGACCACCGGCTAAAGCCGGTGGGTTGATGCGGCCTAAAGGCCACCGTTAAGCGACTGAAAGTCGCAATGAGGGCTAAAGCCCTTTCTT
>CAJTGD010000058.1 GCA_910575475.1 Lachnospiraceae bacterium | reverse complement strand
TTCCCCTTTCCTTTTTTACTATTGTATCATCTTTTTACTTTGCAAAAAAGTTTCTTACGCAGCAAGCTGCGGGGAATTAAACCCTGAGAGATTAAATATCTGCAGACCGCCCCTATAAATCCGCCAGCTCCAACAACGATACAATCTATCATGACAGACACCCTTTTCTTAATTTAAGATAGGTCAATTATACTTGTTTTCCGATTCCATTGCAACGTCTGTTGTCCGCTCCCCATTCTCCAATACCGGCGTATAGATGCCTGTTACCTCCAGTTCCTCTCCATCCCGTCCGTCTACCTGGACATAATAATCCCGGATATAATGGGATATGTAATGCTCCTGCAGGGAATAGAGCTCCAGCGTCTGAAAATCCACCAGACATATATCCCTTGCCCCGGATTCTTCTCCTTCATATCCATAACAATCCATGACCTCCAATAGCTTATCCAGACAGGTCTGGCACAAGTGGTTTTGCACCTTCTTCACATCAAAGATACTGTTTGTACCATATTCTACTGTAACCTCTGAAATTCCCCGTTCCGGATTCCGGTCCGTCTGAAAGCTGCAGACTCCCTCTGCACCAACTGTCCAGCCGAAACCGCCTCCGCCCATTCCGTCCAGATTCCGGATCTGCATATCCATCACATACCAGTCATTGACACAGATCGCTCCCAGGTCATCTCTTCCCCGGAACATGCTCATCAAACTCCGGTTATGGTTCCCACACAGATAGCACTCTGTCGGATCATCAAGCGTACTGTCTACAGGGGACTGTTCCTGCCTTTCCCATGTTTTTCCTGTTTCCTGTCCAGCCGGAATATCCTGCATCTTAAATCCTGCTAAAACCCCTCCAACACACATCCCTGCGATAAAACACACAACTCTGATTCCAAATACTCTCCTGTTCCCGCTCATACTCCCTCCTTGATTCTAATAGATGTAGTTCCAACGCTATCAGAATCAGTATACCAAAGAAAAACAGGGCTTTCATCATATATTGCTTTATTACCAGATATTTCCAGTATTATAATGCGTATCACAGGTTTAAAAAAACCTAGATGATATTTACATTAGATCGCAAATTCAAATAAATGCAAAAATAACCTGCACACCGGCACAGGCTATTTTCTCTCTTCCTCAATCAGAAAGTCAAGGATCCGCAGGATTTTCTCCTGTTTCTTTTCCGGAAGGCTTTGAAGCTTCTCCTCTAACTTTGTACACTGCGCTTTCCTTCCAACACGAAGCACGTCCAGCATCACATCATCTGCAGATACCTCCAGGACATTGATGATCCGGACAAGTGTGGTAAGCTTCGGTGTTTTCACTTCCCGTTCAATCGCCCCAAGATAATTCCAGCTGATTCCCACACGCTCTGCCAGTGCCTCCTGTGTCATCTCAGCCTCCTCCCGGCATTTCTGAATCCGTTTTCCTAATCCTTTCATCCATTCGGCCTCCATTTCTTTCCAACGCCAAAAGCGTTGCTACCATTTCTATCAGTATATTTGTTCCCAGAATCGGTAAACAGTATCTAATAGAATGGAATCCAACACTTTTGGGATGTGCTATAAAAATGGCACAATAATTTCTTAAACTGGCACGGTTGTGCGATTTACACCGTAAAAGTCATATGTTAAAATTGATATTGTCAAAATTATGTGCAGAAACAGCGCAGCAGTATCCGGGGCATTGCCTCATCCCGGATATTGGCTGCGTTTTTTGCTGCAGGGGGTGAAAAAGGACTTACAACTTCATATGGAACCGTAGGAAGCAGCCTGTATTGACCGGGCTGCTTTTTTTTAATCACTGTATGCAGGAGAATACGCGAGTAACGCGTTCCCTGCACTGCCGGAAAATCCGGCCAGAGGCAGGAAACTATCCTGAAACAGGATTTCATTCTTTTAATAAAGAAAGCATTCTTTCTGTTCCTTATCGAACGGCAGATTGCAGGAAGCCTGATTTCAGGTATTGACCATAGGCAGGGCAGACGCACCGTCTCCCTGTCTGATTTAAGAATAAGGAGACAACACTGATATGAGACAACACAAAGTCAAGGAAACACCGCCGAACCCCAAATCATTCACGAAGCGCTTTCATCGTCCGCATGATAAAAAGCACCATATCGACTACATGAAATACCTCTATACGGCGGCTCTTTTATTTACGCTCTTAGCCTGCAGCGTCCAGCCGGTCATGGCTGCAAATGTATGGGACAAGGCAAAAGAGATCATGAAGGACGTTTACAACCAGATCGTCCTGATCTCCACCATCGCCGCTGTTGTGACCGCATCCGTAGCCCTGCTTATGATGAACTTTTCCAAATCCGGCAAGACTGTGGACGAATCCCGTGCATGGCTCAAACGGATCATCATCACCTGGGCAATCTTAAACGGGCTCGGATTCATCATGGCCTACATCACCCCGTTCTTTGCGGGCGGCCAGTGGAATGGCTAGGATAAGAAGGGAGGCATCCGCATGAAGATCTTAGACGGAATCGTGGAGTGGATCGCAGAACAGGTCATGAACATCCTGGACCTCATCACCACTTCAGTATTAGGCGCCCTGGGCTGTTCCATGGATACTTTCCTCCGCTACTTCCCGGCAGCCGAAAGTATGTACCAGATCTTTCTGGCCCTGGCTATCGGACTGATCCTTTTAAACTGGGTCTGGCAGCTTTTTAAAAATTACTTTGCAGGGGCAGGTGTGGAGGCGGAGGACCCGCTGAAACTATCCATGCGAACCTTCCTCTTCCTGTTCCTGACCTTTTATGCAAAGGACATTTTGGACCTGCTTCTCACAATCGCGGGAACGCCTTACAGCTGGATCCTGACCGATGACCTGCCGTCCTTAAAGTTTGCAGATTTTAACTCAGTCATTACCGTTATATTAGGAGTCTGTGCAAATGGTGCAGTCGCACTGATTGCCCTAATCCTGGTGCTGATCCTGGCGTGGAATTACATCAAGCTCCTCTTTGAGGCGGCAGAACGGTACATCCTTCTGGGAGTTCTGGTATTTACGGCTCCGGTTGCCTTTGCCACGGGAGCCTCGCAGTCCACCGCAAACATTTTCAAAAGCTGGTGCCGGATGCTCGGAGGGCAGTTCTTCCTATTATTAATGAATGCCTGGTGCTTGAGGCTGTTTACCTCCATGGTCGGCACCTTCCTTGCGAACCCGCTGTCCATCTGATGAAAGGAGAAGATGATGAAACATAAGAAACAACTATTCTATATATTCCTTCTGGTCATCTGCATGGTGCTTCTTACTTCCATGCCGGTCTTTGCCTCAGAACTGACAGAAGCTGAGGTCGAGCAGGCCGTGGCAGACCAGGGAAAGGAGGCTGTAACCGGAAATGTTTTTATCTGGTTTTTGTGCGCCATTGCCTTTCTGAAGGTCAGCCAGAAGATTGATTCCTTCATGGCAAGCCTTGGCATCAACGTGGGGAATACAGGCGGAAACATGATGGCAGAGCTTCTGATCGCCGGACGGAGTTTAACCGGCGCTATGCACCTGAAGGGCGGAGGCAGCGGTGGAGGCGGTGGATACCGGAAATCCGGTTCTCCCGGCGATGCAGCCGTAGGGGGAAGCTTTCTTTCCGGCGGGCTTGCCGGGTCTGTAGGAAGACAAACCGAACGAAGCGCCGTCAATAACGTAACCGGGTATACGGAACACTCCAGCATCGGAAGCGCCATGTACCATTCTTCCTTAAACAAGGGCGTGGATTTTGCCAATAACGTCATCAGCAATGTCGCCCAGGGAAATTACAGCCAGGTCGGCTCTATCAAAGGGGAAGAGGCGGAAAAAGCTTTCATTTCCTATATGGGCATGAAGGAAGACCAGGACAAACCGCTTCCGGTATTTACCAACATGGAGATCGGCGGCGGGCGCATGACTGGGACGGAGACGACAGCCGATTCCGGAAGCCGGGATTTCGCCTTGTACCACGCTGACCAGTATCTGGCTCCCACGCCGGGGACATTCGATACCGTGCAGTCCGTTGACGGTGCGACCTGGTACAAGCAGTACGCCCAGCCAACCGTCAATAAAACGCCTTACGAAACGGAGGATGGAAAAGTTGCCTACCACGAATCCATTGTCCAGAAGCTTCCGCAGGCTCCCCAAAGGAAGGATCGCATTTAGTTGGCAGAACAGCAAAGCGGCCTGTCTGAAGCAGCCGGTGTAGGCACGGCTGTCTCTGATTTATTAAAACCCAAACGGGCAGCTCCATTTGCAAAAGCTGTAAAAGGCGGAGTTGGCGGTGCTGCGGGCGCTGCAATCGGCATGGCTCTTGAGCATAAGGAAGGGCTCAAAAAATCCGCAGCCGCCATTACTGCGGCGCTGATGCTGCCGGTCTTATTCCTTACCATGCTTCCCGGACTTACCTTCGGGGATCTGTCGGAGAACTCCGGTGTATTAAACAGCGGCACCTTGATTAACGAAAACCTGCAGAAAGCAAACCAGGCAATCGTGGAGGTCTTAATGGAATGCCATGATGAGGTGCTGGCAGAAATCCAGAAGGAGGCATCCAAAGTTCCGGAAGGGGATACCGTTTCCATTACCGATCCCTATGCCTCTTCCATCTCAGTCAATTCCAACCTGCTGATCGCGCAGTTCTGTGCCAGCAGGGAAAGTTACAGGGAAATTAATATAAAAGAGCTTCAGAAGGTCATCCGGGATAATAAGGATGATCTTTTTTCTTATGATGTATCAACGGAGACCGTCACCATGGAAGTCCAGGTGGAGACAGGTGCGGAAGGTGAGTCCGGCAATAGCGATAGTGAGGGAAATACTTCACCACAGACCAAAACGGTTACTTTTACGCGCCACAATTATGTTGTGAAATATGCCGGTGACACTTATTTTGCAGACCACGTTTTCCATCTGACGGACAAGCAGAAAGAGCTGGCTGAAGCCTATGCCGAGAACCTGGAACTCTTTTTTGGTTCGTCCGCTTCCGGGGTTGCGACTGCGAATGTATCCGAAGAGGTGCTGGCTTACCGGGCTACAGTGGAACGGATCGCTTCCAAATACGGTATGGGACAATACGTGGAGCTGATCCTGGCAGTCATGATGCAGGAATCCGGAGGACGTGGAACGGATGTCATGCAGGCATCAGAAAGCGGATACAACCAGAAATACTCCCATTCACCGGGCAGCATTACCGATCCGGAATACAGCATCGAATGCGGGATCCAGGCATTAAAGCACGTACTTACAAAAGCCGGATGTACCGGGCCGACAGACCTGGACCGGATCAAGCTGGCTCTGCAGGGATATAATTACGGCTCCGGTTATATTGACTGGGCGATGGCACGGGACGGAGGTTACACGAAAGAAAACGCCATTGCTTACTCTGATATGATGTGCGCCCGTCCGGGCTGGCACTATTCCGTCTATGGAGACAAAGAATATGTGGATCACGTCCTTCGATATTATATCGTGACTTCCACAGGCGGCACCTATCCGGCAAACGGGATGCAGATTCCCCATTACCTGCAGACAGATTACGGGAACATCCCTTACGGCGGAGGCTCCATTGCTTCCAGCGGATGCGGCCCCACCAGCTTTGCCATGATCGCAAGCTACCTGACCGGGACAACCATTACCCCGGTAGATGCGGTTTCCTGGTGCGGGAATTCCTATTATAAACCGGGTGTGGGAACCTACTGGTCTTATTTTGCAGCGGCGGCATCTCATTTCGGATGCGGTTCCGTTACCCAGACCGGCGACGCCAATACAGTCCTGAAGGCATTATCGGAAGGACATCCTGTCATCAGCTCACAGCGGGCAGGCTTGTTTACAAGCGGCGGGCATTTCATTGTCCTCCGGGGAGTCACTGCAAACGGGAAAGTTCTGGTGAATGATCCGAACGACAGCGCTTCCAAGAACTATATCAACCGGGAATTTGACATGATGTCCGAAGTCCATGCTACATCTAACGCATACTGGATTTTTGACAAGAAATAGAAAGGAAAACTTATGAGCAGAAAAAAATTAATTTTATCCATCTTTCTGATGGCTGCACTCGTATCAGTCGGCATGATACTGCCGGCCATGCACCGGAATCAGACCGCAGAACAGCCGGCAAGAAAGAAACAAGTTCCGGCTACAGGAAAAACAACGAAACCATCACCAATAAAAGAAAACGCTTCCCTGTCAAGATTGCAGTATCTGGGATTTGAGGATCTGGAGACATTTCTAGCCCTCATTCAGATAGAGGATTTAAAAACACAGATGGTTTCTTATTTACAGGATACGGGATATAGAAATATCACATCCGTAACTTTTCTTGTAGATGAGACCCGCTATCCCTCTAATGGAGAAACTCTGTTTCAGTTCTCCTTATCGGATGGCAGCAAGCTTCCTGTGACCTGCCTCACTGCAGACGGGACATTTACATTTGGAGAGAACAATCAACAGATAGGTTCATTAGGTATGTCAGATATGCGCATTTACGCTCGGCAGACCGATAATTCTCTTCCTGCTGTAACAACGGAAGAGATTGAAACTATGCAGGAAGGCGGTTATGAAGATACGGAAAGTACGGCTTCTACTGAAAGTATTGCTGAAAATAATACAGAGGAGGTGATGCCATGAACAGTCCGGAAGAACAGCAGGTGGCTTTGATCCCGCGTAATTTTATGGAACGCGGCACATTCATGGGCGGGATGTTTAAGATCCGTAATGCCATCGAAGGGGCTGTGCTTGCAGCCGGAATTGGGATTCCGGTTGTCCACCTGCCCCTGTCGCTGACTACGCGCATCGTCATCCTCTGCATGACCTCCCTCCCAGCCGCCATGGTTGCCCTCATCGGGATTGGCGGGGAAAGCCTGACTGCATTTTTGATGAACGCCCTCCGGTTCGTGAAAAACCGGAGGATCATCTACCGTTCGGATGTCATGCCGGATTACCGGAAGCGGAGGCAGCATGCAAGAAACCGGGAGCCTAAGAGCCAGAAGCGAAGAAAGCAGAATACAGGAAAAAAGCAGGGTTCTGCTGGTCAAGAGCAGGAAACCTCTCCGCCAGAATCTTCCAGCCGGAAAGCCAGAAAAAGAGAGGCTGCACACCGGAAAATGGAGAAAAAACGGGAACGCCGGATTTATGATACTTCCACCAGCAGCGGGATTAAAAAGCAGGCGAAAGAGGATATCCGGGTGCTCAAAATAGAGCAGAAGCTGACAAAGAAAGCGCAGACTCAGGCGTTAAAAGATGCAAAGAAAGAGAAAACTGCACGCGAACGGCAGAGAAAGGAAGATAAGAAAAAAGCCGTCCGTACAGCCAAATATGAGAAAAAGGAAGCGATACGGCTGGAGAAATATGAGAAGAAGGAGGCTGCTTACCGGAAGAAACATCCGGACAGTCCCTCCACTCCGGTGAAAAAGAAGAAACGTAAATTTCAGACTCTGGAGGATTACCTGCCAATCGAAAAGATTGCAAACGGTATCGTCTATACCACCGACCACCGTTACGTCAAGATTCTGGAGATCGAACCTATCAACTTCCTGTTACGAAGCGCCAGAGAACAGCAGAGCATTATCTACAGCTTTATTTCTTATTTAAAAATCAGCCCTGTGAAGCTCCAGATCAAGATGATCTCCAAAAAGGCGGATATCAACCGCCACCTGGAGCAGTCCGCAAAAGAGCTGGAACGGGAATCCGATCCCAGATGCAGGGAGCTTCAGAGGGATTATATCCAGTTCGTCCGGCATTTAAGCTCCAGGGAGGCAGTCTCCCGCCGCTTTTTTCTTATCTTTGAGTATGAGCCGTTCAACGTAAACCGGAAGACGGAAGAAAAAGAAATCCTGGCGGCGCTGGAGACTGCGGCACAGACAGCAAAGACCTTCCTCTATCAGTGCGGCAATGATATAGTCACGCACGAAAATGAGGATGAGTTTACCACGGATGTGCTCTATACCTTATTGAACCGGACGCTGTGTACCGATAAGCCCCTTCCGGAACGGATCACTGAAGTTCTGGGACAGCGCATGGCGGAGGGGAAAGATGTGGATACCATCCACTGCAATGCATTTACTGCACCGGAATCCCTGGATCTGAAGCACAGCAACTATGTGCGGATCAACGGGCTTTACCACACCTATCTTATGGTTCCGTCAGACGGCTATAAGAATAAGGTCGCTCCCGGCTGGCTCTCCCTCCTCATCAACGCAGGGGAGGGGATCGACATTGATTTCTATCTGCATAAGCAGCCAAAGGACAAGATCCAGCAGCGTCTGGGACAGCAGATCCGTATCAACCGTTCCAAGATCAAGGATGCCTCGGATACGAACTCAGACTTTGACGATCTGGATTCCGCTATCCGTTCCGGATATTTTTTGAAAGCCGGACTTGCCAATAATGAGGATTTCTACTATATGAACCTCCTCATTACCATTACGGCATCGGACCTGGAGGAACTGCAGTGGCGGATACAGGAGATGAAAAAACTCCTGATCTCCCAGGACATGGACTTACGCTCCTGCTATTTCCTGCAGGAGCAGGGATTCCGGTCTTCCCTGCCGCTTGCTTCCTTAGATAAGAAGCTTTATGAGCTGTTCAAACGGAATGTGCTGACTACCGGTGCCGCAAGCTGTTATCCCTTTACCAGCTACAGCATCTGTGACGACAACGGCATCCTGTTCGGAGTCAATAAGCATAATAATTCGCTGGTCATTGCGGATATCTTCGACTCCAAACAGTATAAAAATTCCAACATCTGCATCCTGGGATGCTCCGGAGCCGGAAAGACCTTTACCATGCAGACCATGGCGCTTCGGATGCGCAGGAAGAGTATCCAGGTATTCATCATCGCCCCCTTAAAGGGACATGAGTTCTACCGCGCCTGCAAGAATGTGGGCGGGGAATTTATCCAGATCTCTCCGGCCAGCCGGAGCTGTATCAATATCATGGAGATCCGGAAAGTTGATAACTCCGTCAATGAGCTGTTAGACGGGCCCACACTGGATGCCTCGGCGCTTGCTTCCAAGATCCAGAAACTGCATATCTTCTTCAGCCTGCTGATCCCGGATATGAACCATGAGGAGAAACAATTATTAGACGAAGCGTTGATTAAAACCTATGCCAGGAAAGGGATCACCCATAAGAATGAATCCCTGCTCAATCCGGAACATCCTGACCAGTATAAGGAGATGCCGATCCTGGAAGACGTCTATAACATCCTGATGGAAAGCCGGGACACGAAACGGCTGGCACACATCCTGAACCGCCTGGTGCATGGCTCTGCCTCTTCCTTTAACCAGCAGACCAACGTAGACCTGACGAATAAATATACAGTACTGGATATCTCAGAGCTGACCGGTTCCAGTGACCTGTTGACGGTCGGCATGTTCGTGGCGCTGGATTATGTCTGGGATAAGGCGAAGGAAAACCGGACGGAAGAAAAAGCAATCTTTGTGGATGAGGTATGGCAGTTAATCGGCGCTTCCAGCAACCGTCTGGCTGCGGAATTCGTGCTGGAGATTGCCAAGATCATCCGGGCTTACTCAGGAGCCGGGATCTTCGCCACCCAGGACTTAAATGATTTCTTCGCTTTAGATGACGGTAAATATGGAAAAGGGATCATCAATAACTGCAAGACAAAGATCATCTTGAATATGGAAGATGAGGAGGCCCAGAGGGTGAAGCATATCCTCCATCTGTCAGAAACGGAAGTCATGAACATCACACATTTTCAAAGGGGGAATGGCTTAATTTCAACAAACAACAATAATATTACGGTGGAGTTTAAAGCCTCTGCACTGGAGAAGGAACTGATCACCACCGACCGTCAGGAACTCTTAGAGATTCTGGCTCGCCAGAAACAGAAAGAGGTGTAATCAGTGCAGATATGTTCCAGTATACGTAAACGCATCTTTCTTAGAGCACAGCTCTTACGGATATGGAAAATCCGCGGCCCGCCAGAGAGTCCGAACCATAGAATAAAGAAAGCGGTATGAAGAAACATCCGCCCGGTACAACTGAATAATCCATAAACCAGGCAGCTAATAGCTGCTTTTTCTTTGCCATCTTACATGTAAAACCTGTTAACAGCGGATTCTGTAATGATGGCAAACTTTATTTTCAAGGAGGAAACTTATGTTACAAAAAGCAAAACATCATATAAAACGGCTGTCCGCATTTCTGCTTGCAGTCCTTGTCACTGCAGGAACCTGCCTTTCCGGCAGCGTCCCTGTCCATGCCGCAGACGGCACCATTCAATACCATGCCGGTGCAGCAATTCAATATGGCAGTTATTTTACTTCCAGAATGAGTTTTGACGGCAGCAATACCGCCTACTGTGTAGAGCCTCTTCAGCCTACACCATCTTCCGGGACCTATGCCTACAACCTGCTGGGCAATGATTCCCCACTCCGGAAGGCTCTCTATTATCTAAATGGCGGATACGGATATGAAAAGCATATCAAAAATCAGTACCTGGGCGGCTGGTCCGATGATAATTCTTATGTCATCGGGCATCTGGTTGTCGCTTATATTTACGCAGGCTATTCTTCAGACAGCGGTGCCTTCCATGGTGCACCTCAAAGCTATATTGACAAATCTGTAGAGGTTGCAAATGCCATCAAGGGACTCCCGGAGCCTCCGTCAACTTTCAAGGCTTTCATCATTCCGGGCAAGAATAACCAGACCTTAGTAGGAAGCTGGTATCAGGTTCCCTACGGTTACATAGAACTCCACAAGGCTTCCGCAAATGCTGCTGTCTCTGACGGAAATGGAAATTATTCCTTAAAGGGCGCAGAATATGGAATCTATCTGGGCGAAAAGCAGATTGCAAAATTAGTCACGGATGAAAAAGGGTATGCCAAATCAGGTGAGCTGGAATCCGGAAACTATGCGGTCAAAGAGCTTACAGCTTCCAAGGGTTATATTGTTGACGTGAATGGCCATAACGTGACGGTAGAGCCGGAAAAGACGGTCTCCCTAAATGTGACGGAAGTCCCCCAGAACGATCCGATGGACCTTCTGCTCCAAAAATTGGATAAAGAACTGAAAGCTGCACAGCCGCAGGGCAAAGCTTCCCTGGCAGAGGCTCAGTTCACAGTAAAATTTTATCCCGAACAATCTGAAAAAGACCCGGCTGCGGGCGGTGCAAAACCTGCACGTACCTGGATCTTCAAAACAGATTCCGAAGGGAAGGCACAGTTTTCCAAAAATTATTTGGTATCCGGAGATGCGTTCTATACCCAGAAAGACGGGAAGACACCCTGCCTCCCCCTTGGCACCGTAACGGTACAGGAGACAAAGGCTCCGGCCGGATATCTTGCCAACGATACCGTATTTGTACAGAAAATCACAGCAGGCGGCAAAGCGGAGACTGTATCCTGCTATAATACCTCTTCTGTAGAAGAACAGGTCTATCGGGGCGGCGTGAAGCTTCAGAAACGGGATTTTGAGACAAAGAAGGCAGAACCCCAGGGAGCTGCCACTTTAGAAGGCGCTGTATTTACCATCACGTCCTTAAATGAGAATCCTGTTGTGGTAGATGGCAAAACCTATACCAAGAATCAGGTAGTTATGAGCCTGACAACCGATAGCAAAGGCTCTGTCTCCACAAAAAAAGATGCGCTTCCCTTCGGGCATTACCGCACAGACGAAACAAAAGCCCCGGAAGGCTATCTGAATGAAGGAAAGCTCTCTGTAGAATTTGACATCACAAAAAATGGTGAGATTGTAGACCTGACTTCTGAAGAGGCTGCCATTGCAAACCAGGTGATCCGTGGAGACTTAGAACTGGTAAAAGTTGCAGATGGAGAGCAGAAACGGCTTTCTGATATCCCGTTTTCCATTACCTCTGTTACAACCGGGGAAAGCCACACGATTGTTACCGACAAAAACGGTTACGCCTGCACCGCTTCCAAATGGAACAAACACACCCACAATACCAACCAGGGTAAAACCTCGGAAGACGGGATCTGGTTTGGGACGTCCAAGCCCAATGACTCCAAGGGCGCGCTTCCTTATGATACCTACACCATAGAAGAACAGCGCTGCAAGGCAAACGAGAGCATGGATCTCTTGAAGTTCGAGGTGACCATTTATAAGGATTCCGTCAGTGTGGATTTAGGGACGCTGACCGACGACAAGATTGAGATTGGCACTACTGCCCTGGATAAGAATACCGGAACCCATATGAGCAAACCGGAGAAGAAAGTGACACTGATCGATACCGTGGAATATTCCGGATTAAAGAAGGGCCAG
Organism: Lachnospiraceae bacterium; assembly: GCA_910575475.1. Taxonomy (GTDB): domain Bacteria; phylum Bacillota; class Clostridia; order Lachnospirales; family Lachnospiraceae; genus Schaedlerella. Next base: position 12,010 of record CAJTGD010000058.1, on the reverse strand, counting down.
AAGTATCAGGTCATCGGTACGCTGATGGATGCAGAAACCGGCGAGGCCATTCTGGTAGATGAGAAGCCGGTCACTGCTGAAACGGAATTTACGGCAAAGAAATCTTCCGGAAGCGTGGAAGTTACCTTTACCTTTGATGCAACCTCTCTGGCAGGCAGGACTACGGTCATCTTCGAGGAACTGCACCAGGACGGGCAGAAACTGGCTGTCCATGCAGATTTAAAGGACACCGACCAGCAGATTTCATTCCCGGAGATCGGCACGAAAGCGAAAGACTCCGATACTGAGGAGAATATCGCCAATGCGGATGAAAAGGTACAGCTTACCGATACCATTTTCTTCAAAGGACTGGTTCCAAATCTGGAATATGTCGCTACCGGCAGGCTGATGGACGTGGAGACAGAAGAACCGCTTTTGGACGGCGATACTCCTATCACAGCACAGACAACCTTTACCCCGGAAGCCAACGAAGGCACCGTTGACGTAGTATTTGAATTTAATGGGAGCTCCCTGAAAGGGAAAAATACGGTCATCTATGAATCCGTCACCCAGGAAGAAAAAGAGGTTGGGATGCATGCAGATCCGGAGTTTAAAGACCAGCAGATGTTCTTCCCGGAGATCGGCACAAAGGCAAGCTGTCCGGAGACCGGAAGCCAGATGGCAATCCCCAAGAAAGATCTGACAATAGTAGATACTGTTTCCTATCATCTGGTTCCGGGAAAGGAATATAAGCTGACGGGAACCCTGATGGATAAAGAGAGCGGTGAACCCCTGATGGTTGAAAAAAAGCCGGTGACCTCCGAGCTTGTCTTTACGCCGGAAGAGGCAGATGGCACGGTGGAATTATCCTTCACATTCGATGCAAGCGCCCTGAAGGGCAAAACCATCGTCGCGTTTGAATCCGTATCCTATCAGGAGAAGGAGATCGCTGTCCATGCAGACATTGAATCTGCTCCCCAGAGCATCTATTTTCCGGAAATCGGCACTACCGCCAAGGATGGCAAAGACGGTGACCAGGAAGCATTGGCTGAAAAGGAAACGCAGATCGTAGATACGGTGAAATATAAGGATCTGGTTGCCGGAGGCCCCTCCTACCGCCTGGTGGGAACCTTAATGGATAAGGAAACCGGCAAGGAAGTCCTGATCAATGGCAAGCCGGTTACAGCAGAAACCACGTTTAAGCCGGAGAAATCCAGCGGTACCGTCGATGTTACCTTCACTTTTGATGCAACAGAGCTGAAGGGACATGATGTGGTTGTCTTTGAAAAGCTTTTTGTCACGGTGAAGGACGAGGGCAAGGATCAGGAGATAGAAGTAACCAGCCATGAAGATATCCAGGCAGAAAGCCAGACCGTCAAGCTGACAGAAGTACCGGCCGAGCCGAAGACACCGGACGTTTCTTCTCCTGTCAAGACTGGAGATGAGACACCGATTCTGCTCTACATCTGTATTGCTACAGGCTCTTTGCTGCTAATTATTATCAGCGGGCTTGTTTTCTATTGGAAACGGAAAAACCAGGAATAATTTTGATATCGTAACTCATTCATTCTGCACTGACAGATTTAGACTGTTGCAAAACAAATAACTGACACCTATATCTGCCGACACTTGTTTTAACACGGGCAGCCTTTCTTACAGGCTGTCTGTACCTGGAGGTAACTATGGAGACAACACACTGCCTTGCGGATGCCAAACATATCCGCCGTTTTTTGGATGTCTGTGACGGAAACTGGCATCGCTGTATTTATATAAACTGCGCCAACTGCCGTGCAAAGAATCCCTGCAAGGAAACCGGATTCCTGTTCTGCCCGGATCACCGGGCCATTCCCCTGGTTCTACCCCTTTCAGACGCGAATGTGCTTTTTGCCTGCCGTCCGGAACCGGAAGAATGCCTGGCGCAGTTAAAAGATTCTGCCTTTCTGGATATGTATGCAGAATTTCTAAAAGAACAGAAGAGCCTTTCTCCGGATTGTCCCTGCATGGTGCTATTGGACATCCAGAATAAGGCTTGCTATGACTGGTAATGAAGCGGCAATAAATATATTTTTCTACTACCAGTTGCACTTATTCTGCTTGTCACGTACAGAAAAAAGAAAAAACCGGAGGGATGCCCCATGAAAAACCTTACTACAATCATACAATCCATTGATCAGCTTTTTACCAGCTTTATCTTCCTGCCTATGTGTTTTATCCTATACTGCAGGTTCTTCCCCTCCAAAGAGAGAAGCAAAAGAACATGTATCTTTTACCGGGTATGCATCGTACTGGTGATTTTGTTCCTGCTCCGGTATTTCTGTGATAAGTTTATCTTTACTGCAGTCAACTATCCGCGATTTACGGACAGCGGCCTGTTTCCTTTGATCCAGGCAGTTTTTTATCCGGAAGTTCAATAGCCGATGGGTGGCAAATAGTTGAATGAGGACAAGAAGATTAGTAGACAGGAAGTCTGCCGCGAATCTCTTTCCTGTATTTAACCACATACAAAAATATTCTGAATAAGCATTGGAAGATTTGTGCAAACATATTTTCCAGTGCTTATTTCTTCGCTTTATTACATTAACGTATTAACTGGAGGAAATTGGGGAAAAGTCCCAAATTGGCACCTGTTTTTGCTCTTGCCTTATAGGAATCCCCTGCTTATTTACTTATAATATACGTATACAAAACGTAATAACTACTATTTTTAAGTATTTTATACATATATAAAACGTAAGAGAGGTGAACATTTATGAAAAAACAGACAATCCGCTGCCCATACTGCGGCAGTCCTGCAATCCTAAAAGATGCTTCCTATGTGTACGGCCAGAACTCATCCGGGGGAAAAGTCTATGTATGCAGCCACTATCCGGCCTGTGATTCCTATGTGGGTGTCCATCAGGGGACATCCTTACCGAAAGGCTCCCTGGCGAACCGCACACTCCGGAAGAAACGAATCCAGGCACACCGGATTTTTGACCAGCTCTGGAGACAGGGGATCTTCAGCCGCCAAGAAGCTTACCGATGGATTGGTGATAGATTCTGCCTGGAGACCCGTCAGGCGCATATCGGGAATTTCAGCGATTATATGTGCGACCAGCTGATACAGGAAGCATCCAAAGTCCTTAAGAATAATCACATACCGCTTAGTATGGCCGGATGAAGAGGAGGGATTCCATGAAGGAAGTTATGAATTACAAACAAAAACAACTTGTAACGGCTCATTTAAGCCTTGTCCCCAAGATGGTGCGCTCCCTTACCCGAAGCTTTACCCATCTGTCACAGGATGAGTTTGATGAGCTGACACAGACCGGATACCTTGCCCTGTGCAATGCCGCAATGAAATGCAGCCCCACACAGCCATTCCCACCCTATGCAAGGGCTGCAATCCGGAATGCGATTTACGATTACTGGAGGGACTGCGGAAAACGGAAAAATGCTTTCTGCTCACTGGATGCACTCCTTACTGCTGGGGATGGCAGTACCTATGAACCGGAATTTATGCTTCAGAAAACAGACACACTGTCCCCTGAACAGGCTGTGCTCCTGGAGGAATCAACCTCTTACTTAAAGAGGTTGGAATATGCGGGCAGTAATCACCTGAAAAAGGGAATTGTCTCACTCCGTCTCCAGCAAAGCGGATATACCAGTGCGGAAGTAGCAAAAATTTATGGTGTTCCGTCCAATCATGTCCGTGCATGGCAGAGCAAAGCAAGAAAACAGTTGAGACAGGATCAGGAATTATATGCGCTTTTAGCGTAGCACATCAGAAGAGGAGGTACTTTTATGCTGACATTATACACTGCAATCGGAAGATTAAAAATCAAGAGGGATGAGATGGGCCACCCGGTCCCGGTAGTGATCAATAACAGGCGGGAATACGGATTATCCGAACACGAGCTTGTACTCTGGAGCTGTCTTGCCTTCCAGATCCTACAGATCTACGAACTGGAAAAAGCCTATTCGTCACGGCTTGAAGATTCCGGACGGCCGGAAGGACTTTCCTTCTCCCATTACTTAAACCGCCTGCTCCTTCGCGGGCTGATTGTAAAGGGAGACGGGCTGACCGGAGTGGATGCCCTGTACCGACTCCTTGGGAAACTGCATATCCAGCCGGTTGCTGACCGTTTTTCGATACGGCTTTTCACCTGCATCCAGCTCTACCTGGAGGGAAAAATAAAGATCAGTGATTTCGGCCGCTATCTGAAGAAAGAAAAATGTGAACCAATGGAAGAGGCTGTCCTGAAACTTACCAAAGCGACGGATCTTACCACAGCAGAACTACTGGCCTGTGTAGAGCAGGGGGCAACCGCCAAAAATCCAAAGGAAGTCTGGAACCTACTTTATGAGGATACGGATGCGACCTACGAATCTCTGGCGGATGAGGCACAGCTTCTCCACATCCAGTACCCAGTACTGCAGGCAGTCGGGAACCTGTATCTCAACAAACAGATTTCATTCCAGCAGTTTTGAAAGGAGAACTATGCCAAAACCATTATTTACCAAGCTGATTGTCCAGGTGGCAGTCGGCTTTTTCTTCGTTTTGGTTGGATGTGTTTACGGCATCCATTCCAAAGATGATATTTTTATTATGCTGAGCCTTCTCATAGGACTCTGCAGCCTGATCCGTACCTTCAGTTTCTATCGTTTGATCCACAATGAAGCTTATCGGGTATTATCCGGGACTTGTATCAGGCAGACATCCATGCCTTTCAAAAAAGACAGACAGATTGTACTTATAGATGAAACCCAAAGAGAATACAGACTTTCATTAGATAAAAATATTAACCTGCTTTCCGGACATCATTACCGGCTCTACTTCCGGCAGTCTGATGGATTGGATTCTGGTGATAATAACTATTCTTCTACGGATTTACTTGGATATGAGGAACTGCCTGTGGTTATAGAAAATCTTTAGAATACTTCAGACAACCGAAAATTTCTGTTGAGTATACCTAAATTCATGGTATACTAAAAATAGAAGCAGCTACAATATTTATGAAAGGAAGTTTTATGCAGACATATGAAGAGCAGAAAGCCTTTGTCTCCAAGCTGAATGTGATTGATGATGTATTTTTTCAGAAAATGGCTGAGGACAGGGAAGTTGCAGAGGAAATATTAAGAATTATCCTCGAAAAGCCGAAGTTAAAAGTAATCGACTCTAAAGTACAGCGCTTTTTAAGAAATATTAGCGCACACTCCGTTGTGCTGGATTTAATCTGTGAAGATGAGAACCATTCCATCATAAACTGCGAGGTTCAGAAAGAAGATGACGATGATCACCAGAGACGGGTGCGTTTCAACCGTTCCAACATAGATACTATTTTTGTAGAAAAGGGACTTGATTACAAAGAACTTCCGGATGTGTATATCATTTTCATTTCAAAGTTTGATACTTTTCATGAAAACCGTACTATTTACCATATCGACCGTGTTATCAACGAAACGGGAACCGTCGTTGAGAATGGGACGCATGAGATTTATGTAAATACAGCTATTGATGACAAAAGTGATATCGCTGAATTAATGCAGTATTTTAAGAAAAGCGTCGGGCAGAATCCCAAATTTCCGAAAACTTGCCGCCGTGTTGACTATTTCAAAAAAACCAGAGAGGGGGCCTCTATCATGTGTAAACTTGTAGAAGATTATGCCGCAGAAAAACTGAGACAGGCTGAAATACAGACTGCTTCAAATTTTTTAAGAAATGGTGTATCTGTTGACATTGTTGCCAGATCTATTCCATCACTTACTCGTGAATTTATAGTAGAATTAAGTAAAAAGATAATGCAGCCAAGCAATATTTAGTAATCGTAGTAGCCAAAACCGATTCAAAATTGACTGAATAAAAAGCCGTGTCACTTGTTCTACACGGCTTTTTATCTGTTTCCTGAATTGTAATTTTATCTCATTCCTATTATCATCCCAAGAATATATGGGACAAGCCAGATTACCCAGACAGCAATGCTAAGCCTGTGAAAATTCTTTGCAGAATCTTCATTATTCTTTATCAAGACTATCGTAGCCCATATTGCATGCACTATCATTAAAACTATAGCAAGTGTACCCGTTACACCATGTAATGATAATTCCCCTGAAAACATAGACTGCTTTGCAATCCGCCCCATCAAAATTGTACCTGTTGTATCCATACAAAGTCCAAGCCAGAAAAAAATCAAATGAATTTTTTTCAACTGCTTACTTCGATGCTCTGACCATACACCGATTGTGTAAAAAACTAAAGCTAATGTTATCGTTATAATTGCAGTTATTAATGTTCCTGTCATTTTAAAACACTCCATTACTCTTAAAAAGAGGCTCAAAAGAAATCAGATTCCTCAGCTCTCTTTATCTTTTCTCTTACGGATCACCTGTCTTCCTTCCATTACTTCCTGATAGCGGAAGCATCCTTCCGTATGGTCGTTGATCATTCCACATGCCTGCAAATGAGAGTATACCGTCACGGAGCCAAGATATTTAAACCCTCTCTTTTTCAAATCCCGGCTGATCTTATCCGAAAGTCCGTTCTTTGCGGGAATTTTTCCCTTTTGATGTCCCATATACAGAATTACTTTACCCTTAGAAAATCCCCACAAATAATCACTGAATGTACCAAATTCCTCCCGCACTTTCATAAAGCACTGTGCATTATGGATCACTGCACGTATTTTTCTCTCAGACCTTATCATTCCTTCTGTTTCCATAATCCTTTGGATATCTTCTTCTGTATATTCTGCCACCTTCTGGTAATCAAAATCATCAAAACATCTCTGGAATATTTCCCTTTTCTGCACCATCATATTCCAGTTCAGTCCACACTGCATGACTTCCATCATTAAAAACTCAAATTGTTTCCGGTCATCATATAACGGGACACCCCATTCCTCATCATGATATTTTATCATTTTTTCATTGCACAGACACCAGGAACACCGCTCCATTTTCAATTCTCCCTTATGATCTTCCTATAAACTCTTTCCTAATTCATATGCCTGCTTCGGATATTCTGAATTTATGACATCATCAAGCACATAACAGCCTTTTGCAGAGACGATCCCCGCGTTTTCCCATTCCAAATATTTTACCATACCCTTATAAGAAACGATGGCTCCTTCAGCCGATTCTTCGGTTTCATCGCCATAGGAAAGCATCAGGGCTGCCTTTTTATCTGCACCCTTTAATACTGAATTATTCGCATAAAACCGGTCAATCACTGCTTTTATCTGTGCATTCATATCATAATAGTAAATAGGCGAAACAAATACAACTGTTTCTGCTTTTAAAAGCTTCGCATTCAACTCCTGCATGTCATCTTTAAATACACAGATCCGCTCATTCTTCTGACAGGAACCACAGCCAATACAGGGATGCACGTTCTTAAATGCTACATCAAAACGACAGACCGCATGTCCCGCCTCCTCTGCTCCCTTGATAAAAGCATCCGCCAGATAGGATGATGTGCCTTTTTTGTGTGCGCTTCCAGTAATCACCAAAATGTTCATCTTATGACTCCTCCAATTGAATTTTTATCCTATATGTTCGATATTTTTTATTATAACACGGAACGAATCTCAGAAAAAGAAGATTTCAATAAAGAGATTCGTTGGAAACTCATAAACAGACAATTCAACTTTTAATTTCAGCAAAAACTATATATAGAATTTATTTCATTGACTATTACTATATCTTGTGTTATTATAATCATGTATTTAAGTTTTTGTGTTATCCCACATCGGGAGTCTGGACCATTCTTCCAGAGCACACGTAAGTTTAAGTTTGGAAATCAGAGTCATTAGGATAGCCGCACCCTGCGGTCACTTAATGGCTCTTTTTTTATTTTAGGAAATCTAAGACATGGATTTCCTATTCTTTTACCTATTTTTATTATTTCAACGCCCAGAGGGCAGAAAGGAGAAATTTTATGTCAGCAATCATTCATCTCATGGGAAGGGTCACCAAGGATCCCGCCATGCAGCAGGGAAGGAACAACGGTACGGAGTACATCTCCTTAGACCTTGCCACTTCACAAAGGAGCCAGAACGCGCAGAATAACCCGGAAAATCCCTATGAATCCGTTTTCTATCAGTGTTATCTGAACAAGCACCTGGCAGAGCGGCTTCTGAAGGCGGGAGTCAAAAAAGGGACCTGCCTGTATATCTATGGGGAACTTGAACTTCATCCCTTTGTTTACAGCCAGGGACAGAGATCCGGTCAAGCTGGTTCAGGAGCTAAGATCAATGTACGGGACTGGCAGTTCTGCCTTTCCAACAAACCAGAAGGAGAGACAGGCGGAAACCAGGCAGGCGCACCACCATACAATGGAGGCGCAGCAACGCCGGGATCCGGAGGCTATCAGAATCCAGGCCCGCAAAACGGAGGCTATCAGAATCCTGCCGGTGCTGCACAGGGAGGCGCTTATGCCGGTGGTAACACTTCCGGGAACGGGAGCTATCCAGGCGGCAGTTATCCTTCCAGTGGAGGCAGTTATCCAAATAGCGGCAACGGCAATGTAAATGGTAATTATTCCAATAGCGGCAATGGTGCCGCAGGTGCAGGCTATCCAAATGGTAACGGCAATCCGGGTAATGGCCCACGGCCAGCGAATGGAGGAACCCAGCAAAGTGGCTCTTATCAGGCAAACGCCCCTGCACAGAACGGCTCGATTGGGAATCAGATGTACCAGCAGCAAAGCGGGAACACCCAGTACGGCCAGCCGCCACAGGGGAGCTTTACCGGGGACGGATTTAGCAACATCCCGGAAGGCATGGCCTCACAGCTTCCATTTACTGCATAACTTCAGAATGATCTGCTTACGGGGTCTGTTCGTATCAGCCGCTTCCGCAAGCCATTTTAGAAAGGAATTGCCTGTTCAGTTTTGGACTCTGCAGTTCCTTTTTTTAATTATTTCTATGAAAGGAATTCCAAATGAAAACAAGAAAAAAAGAACATAAAAGTATCAAGATTATAAAGGCAGCCGCCCTTGTCTTATTTCTGGCGCTACTCTTTACCCCAAAACAAATGAACCGGTCTGTCATTGCAGGCATCGCAATCGCCGGGAGCACAGGAAGCCTTCTTTTCTTACTGATCCCCATACTGCCGCATATCCCAGTCCTATCTTATTTAAGAAATATCTGCCCTCACATCCACAGGCATCAGAAGCGAAAGCAGAAAGATCCTGTCTTTGACATGGAGACACTGCTGATCCGCCAGATCAGTTACCAGGTCACGGATAAGATCAAGGCAGCTTTCCCGGATGCATCCTGGGAGTATACCCGGCCTGTCAAGGCGGAGTCCCTGTTAAACTGTGACATCATCCGCATCCGGACTTTCCATACGGGAGATTATAATTTTGCGGATGTTTCCCTGGACCGGTACGGGCATCTGAAGCTTTTCATGATGACCATTACGGATTTCACGCCCCTTCCGGGGCAGAAGAATCCGGATCATCCAGAAACTAATGGCCCGGAAAACCCGGCAGAAGCTCCCGTCCATGTGGATCCAGAATCCTGGTATTCCCTCATTGGGAAACCACTGCTGACGGAACTGATCGGAGACCTGCAGGCAAGGGGACACCAGAAGCTGTTTATCAATGAAGCTGGAGAAATATTTATCTTCGACAATAATAACCGTCCAGAAATAAAGGATATCTTCCAGCATTTCCCGCCCAGAGATTACTGGGCAGCCCTCACGGACATCTTTCACCGCGATGAGCTGAAAGCAAAGGAAACCGGGAATACGCTGGAATTATCATGGGTATAGAAGGGAGAGATTGATTATGGCAAATGGAAATTTATTACCCAACTGGTCCTTCCGCAGGAAGCTGCCGGAACCCTTTGAGGATTATTCGGATGACCCGGTATGCAAAAACGTCTATTCCAAATACTGCACACAGCCCCAGAAGCGATCCACGCTCCATGCGGCGACGCTCCGGGCAATCCTGGCATACATGGAATTAGAGTCACCAACAGGCGCAAAGCCGCCGGAGGAACTGGGTGCAGTCGGAAGCCAGGGCAACAACTTTACGATTGCGGAATATCCGAGCAAAACGGGTGAGCTGCATGTAGCAGTCTACAACCGGACAAACGGGAAATTTACGGCGGGCTGTTACCAGATGCCGCCGGACCCGGAAAGCAGTCCGGAAAAATATATGCTCAAAGAAGACGAGAAAAGCGGCGCTGCCCTGATCTTTGCACTTCTCCCAACCGCTCTGGCAGATGATGAGTTCAATGAACATTATCAGAAGCTGAAAAATGACCGGGACAGCGGTTATCCGGATATGGACAATACGGTGGAGACTGCAGCAGTCCTGTGCGATAACCTCTACCGGCGCGTCCGGTATGGAACATCCCTGGCAAACGGGGGGATTCCAAGCGATACGCCAAACAACGGGTCGGTTCCGCAGCTGAAGTCATTTACGGTACAGAAAGGCACTTATTCCCCAACGGATGTCATTCTTGGAACCTTTCAGGTCATCAAACCTGGCGCTTCTACCAGAAAAGTAATGGCAAGCGTTTCCAAACATGATTTCGTAGGCAAATACATCCTGTCCGATTCCCGGACACTGACTCCCCAGGAAGAACTCACCGTGCCGCAGCTCCCCGACTGGTACATCATACCGCCGGAGATCAAACGGATCTGCGAACACGCCAAATTAACAACGGCTACCGTATCACCCATGCGGAACTTCTTATTAAGAGGACCTGCGGGGACGGGAAAGACCGAAGGCGCTAAAGCGATTGCTTCCGGCCTTCATCTCCCTTACCGGTGTATTACCTGTTCTGCAAATACCGAGATTTTCGACCTGCTCGGACAGATCCTGCCCGATGTGGACGGGAAGCTTTCCGCTCTCCAGAGCGAATATCCCACCTTCCAGGACATCATGATGGATCCGGCGACGGCTTACCAGAAGCTGACCGGCACCTATGATGAATCGGTGGATGAGGATACGGTCTACCAGAAGCTGGTGGATACCATTTTCAATGAAATGCACGACCACTACGCAAAGCAGGATTCCCACCAGAAGTTTAAATATGTGGACACACCGTTAGTAGAGGCAATCCGTTACGGCTATCTTGTGGAATTACAGGAGCCTACGGTCATTGCCAATCCCGGCGTGCTGGTGGGCTTAAATTCCCTGCTGGATCGGTGTAACAGCGTGTTCCTGCCAAACGGGGAAGTCATTCACCGACACCCGGATACCACAATCGTAGTAACTACCAACAATGATTATGCAGGCTGCAAGCAGATGAACCAGTCTGTCATCTCCAGAATGAACCTGGTCATTGACCTGGACGAACCGGATGAGGATACCTTAGTCAAACGGGTCCTTGGCATTACCGGTTGTACGGATAAAAAGACTGTAACGACCATGGCAAAGATTGTAAAGGCGGTATCCGAATACTGCAGGGAGAACCTGATCACAGACGGATGCTGCGGAGTCCGGGAGCTGATCTCCTGGGTGCAGTCCTTCATGGTCTGCGGGGATATCCGGGAAGCCGCCCATTACACCATCCTCTCCTCTGTTTCGGCAGACGCGGAGAGCCGTCAGGAAGTGGAGAACGGCTGTCTGGATTCCATTCTTGCAGCGTAAAGGGGGCTTTTTATGAGGGATTATCAGATCACAGAGGAAGAAATGCGGGGAGTGTTAGCCGCCAATCTTTCTTATCTCAGGAAATCCAAACGGTGGAGGCTCTCCCAGAAAACGCTGGCGAAGATCCTGCATGTACCGAGGAAAGCCATCATGAATTACGAATCCGGAAAAGTCCTTCCGCCTACCTATATCACTTACCGTATGGCGCTGTATTTTTGCTGTACCATGGAAGAACTTCTGACGGAGAAAGTATTTTAATCGCAATGACTGGGCAGTTATCTCTATAAATGTGCTGCACGGAGGAATTGCGGTTACAACTGAACCACTACCGGCTAAAGCCGGTAGGTTCGGTTTGCTGCTGAAGCAGCCTAAAGTTGTCGCCACTTTACTTATTTCCCTTTTTACTTAACTTATCTCAAAGTTGTCCGTTTTTGTTTTCTCTTGTAA
>CAJTGD010000057.1 GCA_910575475.1 Lachnospiraceae bacterium | reverse complement strand
GGAGTTTTCTCTTATCATAGTATATGTCGGTGGTGCTTAAGCCTCACGAGTGGGACGCGATCCCGTAAATGGCAGGCACACTGGTATGTGAGAGAAAGAACGAACTGTGGAAGGGGGTGTTCTTTCTCTTTTTTTGTTCCATAAAAACTATATCGGAATGACATGGGATGGTCAAGGGGAAAACGTGCCGCTTCCTACAGCACTTTTTTATAGACTGTATTTGAAACCTGAGATTTTAATTTGACGTTTTTGTGCAGGAGATAGGAACTTTAATTTGCTGGGCGACACCGTGACAATCATCGGCGGGAAAACATCGACGGTCACGTTCAGCAACACCTTGAAGCGTGGAAGCCTTGAGGTCGTGAAAACATCCGAGGACAATCTTGTGGAGGGCGTGAAGTTCCACCTTTACGGCACTTCTTTAAGCGGGCTTGCAGTGGATGAATACGCCGTGACCGATAAGAACGGGCTGGCGAAGTTTGAGAACGTCCTTATCAGCGGCAGTACACCTTATACCCTTGAGGAAGTGGACACGGCTATCCGCTACGTTGTCCCTGCATCCCAGACCGCCCCGATTGAGTGGAAGAAAGTAACAAAACGCAGCTTTACCAACATCTTAAAGAAGTTCAATGTCACGGTATTAAAGACCGACGTGGAAACGGGGAAGAAGCCGCAGGGCGACGCCACCCTCGCAGGTGCGGTTTACGGCATTTATAAGGGCGAGGAGCTTGTTGACACCTACACTACCGATGAAAACGGGCAGTTCACAACGAAATATTATATCTGCGGGAACGATTGGAGCGTCCGTGAGATTGCCCCGTCCGAGGGCTATCTTCTGGACACGACCGTACACCATGTAGGCGCAGAGCCAGAGCTTTACACCGTGGAATATAACTCTGCCAAAAACGACGTAAATGAGCAGGTCATTAAGGGGAACATCGCCATCATCAAGCACACCGACAACGGCGAAACCCAGATTGAAACGCCAGAGGAGGGGGCTGTCTTTGAAGTGTATTTGAAATCCGAAGGCAGCTTTGATGCGGCGGAGGAAACCGAGCGTGACACATTGATATGTGACGAGAACGGCTTTGCCCAGACAAAGGATATGCCGTATGGCATCTATACTGTGCATCAGACCTCTGGATGGGACGGTCGGGAGCTGATGAAAGACTTCGACGTGTTCATCTGCAAGGACAGCCAGACCTACCGCTACCTTATCAACAATGCCAACTTTGAGAGCTATATCAAAATCGTTAAGAAAGACGTGGAAACGGGCAAAGTTATCCCCTATGCAGGGGCAGGCTTCCAGATTTACGACCCAGAGGGAAACCTTGTAACAATGAAATTCACTTATCCCGAAGTGACAACGATTGATACGTTCTACACCACGGCGGACGGTGGGCTTATCACGCCGCAGACGTTAGAATACGGCAAGGGATATTCGCTTGTGGAAGTGCAAGCCCCATACGGCTATGTCCTCGACTCCGAGCCAGTTTATTTTGACGTGGAGCAGGAAAACTCCGAGGAAGAAAGCGGCGTCACCATTGTCAAGGTGGAACGCTCCAATATGGCGCAGAAAGGGAAAATCACGGTAGCTAAGTCTGGCGAGGTGTTCAGCAGGGTATCAGGAAACAAGGGATTATACCAGCCGATTTTTGCCGTTGATAATTTAGAGGGTGCTGTCTATGAGATTACCGCAGCCGAGGACATTATTACAACCGATGGCACGGTCAGAGCCGAGAAAGGCGAAGTTGTAGATACGCTTACCACAGGGGAAGATGGCACGGCGGAAAGCACAGAGCTTTATCTCGGAAAGTATGGGGTAAAGGAAGTGACCGCCCCGTTTGGCATGGTATTAAACGATGAAGTCCATGCCGTGGAGCTTGTGTATGCAGGGCAGGAAATCGAAGTGACGGAAACAGGCACAGAGTTTTACAATGAGCGTCAGCATGTGGAAATCGACCTCAACAAAACCCTTGAGGTTGACGAAGCATACGGCGTGGGCAGCAACGGCGAAATCAAAGACGTCACGTTCGGTCTGTATGCCGCTGAGGAGCTGACCGCCGCAGACGGTTCTGTTATCCCTGCGGATGGATTGATTGAGGTCATCTTCCTTGACGAGAACGGTCACGGAAAGGCAATCAGCGATTTGCCGATGGGCAGCTATTATGTGCAGGAAATCAGCACAAATGCCGCCTACCTTATCAGCGACGAGAAATACCCTGTTGACTTCGAGTACGCAGGGCAGGAAACAGCCGTTGTAACCATTACAGCAAATGAGGGCGAAGCCATTGAAAACGAACTGATTTACGGCTCTGTCAGCGGCAAAAAGTCCAATGAGGACGGCGAGGACTTGGGCGGTGCGTTAATCGGCATCTTTCAGACGGGGACAACGGAATATACAAAGGAAAATGCGATTGCGACTGCCACATCCGAAGATGACGGCAGTTTTTCTTTTGAAGAAGTTCCGTATGGCACATGGGTAATCCGTGAAATCGAAAGCCCGAAAGGATATGTACTCTCCAAGGAAGAAATCAGCGTGACAATCAGCGAGGTTGACGAAGTTGTGGAGATTGAGCTTGTGAACTATTTCATCAAAGGCAATCTTTCTCTGACTAAGGTAGACAAGGACTATCCCGACAACAAGCTCACGGGTGCGGTATTCGAGGTCTACTCTGATACAAACGAAGATGGAAAACTGGATAAGAAAGACGAGCTGCTCGGCGAGATGGGCGAGGTGGAGAAAGGCGTTTACCAGATGAACGACCTCAGATACGGCAAGTACCTTGTCCGTGAGAAAACCGCCCCGACGGGCTTTGTGCTTGATGAGAACGTCTATCCCGTATCCATTGAGGAAAACGGCAAGACCTACAACGTGGAGAATGAAGCAGGCAAAGGATTTTTAAATGAAGCACAGAAAGGAAGACTTAAAATCGTCAAGACTTCCTCTGACGGAAAAGTGGAGGGCTTCTCTTTCCGTGTCATCGGCAAAGATTACGACCAGACATTCAAGACGGACAAGAACGGCGAAATCGTAGTTGACGGATTGCGTATCGGCGAGTACACCGTGTCCGAGGTCAGCGACAAGGCATCCTCTGGCTATATCCTGCCCGCCGACCAGAAAGTGACCATCAAGACGGACGAAACAGCGGTTGTCACTATGCACAACGAGCTGCGTGACACCCCGAAAACGGGCGACGACTTTAACCTCGGCTTGTGGGTAAGCCTTGCGGCGGCATTTACAGTCGGTGCGGGAATTTTCGGGTTTGCAGGCTACCAGTGCGGAAGAAAGAAAAAGGAGGACTAAGCAGGATGAGGGGAAAGACAATTATTGCCATCATTCTTGCCGTATTCATGGTAAGTGCGGCGGTATGGCTGAAAATCCGTAACAGGAAGAAATAAATCAAAGCAGGTATTATGTGGACTGGGGCGGTTTTCAATGACCGCCCTCTTTCCATTTATAAAAGGATGTTTGTGCGGAGAAACGCACGGAATGGAGAAATTTATGGACAGTCTGAAAACCATTGAGGGCAAAGTCAGAGCCGTCCTGCAAGAGAATAAGGATGCAAGAAATGACGACATGGTGCTGTACCTTGCCCTCTGCAACCTTTATCTGAAAGATGCGGGAGCTATGCCGCTTGCCCAGATACTTTTGAACCATAAGGAGCTTGGCTTGCCGAGCTTTGAAAGCGTAGGCAGGACACGCCGCAAATTGCAGGAGAAATACCCCGAACTGCTTGGCAGCACAAGGGTACGGCGGCTTCGTGCCAAAGGCGAAAAAGCATACCGCAGATATGCGAAAGAATCGTGAAATCTAATAATTTTAAGAGAGGAGGAACGCCTATGGACGGTGGAACACGCTCCAATCAGGGCTATGAAATCATAGAGAGCTGCACTATCGGGAACACGGAGCTTGTCATCGGGCATCACCCGAAAGCCCCGAACCCTTATGTCTGCTGGTACTGCAAGGGCGGCGACAACTATTATTGGGGCTGCTACTGCAACACCCTTGAAGCGGCGAGGGAAAAGCTGAACGAACGCTACCAGTCGGAGTGCCAGATGCCATATAATCAACAGCACGATAAAAAGGCGAAGCAGCACGATGACCGAGAGCGGTAAGGAAAAGAAATATGACTGCACGGACTGTCCTTACCCCCGATATAAGGACAGCCGTGTTATCTTCTGCGACGTCTGTATCAGAAAAATTTTAGACTGGCAGAGGGAGAAAAAACAGGGAAAGGAGAACCCCGATGGAGAATGAAGAAAAACGGATGATTAGCTCCTACGAGGTCACGCAGAGCATCCACATCGGCAAAAAGGAAGTCGTGTTCGGCATAGATGAGAAAGAGGAATACCCGTATCTTGTCTGCTATTGCACTTACGACAACCCGCTGTCCGCAGAATGGGTGACGGATGCGGTCGGCTCTGACGACTATCTGGAAGCCATGCAGATGTTTACCGACAGGGTGCGGGAACAGATAGAGAGTGTAAGAGCCGAGCAGGAACAGTTCAAGTTTGACATGACCCCGTTTACCATAGACGACTGCATCCCAGACGACAAAAGCGGCAGCATTGTGGGAAAGGTCGTCGTCATCAATGCCGAGGTCAACCGCCACGAATACCGACATTCTGCCTACCAGCTTGTACTGGCGGACGGCGGTCACGGTGCGTTGGGCGGCAGGGGGCAGGCGGTGTTCGGCACTTCCCTTGCGGATGGCAAGCACGCCCGATGGGAACGGTGCGACGTGCTTGGGGAAATCAAGCCAGAGAAGATGCCCGAATGGGCAAAAGAAGCACTCGCAAAAATCCAATCGCAGGAAAAGGCGAAGAAATCAAAGAGCAGGGAGGAACGCTGATGGAGGTACGGGCTTTAACACAGCCAGAACAGAAATACACCTACGCCCAAAGTATGCAGCTTGAGGGGCAGACGGGATGTGTTGGGCATCTCCGAGGTGATTTTGCCCCCTCTGGATATGGCTTTTATACTTCTTGGACTGATACGAGAGAGCAATGGAAAACTGATGAGTTTAAGGCGGGGCTTGACGATGTAATCAACGCCCTGCGTGAAGATAAGGGGCTTCTGCACAGCCGCCGTGATATGTCGTTGGCGGCAAGGCAATCCCCCGATGCCGCCTTTATGGGGAATTACTGTACAGAATACGGCTTCCGTGCGGACACCGACAAGCACGCTTTCCTGCTCCGCTGCAACCCGACAAAGGGCGACTATAACTTTTACTGCTACTGCTATGTGAAAGAATGGCTCGATAAGCATATATCCAGAGCGGAACAGGGAATCCGGTTTATTGACCCCCATTACAAAGAGCTGTTCCGCATCCCAGACGGCGGGAAAATTATCATTACTTCCGCTTGGGGAGAGAAAACGGAGCTTGCTTGCCGTTATATTGATGAAACCCATACCGAGGTGGGCAGCAATCTTCTCCATATATGTGAATTTGCCGAGCGCATGGAGCGAAACGGTGCGTCTTATGAGCCGAAGCCCGAAGAACCGCCGCAGGCACAAAAAGCGGTGAAATACAAAGACCATGAGCGATAGGAGGAAAGGAACATGGCAGTCAACCAGAAAGCCGTTAAGGTTTTGAATAAGATATTTGAAGCGGGCTTTACCGAAGAAAAAGCCATCGCCGCCATGACGATGGACGACATCCTCTCCATGCAGGGCATCACGGTGGCGGACATCACGCTCATCAATGAGCTGCAAAAGAGCATCAAGGGGAACAAGGTCATCTCCTTTCTGGGAGGTGGCACGGAATGAGTACCGAATTAATCAACCGCATCACGATAAAGAAAGACGGCGTGTATGTATCTTCCCACAGCTCCAACGACACTTCCCCGTATCATTCATGGAGATGTAAGGGACTGTCGGAAATCTATGACGCCGAGGGGCAGAAAGGGCTTGACCGTGAGGTTATCCGTATGCTCTATGAGTATGCCGAGCTTCGTGGGACGCATAAGAGCCTTGCCCGTTACCGCTACGCAAAGGACGCCCACGCCGCCCATGCCATCTATAAGGAATATATGGATAAGATAGACGACCGCTACGGGCAGATGGAGGAAGCCGACCAGAACAGCGTCTGGTACAAGCCCACGGAAAAGGCAAGGGAATACCGAGCTTATGAGCGGGACATGCGGGAAAAGATGTATTCCGAAATCGCCGAGCGGTGCGGGGAATACGACAGGAAGCAGAAAAACAAAGATTTGGAACGATAAGGAGGTGTGAGCCTATGGCTGCAAAGTACCAGCTTATTACGGAGCTGTACCGCCGCACGGGGATGGCGGTCGCAAAGAACCCACAGACTTGGCAGGGCTTTTTATCCTCTGCCTGCCACAATTACAAGTGCCGCTTTGACGAGCAGCTCTTGATTTACGCCCAACGCCCCGACGCTACGGCAGTCGCCGAGATTGGCACATGGAACAGGCTTTTTAAAAGATGGGTAAATAAAGACAGCAAAGGCATAGCGGTCTTTGACCCGAAGGGGCGCAGGAACACGCTGAAATACTATTTTGACGTTTCCGACACCCATGAGGGTTATTATGGCAGCCGAGCCGTCCCGATATGGCAGATGGATAAGCGGTACGAGCAGCCCGTCATGGAACGGCTTGCGGACAGGTTCGGCGGCACGGAGGGCGGCGATTTTGCCACGTTTTTAATTCAGACAGCGGAGAACGCCGTGGAGGACAATTTACCCGATTACCTCTCACAGCTAAAGGGCTGCACAAAAGACAGCTTTTTGGAGGAACTGGACGACTATAATATAGAAGTGATTTACAGGCGGCTTGCCGCAAACAGCGTCGCCTATATGCTGTTAAGCCGCTGCGGTCTGGATGCGGACGGGTATTTTGAGCATGAGGATTTTGCGGAGATTATAAATTTCAACACGTCCCAGACACTGAACGCCATCGGCATCGCCACGAGCGACATTTCCGAGATGGCGTTGCGGGAAATCTCGGCGGCAGTCCGAAATGTGCAAATCGAAGCAAAACGGCAGAACCGCACATTTGCAAGGAATATCACAAGCCAGTATGATAAAGGCAGGAAACAACCCGAAAGGAGTGAAGATAATGGGCGAAATCACTTACACGAAACAGGCGGATTACCTTATACCCGACCTGACATTACCGACAGAGCCAGAGCTTCCGCTTGGCAGGTACGCTTTGATGCACAGGGATTATCTGGAAAACCACAGGAGGGTGGCGTACCTCAACCTGCTGACGTCGGGCAGGCTGAACGAACACTTACACCAGACCGAGCAGACGGCGTTGCAGCGGCTGGAGCTTCTGACGAAGCAGTTAGCAGTCGAGCAGGGAGTGACGGAGGAGCTGAAAGAGAGAGCCCCGATGCAGTGGCTCGGCATGATGAACAACATCCGCAGCCAAGCGGAGGAAGTGATACTGGAAGAACTGATTTTCAATTAGAAACACCAGAGCCGCAGTCGGACGGCGGCAGGCAGGAAGAAAAAACAGATAAGGAACAGACAACAGAGCCAGAGGGACAGACAGAAAAAGGCAGCGTTGCCAATGAGGAAGAAGTTGCCGCCAATCTCCCGACCGTGGACGAACAGATTGAAAGGATTGCTGAAGCAGAGGACGAGAAAGCCTCTGCTTTTGCCGTTTCACAGGAGGACATTGACAGCGTACTCACAAAAGGCAGCAGCTTTCAAAACGGCAAGTACCGCATCTACCGCCAGTTTCAGAAGCAGGAGGATAAAAAGAGCAACATTGAATTCCTTAAAAGGGAATACGGCACGGGCGGCGGAACGCACACCTACCCAGACGGGACGGAAGGCAATAAATGGCATAACGGAAAAGGAATCGCCATTGAAAAGCAAGGCTCATATACCGACCCAGATTTGCTCCTTAGCTGGTCTAAGGTGGAGAAACGGCTGCGTGAGCTGATTAAGGATAACCGCTACCTCAATGCAAAGGAGAAAGACCATTACGCCGACTATCTGGAAAGCGTGTCTGCCCCACAGTATGAAATCGACACCCAGAGGAAACTGGCAAGGCAGCGTTTTATTGAGGAGAAAAGGGAGCTGCCCCCTGCGGACAAGCGGGACACGCTCGCCCTGCGGCTCTCCGACTTCATCCGTGACTTGGACGGCTATGAAAAATCCCTGCTTGAAAATGTAGGGCGTGGCGACCTTGCCGATGTGACCGAGGGGCAGATGGAACAGTTTTTCTCCGAGCCTGCCACCGTGCAGCAGCTCCTTGACTTCCTTAAACTGGTGCAGGGCAAGACAAGTGATGTTTACAGCCGCAGCAATGCGTGGCGTTTCTCGCAGGAGCTTACGGAGCTGTACCCTCTCCGCTACCTTTACCACGAGGGCGATGTGGTGTATATCGGGGCGGACAAATATGAGGTCATTGCCTTTGATGAGAACGCCGTTTCCCTGCGAAATGCGGAGTTCCCGTTGTTCGGAAAAGAGTTCAGCAGGGAGGATTTCGAGCAGAAATTAAAGGAGAACCCTGCAAACGACCATCTGAAAACGGTCATTACCGAGAGCCAGAAAACAGAAACACTTGCCGAGGAAAAACCAGACAGCATCACACTCGCTATCGGATTTTCCGAGCATCCCGCCTTTTATGACAAGGAGATGAACGACCGATTTACGGATTTAAGTTTCGCTTTGGGAAATAAGCTGCTCGGCGTTCTGGACGAAAAGCAGCACCTTGAAAGGGAGAATGAGGATAACCATGTCGGCTGGTATCACAAGACCGACTTTGAAATCCATGCCGTCATCGGCGGCGAGGAATTTAACTATGAGGGGAGGTTTGACATTGGCGACGGCGAGGGGGATTTAATCGCCCATATCCGAAATTTTTATGAATATTCCCTCTCCCCCACTTGTCCGTTTATCCCCGAATGGAAACGGCAGGAGGAAGATTACTACCGAGAGAAAATGGAATCCCTGCGTCTGGGGCATGACGTGTTTATCCCGTTCTTAGAGAGGAACACCGAGCTGACCCCAGAGGATGAAAAGCGGCTTGGCGAGATAATGGCTACCGAGGAGGACTGGTTTCACAGGAGGAAAGAACCCACCGAGGAAGAACTACTGGAACAGGCGAAAGGCTGCATCGACGCATACTGCGATGCGGAGTTTGGCGGCGACGCCGAAGTGGACTATACGGATTTGTCCAACGTCAAGATTGCCTTTAAAAATACCGAGGACGGCTTGCACGGGATACAAGCATCCGTCAATCTTTTGCAGTACCGTATGGAAACGTATGTGGACGGCGTTCTTGCGGAATATACGCAGTACAGCGACCTTGCCGACCTTATCCAGAACGCACTTTCCAATCTGTATTACCATGATTTAGTGTCCTTGACGGAGGAACAGCTTGAGCCGTTCTATCGGGAGGAAAACACAAAGGCGGCTGAAAACCCAAGCCCAGACATTAGTTCTGATGCCACAGAGCAAATCCCGCATTACACGGTAGAGCAGACTTCCGATGCTTTTGCCGACCCATTTATCA
Source organism: Lachnospiraceae bacterium (assembly GCA_910575475.1). Taxonomy (GTDB): domain Bacteria; phylum Bacillota; class Clostridia; order Lachnospirales; family Lachnospiraceae; genus Schaedlerella. The sequence continues at coordinate 14,750 of CAJTGD010000057.1, read as the reverse complement.
TACGGAATAACGAAGCCCCAGAGGACAGTGCCGACCGATATTACGACGTAGGCGGCATCTACCAGACGTTTGAAACCGAGGAAGAAGCACAGGAATACGCCGACACTTTAAATCATGCGGAGCGTGAGGGACGGCAGGGATTAGAGCCTGCCCCGTCTGGGACAGATGAAAAGCAGGATAATTCTGACCTTATCGGCAAAGAGCTTATGATTGACAACCGCCGTTATCTTATCGAGAGCGTCGGGAAAATCAGCGGCGACGTTTCCATGCGTGACATCACATTTCAGAATAGCGTAGGCTTTCCGATAAACCGTGTGGAGAAAGTGGGCTATGTCCGCAGGATTTTAGAGCAGGAAAGAGAACAGAATCAACGGCAAAGACAGGCACAGAAAGAACCACAGCCCGAAGAAAAATCAGAATCCCCCGCAAAACCAATCACGGAAACCGTGGCGGAGTACCCCGCCGTGGAGAACGGGCTTCCCTATGACATTGTGGTGGAGAAGATACGTTTTGACGAGCCAGAGCATGGGCAGCCGAGGAAAACGTTTGTTACGGCGAAACCGTCCGTTCCTGCCCTCTCTGCTGACCGCCGCAATTACCGCATTACGGACGATGCGTTAGGCGTTGGCGGCGCAAAAGAGAAGTTCCGCAACAACATGTCCGCAATAAGGCTTCTCCACGACCTTCAGATAGAAAACCGCCTTGCCACGCCCGAAGAACAGGAAACCCTTGCAAAGTATGTCGGGTGGGGCGGTCTGTCGATGGCGTTTGACAGCAATAATGTAGCTTGGGAGAATGAATATAAGGAATTAAAATCAGCCCTCTCCGACGAGGAATACCATGCCGCTATGGAATCCACGCTGACCGCTTTTTATACGCCGCCTGTTGTTATTAAGGCAATGTACGAAGCCCTTGACCGTCTGGGATTTTCACAGGGAAATATTTTAGAGCCGTCCTGCGGCACGGGGAATTTCTTAGGGCTTCTGCCCGACAGCATGGAAAAATCAAAGCTGCACGGCATCGAGATTGACCCGTTATCGGGCAGGATTGCGAAGCAGCTCTACCAGAAAGCCAGCATCGCCATTGAGGGATTTGAGGAAACGAAGCTCCCAGACAGCCACTTTGACGTGGTGATTGGCAACATCCCGTTCGGGGAGTTCAAGGTCAACGACAGCCGCTACAACGTCCAGAAGTTCCTAATCCACGACTATTTTATTGCAAAGGCTCTGGATAAAGTGCGGGCAGGCGGCGTTGTGATGTTCATCACCTCTAAGGGTACGATGGACAAGGCAAGCCCAGAGGTGCGGAAGTATATCGCACAGAGAGCCGAGCTTTTAGGTGCGGTAAGGCTTCCCGACAACACGTTTCGGGCAAACGCAGGCACGGAGGTCACTAGCGACATTCTTATTTTACAGAAGCGTAACAATATAATTGACATTGAGCCAGAGTGGATAAATCTTGACACGGATGAAAACGGCGTCACGATGAACAGCTATTTTGTATCCCACCCAGAGATGGTGCTTGGCGAGATGAAGATGGAAAGCACGAGGTTCGGCATGGACAGTGCCTGCAAAGCCTATCCCGACGTGCCGCTTGCGGGGCTTCTCCATGAAGCCGTGCAGCGAATAAACGGAGAAATCACGGAGCAGGATGTTGAGATTGACGAAATTTCCGATGAGCGTGAGAAAGCCATCCCCGCCGACCCGAACGTGCGGAACTTCTCTTTTGCCCTTGTGGGCGGCAAGGTTTACTTCCGAGAGAATAATGAAATGACCCCCGCTAACGTGTCCATGACGGCGGAGAACCGCATCAAGGGGCTGCTGGAAATCCGTGACTGCGTGAGGAAGCTCATTCAGTACCAGACCGACGACTGCCCAGAGGAAATGATACAGACCGAGCAGGAAAACCTAAACCGCTTATACGATGCCTTTACCAAAAAGTACGGCTTAATCAACAGCAGGGGGAACTATCTCGCTTTTGCAGCAGACGAAAGCTACTTCCTTTTATGTTCTCTGGAAGTGCTTGACGACGAGGGGAAGTTCAAACGCAAGGCGGATATGTTCACGAAGCGGACGATAAAGCCCCACCGAGAAGTGACCTTTGTGGAAACCGCCAGCGAAGCCCTCGCTCTCTCCATCGGGGAGAAAGCCCGTGTTGATTTAGAATATATGGCACGGCTCACTTGCAGGTCGGAGGAAGAAATTATCAGGGAATTGCAGGGTGTTATCTACAAAGTGCCTACTTCCGAGCCTGCAAGGTATGTGACCGCAGATGAATATTTGTCGGGGAATGTGCGGGCAAAGCTCATCACGGCGAAAGCCGCTGCACACGACAGCCCCGAATATGAAACTAACGTGGCAGCTCTGGAAAAAGTTATCCCAAAGGATTTGCCTGCAAGCGAAATCTCCGTCCGTCTTGGCACGACGTGGATACCGCAGGAGGATGTACAGCAGTTCATGATGGAGCTTTTAACGCCGTCAAGCTATGCGGCGGGCAGGCTGCAGGTGCGCTACACGGCGTATAACGGCGACTGGTTCATCGAGAATAAGAGTTCCGACATTGGGAATGTCAAGGCGGACAGCACTTACGGCACGAAGCGGGCGAGCGCATACCGCATCATGGAGGACACCTTGAATCTCCGTGACACCCGCATCTTTGACTATGTTTATGACGAACACAACAACAAGAAAGCGGTGCTGAACCATAAGGAAACCACGGCGGCGCAGGCAAAGCAGGAGGTGATAAAGCAGGCGTTTCAAGACTGGATTTGGAAAGACCCAGAACGCAGGAACAGGCTTGTACGCTACTACAATGACACATTTAATTCCATCCGCCCCCGTGAATATGACGGAAGCCATATCACATTTGGCGGCATCAGCCCAGAAATCCAGCTAAGACCCCACCAAGTCAATGCGATTGCCCATATCCTCTACGGCGGCAACACGCTCCTTGCACACAAGGTAGGGGCGGGAAAAACCTTTGAGATGGTCGCTGCAGCGCAGGAAAGCAAGCGGCTCGGCTTATGCCAGAAATCCATGTTTGTCGTGCCGAACCACCTTGTCGGGCAGTGGGCGTCGGAATATTTACGGCTCTACCCAAGTGCGAACATCCTTGTCACGACCAAGCGGGATTTTGAAACGGGAAACCGCAAGAAGTTCTGCGGCAGGATTGCAACGGGGGCGTATGATGCGGTGATTATCGGGCATAGCCAGTTCGAGAAAATCCCCATCAGCGAGGAACGCCAGAGGGAACAGCTCATGCGGCAGCTTGACGATATTGAGCGTGGCATTGACGATGTGCAGGCATCCCACGGGGAGCAGTTCACGGTCAAGCAGCTCATGAAAACGAGGAAAGCGATTAAGGCGAAGCTCGATAAATTAAATGATACCAAGCGGAAAGACAGCGTGATAAACTTCGAGGAATTGGGCATAGACAGGCTCTTTATAGATGAGAGCCATTTTTACAAGAACCTCTATTTATTTACCAAGATGCGGAATGTCGGCGGCATCGCCCAGACCGAAGCCCAAAAGTCAAGCGATTTGTTTATGAAATGCCGTTATCTGGACGAAATCACGGGTAACCGTGGCGTGGTTTTCGCAACGGGAACTCCCATCTCGAACTCAATGGTCGAGATGTATTCCGTGCAGCGGTATTTGCAGTATGACACCCTCGCAAGAAACGGGTTACAGCATTTTGACAGTTGGGCTTCCACGTTCGGTGAAACGGTTACGGCTCTGGAACTCGCCCCCGAAGGCACGAATTACCGAGCCAAGACGAGGTTTGCGAAGTTCTACAACCTGCCAGAATTGATGCAGATGTTCCGTGAGGTTGCGGACATCCAGACTGCCGATATGCTAAAGCTCCCCGTGCCAAAGGTCAATTACCACAACATCAAGACCAAACCGAGTGAAATTCAGAGCGAAATGGTGGCGGGGCTTGCGAAGCGGGCAGAGAAAATCCGTGCAAGACTGGTAAAACCACAAACAGATAATATGCTCAAAGTGACAAACGACGGGCGGCAGCTTGCCCTAGACCAGCGGCTGATTGACCCAATGCTGCCCGACGACCCGAACAGCAAAGTCAACGCCTGCGTGGAAAATATGTACCGCATCTGGGAGGGACACGCCGACACAAAGGCGGCACAGCTCTTGTTCTGCGACCTCAGCACACCGAAAAACGACGGTATGTTCAACGTCTACGATGACATGAGGGAAAAATTGATACGGCGTGGAATCCCTGCGGAGCAGGTGCGTTTCATCCATGAAGCGAATACCGATGCACAGAAAAAGGAGCTGTTCGCAAAGGTAAGGAGCGGCGAGGTGCGTATATTGTTTGGCTCTACCCAGAAGATGGGTGCGGGTACAAACGTGCAGGACAGGCTGATTGCCATTCATAATCTTGACTGCCCGTGGAAGCCGTCGTGCTTGGAACAGCGTCAAGGTCGTCTGGAACGTCAGGGAAATATGTTTCCCGAAGTGGAAGTTTACCGCTATGTGACGGAGCAGACCTTTGATGCGTACCTCTACCAGCTCGTGGAGGGAAAGCAGAAATTCATCTCCCAGATAATGACGAGCAAAAGCCCCGTGCGTTCTGCCGAGGACGTGGACGAGGTCGCCCTTTCCTTTGCGGAGGTGAAAATGCTTGCCACGGGCGATGAACGTTTTAAGGAAAAAATGGATTTGGATATGCAGGTGGCGAAGCTGAAAGTCTTAAAGCAGAGTTATCTTTCCGAGCATTACGACCTTGAGGACAGGATACTGAAGCACTACCCGCAGGAGATTAAGGAGTATGGGGAACGTATTGTAGGCTATGGGAATGATGCCAAAATTGCCAGCCAGCATATGCCGCAGGGCGAGGACAAGTTCTGCCCGATGACCTTAAACGGCGTGACCTACAAAGAAAAAGCGGACGCAGGCGGGATGCTGCTTGCCATCTGCAAGGAAAACCCGCTGTCACAGCCGATACAAATCGGCAGCTACCGTGGCTTTCAGATGGAGGTTTTCTATGATACCGTTAATGCACACTATTGTCTGAACCTCTGCGGAATGAGGAAATATAAGGTAGATTTAGGGACGGATGCCCTCGGCAATCTGACCCGAATCGAGAATGAGATTGCCAAGCTCCCTGCCAGACTGGAAGCCGCCAAGACCAGAAAGGAGGAAACCACAGCACAGCTTGAAACCGCAAAAGAGGAAGTGAAGAAGCCGTTTGCCTTTGAAAACGAGCTGAAAGAAAAGACGGAACGGCTCAACGCCCTCAATATCGAACTGAATCTGAATGAAAAAGACAAGTCTGTTATTGACGATGAGCCAGAGCAGGACAACGGGCAGACAGAGAAAAAATGCACGGACAGGGAGCGTTAAATCCAGTTTGCACATTTGTACTGCTGATTTTGGGGTATTATAATAGAGGACGATTAGAAAAAATCGGAGGTGAGGAAGAATGTCTGATGCGTTCAGATTTGAAACTTTTGTAGATGTTCATGACAATGTTTTTAATGAATATCTCGGCTCTGTCATCGCAAAGCTGTCCAGAGAAAACGAGGAATACCGTGCCGTGAGAGCCGAGATTGAGAGCCTTTATGGGAAATATCCGAAAGTCTTAGGCGTGTTTGACACGGAAACGGCGGAGGAACTAACCGAGGAAGAATGTGCAGCACTGATTAAAGTAATGGAGCTTAGGAACAAACTTACGGACATGGAGATGCAGTCGGTCTACTTCCGTGGCTGCTATGACAGCGTGGGGTATCTAAAAAAGGCAGGGATTTTATAACGGATTGACCGAGGGAAAGGCGGTGTCGGCGTGGAGCTGATGCCGTCTTTTACATAGCCGAGAGGTGGAAAAATTCACACATATATGGTATATTTTAATATAGAAATGGAGAGTGAGGACTATAATGGATTATAAATGGATACGCCCAGATATGAATTTATATCATATTGGGGGAAGCAGTAAATATATTATTACCGTTGCCAATAGCGGTAGTTTGGATGTTGATTTTTATAAGTACGCACAAAATTTTTATGAGGCGGCTGAAACCGTAATTCACTATTTAGGAGAAGAAGCGGCTGAAAATCAAGATATAGCAAAACTTGATTTGTGGTATTTCGCCACAGTTTATTTATATAGGCAAAGTTTGGAACTGTTATTGAAAGCAAGTATTTTTCAAGTAGTAACTGATACTACTGATAGAAAAGACATTATAGGTCAAATTCGCCATGACCTTAAACAATCTTTTGAGAAGCTAATTGAGATACGAGGATTAACGATAGACGAAAATGAAAATGCTAAATGGGTACTGGATTATTTAGCTGATATTTCTCGAATTGATAAGGAATCAGATATGTTTCGGTATCCGTTTGGAAGTAATTTTAAGGCATTATTTGAAAAACAGACTCATATTTCGTTGGCTGCGACGCACGACAATATGAATAAAGCCTATATGGTTATTAAAGAGATTTACGATGTAGGGGCTTTCTCTACACAAAATTATGAAGCATATTCTCCACGGCTAATAATAGAAGGGGGACATTATTACCAACAAAGTGTGGTAGGATATAAATATTCCAGAAACTCCTTTTATCCTTATTTCTCATCATATTCAGAAGTTGGGAATTTCTTAAAGGATAAAATTATCACACAAAGGAAATCTAATTTGTTTATGCCAATGTGTTATTTGTATAGAAATGCTGTTGAGCTTGGATTAAAAAGAGTGATTGTTGAAGATAGTCATATAGATAATGCTAAAGCAATAAGGGTTACACAAAAGAAAAAACATAGCATCCTTGGTCTTTGGAACAGTATCGCAGGTGAAATAAGGGAGTATGCAAATGCCCCAGACGATGACACAACTTTAGAGGATACCCAACAATATATCCAGACATTCCATGATTTTGACCAAAGTTCTGATTTGTTTCGGTATCCGTGCAATAAAAATATGAAGCCGTACTTTCTTAAAGCAAGGAAATTTGATATTGAGAATGTAGCTTCTTGCTTTGAAGAATTGTGTAATTTCTTGGATGCTGTTGATAGTATGCTAAGTGAGATTAAGGATTATGAAGCAGAAATGGCATCATATTATGATTACTATTAAACTGATAAATCAGACAAAAACGATTGTCAATATGTTTTTAACAATAAAGATTTTGGAGATGGCTTATGGAGAATATAATACAAATTCAATCTATCATTAGTGCGTTTATAGGATTTGGAAGTGCTGTTATTGTAGCAATATTGGCAGGTATAGTTCAATTAAGAATAGCAAAGAAGAATAGAGAAATTCAAGAAAAGCAACTTGAGGAATCGAGAAAACAATTTTTTGCACAGATGGAACAATCTCAAAAAGAAAATAGTGAAAGAATAGAGCAATTTCTTGAAGAACAAAGAAAAGCTAATTTAGAAAAGGCTAATGAAAAATTGCAGGCAGAAACAAAGAGATTTTATAATAATCTTATTGAAGAAATGCTGTTCTATGAACGTCTGTTGAATGAATTGCACTATCTTAATAACATCGCAAATCCAAAATGGAGAGAATTTCGTGTTAATGGAGCATATCCATACATTGATGATAATGTAAAAGATATAATTGGAAGTGTATCTTTGCATCAAGATATAGCAAAGCTTTTGGGTGCTTTAAGAGCTAATATTTCTTTATATAATTCAGCATTAGAACGAGGTGCAGATTCCGAGATATTGGAAGAAGCATTAGAACGAGTATATAACTTAATTGACCCGATTAACACAGAAGGATTTGAAAACTATTCTAATGCTCAAGCCAACTTGAGAAAACATGAAATTGATATAGCTAAACGGATTATACAAGAATGAGAAAGTAATAATATGCGATTAAAGATAAGGAGATAAAATAGTGTTGCTATATAAATATAGAACTGATTCTGAAAGAACAGAAGAAATAATAAAAAAGAATGAAGTCTGGTTTGCCAAACCAGAAACATTAAATGACCCACTTGAATGTTCTATTCAAGAAATTGCTGAAAAAAGCATTATAAAATGTTGTGAGCAAGAAAAAAAGGAACAACTTGAAGGTTTTGTGTTGGCATATGTTATGACTAATGAGCATGATTTAATGTGGGGATTACCCAAAAATGAGATTAAACAAGTGTTATCAGAAATTGGTAATATTAAAGACTTTGATGGGAAGTATCGTATTTTTGCTGATTTTATTAAATCAAGAACGGGTAATTATCCATCAAATCCAGCGTCAAAATATATGTATATTACTGACATTTTAAGAAATGTTGGTATTTTTAGCCTATCAGAGACTTGTGATAATGAACTGATGTGGGGGCATTATGCAGATGGAGGAAAGGGGATTGCAATTGGATTTGATATACAGGATGAGAGTAGCATTACACCCAATAGCCTTTGCCTAAAAGTAAATTATACTAATGAAGCTTTCATATTAAAAGATAGAATCAAGCCCACTTTGGCATTTACTGTTGATGAGAATGGCAATCAACTGTTTTTTCAAGCTGCAGCATTTGACGACCCGTTTCTAAAAACTGTAATGTCAACTAAAAACACAACATGGGCATACGAAAAAGAGTGGCGTTGTGTGGAGCAAATGCAAGGATTAAAGGAAATAATATCTCCAATTGCTGAAATTGTGTTTGGATTGAAGTGTCCATTAAAAACAAGAAAAAAATATATAGACCTTGCTAATGAACGATATGGCGAGTCAATCTGTTTTTTTGAGATAGTTCTTAGAGGAAGGACATTAGAAAAGAAACCCTTGATAATGAACTGAAAAAATAGATGCGTTATTATAAAAAGATATATGTAGATAAATTACATAGCCGAGAGGTTTTCTTTACCGAAAGCCCCTCGGCTAAATTCATTTCTGGAGGTGATTTTATTTGGATGAGAAGTAACAGACCCTATGTGCAGATTGACCCAGACGTGCTTGAGCAGGCAAGGCAGATAGACTTGCTTTCCTATCTTAGAGCTTACGAGCCGAGCAACCTTGTCAAAGTGAAAGGCACGACGAACGTCTACTGTACCGCCGAGCATGACAGCCTAAAGATTTCCAACGGCAAATGGTACTGGTGGTCGAGGGGCTTCGGCGGCTATTCTGCCCTTGATTATCTGATGAAAGTCAAGGAGTATGGCTTTGTGGAAGCCGTGGAAACCCTCACGGGGCAGACGATGGCGGACTGGAAGCCGCCGCCCCCTGCCGTAAAAAAAGACGAGCCAAAGGTGCTGCTCCTGCCGCCGAAGAATAAGGACTGCGGCAGAGTGACCGAGTATCTTTTCGGGCGTGGCATTGACTACCAGATTATCCAAGAGTGCGTTGCCGAGGGGATTATTTTCGAGAGTGCCGACTACCACAACGCCGTTTTTATCGGGAAAGATGAGAACGGGACGCCAAAGTACGCCGCCTGCCGTGGCACGATGGGGAGCTTCAAGCGTGACGCATCGGGCAGCGACAAGCGGTATTCGTTTCGGCTTCTGGCAAAAGAGCCGACCGACGCCGTGCATTTATTTGAAGCCGCCATTGATTTACTCTCCTATGCCACATATTTAAAATGTGAGGGAAAAGATTATAAAGCAGAGAATCTACTCTCCCTGTCGGGAGTGTACCAGCCGAAGAAAGAGCTGAAAGAAAGCAAAATCCCCGTTGCCCTTACGACTTTTTTAAAAGCAAACCCACAAATTAAAACAATATTTCTGCATCTGGATAAGGACAGGGCAGGTCGGCTATGTACCGCCGCCTTGAAAGAATTGTTGCAGAAAGACTACCGAATCGTTGATGAACCGCCGCCAATCGGAAAGGACTTCAACGATTTTTTAATGTCCTATCTGGGGATTGCAAGGCAGAAACCGAGCCGTGAAAGGGGGGATGCCCGCTGACTGAATGAAGATTTTCAGCAAGAAATGACCGTAACCACAACTAAATTTCAGACCGAAAAGGAGGAAAGACCGATTGAAAAATTATGAAGTGACCCTTGTCGCCCACTATGCAAAGACCGTTTCCATCCATGCCGACAGCCCCGAACAGGCGGCGGAGAAGTTAAAAATTATCCTGTATGACACCGACCTTGTGAGGTTTTCTGACGGGGATTTTGTCTGCGGCGAAGCCGAGATTAACGCTCCCTTAGAGGACGCAGGGGAAGAAAGCGAATCCGAGGGAGAGGATTTTGAGGACGGCTGCTGTTCGGAATGTCCGTGCTTTGGAACGATGTGTAAAGGATGCTGTCACGGGGGCGGGGATTAAAGACACGTCTTACCAAGCACTGAATTTGGTTATCCATCTGCCGATGGAAACAAAATTCGCTTGTTAGGGGAAAGCTCCCCTAATACCCCGTGGAAAAGACCGCCGCCAAAGGACGGCAGAAAGAAAGGAGTTTTTTAAGGATGGGTAATTTTATATATTTCATTCTCGGCACGACGCTCGGCGGCATGGTCGGCGTGGCGTGTATGTGCGTGCTGCAGATTAACAGGCTCTCCGAGGGAAAGGGGGATTTGGATGCGGAAACGAAACGTGCAGATACTGTTCCGACTGACCGAGGAAGAAGCTGAATACCTCTGCTCCCTTGCGGAGAGGGCGGGGCATTCCAGACAAGCCCTGCTCCAGTCGATGGTCATGGGCTATCGCCTGTGCGAGAAGCCAGACCCAGAGTTCTATAAAATCATGAGGGAGCTGTCCGCCATCGGCAACCGCATCAACCAGCTTGCGGCAAAGGCGAACGCCTTAAACTTCGTGGACACGCCGATGCTCTACGACGAAGCCAAGCGGTGGCGGGACTTCCGTCTGGACGTGGGCAGATGCTACCTTGTGCCGAGGCAGATGTCTGGATGATGGCGGTCTGCGAGATATGGGACGTAAAGGGCAGGCTCGACCATCCCATCGGCTACGCCGAGAACCCAGAAAAGACCGCCAACCCAAAATACACGGATGCGGACTTGCAGGCGATGGGCGACGTGATGAAGTACGCCACCAACAGCGACAAGACCGAGCGGCAGTTTTTCGTCACGGGCGTAAACTGCGACCCTGCCACCGCAAGGGACGAGATGACGATGGCAAAAGCCCAATGGAACGACCAGAGCGAGATTGTCTGCTACCACGGCTTTCAGAGTTTTAAAGCGGGCGAGGTCACGCCAGAGATTGCCCATGAGGTCGGTGTGAAGCTGGCGGAGAAGATGTGGGGCGACAGGTTTCAAGTGATTGTGGCAACCCACTTAAATACGGAATGCCTGCACAATCACTTTGTCGTCAACTCCGTTTCTTATATTGACGGAAAACATTACCACGACAACAAAAAGAACCTGCGTCTGCTCCGCCAGCGTTCGGATGAATTGTGCCGTGAGTATTCCTTATCGGTCATCGAACACCCAAGCGGCAGGAAGAAGCCCTATGTCCTCTGCCAAGCCGAGAAGAACGGTCTGCCTACGAGGGATAGTGTGGCACGGCAGGCGGTGGACGAAGCCATCTCAAAATCATTTACGCTGAAAGACTTTGACCGCCAGTTGTCGGAAATGGGATACCGCATCAATTTTGACCCCAACCGAAAATACTGGACGATAATCGGCAGGGGATGGCAAAGACCGAAGCGGCTCTATAAGCTCGGCGATGACTACACCAACGAGAGGATAACGGAACGCATAAGGGAAAATTCCTATGCGGTGAAGTTCCAGAACTTTTCCAAAGAACAGCCGCAGGTCAGAGTGATAAAGGTAAAAGGAACATTAAAGGATGCCAAGAAAATCGGCGGCTTGCGTGGGCTGTATCTCCACTACTGCTACAAGCTCGGCATCCTGCCAAAAAAGAAACAACAGAATTACGCACGGCTGCACTATCTCCTAAAGGACGACTTGATGAAGATGGATGCCATCACCAACGAAACAAGGCTGCTCTGCCGCAACCATATCGACACGGCGGAGCAGCTTTTGTCTTATAAAGGCTCTCTGGAATCCGAGATGAATGAGCTGACCGAACAGCGAAAGGGGCTTTATTCCCAATCCCGAAAATCTGTCGGGGAAGAAAAGGAAGCGGTCAAGGCTCGGCTGTCGGAAATTACGGAGAGGATGAAAACACTGCGGAGGGAGGTCAGATTATGTGAGGGGATTGAAGCCCGCAGCGACACCCTCAAAGAAAAATTAAATGTCATACGGGCAGATGAAAAAGAGAAGAAAGGAAAGGAGCTGATGAAGCATGAACACAGGCGGCGAAGCGGCGGAGCAAATCGTAAGGATGAGCTTGGAGGGATTTGAAGTTGCTGCCAAAATTACGGGGGCGGGTGCGAAGAACATCGCCATCCTCTTATATTCCATCTTAAAAGAGGAACAGAAAACCAAAGGAAAGGCAAGGCTCACAAACATGCTCCGCTCTGGGAAAGAGTTAAAAGTCTTTACCGTAAAGAGCGGCGACTTGAAGAAGTTCACGCAGGAAGCGAAGAAATACGGCGTACTCTACTGCGTCCTTGCAGACCGTAAGAACAAAGACCCCGATGCGGAGGTGGACGTGATTGCCCGTGCGGAGGACGCATCGAAAATCAGCCGCATCGTGGAGCGGTTCAGCCTTGCGTCGGTAGATACCGCTTCCATCGTGACCGAAGCGGAGAAATCGAAAGGGGACAAGGGAAAAACAAAAGATGTCAAGACCGCAGATACAAAAGACGGTCAGCCAGAGCCAGACGTCGGCGTGGAGGTAAAGGCGGAGAAAGACAGGCTCATGGATGCCCTTATGGGAAAGCCCATGCAGAAAGAGGAAAACGCCCCAAACCCCTCGGTGGCAAAGACAGAAAAATCCCCTCTGTCCGAGCCTACCTCAAAGCAGCAAAGGAAGCCCGCAGAGGGGGCTACTATGGCTAAGGCGGGGAAGCCGTCAGTCAGGGAGGAACTGCGGAAAATCAAGGAGAGCCGCAAGGAACAGGAAGCAGACGCTTCCCCGAACCTTGACAAAGAGAAATTTCTCGACAGGGCGAAGAAGCCGCCCGCAGGAAAGACGGAGCATAAACAGCCCCAGAAGCGGAAACGTAGACCAAAATCGAAAGGAGCAAGATAAGCATGAGTATCTATGATGTATTCAGCGGCGGCAGCAAAGCCTTTAATAAAGAGGAATGGGCTGCCCAAAAGCAGGAGCAGCGGAAAGAAGCCTATGAGCTGATTGACACGACCTGCGGACAGATGATGACGGACGGCGGTGCATTTCAGCAGTACCTTGACGTGCAGGGGCATTTTGACCGCTACTCCGTCAACAATGCAATCTTGGTTTCGGCACAGATGCCCGAAGCGACACAGTTAAAAGATTATGGAAGTTGGAAACAGAGCCGTGCCTATGTGGACAAGGACGCACAGAAAATCACTATCCTTGAGCCAGGGAAAGAGTACGAGCGGGAGGACGGCTCAAAGGCGGTCGGCTACAACGCAAAAGTGGTCTACGACATTTCCCAGACTACAGCAAAGGACAGGCAGCAGCCGCAGGAGCAAAAAAACATGCGGGAGCTTGTGTCGACGATGATTGACGCAAGCCCCGTTTCCTTTGTGCCAGTAGACGACCTTGAGCTGCCTGCATTTTACGACAGCGCACAGCAGACCATCTTCATCAAGACGGGGCTTTCCGAAGAACAGCTCTTTGTCAGCATGGCAAAGGAAGTGTCGGCGGCGGTCTTTGACTTCAAGCATAAGGAGAGCCGTGACGCTTCGGACTTCAAGTCGTTCTGCGTTGCCTATATGGTAAGCTCCCGCTACGGCGTGGACACCAAAGGCTTCCGCTTCGACAATCTCCCGAAAGAGTTTGCGGGCATGGAAACGCAGGAATTTAAAGGGCAGCTTGGCTCGATGCGTGACGTACTCGGCGAAATCCAGTCGGATATGTATAAGAGCCTTGAAAAGAACAAGCCGCCTAAATCCAAAGAGCAGGAACGCTAATCGGAGGTGCAGCAATGAAAGAAAAACGCTACTATATCGTGGTGGATAAGTATGATAAAAATATTATCCTCAATGCCCTCAACACCCTGCGGACACAGCAGATACAGGAGGGACGCCCCACCGAGCCTGTTGACGAGCTGATAAGCAGGGTGGCATTCGCCCCGACCAAGAAAGTAAAGGTCGCCCCGTGCAAGTGCCATGAAGAACGGTGACGATTACAAAGTGAGCCTAATCCTTTCTCTATTTGGCATCATCCCTATCGTGTGGCTTGCCCTGCTGACTGCCCCTTATGTCAGCGGCGGCATCGTGGAGATAATTCAGAATTTATCCGTGGCAATGGAGAACCCGTTTTCCATAACGGTATGTGAGGACACTCCCAGAATTGTCCTTATTTTTCTGCTTGCCTACGGCATGGGAATCGGCGTTTATTTCTCCACACGCAGGAACTACCGCAAGGGGGAGGAACACGGCTCTGCCAAATGGGGCAATGCAAGTACGCTTAATAAAAAATACCGAGATAAAAACGCATCGGAGAACAAGCTGCTGACCCAGAGCGTCCGCATCGGACTTGACGGGAAGAAACACAGGAGGAACTTAAATATCCTTGTGGTGGGCGGCTCTGGCGCAGGAAAGACCAGATTTTTTTGTAAGCCCAATGTCATGCAGTGCAACACGTCAATGGTAATCTTAGACCCGAAAGGCGAGATTGTCCGTGACACGGGCGGGCTTCTGGAAAAGAAAGGCTATGAGGTGCGTGTGCTTGATTTAATTTCCAAGCATTAGGTCAAATCCACCGCCTTTAGGCGGTAGAGCTTTAGCGTCATTTTCTTTTCTGCAAGGTAGTGATATAATAAGCGTAC